>JBQTJI010000131.1:0-17090 GCA_052387255.1 Gemmobacter sp. | reverse complement strand
GGGTCTTTGACCACCCGGGCCGTGGTGGGCGTATACCCGCCCTTCGGGCCCACACCCGGGCGCGGCTTCTCGGCTCACCACACGTAAATATCCGGTTTGGGGGGGGGTCACCCCCCGGGGGGGGGGGGGGGGGCCTCCACCCCCCCCCCCCCCCCGCCGCACCTTGAGCATGTCCTTGAGGTAGCGCCCCGTATGGCTGGCCTCGACCCGCGCGATGTCCTCGGGCGTGCCGGTGGCCACGATCCGGCCCCCGCCGTCGCCGCCCTCGGGACCGATGTCGATCACCCAGTCGGCGGTCTTGACCACGTCCAGGTTGTGCTCGATCACCACCACCGTGTTCCCTTGCTCGACCAGTTCGTGCAGCACTTCCAGCAACTTGCGGACGTCTTCGAAGTGCAGGCCGGTGGTCGGCTCGTCCAGGATGTACAGGGTCCGCCCGGTGGCTCGGCGCGACAGTTCCTTGGACAGCTTGACCCGTTGCGCCTCGCCCCCTGACAGCGTGGTCGCCTGCTGGCCCACCTTGATGTAGCCCAGACCCACCTGGCACAGCGCATCCATCTTTTCGCGGATCGCGGGCACGGCCTGGAAAAACCCCTGCGCATCTTCGCACGTCATGTCAAGAACGTCGGCGATGCTCTTGTTCTTAAATTTGATTTCCAGAGTCTCGCGGTTGTACCGATGGCCCTTGCAGGTCTCGCAAGTGACATAGACATCGGGCAGGAAGTTCATCTCGATCTTCAGCAACCCGTCGCCCTGGCACGCCTCGCAGCGTCCGCCCTTGACGTTGAAGCTGAAACGGCCCGGCTGGTAGCCGCGCGCCTTGGCCTCGGGCAGCCCCGCGAACCAGTCGCGGATCGGTGTGAAGGCCCCGGTGTAAGTGGCCGGATTCGAACGCGGAGTCCGCCCGATGGCGCGCTGGTCGATGTCGATGACCTTGTCCAGATGCTCGAACCCCTTGATCGTCTCGCAAGGCGCGGGTGTTTCATGCGCGCCGTTCAGGCGGCTGGCGGCGGTCTTGAACAGGGTCTCGACGGTCAGCGTCGACTTGCCGCCCCCCGACACGCCGGTCACGCAGACGAACATGCCCAGGGGAAAATCCACCGTCACGTCATGCAGGTTGTTGCCGGTCGCCCCCACGACCGTCAGTTTCTTGCCCGACCCGCGACGCCGCACCTTGGGCACCGTGATCGACCGCCCCCCCGACAGGTACTGCCCGGTCAGGCTGTTCTTGTCGGCGGCCACCTCGTCCGGCGTGCCTTGGCTGACGATGTGGCCGCCATGCACCCCCGCCCCCGGCCCCATGTCGAACACATAATCCGCCGCGCGGATCGCATCCTCGTCATGTTCCACCACCAGCACCGAATTGCCGGTGTCACGCAGGCGTTTCAGCGTGGTCAGCAGGCGGTCGTTGTCACGCTGGTGCAGGCCGATGCTGGGTTCGTCCAGCACATAGAGCACGCCGGTCAACCCGCTGCCGATCTGGCTGGCCAGCCGGATCCGCTGCGATTCGCCGCCCGACAAGGTGCCCGCGTTGCGCGACAGCGTCAGATAGTTGAGGCCGACATTCACAAGGAATCCAAGGCGTTCGCGGATTTCCTTGAGGATGGCCCTGGCGATCTCGTTCTTCTGCCCGGTCAGGGCGGCGGGCACCGTGGCGATCCAGTCATGCGCCTCGGCAATCGACATCTGCACCACCTGGCCCACATGGACACCGGCGATCTTCACCGCCAGGGCCTCGGGACGCAGCCGGAAGCCGCCGCAGGCGTGGCACGGGCGGTTGTTCTGGTAGCGCTCCATGTCCTCACGGCTCCAGGCGCTGTCGGTCTCGCGGTAGCGGCGTTCCATGTTGGGGATCACCCCCTCGAACACGCGCTTGACCTTGTAGACGCGGCCCCCCTCGTCGTACGCAAACTCGATTTCCTGGCCACCCGAGCCGCGCAGGAACAGCTCTTTCACCGGGTCCGGCAGGTCCTTCCATTTCTTTTTCTTGTCAAAGCCGTAGTGGCGCGCCAGGGCATCGACCGTCTGGGTGAAATAGGGACTTTTGGACTTGGCCCAGGGCGCGATGGCCCCCTGCGGGATCGGCAGGCCCTGATCGGGCACCACCAGCCGCTCGTCGAAGAACAGTTCCACCCCCAGCCCGTCACAGACCGGGCAGGCCCCGAAAGGCGCGTTGAAGCTGAACAGCCGGGGCTCGATCTCGGCGATGGTGAAGCCGCTGACCGGACAGGCGAATTTCTCGGAATAGGTCTTGCGCTCGGGCTCGCCCTCGGGCGGCGCAGTCTCGATCACGGCGATCCCGTCGGCCAGGTTCAGCGCGGTGCGGAAACTGTCGGCCAGCCGCGTCTGCAAGCCGTCCTTGACCACGATCCGGTCGACCACCACGTCGATGTCATGGCGCAGCTTCTTGTCCAGAACCGGCGGCTCGTCCAGTTCGTGGAAGGCCCCGTCGACCTTGACACGCTGGAACCCCTGCTTGCGCAGGTCGATGAATTCCTTGCGGTATTCGCCCTTGCGGTCGCGCACGATGGGGGCCAGCAGATAGGCGCGCGTCCCCTCCTCCATCGCCATCACCGCATCGACCATGTCCTGCACCTGCATCGCCTCGATCGGCAGGCCGGTGGTTGGCGAAAAGGGCGTGCCGACGCGGGCGAACAAGAGGCGCAGGTAGTCGTAAATTTCCGTGACGGTGCCGACGGTGGACCGGGGGTTCTTCGACGTTGTCTTCTGCTCGATGCTGATGGCGGGGGACAGGCCGCTGATATGGTCGACATCGGGCTTGCCCATCATGTCGAGGAACTGCCGCGCATAGGCCGACAGCGATTCGACATAGCGGCGCTGCCCCTCGGCATAGATCGTGTCGAAGGCGAGGCTGGACTTGCCCGACCCCGACAGCCCGGTGATCACCACCAGCTGGTCGCGCGGGATGTCCACGTCAACGCCCTTGAGGTTATGCTCGCGCGCGCCCCGGACGGAAATGAACTTCTGCTCGGCCATGATCATCCCCGTCCATCAACAGCAGAGACATAGGCGAACCCGCGCGAGTCTCCAACCATAAAATGTGAACGGAGAGTGAACGAAGTTTACGCACTTGCTTTCTGACGGTGATGTGTTACTGATGTGAATTGCGTCCTGGGCACATCAGTAATGGCCGGGCGCATCCCTTGGGAGGGACTTTTTGCTTCTGGGTAGCGGAGGAAGACCAACCATGAAGGTCGTGAAAAATTCTTATCCACCTTGAGCCGAAGGAAGGTAAGGGTACTTCCCGGCCCCCGTGAAAGGGCCACCCATGACAATCAAGGACCAACTCGCCCCAGTCGGGGAGGATTGGCAGATCAACATAGCCATCGAGGAGATCAAGGAAAGGCGACGCGAGAACAACGACGTCAGACGCTTTCGGATCGCATACCTGGTCATGTCCGGGATTGCTGCGGGAGCCACGGGCCTTGGTGCCTACGGTCTCTATTCCGGTAGCTTCGCTGCCGTGTCGGGGTTCTGGACGGCCACCGGTCCGATCTTTGGCGCTATCATTGGGTATTACTTTGGCAAGAACGGAGACACTGGCTGACGACGGACGCGAGAGCACGCGCGTCCAGTTCGAGATGCCTGCGAAGTCGATGGAACGACTTCGGGCGCTCAAGGACCGGACGGAGGCGACATCTTACGCCGAGGTCGTCCGCAACGCACTGCGGTTCTACGAGTTCATCGTCGCCGAGGCGGAGAAGGGCAACGAAGTGGTGGTCGAGTCAAAGGACGGCTCCGAAAAGCGCACCGTGCTAGTGCATCAGTAGCGCGCGCGCCGCGCCGCCTGCCAGCTGTGCAATACGATGCCCAGCATGCAGAACGGCACCGCAAAGACCACCACCGCGAAAGGGCCGAAAGCGGCCATCATCGCCGCCAGAAGCGGCGTGCCGGTGGTGGTGCCAAGATTGCCCAGCTGCGCGATGGCCCCTGCGGCGCGGGCCCGGTCCTGCGGAGCGGCGTTCAGCGCGGGGATGGCGGCGAAACTTGCACCTTGCACGATGCCGAGGGCGGCGAAAGTCACCGTCGCGCCGATCTCCATCGGCAGGCGCGAGCCCAAGCCTGCGCCGAAGATTGCCAGTCCCAGGATCGCCACCGCGAACCCGCCCTGCACCAGCCGCACCGCGCCCAAACTGGGCAAGAGCCAGACGCCCAGCGTCAGCGATACGGCAATCGACACCAGCGGCAGCCCCGCCGCCGCCCTCGCGCGCATCTCTTCGGGAAACAGCGGCGGCAGAAAGGTCAGGAGCGCGATGTAGAGCACCGTGTAGCAGCCGAACCCCATGGCAGGAGCCGAGACAAAAGGGCTGGCGTAGATCGCCCGGTGCTGCGCGATGACACCGCCGCCCGCAGCCGCGACGCCCATCGGCGCATCGGGCGGCATGAGCCAGACCATCAACCCCGCCAACGCCGCCATCCAGGCCGCATGCGCGAGGAACAGCGCCCCGGCCCCCTGCGCGGCCACCAGGGGCGGCGCGACCAGGGCCAGGACGGCATAGGTCAGCCCGAAAAAGCTGGACCACAGCGTCATCGCCGCGCCGAGGTGCCGCTGGCCTGCCGCTGCGGCAATGGCGGTCGGGCCGACGACGACGATGGCCAGATGCGAGATGCCCTCGACCGCCCGCAGCAGCATCATCACCGGATAGGGGGGCAGCACCGACTGCCCGACCGACACCGCCGCCCCCATCGCCAAGGCCGCCACCATCGCCCGGCGCGGCCCGATCCGCGCCACGAGGATGCCCGCCGTGGTGCCGAAGACCAGTCCGACCAGCCCGACGACCGACACCATCAGGCCCAGGGCCACCTCGCCCTGCCCGCCGTAGCGGGCGACCAGCACCGGGTCGTACAGCACCGAGATCTTGCCGAACTGCGCCGCCGCCCCCAGGCCTGCCGCCCAGATCGCCAGCACTGTCCAGAGATTGCGCATCCGGGTCCCCCTTCCGGTCGGCAGTCACAGACACCGGCAGCATCGCCGCGACAAGGTGCAAAGAACGCTCACCGCCTTGTCATCCCGCGCTGCCGCCGAACCGGGGCACACTCGGGCAAACCGCAAGGAGGCCGCCCATGACCCTGACCCGCCGCCACCTGCTGGATATCCTGGCCTTGGTGGTCCTTGCCGGTCCGGCGCTTGCCCATCACGGCTGGCGCTGGACCGAGGACGGCGAATTCGAGCTGACCGGCGTGATCACCGCCGCGCGCCTTGGCAACCCGCACGGGGTGCTGACTGTCGATGCCGAGGGCGAGGTCTGGACGGTCGAGGTCGGCCAGCCCTGGCGCAACGAGGCGGCGGGGCTGACCGACGCGATGCTGGTGCCAGGGGTCGAGATCGTCGCACGGGGCCAACGATCCGCCGACCCGCAGCAACGGCTGATGAAGGCCGAGCGGATCGCAATCGGCGGCACGGTTCACGACCTGTACCCCGACCGGTCGTGATCGACAGCCTGGCCAGCCTGGAGGCGACCGCCCTCGCCGAGCATCTGCGCGCGTCCCGCTGGACCTATCCCTTGGTGAATGCGGGGCACATCCTGGGGGTGGCGTTGCTGGTCGGCGCGGTGGTGCCGATGGACCTGGCCGCGCTGCGATGGGTGCGGGGGCCGGGGGTCGCGACGCTGCGGCCCTTTGCCATGGCGGGGCTGGGGCTGGCCGTCTGCTGCGGGGCGCTTCTGTTCATCGCGCAGGCCACCGACTATGCCGCGAACGGGTGGTTCCGCGCCAAGATGGCGCTGCTGGCCCTGGCCGTCGCCAATGCGCTGTGGCACCTGCGCGCCCGGCCCCTGCCTGCCCGGGCCGCCCTGGCCTCGCTGGCGCTGTGGCCATCGGTGCTGCTGGCTGGGCGGATGATCGGCTATTCCTGACCGCTATTCCGCCGCCTCTGCCGCGACCTCTTCGGCCGATTGCGCGGCCCACATCGCGGCATAGCGTCCGGCCCGCGCCAGCAGCGCATCGTGCGTGCCCTCTTCGGTCACGCGGCCGGCCTCCAGCACCACGATCCGGTCGGCGTCGGCGATGGTGGACAGGCGGTGCGCGATGGTGATCACGCTGCGCCCCTGCCCCATCTCGCGCAAGCTGTCCTGGATGTCGCGCTCGGTCTGGGTGTCGAGCGCGCTGGTCGCCTCGTCCAGGATCAGGATCGGCGGGTTCTTGAGCAGGGTGCGGGCGATGCCGACGCGCTGTTTCTCGCCACCCGACAGCTTCAGCCCGCGCTCGCCCACCCGCGTGTCATAGCCCTCGGGCAGACTGGCAATGAAGTCGTGGATCTTCGCGGCCCGCGCGGCCCCTTCCACCTCGGCCCGGCTGGCCTCGGGGCGGCCATAGGCGATGTTGTAATAGACCGTGTCGTTGAACAGCACGGTGTCCTGCGGCACCACGCCGATGGCGGCGTGCAGGCTGTCCTGCGTGACGCCGCGCACATCCTGCCCGTCGATCCTGACCGCCCCGCCGGTGACGTCGTAGAACCGGAACAGCAGCCGCCCGATGGTCGACTTGCCCGACCCGGACGGCCCGACCAGCGCCACCCGCTCGCCCGCGCCGACGCGGATCGTCACATCGCGCAGGATCGGGCGGTCGGGGTCGTAGGCAAAGGACACGCGGTCGAACTCCACCGCCGCGCCCCGCACCTGCAGGGCCCTGGCGTCCGGCGCATCGACCACCTCGGCGGGCTGCCCCAGCAGGCCGAACATCTGCCCCATGTCGACCAGCGCCTGCCGGATCTCGCGATAGACGGTGCCGAGGAAGTTCAAGGGCAGCGTGATCTGGATCATGTAGGCGTTGACCATGACGAAATCGCCCACCGTCAGGATCCCCGCCTGCACCCCGCCCGCCGCCATCACCATGACCCCCAGCAGCCCCGCCGTGATGATCGTCGCCTGCCCTGCATTCAGCACCGTCAGGCTGATCCCGGTCTTGACCGCCGCTGTCTCGTACTGCGCCATCGCCCCGTCATAGCGCGCGGCCTCGCGCCCCTCGGCCCCGAAATACTTGACCGTCTCGAAGTTCAGCAGGCTGTCGATGGCCTTCTGGTTGGCATCGGTGTCCTGGTCGTTCATCTCGCGCCGGATCTTCACGCGCCATTCGGTGATGCGGAAGGTATAGGTGACGTACAGCGCGATGGTGACGATGACGACGGCCATGTACTGCCAGCCGAACAGCGTCCAGAAGATCACCGCGACCATGCCCAGTTCCAGGATCAGCGGGCCGATCGAGAACAGCATGAAGCGCAGCAGGAAATCGACGCCCTTGACGCCGCGCTCGATGATCCGCGACAGGCCGCCGGTCTTGCGCGTGATGTGATAGCGCATCGACAGGCGGTGGATGTGGGTGAACGTCTCCAGCGCCAGGCGGCGCAGCGCCCGCTGGCCGACACGGACAAAGATCGCGTCGCGCAGTTCGGCAAAGGCCACGGCCCCCAGACGCGCCATGCCATAGGCCAGCGTCAGCCCGACCGCGCCAAGCGCCATCATGGTGGACCCGTCGGGCGTTTCGCCCGCCAGCACGTCGACGGCGGCCTTGTAGAAGAACGGGGTCGAGACCGACACGATCTTGGCAGCGAACAGCATCAGCAGCGCGGCGACGACGCGGCGCTTGATCCAGGCCTGCCCCGGCGGCCACAGATAGGGCAGCACGCGGCGGATCGTGGCCCAGCCCGAGGACGAAGCCGTGCCTGCGTCGGCCGAGGTTGCCTTGGTCGTGACCCTTCGCATCAGCGGTCCCTGCCCTGTCAGGGCCACAGCCATAGGCCGGATGGCGCGGAATGGCCAGAGGGGGCGGGCCGGGGTCAGGGCGTGGCGGGCAGCGCGAACACCTGTCCTGGATAGATCAGGTCGGGGTCGCGGATACGGTCGCGGTTGGCCTCGTACACCTGCACGTACAGCACGCCGTCGCCGTACTGCCCCTGCGCGATGGCCCACAGGGTAAAGCCCGGCTGGACCGTGACGCTGACAGGTGCGCGCGGGAAAGGGGCGACGGGCGCGGTCGGCGTGCCGGGATCGGTGACGGGGGCCAGGGGGATGGTCGCGGCGACCACGTCCGCCCCGGCGGCAGGGTCGGCCAGGGGCGCGGGCAAGGCGGCCGGAAGGGTTCCGGTCTGTGGCACTGGATCGGCGCCGACCGGGACCGGGGGCAAGGGCGGCGTCGCCGCAACCGCGGTCCCGTCGGCCTGGGCCGCCGCCAGGGTTGCGGGTGCCAGGTCCAGCTTCGGGGCGGGGGCGGCGTCGGGGGCCGCGTCGGGGACCAGAGCGGGGGCCACAGCGGAAGGCTGCGCGGCAGCCACGGCGGCCAGGGCCGCGACCGTCTCGCGCTGGAACGGGGTCTCGAAGCGCGCGGTCACGCGGCCCGTCCCGTCGATCTGGTCGGCGCGCAGGGTATAGCGCCCGGCGGCCACCCCAAGCAGGCCGCCGCCCCAGCCGCCATCGGGACCGATCCCCATCTCGGCAAGCGGACGGTTGTCCAGATACAGCCGCACCGCCAGCCCCGGCGTCCCCCGGCCGCCCAGCACCACCTGCCCCGCCGCGTCATAGCTGATGGCGTCGATGGTCACGGGGGCGTCGGGGGTGGCCGGGGACAGCACGCGCACCCCGTCGGCCCCGATCTGCAGCGCAGCAGGCGGCAGCGGCGCAGGCGCCGGCAGAGCGGGCGGGGGCAGAGCAGGCGGGGGCGGGGACAATCCGGGGCCGGTCGCAACGGGGCCTGGCGGGGGCGGCGCAGGGGCGGCGACCAGCGGCAGGGGCGCTGCCGACGCTGTCACCTGCGCGACGGACACGGGCGGCGGTGCAGCCGCGTCCACGTCAGGAGGAGCCACGGTTGCGGGAGACACGGCGGGGGAAGCCACGGCGGGGGAAGCCACGGCAGGGGGAGCCACGGCGAGGGGGGCCGCGCCGGCGGGGTCTTCCGGCCCGGCCTGCGCAGCTGCGGCCTCGCCCGCCCCTTCGCGGGCCGGATCCGGGGCGACGGGCACCGCAGGCACGTCGGCCACGGCTGGCGGCAGCAGCAGGACCGGGGCCGCGCCCGCCACCGCCTGCCCGTCCTGCAAGGTCATCACCAGCGTCATCAGGCGGGGCGCGTTGCCCGGCGGCACGGTGAACTGCGCCACGAACTCGCCCCGCGCCGTCACCTCGGCCTGCGCGACCGCGTCGGCATCCAGCAGGATGGCGACGCGCGACGACGGTACGGCCCGGCCCGCGACCTGCACCGCCCCGTCCGCCTCCATCCGCCAGAGGTCGAGCGCGGGCGGCGGCACGGTCCGTACCTCGGTCGGACTTTCCGCGCGTGGCGCGGCGGGGGCCTCGGCGGGGGCCGCCACGTCCGGGTCCAGCAGCCCTGCCCCACGCAGGACCAAGATGCCCGCCACGGCAAAAGCCAGTCCTGCCGCGCACCCGGCGGCCAAACGTGCCCCGCTGCCCCAGCCCGCCATTGCCCTCCCCCCCGTGCCCCGCCATCCCTGCCGGGGGACGGAACCTTTCCTTCCGCAGGGAACGCCATTATCACCCCCCTAGGCAACAGCTTTCGCAAGGATGCACCCATGACGCCTGCCCGCTCGGTCTGCGTGTTCTGCGGCTCGCGGCCCGGCACCGATCCGGCGCACGCCGAGGCGGCGCGCGCCACGGGCCGGATGATCGCGCGCACCGGCTGGCGGCTGGTCTACGGGGCCGGCGACGTGGGCCTGATGGGCGAGGTGGCGCGGGCGGCCTCGGATGCGGGCGGGCGCACGCTGGGGGTGATCCCGATCCACCTGATCGCGCGCGAACAGGCCACCGGATCAAAGGGGCGCGACCTGACCCAGTTCGTGGTGACCGAGGACATGCACGAACGCAAGAAGGTCATGTTCATGAACTCGGACGCCGTCGTGGTGCTGCCGGGGGGCGCAGGCAGCCTTGACGAGTTTTTCGAGGTGCTGACCTGGCGGCAGATCGGGCTGCACAGCAAGCCGATATATCTGCTGGACGTGAACGGGTATTGGCAGCCGCTGGCCCGGCTGATCGACCATGTGATCGCCCAGGGCTTTGCCGACGTCTCGCTGGCCGCGTCGTTCGCCCTGGTGCCCGATGTGCCGGGGCTGGAGACGGCGCTGCAGCAGGGTCTGGCCGGGGCGTGACCGCCGCCGTCAGGCCCCAGTAATCTCGACCACGGTGATTTCGGGCGGCATGCCGAAGCGGATCGGCAGCCCGGAACAGCCAAGCCCCCCCGACACCACCAGATCACGGCCCTGTTCGCGGACATGCCCATAGGCATAGCGCGCGCCGAACCCTGACGGCACGACAGGGGCCCAGGAACCGAACCGGATCTGCCCGCCATGGGTATGGCCCGACAGGGTCAGTGCCACGCGGTCGGGCACCTCGGGAAACACGTCCGGCTCATGCGCCAGCAGGATCACCGGGGCCTCGTCGGTCACCTGCGCCAGCGTGCCGGGCAGGTCGTCCATGCCCCTGTCGCGGCCCCAGCGGTGGCCCCGGAACGCGGCCAGGCTGTCCACCCCGGCCAGCCAGAACGCGCCGTCCCCCTGCCCCAACCGCACCGCGCGGTTGACCAGCACCGGGATGCCCGCCGCCTCGAGCACCGCTTGCGTGTGGATCGGCCCCGCCCTGCGTGCCTGTGCCCCGGCATCGTCCCACCAGTCGTGGTTGCCAAGGATCGCATGCACCCCCAGCGGTGCCGCCAGCCGTGCCAGGACCGGGGCCACGGCCTCGATGGGAACCAGTCTCGTCTGGAACAGGTGCGAGGCGCGGTAATCGCCCATCAGCACGATCAGGTCGCCGCCCAGACCGTTCGCGGCATCGACAATCCGGGCGACGCGCGCCTCGGTCATCTGCGGGGCGCCTGCGTGCAGATCGGCGACCATGACGATCCGCAGAGCCTGTCCGCCCGGCCATCCCCTCGGCTGCACCGACCACCTCTGGATGCGCAGGCGCAATCCAGCCTCGACCACGACCCCGTACGCCCCAAGGAAAAGGCCCGCCAGGGTCGCCCCCAGCAGGCCGCGCAGAAATCCCCGGCGCGTCACCTCACATCCGGGCGGCAACCGCCTCCCAGTTCACCAGCTTGTCGAGGAAGTTCGACAGGTACGCCGGGCGCTTGTTGCGGAAGTCGATGTAATAGCTGTGCTCCCACACGTCGCAGCCCAGCAGCGCGGTCTGCCCGTGGCACAGCGGGTTCACGCCGTTCTCGGTCTTGGTGACCTTCAGGCTGCCGTCCTTGTCGCGGACCAGCCAGCACCAGCCCGATCCGAACTGCCCGGCCCCGGCGGCGGCGAAATCTTCGTTGAACTTCGCGACCGACCCGAACGCCTCGGTGATCGCCTTTTCCAGCGCGCCCGGCATCGCCTTGCCGCCCGGTCCCATCACCTCCCAGAACAGGGTGTGGTTCCAGTGCTGGCTGGCGTTGTTGAACAGGCCCGACTGGGCCACCGCGCCGGCCGCATAGGTGTCGCGGACGATATCGTCCAGGTTCTTGCCCTCGTGGGGCGACCCGGCCAGCAGCTTGTTGCCGTTGTCGACATAGGCCTTGTGGTGGATGTCGTGGTGAAATTCGAGCGTTTCCTTGGACATGCCCAGGGCGGCCAGCGCGTCGTGCGCATAGGGAAGATCGGGAAGGGTAAAGGCCATGGCGGGTTCCTTTCGGGGTGTCAGGGTAGGCCCGAGCATAAGCGCGACGGGCGCGGCAAGGTCAAGGGCACAGGGTCAACCCTTGGCCAGCGTGCAGGTTCCCTTTGCGCTGAAGTCGTTCACGTATCCGAAGGGTTTTGCCCGCAGAACCGGCTTTCGTCCGTCCCCGAACAGGATCAGCGAATAGTCGATGCGCGCCCGCTGGCCCGCGCTGTTCGCGGTGTTGACCGACCACCGGATCGTGCGGCGGCCTGCGCCATCGACGGCACGGGCCTCGAAGGTGGTCTTGTCTGCCCGCCGGCCGACGAGGGTGACGGTGGCCGCGCCGTCCGCCTCGTTCACGGTCGCGCGTGCTTCCTCGACAGGCAGTTCGGACCAGGGCGGAAAACTGCACTGATAGGTCACCGTTCCGGCCTGGGCCGCCATCGTCCCGAAAAGAAACGCCATCGCCGGCGCGGCTGCGCGCCCGCGCGGCCCCACCCTCATCCCACCGCGACGGTGCAGGTGCCCTCGCCCGACCAGGTGTTGTCATAGCCGCCCGGCTGGACGCGCATCTTGGCCGGCTGGCCGTTGCGGAAATACGAGAAGGTATAGGTCATCCGTGGTGCCTGGTTGGCGACGCGCGTCTCGAGGTCCCAGACATAGGTCACGCGGGCCTTCGATTCGCTGCTGCGCCGGGCCGGGATCGGCTTGCCCACGAAATGCTTGATCACCGGATCAAAGGCCAGCACCTCGCCCGAGGCGTCATTGTCGGTGACGATCAGGATTTCGGGCACCCAGCCGCCGCCGCGCGCCCTGCTCTGGTCGAACCGGCACTCGTATTTCGTGACCTTCGCCATGGCAGCACCGGGGATTGCCACAACCACCATCGCGGCCAGACATGCCGCAACCACTCCCACGCGCAACACGATCATCCCTTGCCCTTCCATGGCCAGCCCCACCCAAGATGGCAGCGGCGGCGAGCCTGTCAAGAGACCCTGCCGCGCCTAGCGCGCGGCGTTCGCCAAGAGATCAAAGACATAGCGCGCGACGGACCGGAACGCGACCAGCGTGATCCCCCCGTCGGCGCGCCACAGGGCGCAGGGCACCTGTGCCGCGCGGGTCCGGCGCAGCTCGCCTTCGGCCAGGCGGGGTAGGTCGATCGGGCACAGCCGCGCGATCACCGAATCGGCCGCTTCCCCCTCGATGCGAAAGACCGACCGGGCGTCCGACACGTCGACCGCCAGATGATGGGCCGCGCCCAGGGCGGCGGCGATGCGGTTCAGGGCGGCGGGCACGTCGGCGCGCGGCAGGACCAGAAGGTATTCGTCCGGCGACATCCAGGCGGCACAGGTGCCCCCCGCGAACAGGATCGCGCGCTGTCCCGGAACGGCGGTTCCGGCCACGGCAAGGATGGCCTCGGCCAGTGCCGACGTATCCGGGGCGGCGCGGAGCGAAATCATGCCGAGCGGACCGATCTCGCGCACCGTTGCCGCACCGGTGAAGGTGGCGTTGCCGAGGGGGGCGGTGGCGTCAGGCATTCTGCTTTTCTCCGTCCTTGTCCACGAAGACCGGGCTGACGATGCGCGCCTCGACCGTCGAGCCGTCCAGCTTGCCGAACCTGACGGTCTGACCCATCCGGTCGGGTCCCCGTGCGATCAGGCCCATGGCGATACCGCACTTCAATGTCGGGCTGTAATAGGTTGATGTCACGCGGCCTTCCGTATTCCGCTGGCCGTTCGCGTTGGTCCCTTCGGCGACCGCATAGGCCCCGTCCGGAATGACCGACCCGTCCAGCGTCTGCAGGCCCACCAGCTTCCAGCGGTCGGGGTTGGCGAAGTGGGGGCGCATCTGGCCACGCTTGCCCAGGTAGTCGGGCTTCTTCTTCGAGATGGCCCAGTCAAGGCCCAGGTCCTGCGGGATGACGGTGCCGTCGGTTTCGTCGCCGATCATGATGAAGCCCTTTTCGGCGCGCATGACGTGCAGCGCCTCGGTGCCGTAAGGCATTGCGCCCAATGACTTTCCGGCCTCGACGCAGGCCTCCCAGAAGGCCAGGCCCAGGCTGGCGGGCACGGCGACCTCATAGCTGAGTTCGCCGGAAAAGCTGATGCGGAAGATCCGCACCGGGAACCCGGCGAGGGTGCCGTCGGCGAAGGTCATGAACGGCAGCGCGTCCTTCGAGACGTCCATGCCACCCAGTTTTTCCAGCAGTTTCCGGGCGTTGGGGCCGACAATGGCGACCTGCGCATATTGCTCGGTGACATTGGCGACGTGGACCTTCCAGTCCCACCATTCGCACTGCAGCCAGTCTTCCATCCAGCCGTGGATGCGATCCGCGCCCCCAGATGTTGTGTGGCAAAGCCAGGTGTCCCCATCCAGTCGTGCCACCACGCCGTCGTCCGACAGGAACCCCTGTTCGTTGCACATCAGGCCGTAGCGGCATTTGCCGACCGGCAGCGTGCTCATCACGCCGGTGTAGAGCATGTCGAGGAAGCGGCCTGCATCGGGGCCCTTGACGATGATCTTGCCCAGCGTCGATGCGTCAAGCAATCCAAGGGCCTGGCGGGTGTTGTTCACCTCGCGCTCCACCGCCTGCGCGTGGGTTTCATCGCCCCTCGGGAAGCAGTATGGCCTTCGCCAGAGGCCGACGGGTTCCATGTAAGTGCCTGATTTCTCGTGCCATTCGTGGATCGGCGTGCGGCGGAGCGGCTGGAAGATGTCGCCGCGTGCCTCACCCGCCAACGCACCCAAGGTCACGGGGGCATAGGGGGGGCGGAAGGTGGTGGTCCCGACCATCGGGATGGGTTCATTCAGCGCCTTCGCCAAAACCGACAGGCCGTTGATGTTGCTCAGCTTTCCCTGATCGGTTGCCATCCCGAGCGTGGTGTACCGCTTGGTGTGTTCGACCGAGGCATACCCTTCTTGCGCGGCCAGTTGCACGTCCGACACCTTGACGTCGTTCTGGTAGTCGAGCCACATTTTCGACCGCAGCTTGTACCCTGCACCCTGCGGCATGATGCTGATTTTGCCATGCACATCCGATGCACGCTGCATGCACATCGCATGCACATCCCGCGCCGCGCCCACGCAGTCGACCAGCGCCGAGCCGTCGTGGTTCAGGGGGGGGCGGGCGGGGTCGGGAACGAAGGCCTGGGTCGGTTCGTCCCACAGGAGTTTCCCGCCGCAATGGCTGTAGAGATGCACCACGGGCGACCAGCCGCCGGACATGGCGACGGCGTCGCAGGGCACGTCTTCCAGCACGGCACCCTCACCTGCCATCAGGCCGATGGAGACGGATTTGACGTGCTTGCCGCCCTTGACCTTGACCACCGCGCGACCCGTCTCCACCCGGATGCCCATGGCGCGGGCGCGGGCGGGCAGGTCGCCGTCGGCAACAGCGCGGCTGTCCACGACGACCGGCACCGACAGCCCGGCCTCGCGCAGGGCAATGGCGGTCAGGTAGGCGCTGTCGTTGGTGGTGACGACGACGGTGCGGTCGCCGGGCGAGACGCCCCAGTTCACGACATAGTCGCGCACGGCACCGGCCAGCATCACGCCGGGGATGTCGTTTCCGGCGAAGGGGATCGGGCGTTCGATGGCCCCGGTGGCGGCGATGATGCGACCCGCCCGGATGCGCCAGAGGCGCTTGCGGGGGCCTTGCGCGCCGGGGGCGTGGCCGGTGAGGTCTTCCTCGGCCAGGACATAGCCGTGGTCGTGGATTGCGGCCACCATGCAGTTCACGCGCATCGTCACGTTGGCCATGGCGGACAGGGCGGTGACGGTCTGGTCGATCCAAACCTGTGCGGGCTGGCCGTCGATTGTGGGGGTGTCGACCGGCGCGCGGCCGCCCCAGTGGGGGGTCTGCTCCATCAGGATCACGCGCAGGCCCTGCCCTGCGGCGTCCCTCGCAGCGGCAAGTCCGGCGATGCCGCCCCCGGCCACCAGAACGTCGCAGAAGGCATAGGTCTGGTCGTAGCGGTCGGCGTCGCGGTCCTGCGGCGCGCGGCCGAGGCCCGCCGAGCGGCGGATGATCGGCTCGAAGACGTGTTTCCAGAAGGCGCGGGGGTGGATGAAGGTCTTGTAGTAGAACCCGGCGGGCAGCAGGCGCGCGGCGTAGTTGTTCAGCGCACCGATATCGTGGTCGAGGCTGGGCCAGTGGTTCTGGCTGGCCGCCGTCAGGCCGTCGAACAGGGCGGTGGTGGTGGCGCGCTGGTTCGGTTCGAACCGCCCGCCGGTCCCGAGGTTTATCAGGGCATTCGGTTCCTCGGGGCCGGAGGCCACCAGCCCACGCGGGCGGTGGTACTTGAAGCTGCGCCCGACCAGCGTCTGGCCGTTGGCCAGCAGCGCCGAGGCGAGCGTGTCGCCCCGGTAGCCGCGCATCCGGCGGCCGTTGAAGGTGAAGTCGAGGGCCTGCGTGCGGTCGAGCAGGCGGCCGCCGGTGGAGAGGCGCGTGGTCATTTGTCTGCCTTCATGGCGGGCGTTGGTGCCCCCTCACCCCGGCCCTCTCCCCCGAGGGGAGAGGGGGCGCGGGATGGCTTGGGTGTGCGACGGGTGGCAGGGGGTGCAACCGGCCCCTCTCCCCTTGGGGGAGAGGTTGGGTGAGGGGTGGGTCGCGTCATGGGGTCCACCCCGGACGGCGGGCCTGGATCGCCGCGATGATCTCGGGCGGGGGGCCGCTGGTCTGGGCCGGGTAGGTGCCGAACACCTCAAGCGTCGCCGTGCAGCGGGCGGCGAGGAACCACTTGCCGCAGCCATAGGCGTGCCGCCAGCGCTCGAAATGCACGCCCTTGGGGTTCTTGCGGGCGAACATGTAGGCTTCGAAGTCGTCATCCGATGAGTCCGGGCCGAAGCGTTTCAGATGCGCCTCACCGCCGGGGGCAAGCTCGGTTTCCTCGGCGGGGATGTGGCAGTAGGGGCAGGTCAGGAGGAGCATTGCATCAGGTTCCAGTACTACTCAGCCGACACGTTTCCGTTGCAGCACGTTGATTCTTGATCGGACGCGGTGACCGAGGGCTGGAGCGTTCCAACGACGGTGAAACTGTGGTAATCATCCTTCGGCAGAGGCGTTTGAGTGAGTGCGACCGGAGATCGGACATGTTCAAGATCGCCATTCTTGTGATCATCGCGATTCTGCTGGTCGCCCTGTTCTGCTTGATCTGGAAGGGTCTTGGAGGTCCGGCGCACACCGACCCGCATGACCTCAACCCTTGGGATTGAGTTTTCGCGCAGACGTTCAACGCGCACCCCCTGCAGCCACGCAATCATCAATGAACTTGACCTGTCGGCACCGCATCATCGCAAACTCCGCCGACAGCGCCCCCGGCTCGGACTTGGCCATCGACAGAACGAGTAGGTCGGGGCTTGCCCCGACTCGGGGCGCGAGAGTCGGGGCCAGCCCCGACCGACGGGGTGCGGTTGCGGGGCTCAAAGCGCCCCCCCAGCCGCGACGCGTTCGTCGATGTACGTGCCCACGCGGAAGCGGGTCATGGCGAA
>JBQTJI010000130.1:0-31382 GCA_052387255.1 Gemmobacter sp. | reverse complement strand
TCTTGGCAAGATCAACGCCGATTGTGATAACCTGCGACATGGATGGTTCCTCCATTTGGGATGATGACACACCCATCATGGCGCAAAGCGACGCCGGGAGCAGGAGCCATCCACACCATCAATCGAGGCGGGCAGGCTGCCGGATGGCTCCCCCGATCTCTACTTTCGGGGCTTCTGCTGGAGCGTCTCTGCTCCGAAAAGCTCAATGCCGCCGCCGAGGCGATCGCCGCCGAGGGCTGGAAGTGGATCGAGGTCGCGGTGAACATCCCCTACGGCCACGACTTCGGGCTGCGCAAATTGGTTGGTGCGACCCTCGATCTGACCGACGAGGAACGTGCCACCCGCGAGGCCCTGCGCGACGAGTTTGATCGGCTTGAAGCAGAGTATGCCGAAGCCGAAGACCTGCCCGAGGAGATCGATCAGCGGCTCGGGGGGTTCGACAATCGCACGATGGTCTTTGACACTGACGACGTTGCCCGGGCTGGCGTGTTCGTCAGCATCGATGCCAGCGGTGCCTTGCAGATTGCAAGGGGGTATGTTCGCCCGGAAGACGAACCCGGCGCTGTCTCGGACGGCACCGAGGACGAAGGGGCCGTGGGCGTTGCCCTGTCCGAGGAGGCGGAGCAAGGCAGCGGTCAGCACAGCGTGATCAGCACCCAGGGCGAGGTCCGCCCCTCCGAGGACGACGAGGACGAGGACGAGGCGATCAAGCCGCTGCCTGAGCGACTTCTGATCGAGCTCACGGCACACCGCACGCTCGCCCTCCGCGATGCCGTGGCGATCAAGCCGCGCATCGCCATGACGGCGCTCCTGCACAAGCTGGTCCTCGATTGCTTCGGCATCCGCACGGCGGGCACGGCCCTCGACGCCGTCGTGCGGACGGTCCATCTGCCGGTCCAGTCGCCGGACCTCGCCGACAGCTTTCCGGCACAGAGCATCGATGCGCGCCACGCGGGCTGGAAGGCCGACGTCCCCCTCGATGACGACGACCGGCTTTGGGACTGGCTGCACGCGCTGAACGACGCCGCTCGCCAGTCCCTGCTGGCCCATTGCGTCAGCTTCGGGGTCAACGCGCTCTTCGAGCGGCCGAACCCCTACGGCGGCGCAGGCGTCAGCCAGCAGGGCCTCGACCGCCGTCTGCGCGAGGCCGACCGGCTGGCCCGCACCACCGGGCTCGACATGGTCGAGACGGGCTGGAAGCCGACGGTCGACAACTACCTCGGCCGCGTGACCAAAGCCCGCATTCTCGAGGCCGTTCGGGAAGGGGTCGGGGAGGGCGCGGCCCAGTTGATCGATCATCTGAAGAAGGGTGAGATGGCGAAGGAAGCGGAGCGGCTGCTCGACGGCTCGGGCTGGCTGCCGGAACCGTTGCGGAGGATCGACCCTGCCGGCGAGGCTGACGACACCGCCGATGGCGGCAGCGACGACCTGCCCGCGTTCCTGACCGAAGATGACGCGGGACAGCCTGGCGATGAAGAGGAAGAGCAGGCGCCCGGCGACGATGGCGACAAGCTTGAGCATGCGATCGCGGCTGAGTGACGATGGGCGGGGTTCACGCCGTCACATCCGAGCAGCCCGGGCGTCCCGTGTGGTTCATCCATGGCGCACGCGACAGGCAGAGCCATGCGTTCAAAGCCGAGGTCGACAGGCTGGTGGCGACGCATCCAGGCTTTCAGCGTCGCGTATTCTGCAGCGCGCCGCGGAAGATCGATGTGCAGGGGCCGCATTCCGGCACCTCGGGGCGCATCACGGCGCAGGACCTTCTGGCACTCGGGGCCGGTACGCATGCGCATTGCATGCTCTGCGGTCCGGTTCCCTTCCTCGCCGATATACGTGCAGGCCTGGAAAGCGCGGGCGTGCCGCAGGAGGTTATCCATGTCGAAACGTTCGGTCCGACCGGTTAGGGGGCACTTTGGCCCGAAGGCACTAGCCTGTGCCAGGCTGCGAACACCCATATCGTAACTCGGCAACCGGGTTTCCCGGCGTGCGGGCGAAGTGATCCCCACGCCTGCCACGACCATGCTTTCGGCGCACCGCCGTCATAGCCCAGCGGTATTTCCGCCCGGCTCGATTCCGCGCGACACTTGGACGGTCGACCAAGGAGTTTTGTCCATGTCCATGTCCATCGCCTCTGCCGCTGCCACCTCCTCGCGGGTCGTGATTGTCGGTGCCGGTTTTGCCGGGTTGTCCGCAGCGCGGGGCCTGGCGGGCACGGATCATGCTGTCACCGTCATCGACCGCCGGAACCACCACCTGTTCCAGCCCCTGCTCTATCAGGTCGCCACTGCCGGGCTATCGCCCGCCGACATCGCGGCACCGATCCGGTCGATCCTGCGTCACCAGGCCAATGCGAACGTCCTGCTGGCCGAGGTCACCGGCCTTGACCTTGCCCGGCGTGAGGTGATCGCCGAGGGCCGCTGCGTGCCCTATGACATCCTGA
Source organism: Gemmobacter sp. (assembly GCA_052387255.1). Lineage (GTDB taxonomy): Bacteria > Pseudomonadota > Alphaproteobacteria > Rhodobacterales > Rhodobacteraceae > JBBQXK01. The sequence goes on along the minus strand of JBQTJI010000130.1, from coordinate 28,942 downwards.
TCCTGGCCACCGGCGCACGACATGCCTACTTCGGCCATCCCGAATGGGCCGAGATAGCGCCTGGGCTCAAGACCATCGAGGACGCGACGGCGCTGCGCCGCCGCATCCTGATCGCCTTCGAACGGGCCGAGACCGAAGACGACCCCGCCGAGCGGCAGCGGCTCTTGACTTTCGTGGTCGTCGGTGGCGGCGCAACGGGGGTCGAGGTTGCGGGGGCCATCGCCGAACTGTCGCTGCGGACACTCGCGTCCGATTTCCGCAGGATCGACCCGCGCGCAGCCCGCATCGTCCTGGTAGAGGCCGGGCCACGCCTGCTGCCCGGCTTCTCGCCGCCCCTGTCCGAGGCCGCAAAGCGGTCACTCGAGGCGCTTGGCGTCGAGGTGCGGCTTGGCACGGCTGTCACGGCACTGGACTGTGGCGGTGCAAGTCTGGAGGCCGACCGGATCGAGGCGCGCACCGTCATATGGGGCGCGGGCGTCATGGCCTCGCCCGCAGGGGAGTGGCTGGGTGTTGCGACCGACCGCGCGGGGCGGGTGCCGGTCTGTGCCGACCTGTCGGTCAGCGGGCATCCCGAGATTTTCGTGCTGGGCGACACGGCGGCGGTCATGGGGCCGGACAACCGCCCGTTGCCCGGCGTGGCCCCGGTGGCCAAGCAGCAGGGCGAGTACGTCGCCCGACTGCTGCGGGTCCGCGCGGCAGGGCGCAACGTCGGCCCGTTCCGCTATCGCGACTTCGGTTCGCTGGCTACCATTGGCCGCAAGCACGCGGTCGCCGAGTTCGGGCGGTTCCGTGTGACCGGCCTTGCCGCCTGGCTGTTGTGGTGCGTGGCGCATGTCTGGTTCCTGATCGGCTTCCGCAACCGCGCCGCCGTCGCGCTGAGCTGGATCTGGAGCTACATAACCTTCCAGCGCGGCACCCGCCTGATCACCGGCATCGCCGGTGCCCGATCCCCGAACATGCGTCCCGAATCCGGCAACGACTCCGCGCCGACCAGGGACGCAGCCTGACCCACACTGGCATCACCCAAGGGAGGAAACCGCCATGACCTTTTTCCAACCGATCCTGCGCCCCGCTGACCTGCCGATGTCCGACGAGCAGGCCACCCTTCTGCGCCTGCTGTGCACCGAGGCGGGCCAGCCCGAGGCCTATGACCCCGCCCTTTCGGCCTGGACCGCGACGGGCCGCATCAACGGCCTGATCGACGACCTCCGGGGCAGCATCCTGCCGCCGCACACGGACTGATCGGGCAATCCTTGTCGGATGGCCGACCCATCTGGCACAAGTGGCCGCCGGAGTGTAGGTTTCGGCACGGATTTGAGCGACCTTTGGCGACCCGTCAGCAAGGGGTTTCGATGACACTTCCTGCCGAACAGACTGTCGAAGACGTGCTCTTGCTGTGCCGCGATTCGGACATGCCGCTGCGCGAGCAGCTTGCCGCCGTGGCGGCGGCCGATGCAGCAGAATTCCCCGCTTTCGTGCCGCCGGTGCAGTCCCTGATCGCCCGCCTGACCGCCGGCGAGGTCGGCCACGCCGCGCCCCGAATCGGCGAGGCCATGCCGCCCTTCGGCCTTCCGGACGAGACCGGACGGATCGTCAGCCTCGATGACCTGCTGGAAACCGGCCCCCTCGCCATCGTCTTCCATCGCGGGCACTGGTGCCCCTACTGCCGCGTCACCTCGGCTGCCCTGGCCCGCGCGTTCCCCGACATTGCCGCCGCCGGAGGCCACATCGTCACCATCCTGCCCGAGCGCCAACCCTTTGCCGCGCAACTGAAGACGTCGTCGGGGGCCACATGGCCGTTCCTTGTCGACATCGACAACGGCTATGCGCTTTCCCTCGGTCTGGCCTTCTGGATGGGCGAAGAACTTGCCAGGCTCTACCGCGAAGGCGGCGAGGTGATCGCCCGCTACCAAGGCAACGAAGGCTGGATGCTGCCAATCCCGGCAACCTTTGTCGTCGGGCGCGACGGCCTTGTTGCGGCGCGCTTCGTCAACCCCGACTATCGCAACCGGATGGCCATCGCTGATCTGGTCACCGCGATCCGCGCCGCCGCCGACTAGGCCGCCGCGCGGTCGGGCCAGTGCAGGCTGCGCAGCACCTTGAGCACCGCATTCGCCGCTGCTGTCCGCTGCCGTCCGGAGACCCCGTAGATGCAGACCGTCCGGTTGATGTCGAGGCCCGTCACGGGCACCCGAACCAGCCGCCCCCGGTCGGCCAGACTGGTTGGCACGACAGCGGCCCCGATCTTTGCGGCCAGCAAAGTCACGAGATCGTCCTCCGTGGAGATCTCGTCGCAGGCGTTCACGTCGATGCCCTGCCCGCCCAGCAACGCCAGCACTTCGGTCGCGCTTTCGCAATAGGGGCGCAGCACCAGCCTCGCCTTCCCAAACTCGCCGACGTCGACCTGTGACCGGTTCGCCAGGCGGTGCCCCGGACTGGTCACCAGCACGAAGGCTTCCTCGAACAGCGGCCAGTGATCCAGCCGGTCCCAGGCACCCTCAAGACCAGAGGCGATGGCCAGGTCGGCCTCGCCTTCTTTCAGGGCCTCGGTGATCTCTTCGCCGGTGCCGCGCAGCAGGCGCAGTTGCAGCTGGCCGAACTGGCCCTGAAGCGACGCCAGCGGCGGCACCAGCGCCTCGAGATCGACCGACCAGCCAAGCATGACTGTCAGCGACCCGACCGCCTTCTTGCGGATCGCATCGGCCAGGGAACGCGCGCCCACGGCGCTGTCGTAGCATTGCCGAAGCAGGGGCTGCATGTACTGGCCCAGGCTTGTCAGCAGGGCCTGCGGGCGTTCGCGGCGGAACAGCTCGCCCCCCAGTTCCGCCTCCAGGAGCTTGATCGCCCGCGACAGCGAGGGCTGCGAGACGTTGCACTCTTCCGAGGCGCGGGTGAAGTTCCGCGTCCGCGCAACCGCCAGAAAATAGCGAACCTGGTGCATTTCCATGGAACAACCCCTGAACCGGCGACGGGGCCGGCATCTGCCGACAAGCCTACAACAATCGATCAGCTGCCGACACATCCGCCCTGTCAAAGGCGACGGGCGGATCATGACAGCCAGGTGGCGGATCGGGCCGAAGGCGCGCGCCGCCCCGCCGGATTCGGTTGGAACATACTCCTGTCGAAAAGCCGATGGCCAGCAAAACGCACATAGCGGCAAGCTATTGAATCCAGAGAGATCCGGTCGTGTATTTCCGAGCCGCCAGAGGGCAGGATCGCGGCAGGGCCGGGGATCGCCGGGCCGTCTGAAAAAGGGAATGCATCCATGAAGAAACCTCTGCTCTGGGCCATCGCGGCCAGCCTTTTTGCAACGTCTGCCGTGGCCGGACAGTGCCCCGCCGACCAGGTGCTTGACACCCCGCGCGAGATCGAGAACGCGCCCGACGTGGGTGTCGACCGTCCGATCCTGCACGAGGTCGACCTGACCGGCTGGCGCGGGATGGGTTCGTTCCGCCTGCGCATGCGACGCCTGACCGTGGCGGTGGACGGCATCGTGCCGACCCACGCACACGACGACCGTCCGTCGATCGTGCTGATCCAGACCGGCGAGATCATCGAGAATTCGGCCTTCTGCGCGGTTCCGATCCTGCATCAGGCAGGCGATTCCACGCCCGAGTTCGGCGAGGGACACAAGCATTGGTGGGAGAACAAGTCGGGCAAGCCGGTGGTCCTGATCTCGACCGACGTGGTGCCGGTCGCCATGGCGCAGGACCCGATGATGCAGATGCCGTGACCGCGCTAAGGCGACAAGACCGAAGGCCGGGCAGTTCGCTGCCCGGCCTTTGGCGTTTCTCGCGGACTGGCGTCGCCCACCCTTTCCGCCGAAGGACCGGCTTGCCGCAAGACGAAAGAAAAGGTCCCGCCATTGCCTGCGGGGGCTTCTGGGTCACGGGGGGGAAACCGGGCGCGCTACTTTCGCTTGTCCTCGGCGGTGAACAGCCCCGCGATGCGCCAGCCGTCCGCCTCCTTCTGGCACAGCACCTCGACCAGCCATTTCAGCCGGGCAGGGTCGGCGCTGCTGCCAAGGACCAGCACCAGCGGGATGTGAAACACCGCCGTATCGTCGTCCAGCAGCACCACGCGGGAAGCGGCATACTCGGGTTCAACGCGCCAGACCTCGGCCTTCTGGAACCCGGCCATGCGCTCCAGCATCTCCTCGCGGCCCCAGACCGGACGGCCATCGGAAATCCACAGGAAGTCCGGGCTGTCGGACAGCACCGCCCGCACCGCGCCCAGGTCGCGGGCGTTCTGGGCTGCCGCGAAGGTTTCGTACAGCGCGCGCACCTCGTCCTGCGGGCTGGCCAAGGCGGGACTGCCGAGCGCCAGCACGACGGCAAGGGCCATGTAGCGGCGCATCATTCCTCCACCTCCGTCGCATCGGCGAACTTGGACATGTCGTGCAGAACGAACCCTTCATGCGGGTCGTGCTGTCCGCGCCAGGGCTGCTCGGCCAATGCCGCGCGCATGTCGGCCAGCCCGGCCTGCCAGCGCGTGTCGATGCTGCGGGGCGAGAAATCGACGTCCTTGGTGTGGTCCTCGTTCTTCAGGCGGGGTGCCAGCAGACGAACGACATGCATCTGCGTGCGGCAGCCATAGGCGGCCAGCGCGCGGGTTTCGTTGTCCAGCATGGCGTCCTGCGGCAGCTTGTCGAGAAGCTGCGAGATGACATGGCGTAGCCGGTGGATCTGGCGCTGGCGCTTGATGTGGCTGACTGCGCGGCTGGCGTATTGCAGGTCTTTCTCGCGGTTCGCCACGTCCCAGATGCTGCGCGGTTCTTCGCCCTGCCTGCGCCACAGGTGCACGGCAAAGACGATGCCCGACCGGCGGGGGTTGTCGTCGAACACTGCCTCGACCGGCGTGTTCGACAGGATGCCGCCGTCCCAGTACAACTCGCCATCGATCCGCACCGCCGGAAAGGCCGGCGGCAGCGCGCCCGAGGCCATGACGTGGCGCAGCGACAGGGTTTCCTTCGCACTGTCGAAATAGCGCATCTCGCCCGACGACACATTCGCCGCCCCGACCGTCAGGCGCGGGGCCTGGTGGGCGAACAGCGCAGGGTCCACCAAGTCAGCCAGTGTATGGGCGAGCGGTTCGGTGCTGTAGTACCCCGCGTCATCCGGGCCGAGCGGCATCTTGGGGCCGAGGAAGGCCATCGCATTGGGCGTGAAGAACCCCGGAATGCCCGAGGTGATCGCGTTCATCGCGGCAAACGTGCTGCCGAGGAACGGCAGCGACGACAGCGCCGTCACCGGGGACGGATGCCGCACCCGTGCCCAGAAAGCCTTGAGCTTGTCCAGGCGATCCTCGGGGGCATTGCCCGCGATGATCGCGGCGTTGATCGCCCCGATCGAGGTGCCAATGATCCAGTCGGGTTCGATGCCCCTCTCGTGCAGGGCCTCATAGACGCCGGCCTGGTAGGCACCCAGCGCCCCGCCCCCCTGGAATACAAGCGTGATCTGCCCCAGCCCGTCCAGCGGCCCGGCGGGTTTTGTTGCGGTCTTGGCCATGTCCATGTCCCCCTAATGTGCCGTCCAGCCGCCGTCGACCGGTAACGCTGCCCCGGTGATCGACGCCGCCGCGTCCGATGCGAGAAAGGCCGCCAGCGCGCCCACCTCGGCGACGGTCGCGAATTTCTTGTTGGGCTGCTGCGCCAGCATCACGTCGCGGATCACCGCCTCGCGCGCAATGCCATGCGCCCTTGCCTGCGCCTCGATCTGCGCCTCGACGAGGGGCGTCAGCACATAGCCGGGACAGATGGCGTTGGCGGTGATGTTCTCTTCCGCCGTCTCCAGCGCCGTGACCTTGGTCAGCCCGACCACGGCGTGCTTGGCCGCGACATAGGCCGACTTGAAGGGCGACGCGACCAGGCCGTGCGCCGAAGCCACGTTGATGATCCGCCCGCGCCCCAGACGCCGCATCATCGGCAGGGCCAGCCGGGTGGTGTGGAACACGCTCGACTGGTTCAGGGCGATGATCAGGTCGTACTTCTCGGGCGGGAACTCGGCCAGGGGGGCGACATGCTGGATGCCTGCGTTGTTCACGAGGATGTCCAGCCTGCCGAATTGCGCCTCGGCCCGCGTCATCATGTCGGCGATGGCAGCAGGCTTCGACAGGTCGGCGCCCAGATAGGCCGCCGCTGCTCCGAACTCGGCGGCGATGGCGCGGCCCTGCTCGTGGCCTTCGATCCCGTTCAGCAGCACCCTGGCCCCGCTCCGCGCCAATTCGCGCGCGATGCCAAGGCCGATGCCGCTGGTCGATCCGGTGACCAGCGCCACCTGTCCTTCAAGGTTCATGTTCATGGGGTTTCCCTTCAGATGTCACGGGGTTCGAAACGGCGGATCACGGCGGCGACGATCAGCCCGAACAGCATGTGCCCGCCGAGCGAGGCCCAGGTCAGCCGGACCCAGCCCAGGAACGGCGGGTTGCCCGCGATCAGGTGCGCCATGACGTAGAGGGCAAAGACCCACAGGCCGACTCCGAACCCCAGGCCCACCACCCACCAGGGCAGGAACGGCGTCACGCGGTCGGCAATGGGCCGCGCGATGTAGAGGTATCCCAGCGGGTAGAACAGGATGCCCACAACGGCGTGGATCGCCTCGGCCAGGCCATAGCTGATCCCGCCGAACACCTGCTGCACCAGTGCCGCAGGCTGCAAGGGCCCGCCCACCCACAGCGGCGTCAGCCCTCGCGCCCAGATTTCCCAGACGGTGTTGGCGACAAGGCCCGCCGCCAGCGCAGCAAAAAGAAGCGTCAGGGACGGCTTCGGAAATATGTCGGTCATGGCCTCTCCAGTTCTGTCTGGCCTTGGTGCCAGTGCGAGAGGAGTGCCATTTTTCGGCTGCAAAGGGGGCTATCGGTTCAATAGCCGCCGCGCATCGGTCAGGCGGCGCGCGGGGTCGGGGCTCGGTCTGCCACCCTGAAACCCGCGCTGCCCCACCTACATCCTGTCCACCGATTCCGGATCGATGCGGAAGATCAACAGGTCGTCGCGACGCTCAAGCTGCCCCTCGACCTGGATCGGAATGGCGGTCAGGTCCAGCATTGCGGCGGGCAACGGGCCGCCGTCGGCGGCGGCCAGCAGCACCACGGTCGTGCCCTCGACCGGCAGGTCCATCACCAGGACCGGCGGAAGGCCGGACGTGATGCACAGGTTGGCACAGGCCTTGTGGGCCAGGCCGCGGCCCGGCTTCATCGCGCCTGCCTGGCATTTCCCGTCACAGATCTCGCCTGTCAGCCGCCAGCGGCCAAGATCGACCGGCGGGGCCGGGGCGAAGCCCGGCAGTCCGGTTGCGCTGGCCTTGGCCCCGTTGCCGGGAACCAGCAGCATCTCGATGTCGCCCCGGCGCACGAAGATGCCGCCAAGCTCGACCACTGCTGCGCCCACATCCACCCTGTCCTGCACGCCGACCTTTTCCTGCCCCCCCAGCAGCACCGCGCGCGGCGGCGCGCCATCGGCGGCCGGCACCCGCAGGATCGGATAGGGCAGGGGATCGATCACCCCGGTCAGCACGCCCCCGCGCAGGTCGTTCGCATAGCGGCCCGCGCCGGGGTCGATGGTGCCGAGCGGCAGCACCACCGCAAGGACAGCCAGTGCAGACACGATGCAGACGCCCGCCGTCAGCGCAAAGTCCCGGATTTCGGGCGGCACCTTGCGGAAGTATCCGACAAAGAACGGGTCTGCGGTTTTCGGCGTCACGGTTCCCCCCCTTCCGGTGCAATCGCCACCGGCTCCACCACCGTCCCCAAGGGCAGGGCGACCGGGTCCACCCAGATGCGGCTGCCCTCCAGCGCCACGCGATACTTGCGGATGCGTTCCTTGAACGGCGGGGGCGAACAGCCGTCCTCCAGCCGGTACTGGTAGCCGTGCCACGGGCATGTCACCAGACCCAGCACGACCTTGCCCTCGCCGACCGGCCCGCCCTGGTGCGAGCAGACGTTGGACAGCACCGACAACTTGCCCTTGAACTTGAACACCGCAATCCGCTCACCCCCCGCCCCCGCCCCGATCAGCGCGCGGCCTTCGGTGAAATCGGCAAGGTCACCGAATTCGACCCACCCCTCACGCTCGGGACGGGCCGCCATGGCCCGGTCCGCGCGCGCCTCGCGCAGGCCCGCCATCAGGTGCAGCGCGATCAGCACCGCCATGCTGAGCGTGGTCAGCATCAGCATCACCGGATTGCCCCCCCCCGCAAGCGACCCTAGCGCCACATGGAGCACGACCGAGGCATAGGCGGCATAGACCAGCATATGCAGCGACTTCCAGACGCGGGGGGTCAGGAACGACAGCCAGAAGTCATGGCTGGTCACCGCCATCACCACCAGAACGGCCAGCGCGAACACCCCGAACAGCTCGAACGGGAAGCCGATGATCTGGCCGACGCTGGTGTTTGCGGTGAACAGCGCCTCGATCTTCGACACCGGGGCAAAGGCGAAATACCAGTCCAGCACAGACAGCGCGTGCAGAATGGCGACCCCTGCAGTGATCACGCCGAAATGGCGGCGGTTGTACAGAAGCGGCAGGAACCGCCGGTCCAGACGCGCCAGCGGCCCGATGGCCAGCACGATGGAGAGCAGCAGGAACGCGCAACTGCCGTAGGCGCGCATTTCCCAGATCGGCGGACTGACCAGCCGCGAGGCTGGCGACAGCATCGGGGCCAGGTCGAAATAGATCAGCAGATAGGCGGCAACGCCCGCCAGCAGGAAGGCATCGTAGATCAGCTTGGTGCGGTTCCACTGGACCGGCTTGTAGCTGTGGCTCATCCGCCGCCCCCTGCAACCGGTGGCGGGGGTTCCAGCAGCACCGGCGCGCGTTCGCTGACCTGGCCCGCAGCAAGGCCCAGAATGACGGTGAGGCTTAGCGGCAGGGCGAGGGCCAGCACGGCCCAGACCGCGAGGTGCGTCTTGCGCTGGCGGCGGATCATGTGTCGTCGCCCCGGCGGCGTTCCAGCGCGATCCAGCGGGCCAGCACGACCGGCCATAGCAGCACAAGGCCCGGCATCAGCAGGGGCCGCACCAGCCAGGCCCCCCGGGCCGCCGGATCGACCCGGTCGAACCCGATCAGCAGGAAGGCCACCGCCACCGCCCCTCCGACCACCCCGTAAACCGTCACCGCGTTCAGGATCATGTCCATCGCGCCCGCCCGCCGGTCACACGAGGCCGGTTGCCGGGATGGCACCGCCGGTCACCACGGCCCCCTCGGGCGAGACCAGAAAGGCGATCACCTCGGCAATGGCGGCGGGGGGGATCCAGACGTCGGGTTTGGCGTTCGGCATCGCCTTGCGGTTCTGCGGCGTGTCGATGGTGCCCGGCAGGATGCAGTTGGCGGTGATGCAGTCGGCGCGATGCTCGGCGGCGATGCTTTCGACAAGGCGGATCACGGCGGCCTTGGACGCGGCATAGGCCGCCTGGCCCGCCGCCGCCTTGAGGCCGGGCTGCGCCGCGATGTGCACGATCCGGCCATGACCTGCTGCCACCATCGCGGGTAGAACGGCGGCACTGGTCACCAGGGCGACCTTGGCATTCAGCGTCATCATCATGTCCCACTGGTCCAGCGCCTCGGCGGTTACCTTGCCCGTCGCAAAGCCGCCGACCGTATTCACCAGCCCCGTCACCTTGCCGAACCTCGCGATGGTTGCGGCGACAACCCCGTCCATCGCGGCCTTGTCGCCAAGGTCGAGTCCGCCGATCCACAGCAGGCGGTCCGGGTCACCGGCGGCACCGGGCCTGTGGTCGGCGCGGTCGGCGCAGACCAGGCACGCACCCCTGGCGGCCAGCACATCCACGACGGCCGAGCCCAGGTTCCCCGACGCTCCGGTGACAATGATCACTTCCTGGCTGAGCGGCATCGTTTCGTCCTTCGTTCGCGCTGCGACCTGCAGCCCTGGGTTTCGTCGTCAGAACACGATGGCCTGATGGCGGTGTCCGGCAGCGGCTTGCGCCGCTTCACCCTCATCCTAGCGGCTTTTCTGATTCGGGGGGCGCGGATCGTTTCGCGACAAGTTGTTCGTGCCAGACGTCGAACACGCGCACGCCGACCTCTTTGCCCTTCGCCGCCAGCCAGGGCGCTGCGGTCAGCGTCATCTGGGCGTCCGCCTGCCCTTGCGTCCAGCGACCCAGCATCGTCGCGCGGCTGAATTCATAGTCCTTCTGCGATCCCTGGGGCACCATGGGCCGATAGATGATCTGGGCTATGTCCATCTGGGTCACGCAGCCCATGCGGTACAGCCTGCGCGCCTCGGGCGTGGCTGCCAGGTCCGGCGGCAACAACTCGATCAACTCGTTGATCGCATGGCGGACCTCGTGCTTGTAGGCATGGATGTCCGTGTTCATCCGCGTGCGGCTGGCATAGCGGATGTCCTTTTCGCGCTCGGCCACCTCTTCCAGCGTGGTCGGAACCTGCCCGTGCGCCTGGAACACATCGACCTGAAAGATCAGGCGGCTGCGTCGGGGCAACTGGTCCAGCACATGCGACAGCGGCGTGTTCGACACGATCCCGCCGTCCCAGTAATGCTCGCCATCGATCTCGACCGCCGGAAACCCGGGCGGCAGGGCACCGCTGGCCATGATGTGCTCGGGCCGGATCGTGATCTTGGTGCTGTCGAAATAGGCAAAGCGCCCGGTGCGCACGTTCACCGCGCCCACGCTCAGCCGCGGCTCGGTGGCGGCGTTGATCCGGTCAAAGTCGACCAGCCGTTCCAGCGTCGCCTTCAGGGCCGAGGTGTCATAGTAGCTGACGGGTCGGCGGGGCGACATCCATTCCAGCATCCGCCGGGGCGAGAAGAAACCGGGTTGGCCGAACATCAGTGCCGATTGCGCGGCTGCCTGCCGGGACAGGGCCGAGGTGCCCCCGAACAGGTCCGGTGCCCAGGCGGTCGGGCTGTCGGTGATCTCTGACCAGAACGCATGCAACTGGGCCACGCGCGTCTCGGGCGGGTTGCCCGCGATGATCGCCGCATTGATCGCCCCGATCGAGATGCCTGCGACCCAATCCGGCAGATAGCCCGCTTCGGCAAGGGCCTCGTAGACCCCGGCCTGGTAACTGCCAAGCGCCCCGCCGCCCTGAAGGACGAGCGCGATCTTCTCGGGGCGTTCGGGCAACCCGTTTCGTGGTGCGGGCATGGTCATGTTCCGATTCCTTTTTCGACGTTCAGCACTCAGCTTGTCTTCGGCAGTTCGAAGCGGCGGGCCAGAAAGGCCGCCACGCCCAGCACCAGCACCACACAGACCGACATCGCATGCCAGCCATACATCGTGTAGACCTGCCCCAGCACGACGGTGCCCACCAGTCCGCCGCTGAAATAGCTGGCAAGATAGAGGCCGCTTGCCGCAGCCCTGTCGCCGTTCGCGGCACGGCTGACAAAGCCGGTGCCAAGCGCCTGGGCCAGAAATGTTCCGACCGCGACAAGCGCCATTCCGGTCAGGACCGCCGACAGCCGATCCAGCATCATCAGCAAAACACCAATGGCCGCAAGCCCCAGACCCAGCCAGGCCGCCTGGCGCAGGCCGATCCGGGTGGCCAGGGCACCGGCCTGCGCGGTGGTCAGGATCGACGGCAGGAACACCAGATAGACCGAGCCGAGGGTCATCATCGACAGGCCGAACCGTTCGCCCCCCAGTTCGAAATTCACATAGGTGAAAACCGCGATGAACACGAACAGGATGCAGAACCCGAAGGCGAACCCCGCCCGCAGGCGCGGGTCGGCCAGATGCGTCCGCACCGCCGCAAGGGGCGAGCGGCCATGATCCACGCCCTGCTTCATCCGGGGCGACCGATGGACCGTCGCCGCAACCAGCGCCGCTCCGGCCAGGTTCAGCGCGGCAAAGACATAGAAACTTGCATCGATCCCCCATTCCCCGGCCACGCCGGAGGAAACAAAGCGCCCGATCAGGTTCGAGGCCACATTGCCGGTCACATAGGCCCCGAAGGCCGAGGCTGCGGCGGCGCCGGTCATCCGCTCACCCAGATAGGCCAGCGTCAGGCTGAAGGCGGTGGCCATGCACAGGCCCTGCGCCACGCGCAAGGCCGCGAAGATGCCGACAGTCGGTGCCCAGGCAAGAAGCAGCGTGGGTACCGAAAGAACCGCAAGCGCCACGACGATGCCCTTGCGGCGATCGATTCGGTCGGAAAACAGCGCCACCATCAGGCTTGCCGCCGCCATGCCAAAGGTGCAGGCGCTGACAGCGGTCCCCATGGCTGCGGGCGAAACACCGTAGCGGACGGTCAGCGCCGGAATGATGACCTGGGTTGCAAACAGATCGACCAGCGTCAGAAAGGCGATCACCGCGATCAGCAGGAACCGCATCGCACTGCCAAGACGGGTGGATACCCCAGAACCTGCCAGCGCGTCGTTCATGGCATGGCCGACTGCGCGGTTTCAAGCATCGCTACCTGGCTCAGGCCGGTCGGGGCCGGAACGAACAGTCGGTCGGGCAGACGTGAGGGACAGTCGGCACAGTCGCGACCGCATGCACCGCCCGCCGGGCACCGCGGGCGCGGCCCGACAGCGCCGCACCAGCCCGTCAGGTCCGCGCCCTGCCGGATTGGGCTCTCCGCACCGATACCGGGCGCGCCATTGATGACGCCGGGTTCCCTGGATCTCCGGTCCACGGGACAATGTGCCGCCAGAGGCATGCAGTGGCCCGTCGTCGTGGAAACCTGTCGCTTCATGGTCGAATCCCCGATCGGGCAAGGTTGTGCTGACCCGCCCTGCGCATTCTGGCCCGAAGGGGTGCGCGAGAAGAAGCCACCAAAAACTTTCGAGTCGATAGGCGGCTGCTATGATGACCCCATTGCGCAGCGCAGATGCCGATCAAGCTGTGCAGACCATGTTTCGCCGGCGGCTCCGAGCACCGCTCCGAAATAGCGCGGCGGCACACCGTTGGCATGCGCAAGCCGATGCAGCCAGCTTGACAAAAGCTCGCCGGGAGCTGGCCTGACCTCCACCGGCCAGCGACGTCCCGCTGCCACACTATAACGGCGGGCCGGGGAGACGGTGATCCTCGGCGCATTGCGGGTCATGTCATTGAATAGCGTAAGGCTGAGTTCCGTCGCCGCGACAGCGGCACATAGCCCAGGGCCATGATGGTGCTGGATGAGATCCGTTCCTCACCGCTCTCAATAGCTGCAACCGCCGCCCGGGTGACGATGTCGACACCTCTCCGACCAGCCCTTCCGACAGATCATGGATCATTTTGGCAAGGGGAGGTCGTGAGAGGTTTGAGGCGTGGGCAAGCGGCATGCTGGCCTCGAGACTGTCGAGAAGCGTGGCGAAGTCTTCGTCAAAACCCCACCGCGGCACCGGGACCGTATCGAACCGCGATCCCATTTCTTCGGTGTCGTGCAGTGCATCGTAGACAGCGATTTCGCCGACAAGCACGGGCGAGATGTCGTGCACCCGGGCGATCCGCCGCAGAAACGAGAAGATTGCCTTCACATCCTGCCTGCGTCCACGCAGTGCACTGTGGAACTCGTCGAAGATTAGCAGGCGCGGCTTGAGGCTGTCGAGGAGATGATCGACCTGTTCGCTCGCACGGGACAGGCTGCGCCAGCCGACAACCTGCGGGGCGCGCAGTCCGGAGAGGATGCTTGCATAGAAATGTGACAGGCCAGCCCCTTCGCGGGTCTGGATCACCCAGACCCTTTGCCGGTCGTTGCGGCGCAGATGTTCGACGGCGAAGCGCTCGGCGATCATGGTCTTGCCGTTGTGGTAGGGGCCGGCGAGCAGCAAACCGCGTGGGCGGAGAGACGGGGGTCGGTGCAACAACTGTCGCATCGCATCATGCGCTGCGGAGGCCCCCGGATGGCCGATCCAGCGCGACGCTCTGACATGTGCGATGCGCGCGTCGACGTCCGCGTCGAGAAGCTCTGAGGCAATCGGCAGGACATGGTCGGCCATGTCACCAGGTCTCGGTAGGAAAGACGCGGCGGGGTCGGTCAGGCTCCGGTCCTGGATCGGCCGCTTCTGAAACGGTCCCCGCCGCTTGATATGGTTTTGTCGCGTCTGCGGCGTGTCGGGCCCGGATCATTTCCCGCAATTGGGCCTTCGTGAATTTGGCCCCGGCGACCGTTGCCGCGATTTCCCGGCGCAGGATGGTCTTGTCCTGCACGGGGAGTTGCTGGCTCTCGCGCTTGCGCGTTCGGTCGGCTTCATGCTGCCAGAGCGTGACCGGCATCGTGACCCCGTCCCGCCGCCTTACCGGACGCCAGACCCGCGTGTCGGGATCGGCGATGTAGATCCGGCTGATGTCCCGGGGGTCGTAGCACATATCCAAAGGCGCCAAGCGGTCACGCCGGGCGACGAGAGGCCCAAGCCAGTGTTCGAAGTAGTCGATGGCGAACAGGCTGACCCCCTGGGGAGAGATGCGGCGTGTTGTGCGGGGGAGAAAGTTGAGCAGGACATGGTCAGGATCGTCGATCGGTCGGTCTGTCGGTGGAAGTCGCCGCTCCCATTCGAGGCGAGGCACGGTCAGCTTGCGCGCGTTCTGGGTCTGGTTGTGATCGATGATTGCCAGGGCAATGCAGCGCTCGAGGGCCGCGAAGGTCAGACTTGCCCTCTCATCGGACGAATAGTCGCCGCGGTCCGCGATCGACCGTCCGGTCTTGCCAGGAAGAGAGCGAAGCACCGTGTTCACTTTTCCAAGGAGTCGTTCGACAACACCACCTCGGTGCACTGTTCCCTTGTTCCGGGTGCGGACGGTGATGCCGAAGTCGGCGCATCCGCTCGTAAAGGTACTGCTCTGAAATTCCTTGGCGGAGTCGACAACGATCTGTTTCGGGCGGCCATGCATCGCCCATGGGTGCGCGATCCCGCGTTCGACCAGCCAGTCATCCTTGAGGCAGATCGCGTGGGCAAGGCACAAGGCGACCGATAGTCGGGACGGACGCTCGAGGGTAAGACAGAAGCCAATGATGGCGCTGGTCGCCACATCGGCGGCGATGGTCAGATAAGGTCTGCCAACGAAGATGCCATGATCGTCGATCACCTCGACGAACTGGATATCGGCCGGCGTGTGATCGATCTGGACGACCTCAAGGGCGTGGGCTGCACGGATATATCCCGGACGCGGCTTCAGGCGGTGAAGATGTTTGCCACCGGAAAGCCGCCGCCGCGCGATCTCCTTGGGAGTGAAGATGAGCGGAATCCGCTTGGCCACCGTGACATAGGCAGGGGGCTTTAGCCCGTCACCGGCGCAGCGCGCACGGATTTCGTCGACGATGGGCGCGAGATCAGGTTGTTCCGGCCGCAGCCACATCTCTCGCAAGGTCCCGGCAATGATGGCCTCCACGCCGGTCGATATCCTCGCCCGCCGCGCGCCGTTCGTCCCAGGAAGAAGCGACGAGACACGACGGTCCTCGCGATACCGGGCGAGGTGATTGTAGACCTGACGGGTCGAAAGGCGCAGTTCCACCGCTGCCCGGCTGACAGCCTCCCGCATTGGCAAGTCGCCGTCGAGAACCCGGTCAAGTTCGCGAGCGATCCGAACCGCCTTCGACCAGGCCTCCTCGGAAGCGCGGTAAGCTGCCCGCTCCGGGGGCCGATCTTTGCTGAGCGCTGTCATGCCACCGTGCCCTTCGAAACCTATTGAAGGCCTAAATGAAATTGAAATCGCAAAGCAGAAACCCGCGCCGCTTCCAGCGCTACCTTGCTGAAATCATGTGAAAACCGCGCAGTGAAATCGTGAAGGAAAAGCGACAGCCAGCCACAATTTCCCGGTGGTCTGCCGAGACTGCGGCATCGCCCCAGATCGCTTCGTGAATCCATCTTTCGCGTTGGATCGGTCCGGCAAGTATGCATGGAGTGCCAAGAGGCCGCTGCCCATCCGTCCGGGAACCATCGCCGGGCGGGAGATGCTGTCCATGGTCGTCGGCTCCGCGACGTACGCGACGCAGCCGCACCGGTCCCGCCGTTTCCATTCTCGCTTGACAAGCAAGCTGAGTTTCCCTCAACTATGATTGTGTGTTCAACCAAATTGCTGCCGCACGCTGCGGGACTGGCAGCCGAACTGGCGGAGACGGAGTGGGCGTGCAGGGGCCGCCCGAACTGGGAGGCAGTCCAGCACGAAACGACGCATGACCTTCGTCGCCCTAGCTCTCTTGGTGGCGGCCGTTGCCCAGACTGACGCGCCAAGTACGTCTTTCAATGGGACAGCTGCCTGCGATTGCCTGTCCAGCGGCAACCGCTACCCTGATGGCCTGTTCAGGCAGCCCTGTGTCGAACCGGGGTTCGGCGGCGGCAATGCCTCGCTCGCGCGTCGAATCTGATCGCGATCCGGCACTTGGCCTTCCCGACACCGGCGACTTGTTCGCAGCGACGTTTCCGTTCCAAACTGAGCCTGCAATGACCCCTTGCAGCCGTTCCGTTCCCACCTAGCCAGAGGAGAGACCCGACATGGACGTCCTTGACCAACTTCACGCCGTGCGGGACGGCAAGCTCAGCCGTCGTGCCCTCAACCGGGCGTTGTTTTCCATCGGCATCGGCACCGTGATGGTACCAGTCCTGCCGCGCCGGACCCATGCCGCGCCCGAGGACCACGCGACCTGGTTCACCTGGGGCGGGTTCGACATTCCCGACTATTTCGACGAATACGTGGCCAAGCGGGGCGAGTTGCCGAACTTTGCCACCTACGGCTCGGCAGAAGAAGCGCTGACCAAGCTGCAGTCCGGTTTTGTTGCCGACATCGCCATGCCCTGCCTGTCGGATGTGCCGCGTTGGTCGGAAACCGGCCTGTTCCAGCCCATCGACACCTCGCGCCTGTCGAACTGGGCCGACGTCATGCCGGAACTCTGGGACGTTTCCTACAACGTCAAGGACGGCAAGCCCTGGATGGTGCCGTGGGAATGGGGCCAGACCTCGGTCGCCTACCGCACCGACATGTTCGAGGTCGAGGGCGAGGAAAGCTGGGACATGCTGTGGGACAAGCGCTATGCCGGGCGGCTTGGTATGCTGGCCGGTGGCGGCGACGCCTGGTGGTGTGCCGCGATCAAGGCGGGCGTGCCGTACGACCAGATCCACACCGACGCTGCATTCGAGAAGATTTCGGCGGTGCTGCGCGAACAGCGCCCGCTTATCCGGGTCTATTCGGACGACACGACCTCGACCGACACGGCCCTCGCGGCGGGCGAACTGGTGGCCTGCATGGCCTGGAACAGTTCGGTCGTCAGCCTGACCGGGCAAGGCGTGCCGGTGAAGTTCGCCAAGCCCAAGGAAGGCGCGCTGACCTGGGTTTGCGGGCAGATGCTGCACAAGGACGCGCCCAATCTCGACAGCGCCTATGACATCCTGGATTCGCTGATCAGCTTGTCCGCTTCGATCGTCCAGATTCGCAACTCTGGCTATGGACCAGCCAACCGCAAGGCCTTTGACCAGTTCACCGATGATGAACTGGCCACCTACGGCCTATCGCGCAATCCGCTGGAAATCCTGCAAGCCGGCCATTTCGGCATTCCGCAATCGGCAGAATGGGATCAGCGCATGACCTCGACCTGGGAGCAGATCAAGCTTGGGTTCTAGGGCATGGCGGGCGGGGCAGAAAACGCGGGTCCGGTCATGACGGCAACCCTTCGGGCGGGCACCCTTGCCCGCCCCGGCGCGCTGACGCGCTTTCTGCACCGCAATGAAGGCTGGCGCGGACATCTGCTGCTGGCGCCAGCCCTGATCTTGATGGCAGTGACGATCCTGTTTCCGCTGGGCATGACGCTGACGATGAGCACCTGGTCGCTGTCGGGCTATGACATCGACCAGACACCGGGCCTGGGCAACTATGCCGCGATGGCCGAGAACCCGATGTTTCGCGTGCTGATCCTTCGGACGCTGACGATTTCGCTGACCTGCACGCTGATCACGGTGCTGCTGGTCTATCCAATGGCCTACTATGTGGCCTTCCACACGCACCGCAACAAGGCGCTGTGGCTGATCGTGATGACTCTGCCGTTCTGGACAAGCTACCTCTTGCGCGTCTTCGCCTGGAAGGTGGTGCTGGGCTATGAGGGCGTGCTGAACACTGCGCTGATCGGACTTGGCATCGTGTCGGAACCGGTGGCCGCGCTGCTATACAGCCAGACGGCGGTGACCATCGTGCTGGCACATTCGTGGGCGGCCTTTGCCATTCTGCCGATCTACGTCAGCCTGGAAAAGATCGACCGGTCCTATCTGGAAGCAGCTGCCGACCTGGGCGACGGGCCGTTCCGGCGGTTCCGGCGCATCACCTTTCCGCTGTCGCTGCCGGGGGTGGTGGCTGCCTTCATCCTGATGTTTGTCCCGACGATGGGCGAATACATCACCCCTGCCATGGTCGGCGGGCCGGACGGCATGATGGTGGGCAACCTCGTGCTGGCGATGTTCGGCCCCATAAACAACTGGCCGGCAGGTGCCGCGCTGGCCGTGGTGATCATGCTGACCATCGCGATGGCGGGGCTGGTGTTCGCCCTGCTGAACCGGCTGGTCCAGAGGTAGCGCGGATGGCACGATACACCGGATTTTACCAACCCAACCGCGCGCTGGCCATCTATGCCGCGGCCTTTGCAGTGTTCTTGTACCTTCCGATCCTGTTCATCCCGATCTTCTCGTTCAATTCCGGCATCTATGTGAAATTCCCGCTCGAGGGGTTCACCTTCGCCTGGTATGTCGATCTGTTCCAGCGCGCGCCGCTGCAACAGGCGTTCTGGAACAGCATCAAGGTCGCGACATTCGTCAGCCTGCTCTGCACCCTGATCGCTGTCCCGGCGGCGCTCGCCATCGCGCGCTACCGGATGCCGGGCAAGGTGCCCGCCGTCAGCTTCATCATGCTGCCCCTGGTGCTGCCGGGGCTGATCCTGGGCGTGGCGCTCCTGACCCTACTGCACCGCCTGGGGGTGACGCTGTCGCTGGTGACGGTCACGCTTGGCCACATGGTGATCTGCCTGCCCTACGCGATCTCGGTCCTTCTGCCACGCTTCATCGGGTTCAACCGGTCGCTGGAAGAGGCCTCGGCCGACCTGGGCGAGCCGCCCTTGCGCACCTTCTGGCGGGTGACGCTGCCCTGCAACTTTCCCGGCATCCTCGCATGCCTGCTGATGACCTTCACCATCTCGTTCGACGAGTTCTTCATGGCCTTCTTCCTCAGCGGCGCGCAATCGACGCTGCCGATGTACATCTGGGGCCAGCTGCGCTTTCCGCAGGATTTTCCGTCGCTTCTGGCGTTGGCGACGCTGATCCTGGTGTTCAGCTTTGCGCTGATATTTGCTAGTCTCCGACTGGCCCGGATCGGTCAGCCCGTGGCATCGGAGCCTGGCCGATGATCTCTGTCCGTAACGTCACCAAGTCCTTCGGCCGGGTCAGGGCGGTCAGCGACGTGTCGCTGGACATCCGGGAGGGCGAGTTCTTTTCGCTTCTAGGGGCATCCGGGTCGGGCAAGACCACGCTTTTGCGTATGATCGCGGGGTTCGAGGGCGTCACCTCGGGCACGATCCAGATCGACGGACAAGAGATACAGGACACGCCGCCGCACTTGCGCCCGATCAACATGGTGTTTCAGAACTATGCGATCTTCCCGCACCTGAACGTCCACGACAACATCGCCTACGGCCTGCAACGGCTGGGCCTGCCCAAGGCCGAGCAGACCCGGATGGTGGGCCAGATGCTGGAGATGATCGCGCTGCCAGGCTACGGCGCGCGCAAGGCAAGCCAGCTTTCGGGCGGGCAGATGCAGCGCGTGGCGCTGGCCCGCGCCCTGATCCTGAAGCCCAAGGTGCTGCTGCTGGACGAACCCCTGGGCGCGCTGGACAAGCAGCTGCGCGAGCAGATGCAACTGGAACTGCGCGGCTTGCAGCGGCTGCTGGGCATCACCTTTGTCCTTGTCACCCATGACCAGGAAGAAGCGCTGACCCTGTCGGACCGTGTGGCGGTCATGGCGAACGGCGCTGTCATACAGGTCGGCGCGCCCGCCGACCTGTATGACCATCCAAAGAACCGGCAGGTCGCGGCCTTTGTCGGCACGATGAACTTTTTTGACGCCACGGTCCACGGGCACGGGGCTACACGCGAGGCTGATATCGCAGGCCTTGGGCGGCAGGCGCTGAATGGACAGGCCGGGCCTTTCGGTGATGGCGACCGGGTGCTGATCGCGATGCGGCCCGAAAGCCTGGGGCTGTCGCCGACCGACCCCGGTCTGGCCCTGCCTGCCGTCCCCGGCCGGGTGCAGACCCGCCAGTACTTGGGCGGCCGGCAGATCCTGCACATCGCCGTTGCGGGCCGGGCGGCACCCGTGGCGGTGTCGGCCGTCGCGCATCGCGGCGATGATCCTTGGGACGGCAGCGAGGGTCGCCCGGTCTGGTTGACTTGGGGACCCGAGGCGATGACCGTTCTGGACCCCGACTGACCCCGCCATTCCTTTGATGGATCGCAAATGACGCAGGATGACGCCACCACCCCCGAACAGCCGCAGACCCGTCGCGCCCAGGCCAAGGTGGCGCGGCGTCGGGCGCTGATCGAGGCCACGATCACCTCCATCGCCGAACATGGGCTGTCGGGCACCACCATCGCCCGAGTGACCGAGATCGCAGGCACCTCGCTCGGGCTGGCGAACTTCTACTTCGAGAACAAGGAAAGGCTGTTCGAGGCGGTCTTGCAGCATCTGGCCGACGTCGAGCGTGGGCTGTGGCAGGACTGCGCCGGTGATGCATCGCTGACCCCGGCAGAACGTCTGGTCGGCCTTGTGGATGCACGCTTCCACGCGCGCAGTTGCAACCCCAGGACGCTGGCGGTCTGGTTCGCCTTCTGGGGCGATGCCGGCGCGCGCGCCATCTATCGCCGGGTGGTCGAAGCCACGGACGACGCACGGCTGGCGGCGACGATGGACCTGATTGAACACCTCGAGCAGGACGACCCCGGCCCGCCGCGCGACCCGAGGCAGACGGCGCTGGGGCTTGAGGCCTTCTATGACGGCCTTTGGCTCAATCACCTGCTCTACCCCGCCGATTTCAGGCGGCTGGCCTGCCGACAACGCGCGATCGAGCATCTTTCTGCACTGTTTCCTCGCCATTTCAATGGCCTGCAAATGGTCGCCGCGCGCGCACAGGGCAAGTCTGCCACGCAGAGGAGCCTGAACGATGGCCCGTGATCCCCGCTATGACATCCTGTTCGAACCTGTCCGCCTTGGGCCGGTGACGACGAAGAACCGCTTCTACCAAGTGCCGCATTGCACCGGCATGGGCTGGGTGCGCCCCCGCACCGTTGCCGAGATGCGCGGAGCGAAGGCCGAGGGTGGTTGGGGCGTGGTCAATACCGAGTACTGCTCGATCCACCCGGCGTCGGACGACCAGTTGCACATCTCGGCCACGCTCTGGGACGACATCGACGTGCGCAACCATCGGCTGATGACCGACAAGGTCCATGCCCACGGCGCGTTGGCCGGGGCCGAACTTTGGTTCAGCGGGTCGCGCAGCGCCAATCTGGCCTCGCGGCTGGTGTCGATGGATGTGGCCAGCCGCCCGAACGACGTCGGCCATCCTTTCCAGTCGCGCGCCATGGACAAGGAGGATATCAGGAACCTCCGTCGCTGGCACCGGAATGCTGCCCTCCGCGCGAAGGCCGCCGCGTTTGACATCGTCTATGTCTATGCCACCCACGGCTATCTTCTGGCGCATTTCCTTGATCCGGCAACCAACACGCGGACCGACGAATACGGCGGGTCGCTCGAAAACCGCAGCCGCCTCGTCCGCGAACTGATTGCCGAGACAAAAGAAGCTGTCGGCGACCGCTGCGCCGTCGCCGTCCGCTTTGCCGCCGATGCCGAGGTGGGCGAGGACGGCCAGCCCGTATTCGGAGAGCGGCACGAGATGTTCGCCATGCTGGCCGAGATGCCGGACCTTTGGGACATCAACATCTCCGACTATTCCTACGAAATGGGGGCCTCGCGCTTTGTCAGGGAAGGCGCGCTTGAACCCTACATGCGCTGGGTGCGGTCGGTGACGACAAAGCCGGTGGTGACGGTCGGGCGCTTCACCTCGCCCGACACGATGGCCAGATGGGTAAAGTCAGGGCTGACCGATCTGATCGGGGCGGCGCGGCCCTCGATCGCCGATCCGTTCCTTCCGAAGAAGATCGAGGAGGGCCGCATCGACGACATCCGCGAATGCATCGGCTGCAACGTCTGCTATTCCGGAGACAGCCTGGCCCTGCCGATCCGCTGCACGCAGAACCCGACGATGGGCGAAGAATGGCGGCGGGGCTGGCACCCCGAGAAGATTGCCAAACGCGGGTCTGACGCCTTGGTCCTGGTCGTGGGCGCAGGTCCGGCGGGGCTGGAGGCCGCTCGCGCCCTTGGTGCCCGCGGCTACCGCGTGGCTTTGGCCGAGGCGGGGCGTGTGCTGGGGGGGCGGGTGGTGCGCGAGGCGGCGCTGCCCGGCATGCGCGAATACATCCGGGTCCGCGACTGGCGCGAAGGGCAGATCGCCAAGATGCCGAATGTGGAAGTCTTCCGCGAAAGCCGCCTGACGCCTGAAGATGTGCGGGATTTCGGGGCCGATCATGTGGTGATCGCCACCGGTGCCCGCTGGCGGCGCGACCTGTTCGGTGGCAAGCGGTTCGGGCCGGTCGCCGAAGACGCGACGCCGGTGTTCACCGCCGACGACATCATGGACGGCCGCCTGCCCGAGGGTCCGGTGGTCGTCTATGACGCGGACGGCTATTACATGGGCGGCGTGATCGCCGAACGCCTGCGCGCGGCCGCGCTGGACGTGACGCTCGTCACCCCCGACGACCGGGTTTCGCCTTGGGCCGAGAATACGGGCGAGGGCTGGCGCGTGCCGGGGCATCTGATAAGCCTCGGGATCGAGATTCTGACGGCGCATGCGCTGTCGTGGTTCGACGGGCTGGCCGTGACGCTGGTCTGCGTTCACTCGGACCGTGAACGGCTGCTCGACGCCAGGGGCCTGGTCGTGGTCGGCCAGCGCGCGCCGATAGATGACCTCTACAGCGCGCTGCGCTATGGCCCCGATGGCAACCACGCCACGTTGCCCTTCACCCTGGCCCGCATCGGCGACTGCGAGGCACCGGCGATCATCGCAGCGGCCACCTATGCCGGGCACCGCTATGCGCAAGAGCTTGATGTGGCGGTGGATATCGACCTGCCGATGCCGCACGACAAGGTGGATGTGGGCCTGATCGCGCCGACGATGTGGTCGAAGGCCGCTGAATGAGCGGCGCGCGGGTCGCCTTGGCCGGGGCGTTCTGCGTGGGTCTTGCGGCCCTTTCCCTGCTTGCCCTTGGCGACGCCCTAACCACGCCCCGCAGTTCAGTTGCCGCCGCTTCGGGATGCGGAAGTTGCGATGCGCGCCACAAGCGGCTTGGTGCGGCGCGCCCTTCTCTGGTTCAGGACACGGAATGACACACGCGCCCGCCAACCCCGTCACCGCCGCCGAACTGGACGCGGCCCTGCCTGCGATACTTGCCGCCCCGCACAATGCCGGGGTGGTCCGCCTGCTGTGCACGCGGCCCAAACCCAACGCCCGGGCCTTTCCCGAAGTGCTGACGCTGACCCGCGCCGTGGGCGTCGCGGGAGACTACCACCCGTCGCAACCCTGGCTCACGCTGCCCGACGGCCGCCCCGACCCGCGCATCGAAGTGTCGATCATGCCGTGGCGCGTGCTGGACCTTGTCTGGCGCGACCGGGACCGGGTGGCACATCCGGGCGACAACATCGCGGTGGACATGACCCTTTCCGAAACCGATCTGCCTGCTGGCACGCGGCTTGCCGTTGGGACGGCGATCCTGCGCGTTTCCGATGTGCCAAACGACGGCTGCGTCAAGTGGAAGGTGCGGTGCGGGCGGGCCGCCTATGACTGGATCGTCACGCCCGAGCATCTGCGGCTGCGCCTGCGCGGGCTCTATGCCCTGATCGAACAAGACGGGCAGGTGCGACTGGGTGACACGATCCGCCGCCTTTGACCCCGCCATGCCCGAACCAAAGGATCGCGCCTTGCCCCGACACACCCCCTGCACCCGTTGCGCATCGACCCCGAAGCGCTGGAACTTGCGCCGCTTGTACTGGACGCGGCGGCCTTCCAGTCGCTGCTGCCGGTGCAGAACTACCATGTTGTTTTCGCGGACGATCCGGACGGCAACGCGCTCTGCTTCGGCGCGGAAGCGCATTTCTTTGTTCTCTCGGGCGCGACATCTGCCCGGTCATTTGGCATCGGCACGAAGGCCTGGCACGTTTTCGTGACGGCCTGAACCGACAGTCGGAAAGGAGATTGCGTTGACCACCAGCCTGCCCACCCACGCCCGGATCGTGATCGTCGGCGGCGGTGCCATCGGCACCTCGATCGCCTACCACCTGGGCAAGCTTGGTGTCAGCGATGTCGTGATGCTGGAACGCGACAAGCTGACCTCGGGCACCACCTGGCACGCGGCGGGGCTGATCGCCTCGGGTGGCATGTCGACCGAAACGCTGATCTGGATCGAGCAGTATACCCGCCGACTCTACATCGACCTGCCCGCCGAAACCGGTCTTTCCACCGGCTTTCGCCAGTGCGGCCACATCCATCTGGCCTGCGACGCGGCCCGCCGCGAGGTGCTGAGGCGCGACGCGAACTTTGTCCGCTCGCAGGGTGTGGAACGGTTCGAGCTGTCGCCCGCCGAGATCAAGGCCAAGTTCCCGCTGATCGAGACGGCGGGCATCGTCTCGGGCTTCTGGACGCCCACCGATGGCCGCGCGAACCCGGTCGATGCGACCATGGCGATGGTGGCGGGCGCGCGGGCAAGGGGCGTGCGGATCGTCGAAGGTGCGCCGGTCACCGATTTCGTCATGAAAGGAACACGCGTCACGGGCGTGGTGACGCCGCTGGGCACCATCCTGGCCGACAAGGTGGTGCTGGCCTCCGGCATGTGGTCGCGGCAACTGGGGGCAAAGATCGGCGTATCGGTCCCGCTGCAAGCCGCCGAGCATTACTATCTGCTGACCGAGCCGCTGGCTGGCATGCACCCCGACATGCCGGTGGTCGAGGACCCCGCGACCTTTACCTACGTCCGCGAGGAAGGCGGCGGCATGCTGTTCGGCCTGTTCGAGCCGGAAGGCGCGGTGTGGAACCTGAACGGCATCCCGCAGAACGCAAGCTTCTCGACCCTGCCACCCGATTGGGAGCGGATGACGCCCTTTCTCGAAGCCGCCTTTGACCGCTATCCGGTGATGAAGACCGCCGGGATCAAGACCTTTTTCTGCGGTCCAGAAAGCTTTACCCCCGACGGGTCCTACCTCGTGGGCGAGGCACCCGAGGTCGATGGCCTGTTCCTTGCCACGGGTCTCAATTCGCTGGGCATCCTGTCGGCGGGCGGGGTTGGACATATCATGGCGGAACTCCTGACGACCGGCACCTCAAGCCAGGACATCACCGGCCTCGATATCGCCCGCACCAGGCCGCATCAGGCGACGAAGGTTTTCCTTGGGGCACGGATCCCGAAATCGCTGGGCTATACGTTCACATTCGGCCCCCTGCCGCACTGGCACCACTCGACCGCACGCGGCATGCGCCGCCTTGCCCTTCACGACCGATATGCCGCGATGGGGGCCTATTTCCAAGATCTTTTGGGGTGGGAGATGCCATACTGGTTCTCGCCCGACGCAGCGCCGCCGAAGATCGATTACGCCTCGCACGCCCGCCAGCCGTGGCATGCGCTTTCCGCCCGCGAGCATCACGCCACCCGCACCGCCGCAGGGCTTTTCGACAAAAGCTTCATGGGCAAGTTCACGGTGCAGGGCCGCGATGCGCTGGCCGTGCTGAACCGCGTCAGCGCCAACAATATCGACGTTGCCGTCGGGACGAACGTCTATACCCAATGGCTGAACCATCAAGGCGGCATGATCAGCGACCTGACGATCACCCGCACCGGCGAGGCCGAGTTTCTGCTGGTCACCGGTGACATTCTGCAATCCTTCACCTCCGCCTGGCTGCGCCGCCAGACCCGCGAGGGCGAACACTGCGCGGTGTCCGATGTGACCAGCGCCTGCACCATCCTGTCGCTGCAGGGGCCCAGGTCGCGCGACATCTTGGCCGGCATGACGGGTGCGGATCTGTCAACCGCCGCGCTGCCGTTCCGGGGCAGCCGCGTTCTCGACATCGGCCCGGTTCCCGCCCGCGTAGTCCGTGTGACCTACATGGGCGAGTTGGGATATGAACTTTACATCCCCACAGAAATGTCTTGCGCCGCGCATGACGCACTGCTTGACGGCTTCGGCGCGGCGGGGGTGAACCCCGTTCACTGCGGTCTCATGGCGCTGGAATCCCTGCGGCTGGAAAAGGGCTACCGTGATTTTGCCGTCGACATCGACAACACCGACACGCCGCTGCAGGCCGGCCTCGGTTTCGTGGTGGATTTCAGAAAACCCGACTTCATCGGTCGCGACGCGCTGTTGCGGCAAAAGGCGACCGGCCCCCTGACCCGCCGGATCGTGCAGGTTCTGCTGCACGACCCGGGGCCGCTTCTGCACGGCAACGAGCCGATCCTCTGCGATGGCCGCGATGTTGGCTATGTCCGCGCCGGGGCCTTCGGGCCGACGCTGGGTGCTTCGGTCGGCCTCGGCACCATCGAGCACCCGGACGGCATCACGCCTGCCTTTCTGCGCAGCCACCGCTGGGAAATCGACGTGCATGATGCCCGTGTCCCGGCGACCGTCTCGCTTGCCCCGCTCTACGACCCGAAGGGCGATCGTGTCCGCGCGTGATCCGGGCATCCGTTCCCGGCACGTGCTGGTGCTTGGCGCAGGCATGGCGGGGCTTGGCGCGGCCCGTGTACTCTTTGATGCCGGCATCCGCGTGACGGTGATCGAGGCGCGCGACCGGATCGGCGGGCGCACCCATACCAGCCAACTCTGGCCCGACCTGCCAGTGGACATGGGTGCCAGCTGGATTCACGGCACCAGGGGCAACCCGGTCACGGCGCTGGTCAAAGCGCAGGGACCGAAGATCACGCCGACAAGCTACAGCCGGTCTCTGACCCTCGATCAGGACGGTCGGAAGATCCGGTTCAACAAGGCCGCCAAGCAGGCGTTGAAACTGGTCGAGGCCGCTCGTGCACGGGTGGACGATGCCGATGCCGACATGTCGCTACGGGCTGCAATCGAGGCGTCAGGGGAATGGTGCAGGCTGGGCCCCGATGACCGCCGTGTCGCGCGGCTGGCGATCAACACCCGGATTGAGCACGAATATTCCGGCGACTGGAGTCGCCTGTCCGCGTGGAATTTCGACGACGGTGCGGACTTTCCTGGCCACGAGGCGGTGGTCACCCCCGGCTTCGGCCCGATCCTGTACAATCTCGCCCGTGGCCTGGACCTGCGGCTGGACGAACCTGTCACCGCCATCGCGCCCACCCCTGGTGGCGTCAAGGTCACCACGACGCGCGGCACCCACGGCGGCGACTGTGCCCTTGTCACCCTGCCGCTGGGCGTCCTGCAATCGGGCACCGTCCGCTTTGCGGAAACGCTGGGCAATGGGCGCCAGCGGGCCATCAACACGCTTGGCATGGGCCTGCTGAACAAATGCGTCCTGCGGTTCGACCGGGCCTTCTGGCCCGCCGATCTGGACTGGATCGACTTTCTCGGTCCGGTCGAAAACCTCTGGGCCGATTGGACCAGCTATCTGCCTGCTACCGGCCAGTCGCTGATCGTCGGTTTCAACGCCGCCCGTGTCGCCGAAGATATCGAAACCTTGGATGATCTCGCCACCATGGATTCGGCGGTTGGTGCGCTGCGGACAATGTTCGGAAGCGCCGTCCCCGCGCTCTTGGGTGGCCAGGTCAGCCGCTGGCGGCAGGACCGTTTCGCCATGGGCGCGTATTCGTATGTCGCCGTAGGAGCAACCCGGAAAGACCGCATGGCGCTTTTCGGCCCGGACTGGGCCGGAAAGCTGTGGTTCGCGGGCGAGGCGACGTCGGCCGACCATCCCGCCACGGTCCACGGCGCGCTGATCACACGGCACCGCGCCGCCGCAGGATTGATTGCGGCCTGCGGGAAACGATGAACCGGCAACCGGATTTCGCCTGACCAATGCCTGTTCGCGCTGTGGAACGAACGGGCCTTCAGCGACCGACGAGGCCCACATCAGGAACCTTGCGCGAAGGCCAGGTGTCGCCGACGCGGTAGCCGCCGGGCCAGGGATCGTCGGGGTCGAGCATCAACTGGCGCGTGTCGGTGATCCAGGCGCGGCCTTCGATGCTGGGGATGATGGCGGGGGTTCCGGCCAGGTCGGTGACGCCCTCGATCCGGCAGTGAAACCGGCTGCCGATGATCGACAGGCCGGTGAAGGGTTCATGCACGCGCAACTCGCCACGGGCGTGCAGGACGGCCATGCGGGCGGAACAGCCGGTGCCGCAGGGCGAGCGGTCGAGTTTTCCGGGTTCGATGGCCACGGTGTTGAGGCCGGTCCTGATGCCGTCCACCTTCGTGACCGGGGCGGTGAACTGGCAGAAACTGATGTGCCGCCAGTCGGGGTTGGTGGGATGGGCGAAGCCAAGCTGTTCCGTGGCGGCCTGGCGGATCAGCATTCCGGTACGGCTGAGGTCGGCGGCCTCGTCGGGGGTCAGGGCGAAGCCGAGTGTGGCGGCATCGACCAGCACGAAACTGTCGCCGCCATAGGCGGTGTCGACAGTGAGGGTGCCGAGGCCCGCGACCTCGATCTGTGCGCCAAGGTGGGCGGCAAAGCTGGGGTGGTTGGTGACGCGGATCGACTGCGCCTTGCCGTTCCGGCAGGTGGCGACCACGTCGACCAGTCCGCCGGGCGCTTCCAGCGTGAAGCGGGTTTCGGGTTCGGTCATGGGGACGATGCCTGTGTCGAGCAGCACAGTGGCGACGCAGATGGCGTTCGAGCCGGACATCGGCGGGGTGTGGACGGGTTCCATGATGATCCAGCCGGTGACGGCGCGGGGGTTCTTGGCGGGGACCAGCAGGTTCACATGCCGGAAAACGCCGCCGC
>JBQTJI010000129.1:0-21629 GCA_052387255.1 Gemmobacter sp. | reverse complement strand
GAAGGCGGCGAGGAAGATGTCCATGCGGGCAACGGGCTCCAGAACGGCGATCCCCGTCCAAGACCCCATCCCCACGCAAACCGCAACACCCCTCAGATCAGGTCAAATCCCAAATGCGATTCCCCTGCTTGGCCCCCATGGCGCAGCGTCAGCATCTCTTCAGTGGCACCTTCATAGAAGGCTTCGTGCAGCCACTTAATGAACAACGGATCACTCGGATCTGCGAGCGTGCCCTCCACCGCCCAGCGGTCGATCTCTTCTTGCAGGCGGACATGGGCCGCATGTTCCTGCTGCAGCGCCCGACGTCCTGGATCGGCGTCAAAGTCACCGGCGAGTGCGCGTTCGATGTCGCGCGGGCGGGTGTTGTTGCCCTCGATGCGGTTGGAATAGTAGCTGTTCATCATCCGCACCATCGCGGCCAAATCGGCCAAGGTACGGGCAGGCAAATTGCGACCCAAACCGCGCGACGCTTGGATCAGCCGGTTTGCCGTCTCGACCAGGTCAAGCGGGATGCCATCTTCGAGCCGGGCAGGCTCGATCCGCGATGGGGCCACGATGTACGTCAAGCGGCCTCCTGAGTGCCACTAAGAGTGCGGAGCAACATATTCTGTTCCATCGGAAAAATCTACGCAAAAGCTAGTTTCTGCCACTATCGCTTGCCACTAAGACGTGCCGCTTTCTGCTTTGGGCGTGTGGATCAGGACATGTCCGGACCCGCAGCCCTCCCTTATCTGATCAGGCAGCTTCCCAGAGCTGGTTCAGGATCCGTGCCGCAATCTCGGATTTGTCCTGCGGCAGGAACCGGCCGTAGTGCTGTGCAACCATGTCTGGCGTATCCTGAATGGCATAAATCGCCTGTTCATAGGACCCGGTGCGCTTGAGGGTGTGGGTTGCCAGAGAGATGGCTGCGGAAATCTGAACAGCCGGGATAAGTGGATTTTCCGCGCAACAGCAGCATGATGCTGCGAGCGAGGAAAAGACCATGGGAAGACGACCGCGCCGGAACCACAGCCCGGCATTCAAGGCGAAAGTGGCGGTGGCCGCGATCAAGGGTGAGAAGACGATGATCGAGCTAGCGCAGGAATTTGACGTTCATCCGAACCAGATCACTTGTTCAGCTGCACCTTGGAACGTTCAAAGACAGTGCCCACGGTGACGGTGAACTGCTGGCGGCAATCGCCACACTGGAACAGGCCGGGACGGTGCTTCTTGCCTTCGATCCGAGCGCATTTTTCCGTGCCACCGCAGTGCGGGCAGGACACGCCATCGGCCCAACGCTGCGCCTCAAGGTAGGCTCGGGCGGCGTCAACGTCAGTGAAGATCGGATCGGTGAGGTTCATGGCGGATACTCTGACGGATGATGATCTGATCGCTATGAGCGCGATTGATCGGCGATATGCTGAAAACGGGTTTGAAGCGGCGCAAGTTGCTCGCACACTTTCCGCAGGATTTCTTGCCGGAGGATTGCGCCGTTGTGGACTGTGGGCAGGTCAACTGCAAATCGGAAGGCTATCAATACTTTTCGTTGTGCAGGATCGGCATGATCTGCAACGCATCCAGACGCGAGAACGATACGTTCGCGTCTGCTGAGGTCCCGGTCGTGAACTCGAAAAGCTGCATGGCTGCGATCTCCTTCACCCGACACTGCACGGGCTACCGTGCTTTGTAAAGTATATAATCGCCTTCTGTTTGTCAGGATTCAACACAAATGCAAGTTGCTCGATTCAGTTAATTCGCGGCTGACGGACCTTTCATGAACTCTTTGCGTTTCCGGGCAATGTTCAAAGAAATGACTCTGGATTAAATGCGGGTTGATCAATCGACTTGTCGAGTAGGCGACAACTCTGATTTCGCAAAGACTCCGTCATTCGTGGCGGCGTTCGTCAACTTCGCCGCGAACGAGTTCTCTTGTTCCAAAAAGCCCGACCATCGTGAGCGCTGCGAGTCCGGCTCCAGCCAGAAATGTCCACTGCGCCCCGAAAGCCTCCCACAGAAACCCCGCCAGAACACTTGCGGCGAGCAGCGCAACACCGGTGACAAGGTTGAACATCCCGAAAGCTGTTCCCCGCAATTCCGGCGGTGCGCAATCGGCAACCAGCGTGGCAAGAAGGCCTTGGGTAAATCCCATGTGCAGCCCCCAAAGGACGACGCCAGCGAGAATGCCGAACAGCCCAGAAGAAAGGGCGAGCGACAGGTCTGCACCGATCAGAAACGCGAGACCGATGACCAAGATGGCTACCCGGTCGAAACGGTCCGACAGCGATCCGACCGGATAGGCGGAAAGGGCATACGAAATGTTCAAAACTACGAGAACCAGTGGAACCAGCATCACCGACAGTCCCGCCTCCTGTGCACGTAGGATCAGGAACGCTTCGCTGAACCTCGCCAGGGTGAACACGGCGGCGACTGCCACAATCCACCAGTAAGCCCTGCCCAAGCCGGCCAGTTCGCGCCGGTTCAGCGGGTTCCGCACCTTTCGCAGTCCTGTCGGACGCGGTGGTTCATGCACAAAAAGAAGGATGAGCGCCAAGGCCCCAAAAGCAGGAATGACCGCCACCCAGAAAACCGCAGAAAAATTTCCGGCAAAGAGCCACATCAACCCGATGGCCAGAAGCGGACCGAGGAACGCGCCCACCGTGTCCAGCGACTGGCGCAGGCCGAAAGCTGCGCCGCGCAGTTCGGGCGGGGCGATGTCTGCCACCAGGGCATCGCGTGGCGCACCCCGGATGCCCTTGCCGACCCTGTCGATGAACCGCGCCGCGACCAGCCAGCCGATGGAAGGGGCGATCGGAAAGATCGGCTTCGTCAGCGCGGCAAGACCATAGCCAATGGCCGCCAACTCCTTGCGTCGCCCGATCCGGTCGCTTAGCGCTCCCGAAAACACCTTTGTGATCGCGGCGGTCGCTTCGGCGATACCCTCGATGATGCCGACGGTCAGCGCCGTAGCCCCAAGGCCGACCACCAGATAGACCGGCAGAAGCGCGTGGATCATCTCGGATGAGATATCCATCAGCATCGACACGAAGCCGAGCGCCCAGATCCCGGCGGGCAGGCGACGCCAGACCGCGCGGCCCTCGATCCCGCTTGCGGTCGCCGCCTTTGGCGCCGCTTCAGTCATGGCATCGCCCTTCGCGCTCGGCAGCAGCGCGCGTCAGGCCAATGTCTCTCAACCGGTCGTCGTCGAGGGAGCGGAGCACTGCCCGCTGGCGTTGACGATCATGCCAAAGCTGCAGGAGGACAAAGGCGCGATCAATCCGGGAACGCAGCGCTGGCCGAACCAGCGCGGCGAGGCCGACCGCACTCACCACCAGCGTTAGGGGGATGATCGGCGCAACAGGCATGATTTACCTCACTTGTTCTCGTCATGCGCGTCGAACACGCGCTTTGCGTAATCGTCGAGGATTGCTTCGCAACCCTTGAGACGTTCTTCGGCTTCCGCAGCGCGCGTCGCGCCATAGAAATCAAGCTTCCGGATCTTCGTCAGCCAGCCCTGGAGCTTCTTCAGATCGACATCGTTCTCTTCGAGCTCTGCATAGGTGAAATGCTGTGCGGCGACTTCCTTCGCGACCTCCCGCGCGAAGTCGTCGCATTTGTCGAGGAACTCGACGTAGGCTTCGTCCCGCTCCGCCTTGAAGCGGTCGATCACCTTCTGCTCCTGCGCAAGGTCGAGTGCGACCGTCTGCAAGATTACCGCTTCGCCCTTGGCCTCCGCGATGTCGTTCTCGAGCATCTTGAGGCGGCGGACGTGATCGTCCGTCCTGGGGAGCAGGCAGACACCGCTCTGCAGATAGACGGCACCCATTCCCTTCAGCTTGCGCCAGACGGCGATCCGCCGTGCGGCGGGCTCGGGTGGGACCTTGTAGGTCAGCAGAAGCCAGTGAACTTCACTCATGAACACACTATTGATGTAACCGTGGTAACATGTCAAGCGCAACGAGTGGACAAGATTGACATCGTGAACTTCAAGGAAGAAATTCAGGCTCCCCAAAGAGGAACCGGTCTATCGATCAAATTGTACGTCGGGTCTGCGAAATCGATGTTCTTGTTCAGAGACAACTCTGCGCAATTTTTCCCCGTTCTCTGGCGCAATGCTCAATTTCCGAAACCTCTCCCATGATCGGTCCATGGCAGAAGTCTCTGGCCGATAGGGCACGGCAACGTGTCCGTAGCGCACGGAAAGTTGCTGTCCGGCGGTATTGGTTCCAATTTGTTCGATGGCCGCCAGATAGATGGCAGCAGCAAGGCCGGTCCTGTTCGCTCCGGACCGACAATGAATGAGGATGGGTTTTTCGGCGGTTCGCAGGATATCGACCAACTGCCGCAGATCCTGATCGGAAAGCTCCTGCGTCGACGACAGCGGCACGTCAATCAACGTCATCCCAAGCGCATCCGTCGCCTGTTTCTCCAAGGCATACCAGTCTTCGTCCGGTGCCGCTCCGCGCAGGTTGAGAACGGTCCTTATGCCGTATGCTGCCTGATAGTCTGCCAAGCGCTCTGGCGTGGGCTGGTTGGACCGATAGACTTCCCCTTCGACCACTGGCGCGAAGTTGCCGGAGACCTGCAGCCAGGCCAGGAAGGAAGCAAGGATCAGAACGGGCATGCAGAGCCCGGTCGCGACCCACAGGGCGCGGCGGCGGTTGTTCATCGAGGGACCTTTGGGAGGAAAGCCGTTCTAGATCGGCGGTGGGGTGGTTTTGGCGAAGGTGAGGGTCACGGCCAGTCCGGGTGCCGCACCAGAAAGGGCCAGAGTGGCGTCGTGCAGATCGGCAACCGCGGCTACCAGGGCCAGACCAAGCCCGTTGCCCGGCGTGGTTCGGCTGCGTTCAAGACGGTAGAGCCTACGCAGGACAAGGTCGCGTTCCGCTAGCGGAATACCTGGGCCGTTGTCAGTGACAGAGAGGGTGGCCTTGTCCCCCGTCTCGCTTATGGCAAGAAGGATTGTCGAGCCTCCAGGGGTGTGCCGCAGGGCGTTCTCGATCAGGTTGGCCACGACCTGCCCAAGAAGGTCCTTGTCGCCCTGAACCAGAACCGGCTGATCCGACGGCAGATCGACCATCAACTTGTGGCCGCCGTCTTCCGCCGCCGGGCCGTAGATGTCGGCAAATGTCGCGATCACGCCTGCAAGGTCAACCGGGCGAAATCTTGCCTTCGGACTGCCGCCCTCGATCTGGGCAATCTGCAACAGTGACTGAAACACCCCGACTGCCCTGTCGGACTCGGCGACGGCCCGCTCGGCTAGGTCGGCTTCGGGTGACCCGTCGACGACCCGGTCGCGCAGGTCAGCCATGAGCACGGCGATGCGCTGGATCGGTGTCTTCAGGTCATGGGCGATGTCTGCCGACACCTGTTTCAGCGCCGCGACCGACTGCTCCTGTGCCTGCGCCATGCGGTCCAGCCCGCCGGCGATGCGCGACAGATCGTCCTGCCGCGCCGGGTTCTCGGCAACCCGCGCCTGCAGGTCGCCTTTTGTCAGTCGGGCAAGGGTATCTTCGATGGAGACCACGCGCCTGGCACTTCTCGACGCGATGACCAGTGCCGCCGCCAGCGACAGGATCAGTGTCGGCAAGACACTTAGCCCGATCAGGAACGCAAAGACCTCGCCCATCTCGTCGATGGCTTCGCGGCTTTCGCCGAGAATTAGAGTGCCGCGCCCATCCGCTATCACCTGAAACTCGTAGCCGTGGTCGGACAACTGCCGGTCTTCGGACAAAGGCAGGACCTCGGGCACGCCGTTCTCCAGCCGGGCGACAGCATTACCTACCATCTGTCCGTCTGACGAAATCAGCACGATGATCCGAAGTTCAGCGTCGGCGACCGCTGCTTCGGCCGCAACCTGGCCCCGCAGATCAGCGGCGGTCCGAGCGGTCGAAAAGCTCGCCACCGACTGGTCGAGCGAGGCGAGGATTGTCTCTTCGAGGCCTTCACGGATCCGGAGGTAGGCGACGCCTGTGGTGCTGACGCTGATCACGGCCATCAGGGCGACGATGCCAAGCGCCTGCCGGACGGGTGTTGAACGGAGCAGGTCCATCGTGCGGGCGGCCATTGTATCAGCCTTCGATCTTGTAGCCTGCACCCCGGACGGTGCGGATCAGTTCGTGGTCGAAGGGCCGGTCCACCTTGGCGCGAAGACGCGAGACATGGGTTTCGACAACGTTGGTCTGGGGGTCAAAGCTGATGTCCCAGACGGCCTCCAGCAGCATGGTGCGGGTCTGCACCCGCCCTTTGCGCCGCATCAGGTGCTCAAGCAGGGCAAACTCGCGCGGCAAGAGGTCGATCTCGGTGCCGTCACGGGTGACCCTGCGGCGGATCAGGTCCATTCGCAGATCGCCGACCGACAGCACGGTTTCCGTAGCTTGCGGTACGGGACGGCGGGCAAGTGCGCCGATGCGAGCCGACAATTCGCCAAAGGCGAAGGGTTTGACGAGGTAGTCGTCGCCGCCAGCCTGCAGCCCCTCGATCCTGTCATCGACGCCGCCAAGCGCCGTCAGGAATATGGCCGGAGTCATCACCTTGGCCGCCCGAAGTGCCCTGACCAGTGACAGCCCGTCGAGGCCGGGCAGCATGCGGTCCACGATCATCACGTCATAGCTGCCCGCCATCGCCTGGCCCATGGCATCGCGCCCGTCCACCACATGGTCAACGACATGCCCCTCCTGCCGCAGGCCGCCAAGCACATAGTCGGCGATTGTCTTGTCGTCTTCGATCAGGAGAAGTTTCATGGAGGGGGACCAATTTGACATAGGAAACGGGTTGCCTTTCCGAATAGGCGAATAGCGCCGACGGCGAAACCTGCACCGCGTAGACACGGTGCAGATTACGTCATGCGGGTTGTGCGGCCGGATCAGCCGCTGCTCGCGGGGTTTGCTCTGCGTCCGCTGCCGCGTCGCGGGCCTCACGGCCCGCTCCGATCATTGCGATCCGGAACGCGGCGATCATCAGGACCCCCAGGATGGCGGCCATACCTGCGATCAGGAGGCCGAACCCGAGGCTCATTGCGACGACGAACACAAACAACGCCCGGGCCGCGAACAGTCGTACCTTGTCGAACATTTTTCATCTCCTTTTGTCGATGCAACTGAGATAGGGGATCGTGCTCTCAAGCAGCTTTCGCGAACATGACAAAGATGCAATCTTTGCCACAGGCACATTGGTGTAGGTTGGCTCTGGGACAGGACACCGAATCCGGCGAGACAGGTTTGGCGTCGATGCGTGTCGGAACAAATAGGAGTCACGAATGACGTGGACACTGGTGTTTTCTATGATGTGGGTTGTGAATGAAGCGCCGACTGAGACCTCCGCACCATCCACGATGAGTTTCAAATCGCTTGAGCTGTGTGAGGCTGCGGCGACGAGCTTGGCGGCCGAAATGGCGGAGCCGATCGATGGTGATGTGAAAACCTACGCTCGGGCCGTTTGCATCCAGCGCAAGTGAGCGCCCTTTTCAGGCGCAGTGCTTCCAAACAGGCCACCTAACGCGTCACGACTGTGACGCCGGTCTGCCGGCATTTCCACCACTGATCAGGCGTGCCGCGTCTGCGAGCGGCAACAGCGGCGGCAAGGCCGATGGTGCCGCGAGGTAGCGGGGATGCCAGTCCGGGTCGAACTTGTCTTTGAAGGCGCGAAGGCCCTCGAAATTGTAAAAGTTGCCGCCGTGGCGATAGATCATCGCGCCGAACCTGTCCCAGAGCCGGTGGCTGCGATCCGGGGCCAGACCTGACAGCGGTGCTATTCCAAGTGAGAACGTCAGGCAACCTTCGGCCTTGAGCTGCAGCATCAGATCGATGAACAGGAATTCCATCGTGCCCGCTGGGGCGTCACTGGCGTGGCGCATCAGATCGACGGTCGCCGCTTTCCCAGCACCGGCGGCAAGGACATTGGCGAAAGCTACGATCTTGCCACCGTGCCGCACCAAAGCCAGGGCCCAGCGGTTCAGCCAGACCGGATCGAAACGGCCGACCGAAAAACCCTTTTCGCGCGCGTTCTTGGCGCCAAGCCAATCGTCCGAGATACGGCGCAGATCGGCGATCAGGCTTTCGGCATGCGGGGGCAGTGAGATGTCCAGCGTCAAGCCATCCCGGACGGCGCGGGCATGGGCGGCGCGCAGCTTCTTGCGATCCGGACCGTCAAGGGAAAAAGCTGAGAGATCGACGACAGCCTCCTCCCCCATCTTGTGCAGCGAAAGGCCAAGGTCGAGCATCAGCGGCACATCTTCGGCCCCCAGTTCGTAGAACACCGGCCTGGCTCCGCTGCTACGTGCTGCATCGACGAAAGCGAAGGCGGCTTCCTCCCCGGCATCCGGCGGGCCAACCGGCCCGCCGTAGGCAAGCCAAGAGCGGCCTGAGGTACCGAACATGACAAAGCCACGCCCGTCATCCGAGAATACCAGCGCCTTGTCGCCGGTCAGGGCAAAGCCCGCATCGGGGGTGTCGGTCAAGGCGATGACTGCCTCGGCACGGTCAAGGTCCGCAGGGTTGGGCAATCGGATCCGGGTGGCGGGTGCGCGCAAAAGCAACCACAGTGCGGCAAGCCCGACGATCAGGCTGGCAACGAGACCGGCGCGCAGAGCACGGGGTGCGCGCGCATCCACGGCGAATTGCCACCACAGATCATGCGCATAGGGCGTCCCCTTATGGGCAAAGAACAGCACGAAGCCAAAGCCCACAACCGTGGCCAGCACCAATGCAATCCAGCCCGGTGCAAAGGCGGCGTGCGTCAGCGTCGTGCGGCGGTGAAAGCTGCGCCGGAACGGCAACAGCAACCCAACGGCGATCAGCAGGGCCAGCGCGCGTTCCCAGTCGAGACCTTGGGCAAGCGCCACCGCGATGCCCGCTGACAGTGCAGCAACCGTCAGCCAGAAAGCCCCCGCACTGCGCCGCAGGACGCCAAGGGACAGAAGGATCAGTGCGGCTCCAAGGGCACTCGACAAGAGCGCAGAGCCTTCGACGAACGCGAGGGGAAACAGGGCCTCGGCAGCCTCGGCGGCGTCAGATGCGAGGGGCAGCAGCGCCGAAAGGCTCATCCACAATCCTGATCCGAACACCATCGCGGCAAGCGCCAGCGGGGCCACCGGGGCGACGGCGCGCAAGGCGGGCTCCATGGTCGACAGCACGGCACCGATCCTGCCGCCAGCGATCCGGCCGCCTGCGGCCCGCCAGCCCTCGTAGATCGCCAGCACGACGAGGGCGATCAGGAACGGCAGAAGGTAGTAGACCAGGCGATAGAGCAGCAGCGCCGCCGCGACCTTGTCCACCGGCGTGCCGGCAGGCATGGCGGCGATGACAACCGTCTCGAACACCCCGATCCCGCCGGGGACATGGCTGACGATCCCGGCCATGGTCGCGGCGGCGAAGACGGCGAGGAACGTGAAAAAGCCGAGGTCGGCGGTCGGAATGAACAGATAGAGCGTCAGCGCGGAAAAGCCGATGTCGCCCAGGCTGAACAGGATCTGACCGCCGAGGATCGGCAATGAGGGCGCGTCCAGCGTGAAGCGGCCAAAGCGCAGGCTGCGCCCGGTGGCCGAGGCCCAGACCAGCGGCAGCACCTGCACGAGGATCAGGACTATGGCGGCGATCCGCACCGTGGAGGGCGCAAAGGGCAGGAGCGACGCCAGCGCGCCGGGGTGGATCGCCAGCGCACCGAGGCCGACGATTGTTGCTGCGACCCCAAATGAAACTGCGGCGAAGGTCGAGACGATCGCGACGTCATAGCCGTCGAGCCCGAGGCCCGAATAGACCCGCCACCGCACCGCGCCGCCCGACACCGCCGACAACCCGATGGTGTTGCCGAAGGCATAGGCCATTAGCCCGCCGGTCAAGACAACCGGGATGGGAAGCGGTTTCCCGATGTAGCGCGGTGCCGACCAGTCGTAGCCTGCGAGCGACAGGTATCCCCCAAGCGTGGCGAGTGCCGCCAGCGCCATCGTCGTCCACGGCGTCATCCGGATCTGCGCCGCGACATCGGCGAAATTGACCGGCGCGAGCAGGCGATACAGCGCATAAAGGCCCAGGGCAAACAGACCAAGGGCAAGCAGATAGGGGGCAGCACTACGCAGCCGCTGCCAGACCCCGGTCGCATCTGCAGCTTCAGCCATAAGATCGGCCGGTTGATGTTCAACTGTCACGCGTCCCTCGCCCGAATGCTCACACTGGATTATGTTTGCGATGTGAAGGTCCTGCAATGACGGTCGGATCTTTCGACCAATCCTTTGCCGAGATCGTCTACGTTCGCAAATCCACCACAGCCCAACGTACCGGTGCGTCCGACTTTTCCAGGATCACCGGCCGCAACCGGAGCAGGGCTGCAGAGCCTGGTCCGTCCAGGTCCGCGCTGAGAACGTTCGCCCCAACCAGCTTTGGCAGCAAGAGGGCGGCGGCCAGCCCGTCAAGCAGGATCGTTGAAGTGCGACCGATCACGATCAGACCGAGGTTTGTCGCCGGTTCCAGCACGATCTGCACCTTGGCATGGGGGGTTGGAAAGGAAAACAGTCGGCATGGAAACAACAAATGGATCAGCCCGCCGCCCGTTTCGGGCGGCGGGCGGCAGATTTTGAAAGGTCAGCCTTCCTGTTCTTCACCGTTCTCGCCGTTCTCGCCGTCCTCGTCGCCGGCGTCGCTGTCAGCGGCCATGACCTGCCCGGTCATCGCATCAACTTTCAGCTCGACGGTCTTGCCCGAGGCATCGGCCATCTCGACATCGATGGCGAGCGCGCCATCATTCTTCGCGTACTCGGCGGAGAGCGCCTTGCCACCTTGGCCTTCGGCTGCGGTGACGGCCTGCAGCAGGCTCACCTTGGCCCCCTGCAGGGCGGTCAGTTCCGAAGCCTCGTCGGTGCCTTGGTCTCCGTCAGCATCCTCGACATCCGGCGTGCTGGCCAGCATCGCGCCGCTTGCCGAATCGATCAGGTGATCGATTTCGGCGGAGCCGTTCTGGGTGGTCACGTCGAACACCGGCTTGCCGTCCTTGATCTCGAACTCGGCGCTCGTGACCATGCCCTGACCGGCGGCCGCGGCGGTGCGGATCGCATCGGCGAGCGTCAGCTTCGCGGCGCCGAGCGCCTGAACGGTGGCGGAGTCGTCGAAATGGGAGTCGGCGCGGGCCATCGTGGCGACCGTCCCGCCCAGGGCCAGCGTGCCGGCCAGGGTTGCCAGCATCAGCCTGGCAAAGCGCGACTTGGGTTTCGTTTCCATCTTGTCTTCCTTTCGGTGGCGGCAGCGACCGTCGCTACCATGACACCAATCTGGGGACCGGACCTGCCGGGTGCCTGTCGCGCAGATTGAATGTTTGTCATGCAGTTCCCGACATCGTGAGTGGATTGCCAGCTTCCGTGCGGACAGGAAAAAGGCCGCCGAACGTGTCCGGCGGCCTTTGGTTTTTCGGGTGCACGGATCAGTCGGCAGCCTCTGCGCCGCCCTTGTCTTTCAGGATCTGCGCGGAAACGGGGGCAAAGCCGTCAGCCTTCAGCATAACGTCCACCACCTTTCCGGCCTGCGATGTGATGTAGATTGAATTAGGGTTCGCCCGAAAATGCCCGGCGATGGTACCATCGTCGAACTGGATACGCGCCTCACCTCCGGCGGGAACGCTGAACCCGTCCAGCTTGCGGTAGATGCTGTCGACCTTGCCGCTGTCCTGGTCGGTAAAGGTGAAGTAGATAGAGAAACCGGTCAGCGGCGTCGCGCCCGAATTCGAAACGGCAATCTCAAGATGGTCTGGCGCTGCCTTGCTCGTTCCGGGTTCGACGTTGTTCTCGACCAGCAGTTCGCGGATGGCAAACGGAGCAGGGGCACCGGTCATGTCCATGGTATTCGGCGCGAAAGTTGCATCAGCGTCCTTCAGATCGTTTGCGCCATCGCCGTCGGTGTCGGCGACCAGCGGATCGGTGCCAAGCGCCGCCTCGGCAGCATCGGGCACGCCGTCACCGTCTGTGTCGGTGCCGGCAGTTTGGGCTACAACGGGTAGAGCAAGGGTCAAGGCCAGCAGGGTGGCCAGCAGGGTGGAGGTCTTGGCAGACATTTGTATCATTCCTTTGAAAGTCGGTCAGCGTTGAGGGGAAGGGCAATGGCCAGAAGGCCAAACCCAAGGGCGGTCAGGAAAATCCAGATCAGGTCGCCCTGTTTCTCGATCAGGATAGGGCCGAGCGGGACGCCGGTGTAGGTGTCCTTGATGCCAAGGACGGCAAAGGTGAACCGCTCGAAATGCTTGGTGACAGAGGCCTGCTCGATTCCGTCGCGCAGGGTTTCGTAGGTCGCGAACTGCTTCATGATCTCGACCTGGTCGGGCTTTGAGATGCTGAGCGACTTGAAGACGCCGCCTGCGACCTGGTTGTCAGGGTCAAGCGTGTCGCCGACCTGCGGGGCGACCAGAACCAACGTCAGCCAGATCGCAAATGCAAGGAGGAGCGCTGTTGCGGTCTTGCGCAGGGTCAGCGTCAGGATGAAGCCGAGAAAGAAGAATGACGCGGTATAGGCCCAGGCCGCCAGCCAGGTCAGGGCCAGTCGGGGCAGGTCGGCGGCGGCAAGGCCCACACCGCTGGCAAAGTGGGCGACGACGGCGAGGGTCGCAAGCACGGCCAGCAACCCGACGCCCAGCAATGCCAGCCCGGCAGCGATCTTTCCCGCCAGGAACTGCCAGCGCCGGATCGGGCGGGTCAGGATCAGGGCCAGCGTCTGCCGCCCGCGTTCGCTGGCGGCGGCACGATAACCGATCAGGATGGCGATGGCGGCCCCGACGATGCCGATCTGTTCGATTGCCCCGCGCAGGAGCTTGAGCGGATAGAATTCAGGGGCCGCGATCTGGTCGACCGATTTGCCTAGGGCCAGCAGGGTTGCCTTTGCGGCGGCATAGGTCGCGGCATCGGTGCGCAGCGCGATGGCCCCGCTGACCAGCGCCACGACCGCCCCGAGTGCCAGGAACAGGGTCACAATCAGCACGAAGCGGTCGCGCGTGGCATCGCGGATGTCTTTGGCCGCGATGGTGGCGACGGGGGAGAAGGCGGTGTCAGACATCATAGTCGCTCCGGGTCAGGTCGAGGGTGCGCAGGCCGCGCAGCGCCCAGAGGAAGGCGGCAACGACTGCGATCAGCAGGGTGGCCAGCGGTGGGATTGCGGCGGGCGACAGGCGGCCCTCGGGCAGGAAGTCGAGCAGGCCCGCCGAGAGAAAGCGGTAGCTTTCGGCGACCGAGACCGAGCCGAAGATCCAGGCGGACCATTGGAAGAAGGCGGCGTCAGGTGGTGCGGCCAAAGCCGAGACCGGGTTGATCGACGCCGTGGGCAACAGGTTTCCGGTCAGCGATGGCAGAACAAAGGTCAGGACTAGCCAGAGCGTGACAGGCAACAGCAGGCCCACACTCTCGGACCGGCTGCGCGCGGCGGCACCGAGCGCCACAAAGCCGAAGGCCAGCAGGTAGAGGCCTGACAGTGTAAAGAATGCCCAGAACTGTGCCCATTGCCCGGCGGTCACCGGAACAGAGGGCAGCGCGACGAGCGTTGCGGCTGAGACGACGGCGGCAATGCCAGTCAGCCCGCCCACCAGAGCCATTAGC
This sequence comes from Gemmobacter sp., assembly GCA_052387255.1. Taxonomy (GTDB): domain Bacteria; phylum Pseudomonadota; class Alphaproteobacteria; order Rhodobacterales; family Rhodobacteraceae; genus JBBQXK01. Next base: position 8,089 of record JBQTJI010000129.1, on the reverse strand, counting down.
GCCATCACTTTGCCGACAGCATAGGCAGGACCGTCGCCGGTGCGGGTGCCGTAGAGCGGCAGCACGCCCGAGCGGCGGTCGAGTGCGATGAGCCGGTTGCCGACGACGATGGCGGCCAGCACCCCGATCAAGGACACGTAGACCGCGACGTTGCGCAACAGCGACAGGGGCGAGGTTGCCAGCACGGGGTTTGGCGGCACCGCGCGGCCCTGCGATTGCAGGAACGCGGCGGAATCGGTGAAGATCAGGTCGACCGTCGCCGTTGCCCGCCAGCCAAGCCAGGCCGACGCCAGCACCAGCACCACGAACAACGCCGCGATGACCAGCACCGTGCCTTCGCGCAAGGTCAGGCGCAGCGACTGCCGGGCGATTAGGCTTGCGGGCGACATCACGCGGCCCCCGCCAACGATGTGTCCGGGGTGACGGACAGATAGAGGTCCTCCAGTGCCGCATCATCGCCGTAGCGTGCAGTCACGGCCTCGATCCGGTCGTGGAACACCAGACGGCCGTGGCTCAGGACCGCAATCGAGGTGCAGGTCTTGGCAATCTCGCTGATCAGGTGGGTGTTCATGAAGATCGTCATTCCGAACTCGCGGTTCAGGCGGGTGATCAGGTCGCGCAGCATCCGAATGCCCATCGGATCCAGGCCCGAGGTCGGCTCGTCCAGAAATAGAACCTTCGGCTGGTGCAGGATGGCTTGGGCAAGGCCGATGCGCTGACGCATTCCCTTTGAGAACCCGCCGACGCGGCGGTCGGCATAGGGCAGGCAGTCCAGCAGCTCCAACACCTGGCGCACGCGCCGGGTGGGCGACGGCACGCCGGACAAACGTGCGAAGAACATCAGGTTCTCTTCCGCCGTCAGCGTGCCATAGAGCCGGACGTTTTCAGGCACGAACCCGATGCTGCGGCGCACGCCGTTTGGGTCGCGGACGAGGTCGGCCCCGGCGATGGTGGCCGTGCCCGATGCGGGGCGGGCCAGCGTCGTCAGCATGTTCAGCGTGGTGGTCTTGCCAGCACCATTGTGGCCGAGAAAACCGAAAACCTCGCCCTCGGAAATCGAGAAAGTCAGCGCGTCGACGACGGTGCGGTCCTCGAAACGCTGCGTCAGCCGGTTGAGGGCGATGATGGGGGGCGGCATGGGGGATCTCCGTTCCAGTTGCCTCGCAGCGGCTTTCAGAGAGCCGTCGTTCTGCAGAGCTTGAGCGATGCGATTCACCCCAACGTGCCGCCAGTTATACATTTTTGTGATGTGCGCCCCGTCCGGCCCGCGAACATTGCGGCGATGTAACCCTGCGGACAGGGTCCAATGACCTTGTGGGCGCAGACCGGCTTCACCGGCCGTGTTCGGATCACGTTTCGCCAATGTGCTTGGCAAGGCAGTGGCGAACGACGGAGCCGACCATAGACATCCTTACGAAAGGCACGAATGATGCGACAATTTCTTCTGGCAACAGTCTTGATTGCCGTCCCGGTCACCGGGTTCACGTTGGTCGAGATGACGCTGAACCCATCGACGCAGGCCGCAGCCGCGACGGCTGCTCCCTTGGGCGATCTGGCTGCCTTCGAGATGATCGCCACCGACATCCGCACCATCGCCGCGACCGGTGACCTGAAAGCGGCCGAGGTTCGGGCAACCGATCTCGAAGCCGCCTGGGACAAGGACGCGGAACGGCTGCGCGCGGCCGATCCCGGTGCCTGGGGTGCCGTTGACGGCGCGGCTGACGGGCTGTTCTCCGCGCTGCGGAGTTCTACCCCGGATCAAGGTCAGGTCGATGCGGCGCTGACCGCGTTGGACGCCGCCCTGCGCGACCCGGTGCCGCAACTTGCGTCAGGCGGGGTGGTTCTGGTGGCGGGCATCGCCGTGACCGATGACACCGGCCGCGCGTTGCCCTGCGAGGTGATGCTCGGCACCCTGCGCGACGGGATTGCGGCAACGCCGCCCGCGCCTGCCATAGCGGCGCAGGTGGCCGACTTTCAGGCCAAGGCGCTGGAACGCTGCAACGCCGACGATGACCGCAACGCCCATGCCTTCACCGCGCAGGCCCTTGCGCTGGTGAAGGGCTGAACCCAGACACAAAGGACAATCACATGATCTCGCAATCGCAACTGCAACCCCCGGTGAACCGGGTTCCCGAAGTCACTGTCGACTTCTGGCTGATCAAGCTCATGGCAGTGACCATGGGCGAAACCGCCGCCGACTTTCTGGCGGTCAACCTTGGCCTCGGACTGACTGCCACAACCGGACTAATGGTCGCCGTTCTGGTCGGCGTTATGGTCGTACAGCTCTCCACCAAACGCTATATTCCCTGGCCTTACTGGCTGGCGGTGGTGATGGTCAGCATCGTGGGCACGCTGGTGACCGACAATCTGATTGACACCTTCGGCGTGCCCCTGACAACGACAACAGCGGTGTTCTCAATTGCCCTCGCCGCGACCTTCGCAACCTGGTTCATGGTGGAGCGCACGCTGTCGATCCACGCGATCTTCACCGACCGGCGCGAGGTGTTCTACTGGCTCGCGATCTTCCTCACCTTTGCACTGGGGACAGCGGTTGGCGACCTGATCTCGGAATACTTCGCGCTTGGCTACCTGGCGACGGGCATCCTGTTCGGGCTGATCATCGCCTCGCTGGCGCTTGGTTACTTCAAGCTGGGGCTGGATCCGATTCTGGGGTTCTGGCTGGCCTATATCCTGACGCGCCCGCTGGGGGCCTCGTTCGGCGATCTGCTGGCGAAGCCGGCGGAGTATGGCGGGCTGGGGCTTGGCACCATCGTGACCAGCGCCGGGTTCCTTGTGGCAATCCTGACGCTTGTTGTCGCAATGACAATGCGGCGCGAGCGCCTTGCCTGACACGCGAACCCCGAAAGGCATGCGGGCGTTCCGGGTGACCCGGGACGCCCTTTCCTTTGCCGAGGTCAGTTGGCCATCAGGATGGACGGCAAGTTGGACACAAGCCGTGTCTTCAGTCCGCCCTGCGCCAACAGCGCCGGGTCAAGGCCTGTGCCCACATCGGAATCCAGCATGAACGAGCCCGCGCCTAAGGGGTCGAGCATCTCGGTTGTTGACGACAGTAGCAGGACGGTCCGCCGGTCCGAACCGGCAACTTCCAAGCCGCTGTCCCAGACCCGCAGGACGTGCCGCGAAGTAGGCGATCCGGCGACACCTTTCGTCAGTGTCGCGAGCGGTCGTTGCCCCAGGTGGGCCAGCGGCCACGGTGCGAGAGGACCAAGATCGCCGCGCGTCGGCAGGACCGAATCCGCCACCTCGGCAATCCACGAGCGGTCCGAAGGCGCCCATCCACCGGCTTTGAGCAGTGGCAACAGATCGGGCAGTGCCAGATCCGTCTGCAGCAGCATCGGCTCGCCTGCATCGCCGTCCAGCAGAATGCGCGCTGACGGCACTGCGACCTTTCCACCGATCCAGTCGGCGCGTGCAACCGTCTGGACTGCGGGGCCGGGCGCATAAAAGGCTGCGGCGGCGCTGTAGTTTCTGGCCAGATGCACACCGTAAAGACCGGCGGTGGCCAGGCCGATCACCGCCGACAGACCTGTCCGCCGCATCCCAAGGCGCAGGTCGCGGGTCAGGACGGCGACGATGATCAGCACGACCGCCCCGAACAGCATGCCCGCCGTGACATCCGTCGGCCAGTGTGCGCCCAGATAGACCCGCGACATAGCGATGACCAGTACAAGGACTGCAACCCCGCCGTAGACAAGATTGCGCAGCCACGGCCGCAGGGATGAGGCGATCAGCAAGGCCGCAGCCCCAAGGATGACTGTCGCGTGCGTCGCATGGCCGGATGGAAAGCTGAAGGCTTCGGCACCGTCGTGGAGTTTCGTCGGGCGCGCGCGCTGCATCAGCATCTTGACCGCGGGCACGAAGGCCAGCGTCGCCGCAAAGGCGCTTGCCAGCACGACCGCCAGACGCCCTTCGCGAACAAGCGCGAGATAAGCCAGCATGACGACCGCCAGTGGAAACAGGACCCGCCAGTCCGCCAGCATGGTCACGGCGAGCATCGCCTGCGTTGCAAGGTCTGACGTTTGCGCTCCGACCCAGCCGGAAAGGGCGGCATCCGCCCGCGACAATTCGGGATCGAGCAGGATCAGCACGCCCAGAATGATCAGGCCCGACGCAGCGGCCACGGCGAGGGTGATTTCGATCAACAGGCCCGGCGAACGGTTTGCCGCCACAAGCGCTCGCCCGAGCCAGCGGCGTCCCGGCCGGTCGGACCCGGCCCATTGCGCGGCAGCCTTGTCGCCGAGGCCCGCCAGCTTTGGCACGACCGTCCGGGCGAGCAGCCGCGCGGTGATCCACGCGAGAACTGAAAGGATCAGAATTGCCCCGAAAAGTTCGATGATCTTGGGATTTGCCGTGGCGGCAACACCAAGCCCGCGACCGATCAGCATCGCTGGAAACAGATGCGCGGCGGACCAGACAAAGGCAGAAACCACATTGACCACGGCAAAACGGACCGGTGACATTCCGGCCATCCCGGCGACCGTGGGAAGCACGGCTTTGACCACTGGAACAAACCTCGCGAGGAAGATGCTCAGGCTGCCGTGACGCGCAAAGAAACGTTCCCCAGTTGCCAGCAGCTCCGGATGCGTCGAAAGGGGCCACATTGAAACGAGATGGCGCTTGCCGCGTCGCCGGATCCAGAACGACAGCGCGTCGCCCGCGATGGCCCCGACGGCGCTGGCGATGAGGACGGGAACGAGTCCAAGCTTTCCCAGACCGACCAGCGCGCCAGCCCCGATCATAATCGGGGTGGAGGGAACAAAGAGGCCGATGAACAGCATGGCTTCGCCAAAGGCGACCAGAAACAGGATGAGTATTGCGAGATATGGATGCGCGGACAGGTAGTCCGTCAAGTTAGTGGCAAGCTGTGACATGCGGGGTCAATCCGGAACGTGAAATTGGGAATGGGACATACGCCGTCGCAGATACGGCGGAATTCTGGTCAGGACTACCAGATATCACGAAGGCCGGTCTTGTCCGAACTCTTGCTCGGGTTGAACATCCTGAACGCCAGGCAACCTGCGACGGCGGATCAGCCAAGCGACCCCAAGCAGATCGACAATGCCGACGAGGGCACGCTGCAGGTTGCTGTAGTTGGACCGCCCGCCAATGCGTTCTGCGTGATCGACTTCGACAACCATAACCTTAAAGCCTTCGCGCAGGACCATGGCGGGCATGAAGCGGTGGATGTGATCGAAATAGGGCAGGGACAGGTAGACCGCGCGGGGAAAGGCCCTGAGACCGCACCCGCTGTCGCGCACACCGTCGTGCAGCAGCGCGCCCCGGATGCCGTTGGCGATGCGGGAACCCGCACGTCGGGTCCAGCGGTCCTGCCGCTTGCGACGCTGGCCCTGCACGAGGCCCAGGTTGTTTGTGTCGGGATCGAGCAGCGGTGCCAGCAGCCGGGGCAGTTCGGCTGGTGGGTTTTGACCGTCGGCGTCAAGGGTCGCGATGAGCCGTCCGCGCGCCGCGAGAATGCCGGTCCGCAAGGCCGCAGACTGGCCACAGGACCGGTCGTGCCGCAGCAGCCGAAGCTCGGGATCGCGCCGCATGGCGGCCAGAACCGCCAGGGCCATATCATCGGTCGAACCGTCATCGACCACGATGATCTCGTGCGGCACCCCGGCCAGTGCGGCAGAGATGTCTGCCAGCAAGGCAGTGACTGCCACAGCCTCGTTGCGCGCCGGCAGGATGACGCTGACCGTCAGGGTTGCGGTCATGATCCGGACTCCACGCGATAGACAAACCACTGGTCGCCATGAAGGTTGGCTTCGCGCAGCAACTGCAGTTCGGCCCCGACAACCGGACCTTTTCCGATGACAAGGCCGCCGGGATGCGCGGTGATCCAGGCCTCAAGTGCACCCTCCTCGCGCAACACGGTCACCGGTTTGGCAAGGCGGGCAGAAAAGCTGAACTGCCCGGCATAGCCCTGATCGGTCGTCGCAATGCCTGCTTCTGAACAGGTCGTCAGCAACGGGGCCAGACGGGCAGGGTTGTTGGTGGCCCAGATCGTCTGGAAGCCGACCAGGAGGAAGGCCACCAAGGTCGCGGGCGCCACGACAAGGCGCGCCATGGTCCGCGTTTGTGCCATCCCGATGACGGCAAGTGCGGTGCCGACCGTGACGGTCGCCAGCGCAAGCTCGAGCCAGCCTACAGTGCCGCCGTCCGGCGGATCAGGCGGCACCAAACCTAGGGCGGCGGCTGCACCGAAGCCAAGAATGAGGAACGCGGGCAGCATCGGCACAAATCGCGTCCACCTGCCGGGCTGGGCGTCGGACGAACGCGACAGCAGAAGTGCCAGCGCGGCAAGCTCGGGGACGAGGTAGTGGATTTGCTTGCCGCTGATCAGGCTGAAGGCCAACAGCGCTGCCCCGGCCCAGATCATCAGGAACCGCTCCGCCCCGCCCTTCGGCCCGCGCCAAAGTGCCGCCACTTCGCGCCCCCAGCCCCAGGGCCAGAGGAACAGCGGCATGAGCGCGACGAAGAACCAGACCGGTCGATCATGGGCGAAGGAGGCGACCATCCGCCCGGCACTTTGCCGCCAGAGGATGTCGTTGCGATAGGTCGCGTCGCCGAAAATCAGAGCGGGCCCCAGCCACAAACCGACCAGCGCCAGCGCGAACAGCAGGGCAAGGCCAAGTCGCGCAAGCATCTGGCGTGTGGTGGACCCGCCTTCGGGGCGCCAGAGCGGGAAGCTCAGCGCCACCGGCAGCACGTGGATCAGGATCACCGGCCCTTTGGCCAGCACTCCAAAGGCCAGCGCTGCGCCGAGGCCGAGGACTGCCTGCCAGCCGGACCCCTGCGCCATACGCCACAGGGCCAGCATCGCCCCCAGGGTGCCGACGGTCAGCAGCGCGTCGAACATCGTGGCCGAGCCATAGGCGAGGAACACCCCGCCCGTGGCCAGCACCCAGGTCGCTTGGCTGGCACGCTGCGGCTCCTCGGGCCAGAGGTGGCGGGCCAGCCGTCCGGTCATGAGGATGGCGGCGACCCCCGCCGCGGGCCCGACCAGCCGGGCCGCCAGTTCGTTTGGCCCGGTCACCGACCACACCAGATTGATCAGCCAGAACAACAGCGGCGGTTTGTGGCTGTAGACCTCGCCGTTGAGGTGCGGGACGATCTTCGACCCACCCTGCCACATCTCCCAGGCGACGGTCAGATAGCGGGTCTCGTCGATCGGCAACAGCGGGCGCAAGGTGATGAGCGCGATGCAGATGACGAAGAAGGCCATCGCTGCGGCAACGGGCTGGCGATGCCAGTCATCGCGGATCATTGCGCCGTCCCCGCCTTGGCGCTGGCCCGGATCAGCATCAGGTTGCGCAGATAGACGATCAGCCCGAAGGCCTGGCCGGTGATGAACACCGGATCCTGCCGCCAGATCGCATAGGCCAGAAGCGTGGCGCCGCCGCAGAGAGAGAACCACCAGAAGATATAGGGCACGACGCTTTCGCGGCGGATCTCGCTGATCATCCATTGGACAAGAAAGCGGGCGGAGAACAGCGCCTGGCCGAGAAAGCCGATGGCAAGCCAGAAGGTTTCGGATGGCATATTGGCCCCTGCGGTGGTTGAATGCTCCGCAGTGTACCAAAGGGCACCCGACGGACCTGCTCCGGGTGCTCTCCGGTTGCTGGTCCGTCTAGATGGACGGCCGATCCGACGGCCTGTTTTCGGCTAGATTACAGTTTTGTAAGCTTGGCCCTGGGCCTCGCCGGTAAATCCGTGACGTTCGCTGCTGCTATCACCCCCGGACCTTGCCCCAGATCCGCCAGGATCGGGCAATCGGGGCGGTGATCGCCGGAGCAGGCGTCGGCCAGGTGGCGCAGGGTGTCGATCATGGCCTGCATCTCGCGCACGCGGCGTTCCAGGCCGTCGATCTGGTCGGTCGCGAGGCGCTTCACATCGGCGCTGTGGCGGGTCCGGTCGCGCCAGAGGGCGAGCAGCTCTTCGATCTTCTCGACCGGAAAGCCGAGGTCGCGGGACCGGCGGATGAAGCGCAGGATCTGCACGTCGGTCGCGGAATAGACGCGGTAGCCCGACCCGGTGCGACCGGCCGCCGGAATGAGGCCGATGG
>JBQTJI010000128.1:0-5442 GCA_052387255.1 Gemmobacter sp. | reverse complement strand
CGCTGATGCGGCACCAGCGAGGAGCGCCCGTCAGGGAGCGACGAGCGGCAGGTCACGTTCCGGCGATCAACCCCACCCGCCGCCGCACCCCCTCGTCGCGCAGCCGCACCTCTTCGCCCAGCAGGTCGTCCGCGTCGTGCGAACACAGCCAGACCAGTGCCCGCGCCGCCCATTCGGGCGGGATGTGCGCCGACCAGTCCAGGCGGCTGACCGCGTTCACCCCCGAGGCCGCGATGACGCGCTGCATGTCGGTGGCGACCGTGCCCGGCGACAGGCCGATGATGCGCAGGCCGTGGGCGGCTTCCTCCAGATGGCCCGCGCGGGTCAGCATCGCCGCCCCCGCCTTGGCCGCGCAATAGGCCGACCACCCTTCGAGCGGCGTCGAGGCGGCCCCCGAGGACACGTTCAGGATGGTGCCCCCGCCTTGCGCCCGCATCATCGGGATCGCCGCCCGCATGCCGTGGAACACGCCCTTGAGGTTGACGTCGATGGCACGGCCCCAGTCGGCGGGGTCGGCCAGACCCAGGGCGGCAATCGGCTCGATCCGGCCGGCGTTGTTCACCAGCACGTCAAGCCGCCCGAACTGCGCGGCGACCTGCGCCAGGGTCCGCTCGACCGATCCCCAGTCCGCCACGTCGCAGGGAACCGCCAGGCCCCCGGTCTCGGCCGCCAGCACGGCTATCGCCGCCTTGTCCCGCGACAGCAGCGCCACACGCGCCCCCGCCGCCGCAAAGGCCCGCACTGCCGCAGCACCGATGCCCCGGCTGGCCCCCGTGATCGCCACAACCTGCCCCTGCATGTGCATCCCCTTCCACCGGTTCCCCGATCACTAGCGCGTTCATCGGGGCAGGGAAACCATACCTGTGCTGCCTCTGCTCTTGACCAACCGTCCGTGCCGCCCGATGCTGCACCCCTTGGATTTTCGACCATGGGAAAGGTTTGATCATGCGACTGACGGGATTGATTGGTCCCTCTGCGCTTTGCGCGCTTCTGTCCACCACTTCGGCCCAGGCGATGACCGCCGCCGAAGTCTGGCAGAACTGGAAGGACTTTGCCACCTCGACCGGCCAGACGGTCACCACGACCAGCGAAGAGATGGACGGCAGCACCCTGGTGGTGACCGAAGCCAGCTTCGTGTCCAGCGACGGCGAGGCCGAAGTCGTCGTGTCCATCGACGAGCTGCGCTTTGCCGAACTGGGCGACGGATCGGTCGAGGTGACGATGTCGCCGAGCTATCCCATCACCATCGACGGCACCGCCGAGGGCGGCGCGGAAAACGCGGTGGAACTGATGGTGTCGCAGACCAACCTGCGCACCATCGCCTCGGGCACCCTTGACAACATCAGCTACACGATCACCTCCGACTCCATCGCCGTCACCACGGTCAGCGTGACCGAGGAGGGCGAGGCGATCCCGGTGAACGTCTCGGTGGTGATGAACGGGGCAGGGGGCACCTATGTGATGTCCCCGCGTTCGGCCGACATCGCCGACCTGACCTCGACCTTCAACGCCACGTCGCTGGACATCAAGGTGCAGGCCGACGACCAGGAGATCGGCAGCAAGGTCGACCTGTCGGCCAGCGTCGGGGCCTTTGCCACGGTGATGAACGGCACCTTCGGCGCGACGCTGTTCGAGTTCGACAATCCGGCCGAGGCGGTGGCGGCGGGCCTGGCGATGGATTTCGGCGTGACCTACGGCGCGGTTGCCTATGCCGTGGACCTGGTCGAAAGCGGCAGCCCGACCGCGATCAAGGGCAAGTCCGATGGCGGTGCTCTGGGCTTTGTGCTGGACAAGGCGAAGATGGCGTTCAAGGGCGGCGGCAAGGGCGTGCAGATCGTGGCCTCGGGGGCCGAGATTCCCTTCCCCGAGGTGATGATCGCCTATGCCGAGTCGGCCTTCGATGTTTCGCTGCCGGTCACCAAGGGTCCCGAGACGCAGAACTTCACCATGGTGGCCAAGCTGATCGGGGCGACGGTGTCCGAGGATATCTGGGCGCTGGTCGACCCCGCCGCCACCATCCCGCGCGATCCGGCGACGGTGATCGTGGACACGCGCGGCACGGCGCGGCTGGACATCGACCTGATGGACGAGACGGCGATGAACTCGGGTGCCCCTCCGGGCGAGTTGCGGTCGCTGGACATCCCGGCGCTGCAGCTGACCATCGGCGGGGCCGAGTTCACCGGCAACGGCGCGCTGACCTTCGACAACACCGACCTGACCACGTTCCAGGGCATGCCCGCGCCGACCGGCAAGATCGACCTCAGGCTGGCGGGCGGCAACGGCCTGCTGGACAAGCTGATCGCGCTCGGGATCGTGCCCGAGGAGCAGGCCATGGGGGCCCGGATGATGATGGGCATGTTCGCCCGCCCCGGCGACGGCCCCGACACGCTGACCTCGACGCTGGAGTTCAAGGACAAGGGGTTCTTCGCAAACGGGATGCAGTTGCAGTGACCTGAACCTCCCGAATGGATCGGCCCCCCGAGCGGCCGGTCCCCGACGCGCGGGGCGACTCCGGGAAGGCAGAGCAGCGATGGACGATCTGTTCACCAGGTTCGATTTCCTGATCCTGCCCTGCCGGGACAATGCCGGCCCGGACCACTGGCAAAGCCACTGGCAGGCGGCACTGCCGAACATGACGCGGGTCGAACAGGACGATTGGGTGACGCCCACCTATGCGGCCTGGTCGGCGCGGCTGGATAAATGTGTGTCGCGCGCAACCCGGCCGGTGGTTCTGATCGCGCACAGCCTTGGCACGTCGCTTGTCATGCGCTGGTCGCAGCAGGGTCGCACGGACGCGGTGGCAGGGGCCTTCTTGGTCGCGCCGTCGGATCGCGGCCCCGCCGACATCTGGCCCGGTGCCCTTGCGGCGGGTTTCGCGCCGATGGTCCTGGAGCCGATCCCCTTTCCCACCATGGTTCTTTGCAGCCGCAACGACCCCTATGTCGCCTTTGACCGGGCCGAGGTCTTTGCCCGGGCCTGGGGATCGGCGCTGATCGACTGCGGCCCCCTTGGCCACATGGGAAATGCCGACGCGCTTGGTTTGTGGCCCTTCGGACTGATGCACTTTGGGGGCTTCCTCGGCAGTCTGCCCCGCTAGGCCCCCGGCCTTGCAGCCGCCGCAGACCCGGATTAGGTCCGTGGGATGCGCGATGGAGGACAAACGATGACCCGACGGCTGGAAGACCTGACGGCGGCGCTGCTGCAGGCTGCTCGCCGCGCCGGGGCGGGGGCTGCCGACGCCCTGGCGGTGGAGGGTACGTCGCAGTCCATCGACATCCGCCAGGGCCGCCTGGAAGAGGCGCAGCGCGCCGAGGGCATCGACCTGGGGTTGCGCGTGCTGATCGGCGGGCGGCAGGCCTGCGTGTCGTCCTCGGACACGTCCGAGCGCACGATCCAGGCGATGGCCGAACGCGCCGTCGCGATGGCGCGCGAGGCCCCGGAAGACCCCCATGCCGGGCTGGCCGATCCGGGCCAGGTGTCCTCGGGCTGGGACATCGCGGGCCTGCAACTGGCCGACCCTGCGCCCGAGGCCACCCCGCAGGCGCTGGAGGCTGCGGCCCGCGCCGCCGAGGCGGCGGCGATGGCGGTGACGGGCGTGGTACAGGTCGAGGCCTCGGCCAGCCAGTCGCAGCGGCGCATGCACCTGGCGGCGACGAACGGCTTTCAGGGCGGCTATGCACGCACGTCGCAGTCGCTGTCGGCGGTGGCCTTCGTCGGCCAGGGGACGGGGATGGAGCGGGACTGGTCCGCCGAGGGGCGCATCTTTGCCGCCGACATGCCCGGGGCAGAGGGCATCGGGCGGCTGGCCGCCGAGCGCGCGCTGTCGCGCCTTGGGGCGCGCAAGCCGCCGACCGGGGCCTATCCGGTGCTGTATGACGAACGTGTCGCGGCCAGCCTGATCGGGCACCTTCTGTCGGCGGCGAACGGGTCTGCGGTGGCGCGGGGCGCGTCCTGGCTGCGCGATGCCCTGGGGCAGCAGGTGCTGCCCGGGGGCCTGTCGGTGATCGACGATCCGCTGCGGCCCCGCGCCGCATCCAGCCGCCCCTTCGATGCCGAGGGTCTGGCGACCGCGCGCCGCGCCATCGTCGAGGACGGGGTGCTGACGGGCTGGACGCTGGACCTCGCCTCGGCCCGCAAGCTGGGGATGGCCAGCACCGCCAGTGCCGCGCGCGGCCCCTCGGCCCCGCCGTCGCCCGGCACGTCCAATATCGACCTGACGCAAGGGTCGGCCACCCGCGCCGACCTGGTCGCCGCCATGGGCACGGGCCTGCTGGTCACCTCGCTGATCGGGTCCACGGTCAACCCGACCACGGGCGACTATTCGCGCGGGGCCTCGGGCTTCTGGGTCGAACGCGGCGAAATCGCGTTTCCGGTCAACGAATGCACCATCGCGGGCAATCTGCGCGACATGCTGCTGCGGCTGACGCCCGCCAACGACGCGCGCGCGCACCTGTCCACCCGCGTGCCCAGCCTGCTGGTTCAGGGCCTGACCATCGCGGGGGCCTGACGCTTGGACGATGACCTGGCCCTGCTGGTGTCCGCCGCCGAAGAGGCGGGGCGGATCGCCCTGCGCTACTGGAAGCAGTCGCCCAGGGTCTGGGACAAGGGCCATGGCGCGGGCCCGGTGACTGAGGCGGACATTGCCGTCAACGACATGCTGCAGGCCCGCCTCTGCGCCGCGCGGCCCGGCTACGGCTGGCTGTCCGAGGAAACCCCCGACACCCCCGACCGGCTGTCGCGCGCCCGCGTGTTCGTCATCGACCCCATCGACGGCACCCGCGCCTTCATCGCGGGCGAACCGGCCTTTGCCCATGCCCTGGCGGTGGTCGAGGCCGGGCAGGTCGTGGCGGGCGTGGTGGCGCTGCCGGCCAAGGCGCTGCTCTATGCGGCCACCCTGGACGGACCGGCCACCTGCAACGGCGTGCCGATCCGGGCCGCCGATCCCGGCCTGGCCGAGGGCACGCGCATCCTGGCCCCGGCGGCCGCCCTCGCCCCCGAACACTGGCCCGGTGGCGTGCCCCCGGTCACCCGCCACTTTCGCCCGTCGCTGGCCTACCGGATGTGCCTGGTGGCCGACGGCAGCTTTGCCGCCACGATGACGGCCCGCCCCGCCTGGGAATGGGACATCGCCGCCGGTGCGCTGATCGCCGGGCGCGCCGGGGTGACGGTGACCGATCACAACGGGGCGGCCCTGGACTTCAACCGCCCCGATCCGCGCAGCGCGGGCCTGCTGGTGGCTGCCCCCGCGCTGCACCGGCAACTGATGCTGCGCCGCCGGGGCGCTTGATCGCGCTCAGGGGTGCCGGTCGGCGTGATCGTCGCGCTGTTCGCCCCTTTGCGGCACCAGGCCATAGCGGGCCACCAGTCGCCAGACATGGGCCGGGATCATGTTCTTCATCCGCGCCGGATGGGCGCGGCGCAGGTGCAGGATGGTCTCGATGG
>JBQTJI010000127.1:0-2899 GCA_052387255.1 Gemmobacter sp. | reverse complement strand
AAGCCGACCCGTCCGCTCGTCGCGCGCTGCCGCTGGCTCCTCGCTGGCACCGCGCCAGCGAAAAGCACGCGGCAGCGCGCGATGAGCGCACCAGTCCGCGCCTAGTCCGCCAGCACCGTCGCACCGCCGGGTGCCATGAACAGCGCGCAGGTCTGCCCCGGCAGCGGCGCGTCGCCGGGCGGGCAGCGCAGGTGCAGCGTCACCGGCCCGACCTGCCCCGTGACCCGCGCAAAGGCCCCCTGGAACACGCGCGCCGTCACCGTGAACTCCCCCAGCCGCACGGCCCCGTTGCCCCCGATCAGCGCCAGGTTCTCGGGCCGGATCGCCACCGCGCTGCCGCTGCCCGCAACCGGCAGGACGCCAAGCGCCGTCTCCGCCCCCCCGGCCACGATGCGCGCGTCAAGGATGTTGCTGTCGCCCATGAAGGTTGCCGCATAGCGGCTGCGCGGCCGGGCATAGACCCGTTCCGGCGGCCCGGCATCCTCGATCCGGCCCCGGTGCAGGATCACGATCATGTCGGCGATGGCCATCGCCTCTTCCTGGTCGTGGGTGACATGCAGGAAGGTGCGCCCCTCGCGCCGCTGCAGGCTGCGCAGCTCGTCCTGCATCGCGCGGCGCAGGCCCAGGTCCAGCGCCCCCAGGGGTTCGTCCAGCAGCAGGATCGCGGGTTCCGTCACCAGCGCGCGCGCCAGGGCGATGCGCTGCCGCTGTCCGCCCGAGGCCTGGCCGATGCGGCGCGGGCCAAAGCCCGCAAGCCCCACCATGTCCAGCGCCGACCCAACGCGGGCCGCGATCTCGGCGCGAGGCATGCCCCGGACCGACAGGCCGAAGCCCACGTTGTCGGCCACCGTCAGGTGCGGGAAAAGGGCATAGTCCTGGAACACCGTGGCCGTCGGGCGCTGGGCGGGCGGCGTCAGGGTGATGTCCTGCCCGCCGAGCAGGATGCGCCCGGCGGTGGGGGCGGTGAAGCCGCCGATCATCGACAGAAGCGTCGTCTTGCCCGACCCGGACGCCCCCAAGAGCACGACATAGGTGTTCGCGGGCACCTCGAGCGACAGGTCGTCGACGGCGGGTGTCCCGGCGAAGACCTTGCTGACGCCCTGGATCGACAGGTCAGAGGACCGGGCCATCCTTCCTCCGCTTCAACAGAAAGCCCTCGACCACCAGGGCGGCGGCGACCGACACCAAGAACACCACCGTCCCCGCCGCATTGGTCTGGGGGTCGAGGCCAGTGCGCAAGAGGCCCCAGATCACCACCGGCAGCGTCGGATCGAACCCCGACAGCAGGAAGGCCACGATGAATTCGTCCCAGCTGAAGGTAAAGCACAGCGCGAAGGCGGCGACGATGGCCACCCGCAGGCCGGGCACGGTGACGCGCCAGAACACCTGGCGCTCGGAGGCCCCCAGATCGCGCGCAGCCATCTCCAGCCGTGCCTGGCCCGCGTCGAACTGGACGTAGAGGATGGCAAAGGCCAGGGGCAGGTTCAGCACGACATGGCCGATGATGACCAGCGCCAGCGACTTCGGCAGCCATCCCCCCGTCGCCACCAGCAGGCCGAGGCCCACCACCAGATACGACACCGCCAGCGGCATCAGGATCAGCGCCTCGATCCACCGGCGCCCCGGCACGCGGTGGCGCGCAAGGCCCCAGCCCGCCAGCAGGGCCAGCGACACCGACACCGCCGCCGAGACACCTGCCACAAGGATCGAGTTCAGCGTGGCCCCGGTGACGCGCGGGTTCGACAGGATGCGCCCGTACCACTCCAGCGTCGGCCCCTTGAAGGGCGGCACCGGCACCCGGCCGTCGTGCAGGCTGAACAGGACCAGCACGATGACCGGCAGGTAGATGAACAGGAACATCGGTGCCAGAACGGCCAGGGTCAGGGCAGCGCGTCTCATTCCCGGTCCGCCGCAAGTCGCCGGGCCAGGGCCAGATAGGCCAGCACCACCACCACCATCATGACCACCGACAGCGCCGCCGCCATCGGCACGTCGCCCCGCCGCTGGATCTGCATCATGATCGTCTGCGGCAGGACAAGGTCGTTGTTCCCGCCCAGGATCTGCGGTGTCACGTAGTCTCCGATCACCACCACCACGATCAGGAACGCCGCCGCCGCCAGGCCGGGGATCGACAGCGGCAGGACGATGCGGGTGAACACCTGCACCCCCGATGCCCCCAGGTCGCGCGCGGCCATCAACAGGCGCGGGTTGATGCGGGCCAGGCTGGCATAGATCGTCAGCGTCGCCAGCATGGTGAAGAAATGCACGAACCCCATCACCGTCGCCGCCCGGTTGAACGACAGGGGCAGGGGGGCCTCGGTGATGCCCAACCCCATCAGCGTCTGGTTCACCACCCCGTTCGGGGCCAGCACCAGAAGCCAGGCATAGGACCGCACGACGTAAGAGGTCCAGAACGGCAGCACCGCCAGCATCAGGCACAGCCGCTGCAGATGCGGCGGCACGCGGAAGGCGATGGTCGCGGCCAGCGGAAAGGCGAGCGCCAGCGAGATCACCGTGACCAGCCCGGTCAGGATCAGCGAGTTCAGCAGCGACTGCCAGAAATAGCCCTGCTCCGCGAACCTCTGGTAGTTCGCAAGGGTCAAGGTGTCGCCGACCGTGCCGCCGTCCTGTTCGTACAGGCTGAGGGCAAGGATCGACAGGGTCGGGATCAGAAAGAACGCCACCGTCCACAGCAGGGCCGGAGCGACCAGCCACAGGCCCCGCCGCGCCGCGATGCGGTCTAGGGCGGCTTCGGGGGAAAGGGTGGTCACCGGGCCCATCGCGTAGGTCGGGGCTTGCCCCGACACATGCTGGCGGGTCGGGGCAAGCCCCGACCAACATGGCGGCGCACTCTCTGCACCCGCAGTTCTGGATAACCGCGGCCCCGAGGTCCTGCATC
>JBQTJI010000126.1:0-36310 GCA_052387255.1 Gemmobacter sp. | reverse complement strand
TGACGGGCGACGGGACCGTTCGACCATAGAGCCTGTCTCGTTCATTCAGGTCCATCCTGTGACCGGTCGCCCCGGCGAAGGCCGGGGCCCCGATGGTCTGCGCCGGGGCGACCGGTCACAGGATGGACCTGAATGAACGAGACAGGCTCTATGGTCGAACGGTCCCGTCGCCCGTCACCAGGTACTTGAAGCTGGTCAGCTGTTCTGCCCCGACCGGCCCGCGCGCGTGCAGCTTGCCCGTGGCGATGCCGATCTCGGCCCCCATGCCGAACTCGCCGCCGTCGGCGAACTGGGTGCTGGCGTTGCGCATCAGGATGGCGCTGTCCAGCCGTTCGAAGAACCGCGCGGCGGTTTCGTCGTTCTCGGTCAGGATGCTTTCGGTGTGGTGGCTTCCGTAGCGGCGGATATGGGCGATGGCCTCGTCCACGCCATCGACCAGCTTCGCCGCAATCACCATGTCCAGGAACTCGCGCCCGAAGTCGTCGGGTGCGGCACGGACGGTGCCGGGAACCTTCAGCAACTCCCCTTCGGTCCGCACCTCCACCCCGGCGCGCAGCAGATCCTCGATCAGCACCCCCCCGTGCTGCGTGTAGAACCGCCAGTCGATCAGCAGGCACTCCGCCGCGCCGCAGACGCCAGTGCGCCGGGTCTTGGCGTTCACCACCACGCGGCGGGCCTTTTTGACATCGGCATCGCGGTCGGCATAGACATGGCAGATGCCCTCAAGGTGCGCGAACACCGGCACCCGCGCCTCGGCCTGCACCAGACCCACCAGCCCCTTGCCCCCGCGCGGCACGATCACGTCGATCAGGCCCACGGCCTGCAGCATGTCGGTCACCGCCTGCCGGTCGCGCGTCGGCACAAGCTGGATCGCGGCCTCCGGCAGGCCCGCCTGCCGCAGCCCCGTCACCATCGCGGCATGGATCGCGGTCGAGGAGTGGAAACTTTCTGATCCGCCGCGCAGGATCACCGCATTCCCGGCTTTGAGGCACAAGGCCCCTGCATCCGCCGTGACGTTGGGGCGGCTCTCGTAGATCACGCCGATCACGCCGAGCGGCGTCGACACCCGCTGGATGTACAACCCGTTCGGCCGGTCCCATTCGGCCAGCACGCGGCCCACCGGATCGCGCGCCTCGGCCACCGTGCGCAGGCCATCGACAATGCCCCGGATGCGGTGCTCGTCCAGCGTCAGCCGGTCGATCATCGCAGGCGACAGCCCCTTTTCCGCGCCATAGGCCAGGTCTTCGCAGTTGGCATCAAGGATCGCCTGCCGCGTCGCCCACACGGCTTCCGCCGCGCCAATCAGGGCGGCATACTTGCGTTCCTGACTGGCATAGGCGAGTTCCGCCGCCGCCGCGCGGGCGCGGGCACCGATGTCGGCGATTAGATTCGTCGTGTGCCCGTCCATGTCCCGCCTTGCCTCCTCCGTCCCCAAAATTCTTCGAAGAATTTTGCAAATTTTTTTCAAAAAATTTGGGGCAGCGTCAGATCACCATGTCGTCGCGGTGCACCAGCGCCGCCCGCCCGGCATAGCCAAGGATACCCTCGATGTCACTGGACCGGTGCCCCGCAATCGCCCGCGCCTCGTCCGCCGTATAGCGCACCAGCCCCTTGCCCAGAACTGCGCGCGCGGGATCAAGGATCGACACCGGTTCACCCCGGCCAAACCGCCCCGTCACCTCGCGCACACCCGCAGGCAGCAGCGACTTGCCCTGTGCCAGTGCCGCTACCGCGCCTGCATCCAGCACCAGTTCGCCGCGCGGCTTCATCGACGCGATCCAGCGCTTGCGGGCGACCTGCGGGTCGGCCTGCGGCACGAACCAGGTCCTCGCCGCGCCCTCGGCCAGGGCGGTCAGCGGGCGCAGCACCGATCCCTCCATGATCGCCATGGCACAGCCGCCCGCAACGGCGGTCTTGGCCGCCATCAGCTTGGTCTTCATCCCGCCCTTGGACAGGCCCGACACCGGATCGCCCGCCATCGCCTCCAGCGCAGGCGTGATCGCCTCGACGATGTCGAAGCGGCGTGCCGCAGGATCGGTCTTGGGGTTCGCCGAATAGAACCCGTCCACGTCGGACAGCAGGATCAACTGGTCCGCCCCCGCCGTCACCGCGATCTGCGCCGCGAGGCGGTCGTTGTCGCCAAAGCGGATCTCGTCGGTTGCCACCGTGTCGTTCTCGTTCACGATGGGCACGACGCCCAGGGACAGCAGCATCTGCATCGTCGCCCGGCTGTTGAGGTAACGGCGGCGGTCCTCGGTATCCTCCAGCGTCACCAGCACCTGCGCCGAGGTGATGCCGTGGGGGGCCAGCACCTCTTCATAGGCGCGGGCCAACCGGATCTGCCCGACCGCCGCCGCCGCCTGCGCCTGTTCCAGCGCCAGCGGACCGTCGGGCAGGCGCAACACCTTGCGGCCAAGCGCGATGGACCCCGACGACACCAGCACCACATCCGTCCCCCGCGCCCGTGCTTCGGCCACGTCGGCGGCAAGTCCCGTCAGCCAGGGGGTGCGCAGACCCGTCGCGCGGTCCACCAGCAGGGTCGAGCCGATCTTGACGACCAGCCTGCGGGCCGCCCGCACATCGGGGGCGCTGATCGTCAGGGTTGCCATGCGGCCTCCTCGGGCACCCCCGCACGATCCGCCACGATCTGCGCATTGAGCGCCCGAAGCACCGTCTCGAGTCCGTGCCGCGCCACCCCGGAAATCACGTGCACCGGCCCGCCGCTGGCCTTTTCCAGCGCCCGGCGGCGGCGGCCAAGGGTTTCCCGGTCCAGCGCGTCGGCCTTGTTCAAGGCCAGGATGCGGGGCTTGTCGCCCAGGGCCTCGGCGTAGGCCTCCAGTTCGGTCACGATGGTGCGGTAGTCCTTGACGATGGTTTCGGAAGTCCCGTCCACGAGGTGCAAGAGGACCGAGCAGCGCTCGACATGGGCGAGGAACTGCATGCCCAGACCCCGCCCTTCGCTGGCCCCCGCGATCAGGCCGGGGATGTCGGCCATGACGAATTCATGTGCGTCGATGCCGACCACGCCCAGGTTGGGGACGAGGGTGGTGAAGGGATAGTCCGCGATCTTGGGCCGGGCGTTCGATGTCGCGGCCAGGAAGGTCGATTTCCCTGCGTTCGGCAGCCCCACCAGCCCCGCATCGGCGATCAGTTTCAGCCGCAGCCAGATCGTGCGTTCGACCCCCTCCTGGCCTTGATTGGCGCGGGCGGGGGCGCGGTTGGTCGAGGACTTGAACTGGAGGTTCCCCCAGCCGCCGTTGCCGCCCCGCGCAAGCTGCACCCGCTGGCCGGGGGTGACGAGGTCGGCGATGACGGTCTCCTCGTCCTCGTCGAGGATTTCGGTGCCGACCGGGACCCGCAGGATGATGTCGTCGCCGGTCTTGCCGGTCCGCTGCGCGCCCATGCCGGGCTGGCCCGACTTGGCGAAGAAATGCTGCTGGTAGCGGAAGTCGATCAGGGTGTTCAGCCCCTCCACCGCCTCGGCCCAGACCGACCCGCCGTTGCCGCCGTCGCCGCCATCCGGGCCGCCGAACTCGACGAATTTCTCGCGCCGGAACGACACACACCCCGCCCCGCCCCCGCCCGAGCGGATGTAGACTTTGGACAGGTCGAGGAATTTCATCGGGACGGGCTTTCAGGGGGGGTAAGGCGGTCGCGATACAGGATCGGGGGCGGGCGGGCAAGGGGTGGGACAGAGGGGTGTCGCACGTTGGGACACGGGGTGGGGTTAGGGATTTCAAGGGGTTATGGGCGGAGATTTACGGGTTGTTCATTTTTGGGGGTGCGCGGTCGCTTCTTGTGCCTGACGATGGGCAATGGTCAAATGTCCGTTCTGCGGGATCTTCCGGCTGTTCGCTGCGTGTAATCAGTTTCCGCTCGCCGCTGCTGCATGACCGGCTTCGACGACGGGAAGCTGCCGTTTTCCATTGTTGCGCAATACCGGAGTGGCCCCGCAAAGCCCGCCATCGCGACTCGTCCGGGTCAAGGCTGCGGGGTTTGATCTGGAACTCGACAGAAGGACGGTCACATCGTTCCCGAGATAGATGTTTCCGTCATTCTCCTGCAAAAGGGGACGGGCCATCTGGCGGAATTCCATGCCCTCAACGCCGCCTGGCAGAGGCCCCTATGAGGGACCGGGCTTCAGGGCAGCGGGACCGGCTTGTCACCGAGTGTGCGCAAGTAGGCAATCAGATTTGTTCGTTCTGTTTCGTCCGGAACACCAGGCACCTCCATGTAAACGCCCGGCCTGGCGAGCATGGGTGCAAGAAGGTAGTTGTTCAGGTCCTCAAACGTCCACACACCCTCCCAGCCTCGCAGGGCGTCGGAATAACGGGTGTCTGCCAGGGATGCCTTGTCGCGACCGACGACGCCCCATAGGTTCGGTCCCTCTGCCAATACTTTGAGTGGATCGACGCTGTGGCAACCGTCACACATCTGGCCGAAAACAGCACGGCCTTTCTCGACGTCGGCAGTCGCCAATTTCATCGATATCGGAGTTGGTTCTGGGTGAACAACACCATGCAACAGGAGATAGTCAGCAATTTCATTCTGCCCTTTCAATCTTGCCAGGTGGAGTCCGGTTTTGCCATCCTTTGTCTTCGCATTCACATCCGCGCCAGATTCAACCAATGCCTTCACGCATTCGAAGCAGTTGCCCCGGACGGCCATGTGGAGGGCGGCTTCGCGACCGCCCTGCCAATTTGGGTCTGCGCCCGCTGCCAGTAGAAGCTCGATCAGGTCGATTCTTCGTTTTGCCAGAGCCGGGAGGAGGGCGGGCCCCAAGGCAGGCGTGGGGGCGGCATTGACGTCGGCACCGCGTTCCACGAGCAGTTTCGCCGCCTCAAGATGCCCCCCCCTGACCGCGAGGTGAAGCGGCGTCGCTCCCTTGTAGATCTCGTCGACGTTGGCACCAGCATCAAGCGCGGATGTGATCCCCGCGACATCCCCCTCCTTGGCCGCATCATGGATGGCGGCGGCGAGCGAGGCCGTCGGAACGTGCAAAACCATCAAAAGAATGAATTTCAGAAAACGCATTCGGCAGCCTCTGTGTCAAAATCGAGGGAGCGGCGGTTGTCGGCAATTAGAAGGGGTAGCATGGATGCCCGATAGCGGCAACAGCACGCCGAGACCCGCAGGACCGGAGCCAACCCACTGCCCCATCAATGAATTGGCACACACCCAACGATCAAGTCGAAGCCTGTCAGCTCACCTTCCGCACATACGTCCACGTCGGCACGCACACCCCGCGCGCCACCGAAAAGCTCTCCGCATCCCCCAGATACTCGAACCCCGCATGGGCCAGCACCCGCGCGGACCCTGGGTTGTCCTGGAACACCTCGGCGAAGATCGTCTTGTTGTTCTGGGGGTTGGCGGCCACCAGCGCATTCACCGCCTCGGAGGCGATGCCGATGTTCCAGAAGGCGGGGGCGACCCAGAAGCCGATTTCGGACTGGGCACGGTCCATCTTCTTCAGGCTGATCACGCCCAGCACCTCGGGCAGGCCGCTGGCGACGCCGTCCATCACCCAGATATCCTCATCCGTGTCCGTCCGGGCGGCGCGGGCGACAAAGGCCTCGGCCGCGCCGGGGGGCAGGGGGTGAGGGATCGAGCGCGTCGCCTCGGCCACGCGGCGGTCGCCGGCGTACATCGCGAAGAGCCCTGCGTCCGACCGCCGCACGGGGCGCAGGACGAACCGGCCTGCGGTGATCGCGCCCTGCGGCAAAGCCGGTATCGCCTCAACCTTCATGGCCTTCCTCCCCGAAAACCACAGGCGGGCCCTTGCGGACCCGCAGACAACAGACGTGGGGACCGCGCCCCGCCCCCGCAACCCACCCCTGCCACGACAAGGCGGCAAAAATGCGGAAGGGGACCGGCGGTTCCGCCGATCCCCCTACATGCGCTTTGTAAAGGATCGGCTACTCGGCGGCCTGGGCCATCGGCAGCACGGAGATGAAGGTGCGGCCCTTCATGCCCTTCTTGAAGGTCACATGCCCCTCGACCACGGCAAAGATCGTGTGGTCGGTGCCCATGCCCACACCGTTGCCGGGGAACCAGGTGGTGCCGCGCTGGCGCACGATGATGTTGCCGGGGATGGCGTGCTGGCCGCCATAGAGCTTGACGCCCAGACGGCGACCGGCGCTGTCGCGACCGTTGCGGGACGAACCGCCTGCCTTCTTGTGTGCCATGGGGGCTTACTCCTGTGCGGGGGCGGCGGCCTTTTTCGCCGCGCGCTTGGGTTTCGCGGGGGCCTCGGCCACCGGGGCCGAGGGCTGGCCATGGGCCGCGCGGCGGGCGATCGCCGTGCCGGTGGCGGCGGCCACGCCGGTCGCCTCCGCGCCGACCGCCAGAACCTCGGTCACGCGCAACAGCGTCAGGTGCTGGCGGTGGCCCTTGGTGCGCTGGCTGGAATGCTTGCGGCGGCGCTTGACGAAGTGGATGGTCTTTTCGCCCTTGATCTGGTCGATCACTTCCGCCTGCACGGCGGCACCGGCGACGAAGGGCACGCCGATCACGGGGCTGTCGCCGCCGACCATGAGGATGTCGTTGAACTGGATCTTGTCACCGGCAGAGGCGCTCAGCTTTTCCACGCGCAAGACGTCACCCGCCTGCACCTTGTACTGCTTGCCACCGGTCTTGAGGACCGCGAACATGGGTCGTTCCTTTTCGTTGCTCCGCGCCCTGCGGCCCCGGATGCAGGATCCGGCGTTTGGTGCCTTCGGGCGGCGCGCCCCCGACAACGGGAGCGTCATGAATGGGGCGTCATGAATGACGATCCGGGCAGGATTCGCATCCCGCCCGGACGCGCGCTGTATCGGTCAGGGGGCGGGGGTTGTCAAGCCGGAGGTCAGATGTCGTCGCCGATCATCTGGCGTGCGGCGGCCCGGCCAAGGTCGCGGCTGATCTGGACAAAGACGGCGTCGAAGGCCGCGAACAGGGCCGCGTTCAGCTTGCGCCCGGCGGGGGTGCGCGAGAAATCGGTGTAGCCGCGCAGTTCGGCCTCCGACAGGGGACCATAGGCCAGGGCCATGAAGGGATAGAGCCAGGCCTCGGTCTCGTCCCGGATCTGGGTTTCCTGGGCCCAGACATCGGACAGCATCTGTTCCTCGGTCATATCCCCCCCGAAGGCACCGACCTCGGCCATGCCCTGGTAGAACCCCAGGTTGGCATTCAGCGCGCCCTGCACGTTCTGCTCGATCAGGTCGTTGGCTTGGGCAAAGTCGCGCAGGGCGTCCATCCGGGGATCGTCGTCGGCGACCATCCTTGCAGTCCGCTCGATGGCCGCCTCTTCCACCGCCTCGTCCATCAGCGTCCGCCGCGCCTCGATCTCGAGCCGCAGGATGCGCTGGCCGAGGGGGGTGTCGAACCAGGCGGCGATGGCGCTGCGGGTGGCGGGGTCGTCGTGCAGGGCCGCCTCGAACGCGGTCTGGAAGCGCCCCAGCATGGCCGGCTCGTCATAGACCAGCGCGACCGTCGCGTCCCAGGACGGCCCGCCCCGCCCCGGAAACATCTCGTCCTCGAGCGAGGCCCCGTAGGCCAGCCCCTCGTCGCGCATCACGGCGATGATGCCGGGGATCATCAGGATGCGCGACAGGTCCCCGGCGGTGGCAGCGGCCGGTGCCTCGACCGGTGTCTCGGCCCGCAGCGAAGCCGGGGCAAGGGCGGGCACGCCTAGGGCAAGGACCGCAAGGACAAGGCGCAGGGCGATCAGGGGCATGTCGGCGCAGGTCCGCTTGGGGGTCGCCTGGAAGGCGGCGGGATGCGGCAGAGGTAACGCCTTGCCCGTGTCGTGCCAAGGGTTGCCGGGTCCCTCACGGCGGTTTGATGCCGGCGCCGTGCCAAGGTTCCCGCTTGCAACCCCGCGCAACAGCGGCTATCCCCCCCGTCCACGACGACCCCTGACGCGGAGAGGTGGCAGAGTGGTCGAATGCGGCGGTCTCGAAAACCGTTGTCGGTTTGCGCCGACCCAGGGTTCGAATCCCTGTCTCTCCGCCACCCCCCCGGATGCGTGTTGTCCTGATCGGCTTGCGGCCGTTGTGTTCTGCCGGTTCTCGGGGCCAGGCGGACGGGGCTAAGGGCGGGGCGCACGGCGTTGGCTGTGGCCGGGCAACTTGCGTCATTCGGGCTTCCGAACGGACGGGGCGTTACCTGCTATATCCGGACCCGAACTGCCGCGCGCTGAGGGCGCGGATTGGCCTTTCTCAGACCATCAGGCAGGCGCCGTTGGGGGTCGGCGCTGCGACCGCTGGCCCTGCATCAGGCGTTGACTCATGCCCGATCCTGTCGCATCATAATTTCGAACGACGTTCTCTATAGAAGAACGCGTTGGCGTCCATCATCAGGGAGTGCGCTCATGCTTCGATCCTATCTTTCCCGTCGTCAGGTGCTGGCCGGACTTGGCGGCACCACGCTGCTGGGGCTTGGCCTGCCGCGGCTGGCGCAGGCCCAGACCAAGGAAATCACCATCTTCACCTGGGAAACCTACCACGACGACGCGTGGATCGCGGAGTACACCGCCGCCACCGGCGTCACGGTCAACGTCATCCGCACCGGGTCGGTCGACGAGATGTATGCCCAGACCCGCTCGGGTGCGGTCGAGGCGGACATCCTGTACTTCGACACAGGCTCGGTGCCGCGCTATGTCGAGGCCGGGCTGGTCGCGCCCTTCGATGCGTCCAGGGTGCCGAATGCCGCGATGGTGTCGCCGTCGATGGACTGGGTGAACCGGCTGACCCTGGACGGCAAGCTCTGGGGCATTCCCTACAACTGGGGCACGCAGCCCCTGATGTTCGACAAGACCGCCGTCGGTGATGACCCGCAGACCTGGGCGGCGCTGTGGGACCCCAAACATGCCGGCAAGGTCAGCATGTTCGACGATGCCTACATCACCTTTCCGATGATCGCGGCCCATGTCGGGGCCGAGGACCCGTTCAACCTGACCGACGACGAGTTCGAGGCCTGCGCCGACGCGCTGCGCCGCCTGCGCCCGCAGGTCGGCACCATCGCGCGCGGGTTCGACGATGCAACGACGATCTATGCGGCGGGCGATGCGGTGATCGGCTATTGCCAGAACATCGCCATCGTCCACAACCTCAACGGGCTGGGCAAGAATTTCGGCTACAGCTTTCCGACCGAGGGCACGCCGACCTGGATCGACTGCGCCATCCTGACGCCGAAGGGCGAACGGCCCGAGGTCTATGACTTCATCAACGCGAACCTCACGCGCGAATGGCAGGGGCGGTTCATCGCTGCCAGCATCAACAACGGCGTCCTGACGGCGGCAGAGGCCACGGCGGCGGGCGTGCCGGGCGACGTGCTGGCAAAGACCAACATCGTCGATCAGGCGACTGACGGGTTCTGGCCGAAGATGATCGTGCTGGAACCGCCGGAAGACATCGACCGCCGCCTGCAGATGTGGAACGACTTCAAGGCAGGAACGCTCTGACCGGAAGGGTCGCGGTGATGGACAGCACAGCCGGGCCGCTTCTGCGGCTGGATCAGGTGTCGAAGGCCTATGGGACCTACCAGGCCCTGCACCCCACCTCGATCACGGTGGAGGAGGGCGAGTTCTTCTCGCTGCTCGGGCCCTCGGGCTGCGGCAAGACGACGACGCTGCGCATCATCGCGGGGTTCGAGATCCCGACCGGCGGCACCGTGCATCTGGGGGGGCGCGAGATCACCCGCACCCCCCCGAACCTGCGCGACACCAACACGGTGTTCCAGAGCTATGCCCTGTTCCCGCACATGACGGCGGCGCAGAACGTGGCCTATCCCCTGAAGATGAAGAAGGTGCCGACCGGAGACATCGGCCCCCGCGTGGCCGAGGCCCTGGCACAGGTCGAGATGACCAGGTTCGCGGAGCGTCTGCCGCACGAGATGTCGGGTGGCCAGCGCCAGCGCATCGCGTTGGCCCGTGCCATCGTGGGCCGTCCGCGCGTGCTGCTGCTGGACGAACCCCTGGGCGCGCTGGACCTCAAGCTGCGTGAGCAGATGCAGCATGTGCTGGTCCACATGCAGCGCAAGATCGGCATCACGTTTGTCTATGTCACCCATGACCAGGGCGAGGCGCTGTCGATGTCCGACCGCATCGCGGTGATGAGCGCGGGGCGGTTGCAGCAGCTGGCCAGCCCGCGCGACCTGTACTACCAGCCCGCGAATTCCTTCGTCGCCGGGTTCATCGGCAAGTCGAACGTGATCTCGGGCACCGTGGCCACCGACGCCGGGCGGACCGTGCTGCGCGCGGGCAGCCTTGCGATTCCGATGCCCGACAGCGCCGCCAGGCCCAAGGCCGCGTTGCGCTATGAGGCGATTGCCCTCGGACCCGAGGCCGAGGGTCGTGACGTCGTGTTCGACGCCACCATCGAGGACGCGCTGTTTCTGGGCGACAAGGTCGAGGTGACGCTGGACCATGGCGGATCGCGGCTGGTGGCGATGGCCCCGTCACAGCGCGAGCGCCGTTTTGCACCGGGCGACCGCGTGCGTGCCGGGTTCCATTGCCGTGACCTGGTGCCGCTCGATGACTGACCGGGCACACCAGACAGGCGGCTTTGGTGCCCTGCTGCGGCGGCTGTCGCCGCTGACGGTGTACCTGTGGCTGGCCGGGCTGGTGATCCTGCCCAACGTCCTGCTGATCGGGACCAGCTTCCTGAAATCGGACGGCGGCGTGCTGGTCTACGAGGTGACGCTGGCCAACTACAGCCGCACGCTCGGGTCGGCCACCGTGCAGTTGCTGATCCTGCGCACCATCGGCACCGCCTTTGCCGCCGCACTGGTGGCCGCGCTGATCGCCTATCCGCTGGCCTTTTACGTCAGCCGCTACACGGGGCGGTGGAAGGTCGTGGCGGTGATGCTGGTCGTCGTGCCGCTGTGGATCAGCCTGCTGATGCGGGTCTTTGCCTGGCGCATCATCCTGGGCGAGAACGGGGTGCTGAACTCGTTCCTGGTGTCCACGGGATTTCTGGACGAGCCGTCCGACGCCTTTCTCTATTCCCGCTTTGCGGTGATCGTGGCGCTGGCCTACATGGCGATCCCTTACGTCTTCGTGTCGTCCTACACCGCGCTGGAACGGGTGCCGCAAAGCCTGATCGAAGCCAGCCAGGACAGTGGCGCAGGCCTGTGGAGCACCTTTCGCAACGTGGTCTGGCCGTTGTCGAAACAGGGGCTGGCCATCGGCTTTGCCCTGGCCTTCCTGCTGGCGGTCGGCGACTACATCACCCCCTCGATGGTGGGGGGCCTTGATGGCACGATGCTGGGCATGGTGATCGCCAGCCAGTTCGGCATGGCGGGCAACTGGCCCTTGGGGGCCGCGCAGGCGGTGGTGCTGATCGTGGCGGTGGGCGTCGTGCTGGGCGCGATCTTCTGGATGGCGCGGTCGCGGGGCATCCTGCAATCGGTCGATGCCGGGACCGGGGCCGCGTTGCGCGCACCGGAATCCTTCGGCGATCACGTCATCCGCTGGGCCATCCGCCTTGCCGTCCTGCTGCCCTACCTGTTCCTCTACCTGCCCCTTGTCATCATCACCGTATTTTCCTTCAACGACAGCCAGATCCAGACGCTGCCGCTGACCGGCTTCACGCTGGATTGGTACGCCGCCCTCTGGGGCGACCGGAACCTGATCGCGGCCTTCCAGCGCACGCTGATCGTGGCCTTCACCACCGTGGCCCTGTCGGTGGTGGTGGGCATCGCCTTTGCCATGGTCTTTGCCTACCGCACCCTGCCGTTCGCCGGGCTGCTGCAGGGCGGGCTGGCGATTCCGGTTGCCATTCCGGGCATCGTGCTGGGCATTTCCATCGTCATCGCGGCACAGCTGGTCGGGATCCGGCCGGGCATCTGGCGGGTGATCATCGGGCACATGACCTTTGTCATGCCGGTGGTGATGATGATCATCCTCAACCGGCTGCAACGGCTGGACCCGTCCTATGTGCAGGCTTCGCTCGACCTCGGCGCGGATTATGGGCGGACCTTCCGCCATGTCTTGTTCCCGATGATCCGCACGGCGGTGCTGGGCGGGGCGATCTTGGGCTTTACCCTGTCGGTGGACGAGGTGATCGTGACCCTGTTCCTGACCGGGATCGAACCGACCCTGCCGATCCATGTCTGGAACCAGATGCGGTTCGGCTTTACCCCGTCGGTGAACGCCATCTTCACCCTGATCGGGGGCGTGTCGGTCGCCCTGATCCTGATCGCCATGGCCGTGCTGGGGCGCGACCGGGGCAAGGCTTCTTCCTGAGGACATGACATGACAGAGCGAACCCCCTTTGGCACCCATGACGGCCAGCCGGTTACGGCGGTGACGCTGACCGCCGGACGGCTGCGCGCAAGGCTGATCACCTTCGGCGCGCGGCTGGCCGAACTCTGGGTGCCCGCGCGCGACGGCACGCTGGCCGACATCGTGCTGGGGTTCGACACGCTGGACGAATATGTCGCGACCGACACCTATTTCGGCGCGACCTGCGGGCGCTACGGCAACCGCATCCGCAAGGGCCGGTTCACGCTGGATGGGGCGGCAGTTCAACTCGACTGCAACGAACGCGGCAACCACCTGCACGGCGGGGTGGCGGGGTTCGACCGCAAGGTCTGGATCATCGCCGACCTGACCGACAGCCGCGTGGTGTTCACCGCCGTGTCCGGGGCGGGCGAGATGGGGTTTCCGGGGCGGTCGAACCTGACCGCCACCTATGACCTGACGCCCGGCGGCCTGACCATCACGATGCAGGCCGATACCGACGCGCCCACCGTGATGAACATGGTCCACCACAGCTATTTCAACTTGGGCGGTCAGGGGTCGGGCGACGTGCTGGGCCAGATGATCCATCTGGACGCGCCGTTCTACACCCCCGTCGATGCCGAGCTTCTGGCGACGGGCGAGGTTCTGGCGGTCACGGGAACAGCCTTCGACTTCACGCAGGCCAAACCCATCGGGCGCGACATTGCGGCCCTGCCGGGCGTCGGGGCGGAAATCTTCGGCGAGGGCGGGGGCTATGACCACAACTGGGTGCTCGACGGCACCGGGGCCTGCGCCACCGCCTGGGACCCAGGCTCGGGGCGCAAGATGGTGCTGACCACCACCGAACCCGGCGTGCAGTTCTATACCGGCGGCTACCTGTCGCCCGCCCACAAGGGCAAGGCCGGGGCCACCTTGTGCAAGTTCGCGGGCTTCACGCTGGAAGCGCAGAAGTTTCCCGACGCCCCGAACTTTGCGCATTTCCCGCCCTGCCGCCTGAACCCCGGCCAGACCTATCGCCAGGAAATGCACTTTGCCTTCGCCACCTGCACCGAGGACGGCCATGACCTATGACGCGGTGATCATCGGCGGCGGCCACAACGGCCTGGTCGCCGCGAACTATCTGGCCCGCGCGGGCAAGTCGGTCTGCGTGGTCGAGGCGCGCGATGTGGTCGGCGGGGCCTGCGTGACCGAGGAACTGGTGCCCGGATCGCGCTGGTCATCGTGCAGTTTCGTCATGGGCATGCTGCGCCCCGAGATCATCGCGGAACTGGAACTGGAAAAGCACGGGCTGCGCGCGATTTCGCCCGAGATTCAGGGCTTTGGCCTGTGGGATGACGGCGACCACGTGATGCTGCACAAGGACGTGGACCTGACGCTGAAGTCGATCGCGGCGCATTCGAAACCCGACGCCAAGGGGTTCTTCGACTTCGGCGCGCGGCTGAAACGGTTCGCCGACCTGACGCGCGACTGGCTGTTGTCCGACCCGCCCGCGCGGTCCGAGGTGTTCGCCCGGTTCGAGGCGGCGGGCGAGACCGAGCTTCTGAACGAATTCCTGCTGTTGTCCACGTCCGACCTTCTGGACCGCTACATCACCTCGGACCGGCTCAAGGGCTACATGATGTTCCTGGGCATGGTGTCGATCTGGGGCGGCCCCCAGACGCCGATGACGTCCTATGTCTACGGCTATCACGCCTGCGGCGAGTACGAGGACACGCTCAGCCGCTGGGCATTGCCGGTGGGCGGCATGGGCGCGATCACCGCCGCCCTGCGCAAGGGGGCCGAGGCGCATGGCGCGGTGGTGCGCACCGGCTGCCCGGTGGACGAGATCGTCGTCAGGGGCGGCAAGGCCGCCGGCGTGCGGCTGGCGGGGGGCGAGGTGATCGCCGCCGAGACGGTGCTGTCGAACGCCGAACCGGGGCGGACGCTGGGGCGGCTGTTGCCCAAGGGCACGCTGGCGGCCTCGCTGCGGGCAGAGGTCGACCGCCACGACACGCGCGGGTCGATGGCGCGGATGCACATCCTGATCGACACCCTGCCCCACTATGTCGGCTTCGGGCCGGAACTGGGGCCGCAGCACAAGGGCCACGCGATCCTGAACGCCACGCCGCAACTGTATCAGGACGCCTATGAGGCCCAGTTGCACGGCGAGTTTCCCGACGATTTCGTGGTCGAGGCGCTGATCCATTCGGTCACCGACCCCACGGTCTGCAAGCCCGGCCAGCACACCCTGGCCCTGGGGGTGCAGCAACTGCCGATCCACCTGAAACACGGCACCTGGGACGATCACAAGGATGCCTGGCTCGACCGGGTGATGGAGACGGTCTATCGCTTTGCCCCCAACCTGCGCGGCCATGTGATCGGGCGGAACGCGATCACGCCCCTGGACCTGGAACGCACCTACGGGCTGACCGGGGGCAACATCTTTCAGGGGTCGATGGTGGGTCTGGAACACCTGTTCTCGGCCCGCGCGGCACCGGGCGCTGCGAACTATCGCACGCCGGTCGAGGGGCTGTACCTGTGCGGCTCGGGCGTCCATCCGGGCGGCGGCGTCACCGGCGCGCCGGGGCACAACGCGGCGAAACGGGTGCTGGCCGATCTTGCGGGCAACCTGGACCCCCTGCGGCGGCATACCGACATCTCGAAGTCGTTGGTCGATACGGTGCTGGGCACCGGGTTCGGCCGCGAACTGGGCTATCAGGTCGCCCGGTCCAAGGTGCTGCGCGGGGCGACGCGGTTCTTCTCCAAGGTCAAGAAGTGACGCCATGAACTATGATCTGCTGCAGGGCCGCGCCACCTATCCCAGCCTGCGGGGCCGCCATGTGTTCGTCACTGGCGGCGGGTCGGGCATCGGGCGGTCCATCGTCGAACACTTCGCCGACCAGGGCGCGCGGGTGTCGTTCATCGACATCAACGCAGAGGCATCTGCGGCGGTCATCGCGGGCTGCACCCTGCGCGGCAACGAGGCCCCCGATTTCACCCACCTGGACCTGCGCGACACGGCGGCGCTCGAGGCCCATGTCGCCGACCTGGGCGCGCGGCGCGGGCCAGTGGATGTGCTGGTCAACAACGCCGGCAGCGACGACCGCCACACGCTGGACAGCGTGACGCAGCACTATTTCGATGACCGCATCGCCGTGAACCTGCGCCACCAGCTTTTCGCCGCCAAGGCTGTCGCCCCGCAGATGAGGGCGGCAGGCGGCGGGTCGATCATCAACTTCACCTCGATCACCTGGGTCGAGGGCGACGGCGACTGCGTCTGCTATGTCACGTCGAAGGCCGCCGTCCACGGCATGACCCGGGCGCTTGCGCGCGAGCTTGGCCCCCACAACATCCGCGTCAACTCCATCGCGCCCGGCTGGGTCATGACCGAACGGCAGGTCAGCCTGTGGCTGAACGAAGCCGGGGAAAGACAGATCAACGAACGCCAGGTCCTGCCCGGCCGCCTGTATCCCCCGGACATCGCCCGCATGGCGCTGTGGCTGGGGGCCGACGACAGCCGCATGTGTTCGAAGCAGAACTTCGTCGTCGATGCGGGCTGGATTTGAAGGAACACCACCGTGAGTGAAAGCATCCGCACCATCCAGTTCCGCGATCCGTCCGGCCAGACCCGCGTCGGCGTGGTGACGGGCGAAGACGTCCGCGTGGTAGCCGGGCCCGCCACGGTCTATGCGCTGGCCATGCAGGCGATTGCCACAGGTGCGCGTCTGCGCGCGGTGATCGAGGCCGCGCTAGGCGAAGACACCGAGGACTTCGGCCATATCGCCGCCGCGAACCGCCTGCTGCCGCCGATCCACCATCCCGGCGGCGACGCGCGGTTCCTGATCACCGGCACGGGCCTGACCCATGTCGGATCGGCCAACACCCGCAACGACATGCACGACCGCCCGAAAGGTGGCACGGAACCGCCGAAGACCGACTCGATGAAACTGTTCGAGGCGGGATTGAAGGCGGGCAAGCCCGGCCCCGGCCAGATCGGCGCGATGCCCGAGTGGTTCTTCAAGGGCGACGCCGGCATCCTCGTGGCCCCCGGCCAGCCCCTGTCCAGCCCGAACTTCGCCCGCGCCTGCGCCGAAGAGCCCGAGATCACCGGCATCTACATCGTCGGCCCCGACGGCACGCCCTTTCGCATCGGCTATACCCTGGCCAACGACCTGTCGGACCACGAGACGGAACGGCTGAACTTCATGTATGTCGCCCCGTCCAAGCTGCGCGACTGCGCGATGGGGCCGGAACTGCTGATCGGCGACCTGCCGCAGGACGTGCGGGGCCATTCCCGCATCTGGCGGCAGGACCGCGTCCTGTGGGAAGGCGCGTTCGAAAGCGGCGAGGCGAACATGTCCTATTCCATCGCCAATCTGGAACACCACCACTTCCGCCACCCGACCTTCCGCCGTCCGGGCGACCTGCACGCGCACCTGTTCGGCTGCCCCGTCATCAGTTTCGGCGACGGCGTCCGCACGCAGGACGGCGACGTCTTCGAGTTCGACGTGCCGGTGTTCGGCCACCCCCTGCGCAACCCGGTGCGGTTCGAGGCGGGCGCGCCGCGCGTGTTCGAAGTGACCGCACTCTGAAAGGGATCCCCGATGTTCGACTTCGCCAGCCTGTCGCAGACGCTGTATTCCGCCGTTCTGTCCGACACGATGGACAGCCTGGACCTGCAGGCGCGCGCCATGCGGTCCTTTGTCCGGCCGCTGGATGACAGCCTGGTGCTGATGGGCCGGGCGCGGACCGGGCTGTTCGCCGCGACCTACGGCCTGCAGGGCGGCGAGAACCCCTATGAGATCGAGATGGCGCTGATCGACGATCTGGGTCCGGGCGATGTCGCGATGCTGGCCTGCGGCGGCCCGACCGAACGCATCGCGCCCTGGGGCGAGTTGCTGACCACCGCGACCCTTGCCCGCGGTGCATCGGGCTGCGTGACCGACGGACTGGTCCGCGATGTGCGCCATATCCGGGCCCTGGGGTTGCCGGTCTTTCACGGCGGCATCGGCCCCCTGGACACGCGGGGCCGCGCGCGGATGATCGAACGCGACACCCCGGTCGAGATCGCCGGCGTGCGGATGGAACGCGGCGACATCGTCTTTGCCGACATCGACGGGGTGGTGGTGATCCCCCTGGCCCGCGCGCCCGAGGTGATCGACCGGGCGCTGGAAAAGGTGACGATGGAGAACCACAGCCGGGACGAGCTGCGCTCCGGGCGGCTGCTGCGCGAGGTCTATGAAAAGTACGGGGTTCTCTAGATTTGCGCAGGCCGTGTTCAATCGGGCTCATCCCCCGGACCGGTCGTCCCGGCGCGGGTGTTGTGTTTCGTCAGATTGCAGAGAGCGTCGAGCGGTGCCCTGTTGGCGATGCATCGGAGCCCGGTGCGGTTGTCGGCGTTTGCGAAGGCGGCGGTTCAAGCGGTCGGCCATGCCGCTGGCTTGTGGCGAGAAGGGTCGGGTGCGCCGGTGCTCGATGCCATGCGCGGCGCAGACCCGGTCGAAGCGGTGTTTGCCGGTGCCGGTTGCGCGCCTGCGCCGGCGCGCGTCTCGGAAGCGGTCGGCGAACGCCGACCCGTTGTCCGTCAGGATGACCCGTACGGGCCAGGGATGGGCGGCGAGAAAGCGCGCGAGGCAGGCCGCGACGGTTGGGCCGGCGCGTCCGGGGGGGCCGCAGCCGACAGGCCGTGCCGCCTGGGGCAGCGGTCGACCGCGCTGCGTGACAGGCCGGGGTTCACGCAGCGCTGCATCACCAGGGCGAGGTCGTCGGGCGAGAGCCCGAGGTCACGGCGCAGCACCGCGATCAGGGCCTCTTCGGCACGCGTGGTGCTCTGCCCCAGGTTGTGACAGGTGTGCGGACGGTCGTGCACCTCCGTCCGCCCGCGCCAGCGCCGGACCGAGGTTTCGGTGATCCCGAACTGCCGCGCGAGGTCCGCCCCCGAGGCCGTTCTGGCCTGGATCAAGGCGCGCGCCCGGGGCGTCGTCGTCGCATTCGCATGCAGCTTCAGCGCCATCGCAGCCTCCAACCCCGCACAACCTCGATCCCCCGCACCACCCCGTCACGTTCCACACAATCAGACGAAACACAGCACCTGCGCCGGGACGACCGGGCCGGATGGCGCGGGGGTGAAGCAGATCGGTCCCAAACGGGTCTGGCACAGCGCCATACCATGCCTGACCTGCCACGCACCGGGGCGTTGCGCGGCCCAGGCCCCTGCCCCGTCCAGGGCTGGCATGGCATCCGGCCGCGCTGTCATCCGAAGCGGAATTGTGATCGATGGCGCGGCGCACTAGGTTGGGCCTCTGGATCGGCGGGGTGTGCACGCCTGCCGGTCAAACCGACGCACGGGAACGGCATGGATTCGGTCAAGAAGTACGAGGTCAAAAGTCTCGCCCGCGCGCTGGACGTGGTCGAGGCCATCGGCACCGCAGGTCTTGACGGGATCGGCATCAGCGAGGTCGCGCGCCTGGTCGGCACGACCAAGAGCAATGCCTACGGGATCGTCCAGACCCTGTGCGACCGGGGCTATATCTCGGACTCGGGCGACGGCCCGACGCGCCGCTACCGGCTTGGCCCCAGCTTCCTGCGCCTTGGCAGCACGGCCTCGTCGCAAAGCCCGCTGGCCGTCGTGGCCCAGGCGGTTCTGGCCCGCCTG
The DNA here is from genome assembly GCA_052387255.1 of Gemmobacter sp. Taxonomy (GTDB): domain Bacteria; phylum Pseudomonadota; class Alphaproteobacteria; order Rhodobacterales; family Rhodobacteraceae; genus JBBQXK01. The sequence goes on along the minus strand of JBQTJI010000126.1, from coordinate 17,453 downwards.
ACGGCCGAGACAGGCCTGACCTCGCGCTTTGCCGTGTTCGACCGGGGCTCTGCCGTCGCCATCGTGCGGCAGAACGCGCCTTCGGGGGTCGAGATCGCGCCCTACCTTGGCCGCCGCGAACTCTTGCACGCCAGCGGCGTCGGCAAGGCCCTGCTGGCCAGCCTGTCCGACGACGACATCCGCCAGTTGTGCCGCAACCTGGGGCTGGAACGCCGGACCAGCCGGACGATTACCGATCTGGACGCGCTGGTCGCCGAGATCGCGACGGTCCGCCGAACCGGGTTCGCGCTGGACGACGAGGAAGACATCGCCGGGGTCTTTTGCGTCGCGGCTGCGGTCCACGATCACCACGGACAGACCGCCGGAGCGATCAGCGTCTCGGGGCTGAAACTGGAACGTCAGCGCGACGCCATTCAGGCTTACGGGCAGACCGTGCGGTCCTATGCCGGGCAGATGTCGGCGGACCTCGGGTACCGGGAACCCCTGCGGGCCGACCTGCGGCAGACAAGCTAGCGCAGGGCAAGGCCGTTCGCCGTCGCGGTCCATGCCTGCCGCCCCCCCCGACCAAAGGCCATCCCGAGCGAACTTGCATGACGCCCCGTCGCAACGCTACCAAGGCGGGCAAGGGGGAACGCACGATGACCTATGCCGAAACCTACGCCCGCTGGCAGGCCGATCCGCAGGCGTTCTGGCTGAACGCGGCATCCGGCATCGACTGGGTCACGCCGCCCGTCACCGCACTGAACGCCGCGCGCGCGCCCCTGTACGAATGGTTCACCGACACGGCCGTCAACGCCTGCTGGAACGCGCTCGACCGCCATGTGCAGGCGGGTCGGGGCGCCCAGGTGGCCGTCATCCACGACAGCCCCCTGACCGGCACGATCACCCGGATCACCTATGCCCGGATGCTGGACCGCGTGGCGCGTTTCGCCGGGGCGCTGGCCGCGCAAGGCATCACCCGGGGCGACCGCGTGGTGATCTACATGCCGATGGTGCCCGAGGCGCTGGTCGCCATGCTGGCCTGCGCGCGGCTGGGAGCGATCCATTCCGTCGTCTTCGGCGGGTTCGCCGCTGCCGAACTGGCCGTGCGCATCGACGACAGCACGCCAAAGGCCATCATCGCCGCGTCCTGCGGGATCGAGCCTGCGCGCACCGTGCCCTACAAGCCGCTGCTCGACGGGGCGATCCAGATGGCGGGCCACAAGCCCGACTTCTGCGTCATCTTGCAGCGCCCGCAAGGCCCCGCCACGCTGGTCGCGGGCCGTGACCACGACTGGCAGGCCTTCACCGCCAACGCCGAACCCGCGCCCTGCACGCCCGTGCCGGGCGACCACCCGGCCTACATCCTGTATACCTCGGGCACCACGGGCCAGCCCAAGGGCGTCGTCCGCCCCACCGCCGGGCACCTTGTCGCGCTGCACTGGTCGATGCGGGCGGTGTTCGATGTGGGCGTGGGCGATGTCTACTGGGCGGCGTCGGACGTGGGCTGGGTCGTCGGGCACAGCTATATCTGCTATGGCCCGCTGGTGGCGGGCTGCACCACCGTGCTGTACGAAGGCAAGCCCGTCGGCACCCCCGACGCCGGCGCCTTCTGGCGCGTCATCGCGCAGCACGGGGTGCGTACCTTCTTCACCGCGCCGACCGCCTTTCGCGCGATCAAGCGCGAGGACCCGCAGGGCAGGCTGCTGGCCGACCATGACCTGACGGGCCTGCGCGCGCTGTTCCTGGCGGGCGAACGCGCCGACCCCGACACCATCCACTGGGCACAGGACCACCTGCGCGTGCCCGTCATCGACCACTGGTGGCAGACCGAGCTTGGCTGGCCCTGCATCGCCAACCCGCTGGGGATCGAACATCTGCCGGTCAAGGTAGGCAGCCCCTCGGTGCCCCTGCCGGGCTATGACGTGCAGGTCCTGGACGACGACGGCCACCCCGTGGCCCCCGGCACGCTGGGGTCCATCGTCATCCGCCTGCCCCTGCCGCCCGGCACCCTGCCCACGCTGTGGAACGCCGAAGAGCGGTTCCGCAAGGCCTACCTGTCGCGGTTCCCCGGCTTCTACGAAACCGGCGACGCGGGGTACAAGGATGCCGACGGCTATCTCTACATCATGGCGCGCACCGACGACGTGATCAACGTGGCCGGGCACCGCCTGTCCACCGGCCAGATGGAGGAAGTGCTGGCCAGCCACCCCGACGTCGCCGAATGCGCGGTGATCGGCATTGCCGACGCGATCAAGGGGCAGTCGCCGCTGGGGCTCCTGTGCCTGAACAAGGGCGCGACCCGCGCCCATGCGCAGGTCGTGCAGGACTGCGTGGCGCTGGTGCGCGACCGGATCGGCCCCGTCGCGGATTTCAAGCGCGCCCTGGTGGTGGACCGCCTGCCCAAGACGCGGTCGGGCAAGATCCTGCGCGCCACGATGGTCAGGATCGCCGACGGCGAGACGCCACGCGTGCCCGCCACCATCGACGACCCCGCCATCCTGGACGAGATTCGCGCCGCGTTGCAGACCCTGGGCCTGGCGCGCGCCTGACAGGTTGCCGTTGCGTCAACAGTTCGCCTCTGGATTGCAGGCTGGACATTGCCCTGCCGCAGGGTAACTTTGTACCTCATGACCCGCACGCTTGCCCCGACCGAACGTCGCGCCGTGCCCACCGACGGCGGCGGGCTGCCACAGCGCCCGGCCGCGACCGACAGGACGGACCTCGCCGCCGACGATCCCGGTGCCGACAGCCGGGACGGGCTCGACACGGCCCTGCTTCCCGCGCTTCTGGCGCGGCTTGGCCCTGCCGTGGCCCTGGACCTGCGCCGCCAGCTTGACGCCGATCTCGGCACCCTGCGCGCCGCCCTGGTCGGGGCCCTGGGTCCGCCCCCTGACACCGCAGCCCTGTCGCGGCAGGCGCATGTGCTGGTCGGGCTGGCCGGAACCGCCGGGGGCCACGGCCTGGCCGTACAGGCGCGCCGCCTTTTGCAGGTCGCACAGCGCGGCGACCAGGCAGGATCGGCCCGGCTCACGCTCGCCCTTCTGCCCGCCATCGACCGGCTGCAACGCTTCGCGGCCACCTGCGCACCGCCCGCCGGATGCCGGCCATGAGCCCGCCTGCCCGCGCCGCAGCCCACGCCCCCGCGCGCCGTGTCCTGTTGATCGAGGACACGCTGTCGCTGCAGATGCTGTACCGCGCCGTCATTGCGGCCACCGGATGCGAGGTCGATGTCGCCGCCAGCGCCGAACAGGGCCTGGCGATCTTTGCCGCGACCCGGCCCCCCGTTGTGCTGCTGGACCTGCTGCTGCCCGACCGCGATGGCCTTGCGCTGATGAAGGACTTCCTCGACCTGAACCCGGCCGCCCGCGTCGTGGTGATCACCGCCAACGGGTCGATCAACCGCGCGGTCGAGGCGATGCGCGCGGGCGCACAGGATTTCCTGGTCAAGCCGGTGGAAGAGGCCCGTCTGGTGCTGGCCGTCGAGAACGCCCTGAAGGGCACGGCACCGGCCCTGCCCCGCCTCGCGTCCACGACCCCCGCCGTGGTGCCGCGCCCGCAGGGCACCGCCCCCGCTGCGCGCCTGCCCGCGATCAACGGCAGCGACTTTGTCGGGTCGTCCGACGCCATGGCCCGCGTGCAGGGCAAGATCCAGTCGGTCGCGCAGTCGATGGCCACCGTCTTCATCACCGGCGAAAGCGGGACGGGCAAGGAACTCTGCGCCCTGGCGGTCCACCGCCAGTCGGCGCGCGCCGGCGGCCCGTTCATCGCGCTGAACTGCGGCGCGATCCCGCAGGACCTGCTGGAATCCGAGGTCTTCGGCCACATCAAGGGCAGCTTCACCGGTGCCATCTCGGACAAGCCGGGGGCGGCGGCGGCGGCCGACGGCGGCACCCTGTTCCTGGACGAGGTATGCGAGATGGTGCCCGCGCTGCAGACCAAGCTGCTGCGGTTCCTGCAGACCTCGACGATCCAGCCGGTCGGCTCGACCCGGCCCCGCAAGGTGAACGTCCGCATCGTCTGCGCAACGAACCGCGACCCGCTGGACGCCGTCCGGCGCGGCCAGTTCCGCGAAGACCTGTACTACCGCCTCTATGTCGTTCCCATCCACATGCCGCCCCTGCGCGACCGCGCCGACGACATGGTCGAGATCGCCGAGGCAGCACTCGCCCGCTTTGCCGCCGAAGAGGGGCGCGACTTTCACGGCCTGTCGCCGGCGGTCCGCGACCTGTTCCGCAACCATCCCTGGCCCGGCAACGTGCGCCAACTGCTGAACGTGATCCGCAATGTCGTCGTGCTGAACCAGGGCGGCCTCGTCACCCCCGACATGCTGCCCGACGACCTGTTTGCCGAACGGGCCACGCCGCCGGGGTCCGTTCCCGCGCCGCCGCCGCAGGTCGTGCCGGTCGTCGCGGACGGCGACCCGCTTGCCGGGCTGACCCTGGCCGACATCGAACGGCGCGCCGTGCTGGGGGCGCTGTCGCGGCATGACGGCTCGGTCCCCCGCGCCGCCCGCGAACTGGATGTCGCGCCCTCGACGCTGTATCGCAAACTGGCCGCCTGGGGCATCGCGCCGGGCTGACGGGATGGAGACAGGCGATGAATCTGATCTGCCTGAACGCCTGGGGCGGCGCGATGGCCGATGCGCTGTTGCCCTGGCTTGCCGCGCAGGCCCCTGACATCCTGTGCCTGCAAGAGGTGATCCACACGCCCGGCGCGGGGGCCGTCTGGGCCACCTACCGCGACGACAGCCATGTCCTGCCTCAGCGCGCCAATCTTATGGCCGAGGTCGCGGCCCTCTTGCCCGGACACCGCGCCTTCTTCTGCCCCGCCGCACGCGGCCCGCTGTGGGTCGGCGACCGGACAGTGCCCTCGTTCTGGGGACTGGCGACCTTCGTTGCCGATCACCTGATCGTCACGGCGCAGGCCCAGGGCTTTGTCCACGGCACCTTTTCACCCGGCGGCTACGGGGACCATCCCCGGTCGCGCCCGGGCCATGCGCTGCGGCTGTTCGACAGCACGACCGACAGGGTCCTGTCGCTGGCCCAGATGCACGGCCTGCGCGACCCCGCCGGCAAGGGCGACAGCCCGGCCCGCGACGCGCAGGCCGAACGGTTCCTGCGCCTTGCCGACCGGGTCGCCGAACCGGGCGACCTGCGCATCCTGTGCGGCGACTTCAACGTCGGCCCCGACAGCCGCACCCTGGCTCGCATGGCCGCGCGGGGGTTCACCGACCTGGTCACGGCGGGCGGCTTTCCCGGCACCCGCACCAGCGCCTACCCCAAGCCCATGCGCCATGCCGATTACCTGCTGGTCGACCGGCCCGGTCAGGTCGTGGACTTCGACGTCTTGCGCGACCCCGAGGTGTCGGACCACTGCCCGCTGATCCTGATGCTCTGAAGGCCGTCAGACGAACTGCTCGCGGATCAGCCGCTCGTCCAGGCCATGGCCCGGATCGAAGAGGATGCGGTGCCGCACGCCGGGTTCCGACCGCACGGTCACCGCCACCACATCGCGCACCGACCGGCTGTCGGCATCGGCCATCACCGGGCGCTTGTCGGGCTCCAGCACGTCGATGCGCACTTCGGCCGTCTTGGGCAGCAAGGCCCCGCGCCACCGCCTTGGCCGGAACGCCGCAACGGCGGTCAGCGCCAGCACGTCCGACCCGATGGGCAGGATCGGCCCGTGCGCGGAATAGTTGTAGGCGGTCGATCCGGCCGGGGTGCAGACCATGACCCCGTCGCAGACCAGCGCATCCAGCCGCTCGCGCCCGTCCACGCTGATCCGCAGCCGCGCCGCCTGCGGGCCTGCGCGCAAGAGGCTGACCTCGTTGATCGCCAGCGCCTCGGTCACGGTGCCGTCCAGGCCCTCGGCCCGCATCGCCAGCGGGTTCAGCACCGCCTCTTCGGCCACCGCCAGCCGCCCCGGCAGATCCTCGGCCCCGTAGGCGTTCATCAGGAACCCCACGGTGCCGCAGTTCATGCCATAGACCGGCACATCCAGCCCCTGCACCTCGTGCAGCGTCTGCAGCATGAACCCGTCGCCCCCGAGCGCCACCACCACCTGTGCCGCCGCCACCTCGGCGTTGCCATGCACCGCCACGAGATCGGCCAGCGCCTGCTGCGCGGGCGCGGCGGGACTGGCCAGAAAAGCGATGCGCGGGGCCGTCATCAGAGGCACTCCCAAGGGTCGGGGCACTGTCAACGCCCCTGCCCCGGAACTCAACCCCAACCCGTCCCTATTTCGGCTGAGGCCCCGCCCATGTCGCATTCTGCGCTTTGTGGTCCGGCCCGCCCGTTCTATATCCCGCGAATCCCGCGCGCGAAGGAGCCACCCACGATGAACGCCCCCACCGACACCAGCCACCGCGACAGCGGCTTCTTCACCGACACGCTTGCCACCCGCGACCCCGCGCTGAACGCCGCCATGACCGCCGAGCTTGGCCGCCAGCGCGACGAGATCGAACTGATCGCCAGCGAGAACATCGTGTCGCGCGCGGTGATGGAGGCGCAGGGCGGCGTCATGACCAACAAGTACGCCGAAGGGTATCCCGGACGGCGCTATTACGGCGGCTGCCAGTATGTCGACGTGGCCGAGAACCTCGCCATCGAGCGCGCCTGCCAGCTTTTCGGGTGCAGCTTCGCCAACGTCCAGCCGAACTCGGGCAGCCAGGCCAACCAGGGTGTCTTCACCGCCCTTCTGACCCCCGGCGACACGATCCTCGGCCAGTCGCTCGACGCCGGCGGCCACCTGACGCACGGCGCGAAACCCAACCAGTCGGGCAAATGGTTCAACGCCGTCCAGTACGGCGTGCGCCGCCAGGACCTGACCATCGACTACGACCAGATTGCCGCGCTGACCGCCGAGCACCGCCCCAAGATGATCATCGCCGGGGGCTCCGCCATCCCCCGCGTCATCGACTTTGCCCGCATGCGCGAAATCGCCGATACCGTCGGTGCCATCCTTCTGGCCGACGTGGCGCATTTCGCGGGCCTGATCGCCGCCGGCCACTACCCCTCGCCCTTCCCCCACGCCCACGTCGCCACCACCACAACGCACAAGACCCTGCGCGGCCCCCGTGGCGGCATGATCCTGACCAATGACGAGGACATCGCGAAAAAGGTCAACTCGGCGATCTTCCCCGGCATCCAGGGCGGCCCCCTGATGCACGTCATCGCCGCCAAGGCCGTGGCCTTCGGCGAGGCGCTGCGGCCCGAGTTCAAGACCTACCAGGCCCAGGTGATCCGCAACGCGCAAGGCCTGGCCGACCAGCTGATGAAGGGCGGGCTCGACATCGTCACCGGCGGCACCGACTGCCACCTGATGCTGGTCGACCTGCGCCCCAAGGGCGTCAAGGGCAACGCCACCGAAAAGGCCCTGGGTCGCGCCCACATCACCTGCAACAAGAACGGCATCCCCTTCGACACCGAAAAGCCCACCATCACCAGCGGCATCCGCCTCGGCACCCCCGCAGGCACCACGCGCGGCTTTGCCGAGGCCGAGTTCCGCCTGATCGGCGACTGGATCGTCGAGGTGGTGGACGGTCTGGCCCGGAACGGCGAGGACGGCAATGCCGAGGTCGAGGCAGGCGTCCGCGCCAAGGTCGCCGCCCTCTGCGCCCGCTTCCCGATCTATCCGGGCCTCTGACGCCCGTGCCGGCCCCCGCCGATCCACCCGGCGGGGGCCCGCCTTCTTCCCCATTCGACGTTGTCCAAGTATTCTCGGGGGGGGCCGCCGGCGGGGGGCAGACCGCCCCCCACGGCGCGGCCCCCCGGCCCACGTCGCGGACCCGCGCCCTCGAACACCGCATGGGCGACGCGGTCCGGGGCCGCCTGCCCCCGATCCCCGCAGAACTCCTGCTGTTCGTGCTGAAACAGGGCTGGGCCTGCCTGTTCGGCGGCCTGCTCCTGATCCTCATCATCGCCACGAAGCTGGTCTGGCAACCGGGTTGGCCGATCCACCGCTATGACGCGCTGTTCCTGTTCGCCATCGCCACGCAGGTCCTGTTCCTGCGCTACCGGCTTGAAACCTGGGAAGAGGCGCGGGTGATCCTCTTGTTCCACGCGACCGGCACGGCGATGGAGTGGTTCAAGGTCAGCGCCGGTTCCTGGGCTTACCCTGAACCGGGCCTGTTCGTGATCCTGAACGTGCCGCTGTTCTCGGGCTTCATGTATGCCGCCGTCGGCAGCTACATGGCCCGCGTGATCCGCGTCTTCGACATGGCCTTCGCCCCCTATCCGCCGTTCTGGACGACGGTGCTGCTGGCGGTTGCGATCTACGTCAACTTCTTCGCACACCACTTCCTGCCCGATGTCCGGCTGGCACTGTTCGCGGCCACGATCCTTCTCTACGCCCGCACCCGCGTCTGGTTCCGCATCGACGTGACCGACCGCTGGATGCCCCTGCCGCTGGCCGCCCTGCTGTCCGCCCTCGCGCTCTGGGTGGCCGAGAATGTCGGCACCGCCACCGGCACATGGCTGTACTCCAGCCAGTTGCCCGGCCAGACCGTCAGCTTTGCCAAGCTCGGCTCGTGGTACCTCTTGCTCTATGTGGCCTTCGTCACCGTCACGCTGGTGTCGCGCCGGGCGCTGCACCGGCAGGCCGTCGGTCAGATCAGTCCGCGCCAGTAAAGCACGCCTGCCGTCAGCATGCCCACCACCGCCACGGTCCCCAGAACCGACACCGCCGCCCCCAGCATCCAGCCCTTGCGCCGGTCCCAGACCGACACGCCCAGCAGGTGGCGCAGGCACAGGTCATAGTCCTCGGCCACCTGTTCCTCGTCGATCTGGAACAACAGCTTGGGGTTCTGCGCCATCATCGCCGCCCGCGCCAGCCGCTCGGCCGCCTCGCGCACGCGGCGGGGCAACAGGCGCGCGCCCTTGGCCAGCTTGGCCGCCAGCCCGTCGCCGCCCAGGCGCAACCGCTCCTCCATCAGGCCCGCCACGCGGTCGGCCATCTGCTGTATCGACGCGGCACCCATCGGCCCGAACCTCCTGCTGGGCGCGCCGGTCCCCCGGCCGCGCCCCAAGCCTGCGCAACGCAGACCCCATCCGCCTGCGCGCTGACTACGCCCAGATTATGGCAATTTCAAGCCGGATCAACGACTTGTGTCCACACATCCGGGCCGGTCGGGAACCGGCCCTTGCACCCTGCGACGGCTGCGCTATCCCTAGGCCATGCTGCATATCGACCGCACTCCCGCCACCGCCCCAGACCTGCCCCCGCTGCTGATCGTGCACGGCCTGTTCGGGTCGGCACGCAACTGGGGGGCCATCGCCCGCCGCCTGTCCGACCGCCGCGCGGTGCTGGCGGTGGACATGCGCAACCACGGATCCAGCCCGCGCAGTCCCGACCACAGCTATGCCGCGATGGCCGACGACCTGGCCCGGGTGATCGACGCCGAGGGCACGCCGATGGATGTCCTTGGCCACTCCATGGGTGGCAAGGCCGCGATGCAACTGGCGCTGACAGGGGGGGACCGCATCGCCCGCCTGGTCGTCGCCGACATCGCCCCGGTGGCCTATGGCCACGACCAGACCCGCCACGTCCACGCCATGCAGGCGCTGGACCTCTCGGGCCTGACGACACGGGCCGAGGCCGACCGCAGGCTGGCCCTGACCACCCCCGACCCGGCCCTGCGCGCCTTCTTCCTGCAATCGCTGGACCTCAAGGCCGAGGGCGGCCCGGCCTGGCGGCTGAACCTGCCCGTCCTGGCCGCCGGAATGGCCGGGATCGTCGGCTGGCCCGCCACGCCGGGCCAGTTCGCGAACCCCACGCTGTTCCTGTCGGGCGCGGACAGCAGCTATGTGCTGCCCGACCACCGCGCCGCGATCACCGCCCAGTTCCCCGCCGCCCGCTTTGCCCGCATCCCCGGCGCGGGCCACTGGCTGCACGCCGAGAAGCCTCGCGAGTTTGCCGAGACGGTGGCAGTGTTCCTGTCATCGGGCCGATAGGTCATCGCCAGCGCACCGGAATTTTCCAAAATTCCGGCCCGATTCCTGCGCAGAAATCGGCTGTGCCCCTACCAGTGCCCGACCGACGGCATGCTCTTCCACGGCTCGGCCGGTTCCAGCGACGGGCCGATCTGCAAAAGCTCGACCGACTGGTTGTCGGGCGACCGCACGAACGCCATGTGCCCGTCGCGCGGCGGGCGGTTGATCACCACCCCCGCCGCCTGCAGGGCCGCGCACATCTCATAGATGTTGCCCACGCCATAGGCGAGGTGCCCGAAGTGGCGGCCGTCCGACGGCAGGCCGGTGTCGCCGTCCCAGTTGAAGGTCAGTTCCACCGGGCATTCCGGCTGGTCCGGCGGGGCCATGAAGACAAGGGTGAAACGCGCGCCCTCGTTCTCGATCCGCCGCGTTTCCTCCAGCCCCAGCAGACGCCAGAAGGCCATCGATTTCTCAAGGTCCAGAACCCGGACCATGGTGTGAAGATATTTGACCTGCATGATGTTTCCCCCGGATGGCGTTGCGGCGCGATCCTAGCCGTCGCCCCGCCGAAGGGAAAGCCTCAGCGACAGTATGGCCCGCTGCGATAGCTGGCGGTGTCATAATGCAGGTTGTTCTCGTGATATCCGTCCGACCCCGGCCCCAGCGTGGTGCCGAACACCCCGCAGGCAGACTTGTGCGCCGCCCGCAGGAACTTGCCCGCATCGCGCCGATAGTCGCGCAGCACGTCGATCACCTGCCCGTCGGCCAGCACGATGGCCATGACGTCGATGGCCTTTCCGCGTCCGTGCTCGCTGATCCGCGCGCCGCGCACGTTGTTGCGCGACCGGCAGGCATAGCCTGCCGCCACCTGCAACGCGGCCACCCCGCGCTTGCCCGCCGCCGGTTTCAGCGCGTCCTCGACCCACGAGGTCAGCGCCCGCGCCGTGGTGCAGTCCATCGTCGCGGCGGGCGACAGGCGCACGCCGTCCACCTCGGTCACCCGCACCGGTTCGGCGATGCCGCAGCCCTTGATCTGGGCCGGAATCGGGGCCAGCGCCGCGCCCCGGATGCGCCGGTCGCCGCACAGGCTGCCCTTCTTCGGCTTGACCAGCGCTTCGCCGGGCTTCACCCGCACCGCCGCCGTCTTGATGATCGCGGCCTCGGGCACCGCATCGGGCGCGGCGGCCTTGGCGGGCCGCCGCCGCAGATCGTCGGGCCGCGGGGCCGGGCGTGGCGACACCACGGCCAACTCCGGCACCGGTGCCTCGGGCACCGCCAGGGTGGGGCGCGGGGCCGGGCGCAGGCGCGGTCCCAGAGCCACAGGCGTGGCCTGCACCCTCGCAGGCCGGGCGCGCGGCACCAGCGTCGGCCCCGGCACCAGGACAAAGGCCGCCCGGACCGCCCCTGCGGCATCGGGCATCGCGGGCGCATTGGCCGCCGAGGTCGTCACCACCATCCTGCGCGCCGCCACCGCCGCCCGCAGCGGCGGATCGACTGCCACCGGATTGGACCCCGCCCCCACCGGCTCCAGCGCCAGGAACCGCGCCACCCGTTCCGGCACCGCGCTGATCCGCAGCACGGACGGCACGATGCGGGCACTCGGCAGCGGGCGCGGGCTGATGCGCGGGGCAAGGTCCGTCGCCCCGGCAAAGGCCGCCACACCGGGCGGACGCGGCACGGGCCGCAGGTCGGCCAGCGCCGGCGTGCCGAGGGCAAGGAACAGCAGGGGGGCCAGGATGCGCAGCATGGCCGGAACCCTAAGCCTCGCCGCCGCCCTTCGCAACGGCGGCCCCCCGCCCGAAATCGGGCACGGCGGTATCCTGCCCAGCCTCGATGATGCCCCGCCGGATCGCCCGCGTCCGCGTGAAATAGGCGTGCAGATGCGCGCCATCGCCCAGCCGGATCGCACGTTGCAGGGCGAACAGCTCCTCGGTGAACCGCCCCAGAATGTCCAGCGTCGCCTCCTTGTTGGTCAGGAACACGTCGCGCCACATCGTGGGGTCGCTGGCGGCGATCCGCGTGAAATCGCGGAACCCCGTCGCCGAATACTTGATGACTTCGCTGTTCGACACCCGCCGCAGGTCGTCGGCCACCCCCACCATCGTATAGGCGATCAGGTGCGGCGTGTGGCTGACCACCGCCAGCACCAGGTCATGGTGCGCGGCGTCCATCGTGTCGGTCCTGGCCCCCATCGCCCGCAAAAGAATGTCCAGCCGGGCCAGCGCGCCGGGGTCGGTGTCGGGCAGCGGCGTCATCAGCCACCAGCGGTTCTGGAACAGCGTCGCGAACCCCGACCGGGGGCCGGAATACTCGGTCCCCGCCATCGGATGGCCGGGGATGAAGTGGACGCCCGGCGGCAAATGCGGGGCCACCGCCGCGATCACCGCCTGCTTGACCGAGCCGACGTCGGTGACCGTGGCGCCCGGCGCCAGATGCGGCCCGATCTCGGCGGCGACCGCCTCCATCGCGCCCACCGGCACCGCCAGCACCACCAGATCCGCCCCCGCGACCGCCGCCGCCGCCGTGTCGGCCACCCGGTCGCAGAACCCCAGGTCCAACGCGACCGCCCTCGTCTCGGGCGTCTTGGCATAGCCCACGATCTCGCGCGCCAGCCCGTCCGCCTTCATCGCATGGGCCATCGACGACGCGATCAGACCCAGCCCGATCAGCGCCACGCGGTCGTACAGCACCGTCATCGGATGCCCTTCCACTGCGCCACGGCATGGGCCACGCGGCGGCAGGCGCTTTCGTCGCCGACGGTGATGCGCAGCGCCTGCGGCAGGTTGTACCCCGTGACCCGCCGCACGATCAGGCCCTGCGATTTCAGCCAGTCGTCACAAGCCCCGGCCTCGTCGGGCGACGCGAACCGCGCCAGCACGAAGTTCGCCATCGACGTGTCCGACGGCACGCCCAGTTCGGCCAGCGCATGCGCCAGCCAGACCCGCATCCGCGTGTTGTCCGCCCGGCACTTCACCACCCAGTCCTGATCGCGCACCGCCGCCTCGGCGGCATCCAGCGAGGCGTTCGACAGGTTGAACGGCCCCCGGATGCGGTTCAGCACATCGACAATGGCCTGCGCGCCATAGCCCCAGCCCACGCGCAGCCCCCCCAGACCGTAGATCTTCGAGAATGTCCGCGTCATGAACACGTTCGGGCGCACCGTCGCCAGCCCCGCCCCTCCGTCATAGCCTTCCACATATTCGGCATAGGCCCCGTCCAGCACCAGGATCGCCCGTGGTGGAAGACCGTCCGCCAACCGCTCGATCTCGCTTGTGGAAATCATCGTGCCGGTCGGGTTGTTGGGGTTGGCGATGAAGACCAGTCTTGTCCGATGCGAACATGCGGCCAGAATCGCGCTCACATCCGTGACCCGCTCGCGCTCGGCCACCTCGACCGGGGTCGCCCCCACGGCGAGGGCCGAGATGCGGTACATCAGGAACCCGTGCTCGGTAAAGATCACCTCGTCGCCGGGGCCGGCATAGGCCTGGCACAGGAAGGTCAGGATCTCGTCCGATCCCACGCCGCACAGGATGCGGTCGGGGTCCAGCCCGTGCACCTCGCCGATGGCGCGCCGCAGGGCGGCATGGTCGGTCGAGGGATAGCGGTGCAGCTGGTGGACCGCGCGCAGGAATGCCTCGCGCGCGCGGTCCGAGGGGCCGAAGGGGTTCTCGTTCGACGACAGCTTCAGCGCGTTCGCCTGCCCCGGCACATGCGCCGCCCCGCCCACATACAGCGCGATGTCCATGATGCCGGGCTGCGGGCGGATCGCGGATGTCCGGGCGGTGGCGTCCATCGTCGGGGGGTCCTTGCAGGCTGATGGCCTGCGTTCTAGCCGCCCCCTTCTGCCAAGACCAGCAGCAAGTTGCCTCGGTCCCCGCGGGCAGCCCTACAGCCCCAGACGCACCCCGCCCCGGCAGTCGATGTCCAGAAGCCGCAGGTCGGCATTGGCAATGTCGAGGTCCAAGAGGCCATCCAGCAGCCCGTCCACCACCTGCCCCTCGGCCCCCATACCATCCGCCACGTTGGGAATGGCGGTGTCCAGCACCCCGAGCACGCCGTTGACCAGCGAAAGGGTCGTGGACACGGCTGCATTCACCGGACAACCCAGTCTCCTGCGGCACCCCGCCTCGTCCGTCCCGGCCCCGCTGATCGCCGCGCGTGCCTCGGACAACAGTCGCGATGTCATGTCGCGCAGCTGCGCCGACAGGGCATCGATCATCTGCGGCGTCGTCGGCCCGAACCGGCGCGGCTGCCCGTCGCTGTACTGCTGAAAGATGAAGCTCTCCCGCCCGCGCGTCCCCTCGACCACCTGGCCCGGCTTCGTGGCCGCCGTGTCCAGGCCCAGCGGCAGGCCCAGCACCTTCACCTCGGCATCGACATGCAGCAGCCCGACCGTGCCGGAACCCACCTGGTTGCGCATGTCATAGGTGATGCTGACCGTCAGGACACGGGACTCTTCGCTCCCCACGCATTTGATTTCGCGGATGTTTTCGGTCTCGATCAGATAGCCGAACTGGGCGGCGCTGTCGGAATGCCCTTCCAGCAGGTCGTCGCAGACCGCTGTCATCGCACGCCCCGGCTCGGCATAGCGGACGCTGGTCCGGGCCAGTTCAAAGCTGATCTGCTGCAGTTCGGTCGTGGTCGCGTACAGCGAACTGGTCGATACAACCAGACCCAGGAACGAGGCGAACAGAGGCGCGATCAACGCGAACTCTGCCGTGACGGCACCGTCTTCAGTTATCCAAAACGCCGAGATGGTACTCTTTACCTTTCCGCCCCCACCACAAAGATGTCGCGAATCATTCACTTTTGTCGACTTCCACTTTTAGCCGTCTTTAACGCGATTGCAGGTTTACAACACCCTCGCGATAGACACTGACCATGGGTTGAATACAAAGGTTCACAACGCATTGCCGCAAGTAAATCTATCCAGGTGTGCAATTACAATTATTTGCTTGCGCAATAGCGGCGCATGCTTCGACGGTCCCGCAATACGCCCCGCGACAGCCCCCCGTCGCGCGCCGCAACCTGGCGCGGTTGGCAGCCTGTCCCCAGCGGGGGGCACGCCAAACAGCAAAGCGGGCCGCAGGGGATGCCTGCGGCCCGCCGGTCCTGCCTGGTGGCAGGGATCAGTTCTTGGCGTAGTATTCGACGACCAGGTTCGGTTCCATCTGCACCGGATAGGGCACGTCGCCCAGGGCAGGCGTGCGCACGAACCGGACGATCAGCTTGGACCCGTCGACCTCCAGATAGTCGGGGATGTCCCGCTCGGTCAGCGCCTGGGCTTCCATGATGATCGCCAGCTGCTTGGACTTCTGGCGCACCTCGACCAGGTCGCCCTCTTTCACGCGGTAGGACGCGATGTTCACCGGCTTGCCGTTGACCAGCAGATGGCCGTGGTTCACGAACTGGCGCGCGGCAAAGATCGTGGGCACCAGCTTGGCCCGGTACACCACCGCGTCCAGGCGGCGCTCCAGCAGGCCGATCAGGTTCTCGCCGGTGTCGCCGGTCACGCGGGCGGCCTCGGCGTAGATCTTCTTGAACTGCTTTTCGGTCAGGTCGCCGTAATAGCCCTTGAGCTTCTGCTTGGCGCGCAGCTGCGTGCCGAAGTCCGACAGCTTGTTCTTGCGGCGCTGGCCGTGCTGGCCGGGGCCGTACTCGCGCTTGTTCACCGGGGACTTCGGGCGGCCCCAGATGTTCTCGCCCATGCGGCGGTCGATCTTGTACTTGGCAGAGGTGCGTTTGGTCACCGCTGATCTCCTTCTTGCGTTACAAAAAGGGCGTTGTCCTCTGCCCCGAAGGACCGACAGGCCTCCCCTTGCGGGGGCCACCAACACCAATCCCGGACCGTTGGCCCGCGACCGGGGGCGTCTATCCCCGCCCGCCCGCGCCGTCAACAGCGAAATCAGGCCGCCCGGTCGTGGCGCAGGATCGCGGCCTCGCCCACCGTCAGGCAGCGCCGCACCGGCGGGTCCTGCGGCACCTGCGGCAAGGACGCGCGCAGGGCCAGCCGCTGGTGCGGGTCGAGTGCCCCCAGCGGCACCTCGGGCGGATACAGGGTCTCGGTCGGAAACCCGTTGGCCCAGACCACCTGGTGTCCCTCCATCAGCACATGCACATAGGCCACCCGCCGCGCGACGGGGTCGCGCACCACCGCCTGCCCGTCGATCAGGTCACTGGCCGCGACCAGCACCTCGTCGGCATTGTACAGCGCCCGCGCCGCCGCCCCGCCCACCAGCATCCGGTGCCCCGGCGACACCACCAGGTCGCCCGCCTCGCCCCGGAACCGCACCGGGCGCAGGTGCGGCACGGCATACATCCGCCCGCCCGACACGCGCTGTGTCGCGGTCCACAGCACCGGCTGCATCCCGTTGTCGCGCGTCTGCACCCGCGTGCCCGGATGCAGGTCCTCGATCCGCACCACGCCGGTGGCCGTGCGCAGCATGGTGCCGGGGGTAAAGCACAGCACCCCCGCCTCTTCCGGCGCATGCAGGTTCGCCCCCCGCCGCGCCGCCAGATGCGCCCGCGCGACCCACAGCTCGGTGTCCACGGGGGGCATCTCGCCCAGGCACATCAGCAGGCGCGCCTCTGTCCCCTCGACCGCGATCACCGACACCTGCCACGACTGCCGCCCGTCGGTGACGGCGAACCCCTGCGGCCCGTGCCCCTGCATCGCATCGTCGTCATCGATGCCGGGGTCCGTCGCCGGACCCGCATCGCGGCCGACCGCCACGCCCACCAGCCGCCGCACCATCCGTGCCGCGCGCCGCTGCATTGCCTCGCGTCCCTCCGGCGCTTCCAGGGTCAGCATCGTCGGATGCCCGTCCACCCGCAGCGCACGCCCGGTCCAGCGCCAGGGGGCACCCGGAACCAGCGTCTCTGCCGGGGCGGCAATCCGCCCGTCCACTTCCGTCTGCGCCCAAGGAATGACGAACGTCGCCCGAAAGCCCGTTCCCATGCCTGCTGCCTGTCTGCCCGTGTTTTTCGTTGTTGCGCAGAGGCTAGCAGGCGCAAGTTGAAGCGGCAAGCGAAGAAAACATACCGCGCCGCCCGCCCCGGCCCGGGCCAGTCATGCGCCGCCCGCGCCGCCGCGCCCCCTCTCCCCTCGGGGGAGAGGGCCGGGGTGAGGGGGCGGAACCGCCGCTCGGCGAAGGCCGCGCAGGCCCCCGCCCCCCCGATGTTTGCGCCAGGCTGTCATTCCCGCAGCCGAACCAGATCGCCCAGCAGCCCGGCCGTCCCGTTGTGCACGGTCAGCCGTTCCACCTTGGCCGCGATCCCCTGCAACGCCTCCAGCTCTTTCAGCCGCAGCATCACCGGGTTGTCGGCCATCACCTTGGCCGCGTTCAGCAGGGCGCGCGTCGCCTCGGCCTCGTCGCGGCGGCGGATGACGTTGGCCTCGGCCTCTTTCGACGCCGTGACCACGCGGTTCAGGATGTCGCGCATCTCGCCCGGAAGGATCACGTCCTTCAGCGCGATCTGCGCGACCTCCACCCCCACCGCCGCCATCTCGGCCCGCACCGATGCCGCCGCCTCGGCATCGAC
>JBQTJI010000125.1:0-7475 GCA_052387255.1 Gemmobacter sp. | reverse complement strand
CATCGGCAGTACCGATCCGCGAAAGAACCCCGGACCACCCATCATCGGAAGAAATCTCATGCTTCATCCCAATGTTGAATCACGCAAAGCCTCCCCTGCCAACATTTAAGTTAGCGCATATGGGGGCCCCGCCCCGCCTCATGACAAACAGGGGCCTCCCGAACCCTGCGACAGCATTCCCCACGGGCCAAGCCTGCCAAGCCAGCCCCCGCCTGTCAAGATTCTAACATGTTAGTATGATCAGCCGGTGGACAGCCCCGCCCCCCTTCGCTAACTCTGGGGCCAGCGGGGCAGGGGGGATCAATGGCCGGGGTCACGATCAGGGGTCTGTCCAAGGCCTATGGCGGCATGACCGTCATCCCCCGGCTGGACCTCGACATCGACGACGGCCAGTTCGTCGTGCTCGTCGGCCCCTCGGGCTGCGGCAAGTCCACGCTCCTGCGCATGATCGCGGGGCTCGAGGAGATCACCGGCGGCGACATCCGCATCGGCGACCGCCGGGTGAACAACCTGCCGCCCTCGGAACGCGACATCGCCATGGTGTTCCAGAACTACGCGCTCTACCCGCACAAGACGGTCGCCGCCAACATGGGTTTTCCCCTGAAGATGAAGGGCGAGGACAAGGCGGTCGTCCGCCAGAAGGTCGAACGTGCCGCCGGTATCCTTGGCCTGACCCCCTACCTCGACCGCTACCCCCGCGCCCTGTCGGGCGGCCAGCGGCAGCGCGTCGCCATGGGCCGCGCCATCGTCCGCGACCCCCAGGTGTTCCTGTTCGACGAACCCCTCTCGAACCTCGACGCAAAACTGCGCGTCCAGATGCGGGCCGAGATCCGCGAACTGCACCAGCGGCTGAAAACCACCACCGTCTACGTCACCCATGACCAGATCGAGGCGATGACGATGGCCGACAAGATCGTGGTCCTGCAGTCCGGCCACATCGAACAGCAGGGCAGCCCGCTCGACCTCTACGACCGCCCGGCCAACACCTTTGTCGCCAGCTTCATCGGCTCGCCTTCCATGAACATGATCGAGGGCACCGTTACGGGCGGCGCGGTCGATGCCGCAGGCACCCGCCTGCCCCTGCCGAAGGGCGCGACCGTTGCCGAGGGCCGGCCCGTCGCCTGGGGCATCCGCCCCGAACACCTGTTCCCCGCCGCCACCGGCATCGTCGGCACCATCGCCGTCGTGGAACCCACCGGCTCGGAAACCCATGTCGTGCTGCGGCATCAGGGGCGCGACCTGACCGCCGTGTTCCGCGACCGCGTGGCCTACCACCCCGGCGATGCGATCACGCTGGCCCCCGACCCCACGCATATCCACCTCTTCGACAAGTCCACGGGAGCCCGCCTGTGACCCGCACCCTCCTGATCTACGGCGACAGCAACAGCCACGGCACGCCGCCCATGCCGCACCTCGACTTTGTCGGCCGCCATGCCCCGCCCGACCGCTGGCCGGGCGTGCTGGCCGCAGACCTGCCCGACTGGACCGTCATCGCCGAAGGGTTGCCGGGGCGAAGCACCGTCCACGACGACCCGCTGGAAGGCGCGCACAAGAACGGCCTGACCATCCTGCCCGCAATCCTGGAAACCCACACGCCGCTCGACCTCGTCATCGTGAAACTCGGCACCAACGACCTCAAGGCGCGCTATGCCCTGCCCGCCCAGGACATCGCTTTCGGCGCGGGCAGGCTGATCGACTGCATCCGCCACCTCGAACCGGCGGCAAAGGTCCTGCTGATCGCGCCGCCCCCCGTCACCGAATCCGGCTGCCTGGCCGAGATGTTCGGCGGCGGGGCCGCCAAGTCCGCCCGTTTCGCGGCCCTCTACGCCGCCGAGGCACAGCGCAAGGGGGCCGCTTTCCTCGATGCCGGGGCGCACATCGCGGTCGACCCGGTCGACGGCATCCATTACGATGCTCCGGCCCACCACAGGCTTGGCCGCGCCGTCGCCGCCGCGATCCGCCGCCTCTGGCCCTGAATCCGGCCCTGACCGAAAGGCACGACGATGCTGAAACGGATCGACCACCGCCTGACCGCCGACATCCTGCATGCCCTGCGCGCCATGGGGCACGGCGACGTCCTGATCCTGGCCGACACCAACTTTCCCGCCGACAGCGTCGCCCGCGCCACCGTCACCGGCAAGTTGCTGCGCATGGACAACCTGACCTGCGCCAAGGCGGCCAAGGCCATCCTGTCGGTCCTGCCGCTCGACACGTTCGTCGACGATTTCGCGGGCCGGATGGAGGTGGTCGGCAAGCCCGACGACATCCCCCCCGTCCAGCAGGAAGTCCAGGACGAGATCGACCGCGCCGAGGGCAAGCCCCGCCCCATGATCGGCATCGAACGCTTCGCCTTCTACGATATGGCGCGGAAATCCTACGCCGTGATCCAGACCGGCGAGCGCCGCTTCTACGGCTGCTTCATGTTCCGCAAGGGCGTCATCCCCCCCGATCCCTGATCCCCTCCCGCCTTTTTCTGTCCCCAAGTATCCTGGGGGGAGCCGAAGGCGGGGGGCAAAGCCCCCCTGCAACCGACCCGCAAGAGCACGCCCATGAAGCCCATCGTCAACCTCGGCGTCTTCGTCGCCGACACCGCCTACCGCGCCGACCGCCAGCCCCGCATGGGCGAAACCATCCTCGGCCACCGCTTCGTGCTCGGCCCCGGCGGCAAGGGCTCGAACCAGTCGGTGGCCTCCGCCCGCGCAGGCGGCGACGCGCATTTCCTGACGCGCCTCGGCGTCGATGACTTCGCCAGGCTGGCCCGCGCCACCTGGGCCTCGGCGGGCGTCACCGCCCATGTCATCGACGACCCCGACAGCTATACCGGGGCCGCCTACATCTTCATCGAGGAAGCCACCGGCAACAACGCCATCATCATCGCCCCCGGTGCCGCCGGCCGCATCTCGGTCGCCGACATCGAGGCGCACCATGACCTCATTGCCGGGGCAGGGGTGTTCGTGACGCAACTCGAACAGCCCATCCCCGCCGCGCTCCGCGCGCTGCAGATCGCGCGGGCCGGGGGGGCCGTCACCATCCTGAACCCGGCCCCCGCCGCGCCCCTGTCGGACGACATCCTCGCCCTGGCCGACTACCTCACCCCCAACGAATCCGAGGCCGAAACCCTGACCGGCCTGCCCGTGACCGACATCCCCCAGGCCGAAGCGGCGGCGGATGCCCTGCTGGCGCGCGGCGTGGGCGCGGTCATCGTCACCCTGGGGGGCAACGGCGCGCTCTTGCGCGACCGGACGCGGTCGGTCCACGTGCCCGTCATCAGCGCAGGTCCCGTGGTCGAAACCACCGGTGCCGGCGACGCCTTCAACGGCGGCCTCGCCGTGGCCCTGGCCGAAGGGCGCGACATCATCGCCGCCATGCGCTTTGCCGCCGCCACCGCCGGCATCTCCGTGACCCGCCCCGGCACCGCCCCCTCGATGCCCACCCGCGCCGAAATCGATGCCCTCCTGCAACGCCAGTCCTGACCCGCCCGGCATTCGCGTGACGCTGCCACCCGCGCCCCCTCTCCCCTCGGGGGAGAGGGCCGGGGTGAGGGGGGCGGACCCCTGCCACCAGGAACACGACCGACACCCCTGATTGACGTACCTCACCCGACCGCACTAGTCTTTCCCCGGCAAGGGAAAGGCCATGACCAGACCGACCGTCATCGACATCGCGCGTGAGGCGGGGGTCTCCCTCGCCACCGTGGACCGCGTGCTGAACGCGCGCCCCGGCGTGCGCGCGCAGACCATCGGCGCGGTCAACGACGCGATCACCCGCCTCGGCTATGTCCGCGACCAGGCGGCGGCGAACCTTGCCCGCAGCCGCAGCTATCCCATGGCGCTGGTCCTGCCCGACAGCGACAGCCAGTTCGTCCAGACCCTCGCCCAGGCCCTGACCGACGCAGGCGCACAGGCCGCCGCCAGCCGCACCGACGCGCGCCTGATCCGCTTCCCGCCCGAAGACATGCATGCCCTGGCCGCCCTGCTCGCCGCCCTGCCCGGCGATACGGCGGGCGTGGCCCTGATGGCCCCCGAAACCCCCGTCGTCCGCGATGCCGTCCGGGCGTTGCGAAACCGGGGAATCCCTGTCGTTGCAATGGTTTCCGATCTGCCCAACACCGACCGCGACCACTTTGTCGGGATCGACGGCGTGGCCGCCGGGCGCACGGCGGGGGTCCTCATGGGCCGCTTCCTCGGGCCCGACCCGACCCAGGTGATCGTGCTCGGCCAGTCCATGCTTTTGCGCGACAGCATCGACCGCAGGCGCGGCTTCGATGCCGTGATGCAGGCCGACTTCCCCGGAACCGAGGTGTTGCAGACCCTCGAAACCCACGGCTCCGCCGCCACCCTGGCCCAGGTCGTGGCCGAGATCCTGCGCACCGCCCCGCACGCGCGCGGCATCTACCTCTTGGGCAGCGGCCACCGCGCGCTGTCACAGACCCTGGCCACCCTGTGCCCGGGCCGCCGATTCGTGGTCATCGGCCACGAGCTGACCCCCCACACCCACGAGGCCCTGAAAACCGGCCATCTCGACGCCATCGTCACGCAGAATCCGGGCCACCTTGCCCGCAGCGCCCTGCGCGTCCTGCGCGCCCGCGCCGACCGGATGCCCATCGACGAGGGCCAGGAACGCCTGCGGATCGAGATCGTCCTGCGTGAAAACCTGCCCGCCGGCCCCTTCGAAACCTGAAAGTCGTGCCATAACAACGGCTAACCCCCTGTCCAAACAAATGAGGTACGCCCCTCAAATTTCACTGGACAGCCGCGCCGCGACCCCTCTATGGTGACGGGGTCAAGAAGGTCCGGCGGGACGGCAGTGCCGCAGAAGGGCCCCGCAAAGAACGTCCATATGGGAGGAACCACGATGACGATGAAAACCCTGGCCGCCTCGTCGGCCATGATGCTGGCCCTGGCCGCCCAGGCCCAGGCCGAGGAACTGACCCTCTGCTGGGCCGCCTGGGACCCGGCCAACGCCCTTGTCGAACTCAGCAAGGATTTCGAGGCGGCGTCCGGCCACACGATGAAATTCGAATTCGTGCCGTGGCCCAACTTCGCCGACCGCATGCTGAACGAACTGAACTCGGGCGGCAAGCTCTGCGACCTGATGATCGGTGACAGCCAGTGGATCGGCGGTTCTGCCGAGAACGGCCACTACGTCAAGCTGAACGATTTCTTCGACGCGAACGGCATCTCGATGGACGCCTTCGTGCCCGCCACCGTCACCGGCTATTCCGAATGGCCCAAGAACACGCCGAACTACTGGTCGCTGCCCGCCTTCGGCGACGTCGTCGGCTGGACCTACCGCAAGGACTGGTTCGAACGCCCCGAGATTGCCGCCGCCTTCAAGGAAAAGACCGGCCGCGACCTGACACCCCCCGCGACCTTCGCCGAACTGAAAGAGGTCGCCGAATTCTTCCAGGGCCGCGAAATCGACGGCAAGGTGGTCTACGGGGCTTCGATCTACACCGAACGCGGGTCCGAAGGCATCACCATGGGCGTGATGGACGTGCTCTATTCCTTCGGCTTCCTCTACGACAACCCCGAGAAACCCTATGACATGGCGGGCTTCGTCAACTCGCCCGGTGCCGTCGCGGGCCTCGAATTCTACAAGTCGCTCTATGACTGCTGCGTCGCCCCCGGCACCTCCAACACCTACATGGGCGAGGGGATCGACGCCTACAAATCCGGCCAGGTCGCGATGCAGATGAACTTCGCCTTCACCTGGCCGGGGTTCGAGGTCGACCCCAACGTCGGCGGCGGCAAGACCGGCTACCTGGTGAACCCGGCCGGCCCCGACGGCAAGCAGTTCGCGCAGCTGGGCGGGCAGGGCATCTCGGTCGTCTCGTACAGCGAAAAGCAGGACGCGGCGCTTGAATACATCAAGTGGTTCGCGCAGCCCGAGGTGCAGCAGAAGTGGTGGACTATGGGCGGCTTTTCGGCGCTGCGCTCGGTGGTCGAGGATCCGGGCTTCGCCGCCAGCCAGCCCTACGCGCAGACGTATCTCGACAGCATGGCCATCGTCAAGGATTTCTGGGCGGAACCCGCCTACGCCTCGCTGCTCCAGGCCTCGCAGGCGCGGTTCCACGATTATGTCGTGGCCGGGAACGGCACCGCGCAAGAGGCGATGGACGGCCTGATCGCCGACTGGACCGAGGTGTTCCAGGACGAAGGCAAGCTCTGACACGGCAAGGGCGGGGGGACCACCCCCTGCCCACCCCACGGCACCTGGTCGGGGCAAGCCCCGGCCTACGCCTCCTGTAGGTCGGGGCGGGCCCCGTCTCTGCCCGTCCCCCCATGCTCGCGAAGACGCCGGCCGCCCCCGGACCTCGCCCCCTGCCCGCTAGCCCCGCCGACCGCCTCGCCCGCGCCACACCGCAGGGTGCCGCCCGCCGCCTGCGCGGGCTGTCCGACCGCGCCATCGCCTGGATCTTCGTGGCCCCCACGATCTTCCTCTTGCTCGCGATCAACATCTTCCCGCTGGTCTGGACGATCCGGCTGTCCTTCACCAACTTCGCCGCCAACCGTCCGAACCGCGACATCGAATGGGTCGGCCTGCGCAACTACCAGCGCATCCTGACCGATCCCGACATCTGGAACACGATGCAGGCGACCGCCCATTTCCTGATCTGGACCATCACCTTCCAGGTCCTGATCGGCTTTGCCCTGGCCTGGCTGATCAACCGCAAGTTCCGCGGCAACGACCTGATGACGACGCTGATCGTGCTGCCGATGATGCTGTCCCCGGCCGTGGTCGGCAATTTCTGGACCTTCCTCTACCAGCCCCAGATCGGCCTGGTGAACACCGTGGTCGAGTTTGTCACCGGCATCCCCGCGTCTTCCTTCACCATGCTCGGCTCGGTCACGCTCGCCCCCTGGGCCATCGTCATCGTCGACACCTGGATGTGGACGCCCTTCGTCATGCTCATCTGCCTCGCCGGCCTGCGCTCGATCCCCGACTATATCTACGAGGCCGCCGAGATCGACCGCGCCTCGAAATGGCGGCAGTTCTGGACCATGACCATCCCCATGGTCCTGCCCTTCCTGATGCTGGCGGTCCTGTTCCGGGGCATCGAGAACTTCAAGATGTTCGACCTCGTGGTCCTGCTCACCGGCGGCGGCCCCGGCGACACGACGCTCCTGTCGTCCATCGAACTCAAGCGCGAAGCCTTCGAGAAATGGCGCACGGGCTATTCCAGCGCCTACGCGATCATCCTCTTCGTGACGGTCTTCGGCCTCGCCTCGATCTACGTCAAGGCCCTGAACAAGGTGAAGGAACGCTGATGTCCGGTGCCGTCATCCGCCCGACCCCAGCCATGACGCGCCTCCCTCTCCCCTCGGGGGAGAGGGATGGGGTGAGGGGGCACGGGGCGTTCCGTCCCTCCATGGCCCCGTTCATCCGCCACGTCCGTGCACCGATGACCTCCACCTGTCCCGCACGGCCGCAGATCACCACTGCCGCCATGACGCGCCCCCCTCTCCCCTCGG
>JBQTJI010000124.1:0-34222 GCA_052387255.1 Gemmobacter sp. | reverse complement strand
GGGGGTTGCTTGCCCCCCCCGCTGGCCCCACGGGGGGGTCCACGCCCCCACCCTACCACCCGCCCCCCCGCCCCGGTATCCAGTCCGTCCCGGCCAGGGGCACCCCCGCCATTGCCGCCGCCTCGATGGTCAGGGCCACCAGGTCTTCGGGTTCCAGGTTGTGCAGGTGGCTCTTGCCGCAGGCGCGCGCGATGGTCTGGGCTTCCAGCGTCATCACCTTGAGGTAGTTCGACAACCGCCGCCCCCCCAGCACCGGGTCGAACCTTGCCGCCAGAACCGGGTCCTGCGTGGTGATGCCCGCCGGATCGCGCCCCTCGTGCCAGTCGTCATAGGCATCGGCGGTGGACCCGAGCGCCTGATACTCTGCCTCCCACCGGGGATCGTTGTCGCCAAGGGCAATCAGCGCGGCGGTGCCGATGGACACCGCATCTGCCCCCAGCGCCATGGCCTTGGCCACGTCAGCCCCCGACCGGATGCCGCCCGACACGATCAGTTGCACCTTGCGGTGCATCCCCAGATCCTGCAGGGCCTTCACCGCCTGCGGAATGCAGGCGAGGATCGGCATTCCGACATGTTCGATGAACACGTCCTGCGTCGCCGCCGTGCCGCCCTGCATGCCGTCCAGCACGACGACATCCGCCCCCGCCTTGACCGCGAGCGAAGTGTCGTAATAGGGCCGGGCACCGCCCACCTTGACATAGATCGGCTTTTCCCAGTCGGTGATCTCGCGCAGCTCGCCGATCTTGATTTCCAGATCGTCGGGGCCGGTCCAGTCGGGATGGCGGCAGGCGCTGCGCTGGTCGATCCCTTTCGGCAGGTTGCGCATGGCCGCCACGCGGTCGCTGATCTTCTGGCCCAACAGCATGCCGCCGCCACCCGGTTTCGCGCCCTGCCCCACCACGATCTCGATGGCATCGGCGCGGCGCAGGTCGTCGGGGTTCATGCCGTAGCGGCTGGGAAGGTACTGGTAGACCAGCAGTTTCGAGTGGCCCCGCTCCTCTTCCGTCATGCCGCCGTCGCCGGTGGTGGTGCTGGTGCCCGCCGCCGTGGCCCCCCGGCCAAGCGCCTCTTTCGCCGGACCGGACAGGGCACCGAAGGACATGCCCGCGATGGTGACGGGAATGTCGAGGTGGATGGGCTTGGTCGCGTGCCGTGTCCCCAGCCACACGTCGGTCGCGCATTTCTCGCGGTAGCCTTCCAGCGGATAGCGGCTGATCGAGGCCCCGAGGAACAGGAGGTCGTCGAAATGCGGCAGGTGACGCTTGGTGCCGCCGCCCCGGATGTCATAGATGCCGGTCGCCGCCGCGCGGCGGATTTCGGCGTTCACGGCGGGGGTGAAGGTGGCGCTGTAGCGCGGCGGGGTGCGGGGGAAGTCGGTCAAATCAGTAGTCCCCGGCGTTGTCGATGTTGAAGGAATAGAGCTTGCGCGCAGAACCGTAGCGGCGGAAATCCTGCGGCTTCGCATCCGCCTCTCCGCGTTGCAGAAGGTCGGCCAGCAGCGCCAGATGCTCGTCCCGCATCGGTTTCTCGATGCAGTCGGCCCCCAGCGATTTGACGCTGCCCCGCACGAACAGCCGCGCTTCATAGAGGCTGTCGCCAAGTGCCTCGCCCGCGTCGCCAAGAACCACCAGACTGCCTGACTGCGCCATGAAGGCCGACATGTGGCCGATGCTGCCATGCACCACGATCTCGATGCCCTTCATCGAGATGCCGCAGCGCGATGCCGCGTTGCCCTTGATCACCAGAAGGCCGCCGCGCCCGGTCGCCCCGGCGTACTGGCTGGCGTCGCCGTCGATGATGACGCATCCCGACATCATGTTCTCGGCCACGCCCGGCCCCGCCGATCCCTTGATGCGGATCGTCGCCTGCTTGTTCATGCCGGCGCAGTAGTACCCGGTCGAGCCGCGCACGCTGATCTCGACCGGGGCGTCAACTCCGGCGGCGATGGCATGCGCGCCCTTGGGGTTCACCACCTCCCACGCGGTCATGTTGGTCTGGTCCTTCAGCGCATGCAGACCGGCGTTCAGGCCCCGCAACCCTTGGGCGGCCAGGTCATAGGTCTGCATTCAGCGCTCCCAGAAGTACACGGTGGCGGGTTCCGGCTCCCACACGCGGGCATCCTCGATCCCTGGCAGGTTCACCA
Source organism: Gemmobacter sp. (assembly GCA_052387255.1). Classification (GTDB taxonomy): domain Bacteria; phylum Pseudomonadota; class Alphaproteobacteria; order Rhodobacterales; family Rhodobacteraceae; genus JBBQXK01. The sequence goes on along the minus strand of JBQTJI010000124.1, from coordinate 32,079 downwards.
GCGCGCGGTATTCCGACCCGAAGGCGACGTAGGCGTCGGTCTCGGCCATCACGGCGGGCTTGCAGGCGATGGGGTCGCGCACCACGCCGAACCCGTTGCGAGTGCCGACGACAAAGGTGAAGAACCCGTCGAGGTCGGTCAGCGTGGCCTCCATCGCCTGGCCCAGGGTTTCGCCGGTCTGCAGGCGGTGGCTGACAAAGGCGGCGGCCACTTCGGTGTCGTTCTCGGTCTCGAAGGTCATGCCCGCGCGGCGCAGGTCGCGGCGCACCGCGTTGTGGTTCGACAGGCTGCCGTTGTGGACCAGGCACTGGTCGGTGCCGGTCGAAAAGGGATGCGCGCCCAGAAGCGTGACGGCGGATTCGGTGGCCATCCGCGTGTGGCCGATGCCGTGGGTGCCCGCCATGCCCGCCAGGTCGAACCGGGCCGCCACGTCGCGCGGCAGGCCGACCTCCTTGTAGATCTCGATGGCATCGCCGGCGCTCATCACCTTGAGGCCCGGACGCAGGCGCAGAGCGGCCTCGCGGGCGGCGTCCAGCGCACCGGCGGGCACGTCCAGCACCAGGTGCGTGGCGCGGGCGTCGCCCTTGACCGATGTGCCAAGCGCCTCGGACACCGCCCCCGCCAGCCCGTCGAAATCGCGGGCGGGATCGGCCGATTGCAGCGTCAGCTTGGCCCGCCCCTCGGTCGGGCGGGCATAGATCGCGATTCCGGCCGAATCCGGACCCCGGTCGGTCATGGTGATCAGCATGTCGGCCAGCATGGCCCCCAGCCGGGGCTCGAGCGCCGTGTCCTTCAGAAACAGCCCGACGATGCCGCACATGGATTCGTCCTTTCCTGCCATCGGTCGCGCAAACCTAACAAACCCGCCGGGGCGCATCAACTGGCGAGAAACATTTTTCACCGTGCATAAAATTTCGGGCGGGCCTGCGGCCCCCGGCAAAGACCGGGGGCCGCGCCGACCCTAGTAGCGGTCGATGGCCCTGGTCAGCCGCTCGCCGGTCGCGCGGGCCTTTTCGGCGGCAAGTTCGGCGTTCTCGTGCCGGATCTGCCAGATGTGCCAGGCGATCCAGAACACCACCCCGGCGATCACCAGCACCGTTTCGGTCCCCTGGAAGGGATAGATCGCGCCCACGTCCTTGAGATCGACAGCCCAGGACGTCATTCCGTTGGTCGACATGATGTGCCCCCTACCTGACCATGGCCCGCTCGGCGGCGGTCACTTCGGCGACCGCATCCTCGTAGGCTTCGTTGTTGCCGAAATCGAGCCCGGCGAGTTCGACCTCGCGCGGGACGCGCAACAGGTTGAACGCATTCAGGATCTTCACGACGATGTAGGTCGGGATGAAGCCGAGTGCCACCATGATGCAGGCCCCGATGAAGTTGCCCCAGGGGCTGATCGCGGCGTACCCCTCGTACGGCGAGGACGGCTGCCCCCACAGCATGAAGCCCGCGATGACGACGCCCAGGAACCCGCCATAGCCGTGCACGGCGACGGCACCCACGGCGTCGTCGATCTTGAAGCGGCGCTCGACCCAGAAGTGCAGCTTGTAGCAGATGCAGGGCACGATGGCCCCGATGAACATGGCCTGCACCGGATGGTACAGGTCGTTGCCCGCCGAGGCCGCGATGATGCCGCAGAGGCCGCAGGAATAGGTCCAGAAGGCATCGCCCTTCGAGATGAAGTAGCCGCCCAGCATGCCGCCCGACAGCGCCATCAGGAAGTTGAAGGTGATCGCCGACAGGGTGGTCGGCGCGAGGTAGATGTTCGTCGCCGTCCAGGTCTCGCCGGTGATCTGCCCGGCGATCGAGGCGGGCGCGATCATCGGCACGTTGCAGGCGGCGTAGAAGCCCCAGAAGCCGGTGTAGATCAGGAACAGCCCGATGGTCACCAGCCAGGGGTTGTGGGGCGGGATGTCACGAGGCGTGCCGTCGGGGCGGAACTTGCCGATGCGCGGCCCGAGCACGATCAGGAACGCCAGCGCAGACCCGCCCGCGATGGCGTGGACCACCCCCGAGGCATAGGCGTCGTGGTAGCCCAGCACCTTGACCATCCAGCCCGCATAGTGCCAGCCCCAGGACGCATCGAGGATCCACGCGAATGACCCGATCAGCACGGCCACGATCCAGAACGCCGCCGTCCGGGCGCGCTCGATGATCGCGCCCGAGATGATCGAGGCGGTGGTGATCGAGAACAAGAGGAACGCGGCAAAGAACACCCCGTTCAGCCGGTGCCAGTAGGCGGCTCCCTCAAGGCCCTCGGCGGGCACGCCAAGGGCCGGCGTCGGGCCGGACAGGTGCGTGGCCATCAGGGGGCTCCAGGGTTCGGCGAACTGCGCCGACACCAGGCCCCCCTCGACGATGCCCGGCCCGTTGACGAAGGCCCAGTAGATCCACCAGCCGAAGAAATAGAAGGTGACGGTCACCAGCGGGATCGCCATCGTGTTCTTCATCAGCGTGTGAAGGTGGTTCTTGCGGCGCGACGCGCCGACCTCGTACATGCAGAACCCCACATGGATGAGGAACATGATCACGACCGTGACCCAGTAATAGAACTCGGTGAAGATGACAGTCACCGCACTCAGATTGTCTCCCATGGCGCGCTTCCCTCCCGCAGGCGTTCTGGACTTGCCCCCCGGCCCGGTTCCCGGTCCATTTTTGCTGTGGGGCAACTTTTTTTACTGAAGGAAACGCCGGACCAGCCCAAAAGTCAAGAAATGCTCACAAGGCCACGCGGATTGCGAAAACCCCGCAAAACCCCCGTGACGGGAGGTCGCAGACCCCTGACGCAGGCGGCGGGATGGTTTACCTTGGCGGCACCACGAAACGGGGGACTGACATGGACACGTTGCTGCTGTCGCGCATCCAGTTTGCGGCGAACATCAGTTTCCACATCCTGTTTCCCACGATCACCATCATGCTGGGCTGGGTCCTGCTGTTCTTCCGGCTGCGCTTTTCGGCCACGGGTGACCGGCGGTGGATGGCGCTGTACCAGTTCTGGGTGAAGGTGTTCGCCCTGTCCTTTGCCCTGGGCGTGGTGTCGGGCATCACCATGTCGTTCCAGTTCGGCACCAACTGGCCCGGCTTCATGGAAAGCGTCGGTGCCATCGCCGGCCCGCTGCTGGCCTACGAGGTGCTGACGGCGTTCTTCCTCGAGGCGGTGTTCCTGGGGATCATGCTGTTCGGTGCCAGCCGGGTGAAACCCTGGGTGCATGTCACCGCGACGTTCCTGGTCGCCTTTGGCACGACGATGAGCGCGTTCTGGATCATCGTGCTGAATTCCTGGATGCACACGCCCGCCGGGTATGAATTGCAGAACGGTGTGGTGGTGGCGACCGACTGGTGGGCGATCATCTTCAACCCCTCGATGCCCTACCGGCTGGTGCATGTGCTGCTGTCGTCGGGGTTGACGGTGGCGTTCCTGATCGCGGGTCTGTCGGCGTGGCGGTGGCTGCGGGGCGACCGGGCACCCGAGGTGGGCACGGGCCTGCGGTTCGGCATGACGCTGGGAGCCGTGCTGATCCCGCTGCAGATCTATGCGGGCGACATGCACGGGCTGAACACGCTGGAACACCAGCCGGCCAAGGTGGCGGCGATGGAGGGGAACTGGGACACCGGGCCGAACGTGCCGCTGCTGCTGTTCGCGCTGCCCGACATGGCGGCGCGGACCAACCAATACGAGATCGGGGTGCCGGGCGTTGCCTCGCTGATCCTGACGCACCGTCTGGACGGGGTGGTGCCGGGGCTGAACGATTTCGTGGCCGAGGACGGCACTGTGCTGCATCCGCCGGTGCTGCAGGTGTTCTGGAGCTTTCGCGTGATGGTGGGCGTGGGGCTGGCGATGCTGGCGCTGTCGTGGCTGTCGGTGTTCCTGATGTGGCGGCGCAAGGGGCCCGAGGGGCTGCCGCCCGTGGTGCTGTGGGCGGCGGTGGCGATGACCTTCTCGGGCTGGGTGGCCACGCTGGCCGGGTGGTACACGACCGAGATCGGCCGCCAGCCCTGGCTGGTGACGGGCGTGCTGACGACCGAGGCGGCGGTGGGCGACGTGCCGCCCGCGATGGTGGCGGCATCGCTGGTGGCCTATCTCGCGGTCTATGCCTTCCTGCTGGTCGCCTATATCGGGGTGCTGATGTACCTGGCGCGCAAGGGCGGGCACGTGACGCCGATCACCACCGACAATGCGGCGGTCGTGATGGCGGGGGAATAGATCATGGACGCCTTCCTTGCCGATCCGGCCCGCTGGCTGCCCTTCACCTTCGCCGCGCTGATGGGGCTGTCGATCCTGATCTATGTGGTTCTCGACGGGTTCGACCTGGGCGTGGGCCTTCTGTTCCCCTTCGCCACGCCCGAGGAGCGTGACCGCATGGTGGCGTCCATCGGCCCGTTCTGGGATGCCAACGAAACCTGGCTGGTGCTGGCCATCGGCCTGTTGCTGGTGGCCTTTCCGGCGGCGCATGGCGCGATCCTGACGGCACTCTATGCGCCGGTCACGGTCATGCTGATCGGCCTGATCCTGCGCGGCGTCGCGTTCGAGTTCCGCGCCAAGGCCCCGCTTCTGCACAAGCCGTGGTGGGACCGCGCGTTCCTGGCGGGCAGCCTGATGACCTCGCTGTCGCAGGGGTTCATGCTGGGCATGTATGTCATGGGGCTGACCTGGACGCCGTTCCATGTAGGGTTCGCGGCGCTGACGGCAGTGTTCCTGACGGTGGCCTACAGTTTCCATGGTGCCGCCTGGGTGATCCTGAAGACTGACGGCGCGCTGCAGTGGAAGGCCATCGACTGGGCCAAGGGGGGCATCTGGGGGCTGGTGCTGGGCATGGGGGCGGTCAGCCTGGCCACGCCCCTGGTCAGCGCGCGGATCTGGGACAAGTGGTTCGGCTGGCCGCAGACGGCCTGGCTGGCACCCCTGCCGATCCTGTCGCTGGCGGTGGTTGCGGGCCTGTGGCTGACCCTGCGGCAGATGCCGATGGAGCGTGACCGCCTGTGCTGGCTGCCCTTCGCCGCCGCGACCGTGCTGTTCGTGCTGGGCTTCGGGGGGATGGCCTACAGCTTTTATCCCTATGTGGTGCCCGAACGCATGACGATCTACGAGGCCGCAAATGCCCCCGATGCGCTATTCATCATCCTGATCGGCACGCTGTTCGTGCTGCCGGTGATCGTGATCTATTCGATCCTGAGCTATTCGATTTTCCGGGGGAAGGCGACCAAACTGAGCTACGACTAGAACCGGTCGCGGCCGGGTGTGAGTCACCCCTGTGCCACCAGACCCGGTCGTCCCGGCGCAGGCCGGGACCTCAATCCTTGGCGCGGATGGATCGGGGTCCCGGCCTGCGCCGGGACGACCGATCTAGGGGATGAAACCGAATGAATGGGACATTCCCTGGGCAATTGCCCGGCCCGCGCGCCGGATGCGTGAAAAATGCGTCAAGGTCCGGCCTGCCGGTTCCCCGAATCCCGTGTCGGTGACACCCTTTCGCTTGCCGCGAAATTTGGCGCGGACACAGAAGGGGGGAATTCGAGATGTCTCTTGTTCTTGGTGTGGGGTCTTTCGGCAATGACGTGCGCAGGCTGCAGGCCTATCTCAACGCCGAGTTGACGGCGTCGCTGTCGCTGGACGGCTCCTACGGCGGCAACACGAAGGCCGAGGTGCTGCGGTTCAGGTTGCGGTTCGGCCTGCCCGCAAGCCCGACCTTCGATGACCAGTGCTTTGCCGTGTCGGGGCCGCGCGGCTTTGCGCCGCCCAACTTCGACACGACACCCGCCCATCAGGGACTGGACTGGCCGAAGAAGCGGGCGGGTCTGTCGTCACCCAGCGGGGCGACGATGCAGGCGAAATGCGGCACCATCGCCTTCGTCCACACGCCGGTGCCGGGAAACCCCGAAAAGATCCGGGTGACGAGTACCTTCGAGGCCGACAACATCGTGCGCGTGGACATCCCGCAACTGCGCGACTGCGTCGTGCCGCTGGATTCGGGCGTGACCAAGACCGACGGCCGCATCCGCTGGCACAAGAACTATACCACCAATCTGGTCGATGTCTTCGACAAGTGGGAAAAGGCCGGGTTTCTGGACCGCATCCTGACCTTTGACGGGTCGTTCAACCTGCGCCTCAAGCGGAGGGCCAGGACCGCCACCGTCGCCAACCTGTCGAACCATTCCTGGGGCACGGCCTTTGACATCAACGCCTTCTGGAACGGCTTCGGCCGCACCCCGGAAATGCTGGGCGGGCGCGGCTGCGTGCGCGAACTGGTGTCAATCGCCCACGACTGCGGGTTCTTCTGGGGCGGTCACTTCCCCAAGGACGGCATGCATTTCGAGATCGCGGCCGAAACGCTCTGACAACCGGTGGCGCGCCTGCGGGCGTGGATCACGCCGCAGGCATCCGCGCCTCGACCATGCCGGCGTACCAGCTTGCGCCGAAGGGAATCGCGTCGTCGTCGAAGTTGTAGGCGGGGTGATGGACCATCGCGGTGTCGCCATTGCCGAGGAAGATATAGGCACCGGGGCGTTCGTTCAGCATGAAGCTGAAATCCTCGGCCCCCATCACCGGGGCCACGTCGGTGTCGATGTGGCCCGAGATGGCGCGGGCGACCTCGGCGGCAAAGCCGGTGTTCTCGGGGGTGTTGACCGTCACCGGATAGCCGCGCTTGTACTCGACCACTGCCGTGGCCCCCAGCGCCATCGCCGTGCCCTGCACCACGCGGGCAATGGCTGCCTCGACCTGGTCCTGCACGGCGGGGTCCATGGTGCGGACTGTGCCCTTCATCTTCACCACCTGGGGGATGACGTTGTGCGCGGTGCTGTCGGTTTCAACGGTGCAGACGCTGACCACGACCTGTTTCATCGGATCGACGGTGCGGCTGGCGATGGTCTGCATCGCCACGATGATGTGGGCGGCGACGACCGTGGTGTCGATGCAGTCGTGGGGTTTCGCGGCATGGCCGCCCTTGCCCGTGACGATGATGTCGAACTGATCGGCGGCGGCCATCATGGCACCGGGGCGGATCGCGAAGTGGCCGAGCGGGATGCCCGGCATGTTGTGCATGCCGTAGACCTCGGCCACGTTCCAGCGGTCCATCATGCCGTCGGCCACCATCTCGCGCCCGCCGCCGCCGCCCTCTTCCGCGGGCTGGAAGATGACGATGGTGGTGCCGTCGAAGTTGCGCGTCTCGCACAGGTACTTGGCCGCCCCGAGCAGCATGGTCGTGTGCCCGTCATGGCCGCAGGCGTGCATCTTGCCGGGGGTCCTGGAGGCATAGGGCAGGCCGGTCGCCTCGATGATCGGCAGCGCGTCCATGTCGGCGCGCAGGCCCACGACGCGGCCCGCACGGTCGGTGCGGCCCTTGATCACGCCAACGACGCCGGTGCGCCCGATGCCCGTCACCACCTCGTCGCAGCCATAGTCGCGCAACAGGTCGGCCACCCGCGCGGCGGTGCGGTGGACGTCGAACAGCAGTTCGGGGTGTTCGTGGAAATCGCGGCGGATCGCGGTCAGTTCGGGCAGCATCTCGGCGAAGCGGTTCTTGACGGGCATGATGGAGCACTCCTTTTGCGGCAAGGGTGAACCTGTCCGCGCAGATCGGCAACCCGCGTTTTTCGCGGCACCGCAGCACCACGGGGGGTTTCACACCCCCCGCACCCCCCGTGGGATACTTCTGGACAGAAGAAGGGGACGGCGCGTCAGAGGCTGGGGCCAGGGGCGATCACGCTGCCGTCAGTGAACCGCGACAGGCGGAACCGCGAAAGATCATGGCCGGGGTCGTTGCCCGCCACCAGGTCGGCCACCACGCGGCCCACGCCCGGCCCGATGCCGAAGCCGTGCCCGCTCATCCCCGTGGCGATCACCAGGCCGGGGACGGGGGCGCGGTCGATGACGGGGATGAAGTCGGGCATGGTGTCGATCATGCCGCCCCAGGCGGCCTTGAGCACGGGTCGGCCCAACACCGGAAAGGCGCGGGCGAAGGCCTCCTGCACGCGCCCGATGGTGGCCATGTTGGGCGCAGGGTCCAGGATGCGCAGACGCTCGAACGGGGACCGGGCGTCGGGCGACCAGCGGCGCGGGGTGGACCAGGCATCGGGGTATCCGCGCGGGGCCATGGCACGGAAATGCGTGATGCGGAAGTCCCGGCGCAGGATCGGCAGAAAGGGGCGGAAACTGGCCAGGGCATCGCGGCCGGGCCAGAAATCATGCTCGGCCCCAGGCGCAATGGAATAGCCGCCGTCGGCCCGGCGGCGGAAGGCAAATTCGTCATCCGCCGCGTTGCCGGGGAAGACCTCGGGCAAGGGTCCGGTGGCCGCGACCGAAGCCAGGACCGACAGTTGCGGAATCTTCACCCCGTGCGCGCCCAGGAACAGGCGCGACCAGGCCCCCCCCGCCACCACAACCTGCGTGCAGGCGATGCGGCCCGCCTCGGTGATGACCCCGGCCACCCGACCTGCCGCGACATCCAGCGACCGGACGGCGCAGCCCTCGACGATCACGGCCCCGCGCGCGACGGCCCCTCGTGCCAGCAGGGGCACGGCGACCCAGGGTTCGGCGCGGGCGTCGGAAGGGGTCAGAAGGCCACCGATCCAGCCGCCCTGCCCCTTGATGTGGTGCCCGACCTCGGCTGCCGTCAGCAGGCGGGTATCCAGGCCGTGGGCGCGGGAATGGACCATCCAGTCCTCGAACCCCGCGATCTCGGCCTTGCTGCGGGCCAGGTACATCACGCCGGTCTGGCGGAAGCCCAGATCCTTGCCCAAGTCCTGCGCCAGCGATTTCCAGATCGCCAGGCTTTCGACCATGATCGGCAGTTCCGACAGGTCGCGCCCTTGCTGGCGGATCCAGCCCCAGTTGCGGCCGGACTGTTCCGCCCCCACGCGCCCCTTTTCGCAGACCACCACGCGCAGGCCGCGTTCCGCCAGAGCCCAGGCAGTCATCACGCCCACGATACCACCGCCCAGGACCACCACGTCGGTTTCGGCAGGCGGCGGGCCGGGATGCCGCAGCGGCGGCAGCCCCCTGAAGGGAAAGCTCACACCGCCAGATCCCGCACCATCGCCTGCATGAAGGCCCAGCCCGCGTCGAACTCGGACACTTCGAGATATTCGTCGGCCTGATGCGCCTGCGCGATGTCGCCGGGGCCGCAGACGACGCAGGAATAGCCGATCTCCTGGAACTGCCCGGCCTCGGTGCCATAGGACACCACATGGTTGCCGTTGTCGCCCGTCAGGCGGCGGGCCAGCGCCTCGGCGGCCCCTGCGGGTTCGGGCACCAGCGGGGGCAGCGTGAAGTAACGCTCTGTCAGAATGCCCGCATCGGGGTGGACGGCCTTCATCCCGGCCTCGACCCGCACGCATTCGTCGAGAAACCGGTTCTCCCAGGCGACCGGATCCTCGCCCGGGATCACGCGGAAATCGATGTCGAAATGGCACTCGCCCGCCATGATGTTGTGCGCCGTGCCGCCCCGGATGATGCCGGTGTGGACCGAGGTGAAGGGCGGATCGAACAGCGCGGCCATCGCGTTCGGCGGCGTGGCGCGCAGGTGGTCGTTGGTCTGGTTCGCCCAGTGGATCAGGCGTGCCCCCTCCATGACCGCCGACACGCCCCGCGTCGCCAGCGAGGAATGCACCTCGTGCCCCTTCATGTGGACGAAAAACCCGGTGCCGCCCTTGTGACCCGTCACCACCCGCATCCGGCTGGGTTCGCCCACGATCACCGCGCCTGCGCGCGGCAGATGGGCGGCCATGGCGCGGATCATCGGCGGTGCCCCCAGACAGCCCAGTTCCTCGTCATAGCTGATGGCGATCTGCAGCGGGCGCTTCACCCCTGCCTGCAGCGCCAGCGGCACGGCGGCCAGCGACAGCGCCACGAACCCCTTCATGTCGCACGTGCCCCGGCCATAGAGCCGCCCGTCGCGCATCGTGACCGTCCAGGGGTCGGACGTCCAGGCCTGCCCATCCACCGGCACCACGTCGGAATGGCCCGACAGCACGACGCCGTCCGCCACCTCGGGGCCGACATGGGCATAGAGCGACGCCTTGCTGCGGTCCTCGTTCCAGACGCGGTGCGCAGGCACGCCCCACCCGTCCAGATATTCCTCGACCCAGTCGATCAGCGGCAGGTTGCTGTCGCGGCTGACGGTGGGAAAGGCGACCAGCCGGTCAAGGATGGCGCGGGGGGACAGGGGTTCGGGCATCAGGGCGGGCTCCTATAGGCGGACGAAGGGTGCGCCGGGGGCCGGGCGGGGTCAACCCCGGCCGCCCGCGACCCTAGGGAAAGCGGAGGGGTCAACGAAAGGTTGTTGCGAGGGGGCGGAAAATCGTCAAGACTGCCGGGAACAACAGGTTGGGGACAGCGTGCCCGGACCAAAAACAAGAAAAAACAAAGAACTGGGAGCGTCATATGCCCGATGGGGCAAAGCCCGTCCTCGATGTCAGGGGCTTGCAGACGGTATTTCGTACCCGCGCGGGCGAGGTGCACGCGGTCAATTCCGTCAGCTTCCATCTGCAACCCGGTGAACTTCTGGGCGTTGTCGGCGAAAGCGGGTCGGGCAAGTCGGTGACGATGATGTCGCTGATCGGCCTTTTGCCGTCGCCCCCGGCCGAGGTGCGGTCGGGCGAGGTCTGGCTGGGCGATACCGACATCCTCAAGATCGGGGCCGAGGCGTTGCGCGCGGTGCGCGGGCGGCGGATCGGGTTCGTGTTCCAGGACCCGATGACCAGCCTGAACCCGGTGTTCACGGTGGGCAACCAGGTCATGGAACCGCTGCGCATCCACATGGGGATGACCAAGGCACAGGCGGCGGACCGGGCGGTCGAGTTGCTGGAACTGGTCGGCATTCCCGATGCCCGGCGGCGGCTGGGCGATTATCCGCACCAGTTTTCGGGCGGCATGCGGCAGCGGGTGATGATCGCCATCGCGCTCGCCTGCGACCCCGAGGTGCTGATCGCGGACGAACCGACGACGGCGCTGGATGTGACCATCCAGGCGCAGATCCTGGAACTGGTGCGCGACCTGCGCAAAAAGCTGGGCATGGCCATCGTCTGGATCACGCACGATCTGGGCGTGATCGCAGGCATCGCCGACCGGGTGATAGTGATGTACGGCGGCCAGGTGGTGGAACAGGCCCCGGTGGGCGAATTGTTCGCCAACCCGCGCCACCCCTATACCCGCGCGCTCTTGCAGACGATCCCGTCGCTGACCGGCGGGCGTTCGGCGCGGCTGCGGGTGATCCAGGGCCAGCCGCCGATCCTGGGGGCCGCGCCCGCCGCCTGCCCCTTCCGCGACCGCTGCGCCCATGTCTTCGACCGCTGCCACCGCGAGAACCCGCTTCGTCGGCCTGTCGGGGGGCGCACGGCGGGGCATGATGTCGCCTGCCACTGGGATGCCCCGGCAGAGACCATGGCGGAGGCGGCACATGGTTGACGGCGCACAGGCAGGGGCCGGACAGGGTGCCGCCGCGCCACTGGTCCGCGTGCGCGACCTGAAGATGCACTTCCCGATCTATTCGGGCATCCTGCGCCGCCACACCGGCAACGTGAAGGCGGTGGACGGGGTCAGCTTCGACATCGCGCGCGGCGAGACGCTGGGCCTGGTCGGCGAAAGCGGCTGCGGCAAGTCAACGGTGGGGCGGGCCGTGCTGCGCGTGTACGAACCGACCGGGGGCTCGGTCGAGATCGACGGCGAGGATGTCGCGCACCTGGCCCCCGACGCGCTGCGCCGCAAGCGCCCGACGATGCAGATGGTGTTCCAGGACCCCCAGGCCAGCCTGAACCCGCGCATGACAGTGTCGGCGATCATCGCCGAGCCGCTGGACGAACATACCAACTGGGACAGCACGAAAAAGCTGGCCCGCGTGCTGGAACTGATGGATGCGGTGGGCCTGAACCGGGCCTTCGCCAACCGCTTTCCCCACGCCTTCTCGGGAGGGCAGCGGCAGCGCATTGGCATCGCGCGGGCACTGGCGCTGAACCCCAAGTTCATCGTCTGCGACGAACCCATCGCGGCGCTGGACGTGTCAATCCAGGCGCAGGTGGTGAACCTGCTCGAGGATCTGCAGGAACAGCTGGGCCTGACCTACCTGTTCATCAGCCATGATCTGTCGATGGTGCGCCACCTGGCGACCCGCGTGGCGGTGATGTACCTCGGCCGGATCGCCGAGCTGTCGCCCCGCGATGCGCTCTACGCCGATCCGCTGCACCCCTATGCCCGCGCGCTGTTGTCGGCGGTGCCCGAACCTGACCCCGCCCGCGAAAAGACCCGCCAGCGGATCATCCTGAAGGGCGACGTGCCCTCGCCCGCGAACCCGCCGAGAGGCTGCAATTTCTGCACCCGCTGCCCCGACGTGATGCCGGTCTGCCGCGAGGTGAAACCCGACCTGTCCGAGGTTCGGCCCGGGCGCCACGTCGCCTGCCACCTCTACCCTGCCACAACAAACGCGCGCGCCGGGTCAACCGGCGGCCACGGGGCCCACGAGCACATCCAACAAGGAGAACCTGCATGAAACTGAGAACCACCCTTCTGGGGGCAGCCGCCCTGCTGGCGCTGGCCCCTGCGGCCTTTGCCGAACGGGGGGCCGACGGCGAGGTCAAGCTGACCTTCCCGCAGGCCGTGTCGACGCTGAACCCCTATCTGTCGTCGGGCACCAAGGACGTCAACGGCGCGGGCCTTGTGGTCGAGCCGCTGGCCGGCTTTGACAACGAGGGGAACATCATCCCCAAGCTGGTCACCGAAATTCCGACGCTGGACAACGGCGGCATCTCGGCCGACCTGACCTCGATCACCTGGAAACTGCTGCCGGGCCTCGTCTGGTCCGACGGCAGCGCGGTCACGGCGGACGACGCCGTGTTCACCTGGCAGTACTGCACCCATCCCGAAGGCGGCTGCGCGCAGGCGTCCAAGTATGACGGCGTGGCCAATGTCGAGGCGGTGGACGCAAGCACCATCAAGGTCACCTTCGCCGGGCCGAAGCCGAACCCCTACACGGCCTTTGTCGGCGCGCTGTCGCCGCTCTTGCAGAAGGCGCAGTTCGCGGCCTGCATCGGCGCTGCGGCCCCCACCTGCACCGACGCCAACAACGGCCCCATCGGCACCGGACCCTTCACGGTGACGGCCTTCACCGTCAACGACACGGTGACCTACGCGGCCAACCCGAACTACCGCGACCCGGCCAAGCCTGCCTTCGCCACGGCGGTGATCAAGGGCGGCGGCGATGCCGAAAGCTCGGCCCGCGCTGTGATGGAGACGGGCGAATTCGACTATGCCTGGAACACCCAGATCCCGCCCGACAGCCAGGCGGCGATGACGGCGGCCGGCAAGGGCCAGTTCGTGGTGGCCTTCGGCACGCTGGTCGAGCGGCTTGAGATGAACATGACCGACCCCTCGCCCGACCTGCCCGAGGGCGAGCGTTCGACGGCCAAGCATCCCCACCCGGTCCTGTCGGATATCCGTGTGCGTCAGGCGCTGTCCAAGGCCATCGACCGCTCGATCCTGGTCGAGGTCGGCTATGGCGCGGGCGGCCAGCCCACCTGCAACGTGGTCCCTGCCCCCGCCGCCTGGGCGTCGGACAACACCGGCTGCGTGGTACAGGACATGCCCGGCGCGATGGCGCTGCTGGACGAGGCCGGCTGGACCGACAGCGACGGCGACGGCATCCGCGACAAGGACGGCAAGAAGCTGTCGATCCTGTACCAGACGACCGTCAACCCGGTGCGCCAGGACTTCCAGGCGCTGATCAAGGACTGGTGGACGGAACTGGGTGTCGAAGTCGAACTGAAGGCCATCGACCCCTCGGTGTTCTTCGGCGGCGATGCCGGGTCGCCCGACACGTTCCAGAAGTTCTATGCCGACGTCGAGATGTACGCCAACAACTCGGACGGCACCGACCCCGAGGTGTACCTGTCGCAGTACCAGTGCAAGAACGCGCCCAAGCCCGAGAACCAGTGGCAGGGCGAGAACATGAACCGGTTCTGCGATCCGGCCTATGACGCGCTGGTGGCCGAACTGGCCACGACGGTCGACATCGCCAAGCGGCAGGAGATCGCGAAAAAGCTGAACGACATGGTCACCAAGGATTCGTTCACCGTGGTGCCCCTGGTGCATCGCGGCACGCTGTCGGCGCACTCCAACACGCTTGCAGGCGTCAAGATCAACGCCTGGGACATCGAGATGTGGAACGTCGCGGACTGGACCCGCGTGAAGTGACCTGACAAGGGCGGCGGCGGGGGGCATCTGTCCCCTGCCGCCGTCGTTTCCGCACCGCTGACCAGGGGCACCGCCGCGCATGCTGACCTTCACGCTTCGCAGGCTTCTGCTGTCCATTCCGACATTGCTGGTCATCAGTCTGGTGATCTTCCTGCTGGTCGACCTGGCGCCCGGATCGCCCATGTCACAGATCCCGCTGACCGTCCCGGTCGAGGTGCGCCTCAAGATGATCGAGGCACTGGGCGCGAACGACCCGGTGTACGTGCGCTATGTCCTGTGGCTGCGACAGTTCTTCTGGGTAGAACCTGCGACCGCCTTCGACGGCTGGTTCGGCACCGGCTTGGCCGACGGCGAACAGCGCATCCTGTCCTGGCAGACACGCAGCCCGGTCTTCGACATGATCGGGCAGCGCCTGCCCCAGACCATCACCGTGATCGGCACGGCCTATCTGGTGGGCGTGCTGATCGCGCTGCCCATCGGCATCTATTCCGCCTACCGGCAGTATTCCTGGTTCGACCAGGGCGGCACGCTGTTCGCCATGATCGGATTCTCGGTGCCGACCTTCTTTACCGGCACGCTGTTCATCATCGTCTTTGCCGTCTGGCTGGGCTGGTTCCCGTCCAAGTACGACACCATGCTCGAGGTCACCGACTGGGCGTCGTTCAAGAAACAGGTCAACCAGATGGCCCTGCCGGTGCTGACGCTTGGCCTGGCCAATGCCGCCGCGATCAGCCGCTACATGCGCTCGTCCATGCTCGACAACATGAACATGGACTATGTCCGCACCGCCCGCGCCAAGGGGCTGTCGGAACGCAAGGTCATCCTCAAGCACGTGCTGCGCAATTCGCTGATCCCGGTCGTCACCGTCATCGCCCTTGGCATCCCCACGATCTTCGGCGGGGCCATCATCACCGAGAACCTGTTCGGCGTGAACGGCATCGGGGCCGCGCTGATCCTGGCCATCAACGCCAGCGACCTGCCCACGGTGCAGACGCTGGCGTTCATATTCGCCGTGCTGATCGTGCTGTTCAACCTGATCGCCGACGTCCTCTACGGCCTTCTCGACCCGAGGATCCGCTATGACTGACCTGCGCGCGACGATTCCCCCGCCCGCCAGCGCATGGCGCGCGATCTGGTCGCAGTTCCGCACCCACAAGGGCGCGCTGTTCGGGCTGATCGTGCTGACCGTCCTGGTGCTGTTGGTGGTGATCGGACCGCTGCTGTGGCAACCCGAGACCCTGCGCGTGGCCGAGGCGCTGAAGGTCAAGAACCAGGGACCGTCCTTGCGGTTTCCGCTGGGCACCGACCAGCTGGGCCGCGACATGTTCTGGCGGATGATGCAGGCCGGCAAGGTGTCGCTGGCCGTGGGCTTTGTCGCAATGCTGATCGCGATCACGCTGGGCACCACCATCGGCATCCTGTCGGGCTATTTCCGGCGGCTGGACGGCCCGCTGATGCGGCTGACCGACATGTTCCTGGCGCTGCCGCTGATCCCGCTGCTGCTGGTGATGGTGATGCTGTTCCGCGACCGCATCGCGACGGTCCTCGGGCCGGAGCTTGGGGCATTCGTCCTGATCTGCTTTGCCATCGGCATCACGTCGTGGATGCAGTGCGCGCGCATTGTCCGGGGCGAGGTGCTGGCGCTGAAGGAACGCGAATACGTGCTGGCCGCGCGGTCGATCGGGGCCGCCCCCCGCCGCATCATCCTGCGCCACATCCTGCCCAACGTGGTCTCGCCGGTGATGGTCGCGGCCACGCTGGAGATTGCGGGCGCGATCATCACGGAATCCGTGCTGTCGTTCCTGGGCCTGGGCTTCCCGCCCGACTTCCCCACCTGGGGACGCCTTCTGTTCGACGGCCTGCAGTACATGCAGCTGTACCCCGAGCGGGTGATGTGGCCCGGCATCGCCATCTCGCTGACGGTGCTGTCGGTGAACTACATCGGCGACGGGTTGCGCGACGCGCTCGACCCCCGCATCCGGGGGCGATAGCGCTCGTCGCTCCCTTGCGGGCGCTCCTCGCTGGTCCCGCGCCAGCGAAGAGCGCCCGCAAGGAAGCGATGAGCGGCAGGTTCAGTCCAGGTGGTTGCGGATGCGCCGCACCATCAGCCAGACCCCCAGCAGCACCAGGGGCGTCAGCACCGCCAGCGTCACCGCCTTGTCCAGCGGCACCAGCGGCTGCACCAGATAGGCCAGAAGATTGACGGCATAATAGCTGATCGCGACCGTCGACAGCCCCTCGACCGTGCGCTGCAGGCGCAGTTGCAGGTCGGCGCGGCGGTCCATCGATTCCAGCAGCTTCTGGTTCTGCGCGCTCCGTTCGACATCCACCCGCGTGCGCAACAGTTCCGCCGCGCGTTCGGCCCGCTCGGCCATGCTGCGCAGCCGCACCTCGGCCGATTTCACCGTGCGCATCGCCGGGTCGTAGCGCCGCCGCATGAACTCGGCAAAGGTCTGCCGCCCCTCGATCCGCGCCTCGCGCAGCACCTGCACCCGGTCGTTCACGATGGCCTCGTAGGCCCCCGTCGCACCGAAGCGGAAGCTGAACTGCACCGCCAGGCTTTCGAGTTCCGCCGCGATGGTCAGCAGGTCGTGCAGCGCCGCCTCGGGCGAAGGCTCGGCGCTGTCCAGCCCCGACACCAGCGACGCGAGCCTTGGGTCCAGCGCGTTCAGTCGCGCCGACAGCTGCCGCGCGCGCACCAGGCCCAGCATGGACATCGCGCGATAGGTCTCGATCTCGCAGACCCGCTGCACGATGCGCCCGATCCGGCGCGCGCCAGTGCCGGGTTTCACGAACACCGCGAAACACATGTGCCCGTTCGGGTCGATGCGGAAATCCCCCGCCACCACCGCCGCGCCATCGACCACGCGGGCGGCGGCCAGGCTTTCCGGTTCGAACCAGTCCTCCAGCAGGGCCAGCAGCGCCTCGTCGCTGTCGGGCATGAAATCGACGCGGATCAGCAGCGACACCAGCCGCTTGCCCGGCGCGTCCGCCAGCCAGTCCGCCGGATAGACCTGCGCCTCGGCCGGATCGAACGGGCGCGCCGACACGCCCCGGCCAAAGGCTGAATAGGTCACGAACTCGGTGTGGCTTTCCCATTTGACGTCGTGCTTGCCGATGGGGCCGGAAAAATGCGTGGCCTCGGGGGCCGGATGGGCCGATCCGTTGCGGTCCAAGAGCCCCAACAGATGCGCCCGGTCGCGCGCGCGGTCGCGGTTCGCGGCATCGACGGGTTCCTTGATCGCCAGATAGACCGCATGGCACGGCGCCTCGAGCGACGGGAACGGCCGCGCGTGCAGCTCGTTGACCACGGTATAGCGTTGCGGATGGTCGTCGATGGGCATGGGGTCAGGGTCCGGTGGTTTCCCCTCAGGTAGGACAGCCTTGCTGCCCGATCCAGCCCTTTGCCGGGATACCGATGCATGCCGCCCGAGTGTTGCCGGAAAGCAAAGCGCCACGGGTCAACCAAGGGGCGTCCGCGCCCTGTATCGTGGCACGATGATGCTGACGTGCGCGTTGCGTAGAACCTTGGCGATGCTACCGTTGCGCAATGTCAAATCTGCTCGTTCACCACCCTGACGGCGGGCCGGTATTCGCCATTGTGGCGGGTGTCGCGAATGCCCGGATTTCCGTCAGGGAAGGGCCGGTCATCTTGCGCGTCGGCACGCCGCAGAAGTTCGGACTCGAACACATCTGGGCACGCCATGGCAATGATCTAGCGATAGTCGGTTGTAGGCAGAAGTCCGACGTTGCAAAGTACGTTGCGGACCTGTTGCAGGAAGGGACCTCGGTACTCTACCAGTCCGGCACGTCCTGGGAACGCAGCAGACTTCTCGCGGTCAGAGGCGCGCTTGGCATCGCCGTGCTGCAAGAGCAAGAGATTCACGGCATCGGAACGGGCTACTCGGTCGTGACGGCCTACCGCGCGCCCCGACCGGGCGGGCAGATGGTTACACGCCTGTTGCTTCGGCCCGCCGGTCCTCCTTGAAAATGCCGCATGGTGCGGTATATTGATCGTACGCAAAGGGCATCATGGACGTGTTTGCTGCAATCCACAGCGTCCGTTTCGGCGTCGGTCTCAGCAGCGAGATCGCCTTCCACGAGGCCGCAAGGCCGCTCCGACCCCTTGAGCTAAGGAAGCGCCTCTAGTGGATCATTTGAAGCCCGGCCTCACGGTCGGGCTTCTTGATTTCACTCGATCATCGGCAGCAGCGCATCCAGCGACTTCTTCGCATCGCCATAGAACATCCGCGTGTTCTCCTTGTAGAAGAGCGGGTTCTCGATGCCCGAGTATCCCGTGCCCTGCCCGCGCTTGCTGACAAACACCTGCTTGGCCTTCCAGCATTCCAGCACCGGCATGCCCGCGATGGGGCTGTTCGGATCCTCTTGCGCCGCCGGGTTCACGATGTCGTTCGACCCGATCACGATGGCCACGTCCGTGCTGGGGAAATCCTCGTTGATCTCGTCCATCTCCAGCACGATGTCGTAGGGCACCTTGGCCTCGGCCAGAAGCACGTTCATGTGGCCGGGCAGGCGGCCCGCGACGGGGTGGATGGCAAAGCGCACGGTCTTGCCCCTGGCGCGCAGTTTGCGCGTCAGTTCGGAAACCGACTGCTGCGCCTGCGCCACCGCCATGCCGTAGCCGGGAATGATGATGACCGATTCCGCATCGTTCAGCGCCGCCGCCACGCCCTCGGCGTCGATGGCGATCTGTTCGCCGGTCACCTCCATCGCGGGGCCGGTGGTGTTGCCGAAGCCGCCCAGGATGACCGACACGAAGCTGCGGTTCATCGCCTTGCACATGATGTAGGACAGGATCGCGCCCGAAGACCCGACCAGCGCGCCGACCACGATCATCAGGTCGTTCGACAGCGAGAACCCGATGGCCGCCGCCGCCCAGCCGGAATAGCTGTTCAACATGCTGACCACGACCGGCATGTCCGCCCCGCCGATCCCCATGATCAGGTGATAGCCGATGAAGAACGCCAGAAGCGTCATCAGCACCAGCGCCCAGGACCCCGCGCCGCCGAAGTACAGCACCAGCAGGATCAGGCTGGCCGCCGCCGCCCCTGCGTTCAGCATGTGGCCGCCGGGCAGCTGTTTCGCCTTGGTGTCGACCGAAATCGTGCGCCCGCCGAGGGTGATTCCGCCCGACAGCTTTAGGAACGCGATCACCGACCCGGTAAAGGTAATGGCCCCGATGAAGACACCCAGGAATACTTCGACCTTCAGGATGCTGATCTCGGCCGCGGTCTTCAGCGCCACCTTCTGCGCGAACCCCGCCAAATCCTGTAAGGCGGCCACCTCGTTCGTGGCCTGAAGGCCGGCCACGTGGACCATGGCAATTTCGGCATTGAAGCCGATGAACACCGCCGCCAGCCCGACCAGCGAGTGCATCGCCGCCACAAGCTGCGGCATTTCCGTCATCTGCACGCGCGTCGCCACGACCCAGCCGATGGCCCCGCCTGCCGCGACCAGCACGACCGACAAGAGCCACAGCCCGTGCCCCGGGCCCACAAGCGTGGCCGCGACGGCCAGCGCCATGCCGGTGATGCCGTACCAGACCGCGCGCTTGGCGCTTTCCTGCCCCGACAGCCCGCCCAGCGACAGGATGAACAGGACGGCGGCCACGACGTAGACGGCGGTGGTGAATCCGTATTCCATGGCTGGCCCCCTACGACTTCTGGAACATGGCGAGCATGCGCCGGGTGACAAGGAAGCCGCCGAAGATGTTGATCCCGGCCATGAAAACCGACAGCGCGGCCAACAGGATCACCAGCAGGCTGGACGATCCGATCTGCAACAGCGCGCCGAGGATGATGATCGACGAGATGGCGTTGGTGATCGCCATCAGGGGCGTGTGCAGGGAATGGCTGACGTTCCAGATCACCTGGAAGCCGACAAAGCACGCCAGCACGAAGACGATGAAGTGCGACATGAAGCTGGCCGGCGCGAACAGCCCTGCCAGCAGGATCGCGCCCCCGCCAAGCGCCAGCAACCCCATCTGGTTGCGGGTCTGCGCCTTGAAGGCTGCGGTTTCGAGGTCGCGCTTCTGGGCGACGGTCAGTTCGACGGCCTTGGGTTTCGGCTTGGCCGCCGCAATGGCCTGGATCTTGGGCGGGGGCGGCGGATAGGTGACGGCCCCGGCATGCGCGACCGTGGCACCCCGGATCACGTCATCCTCCATGTTGTGGGCGATCACGCCATCTTTCCTTGGTGTAAGATCGGTCAGCATGTGCCTGATGTTGTTCGCATAAAGCGTCGATGCCTGCGCCGCCATCCGGCTGGGGAAGTCGGTGTAGCCCACCACCGTCACGCCGTTGTCCGTCACGATCTTCTGATCCGGCACGGTCAGGTCGCAGTTGCCGCCACGTTCGGCCGCAAGGTCCACGATCACGCTGCCGGGCTTCATCATCGCCACCATGTCGGCGGTCCACAGCTTCGGCGCGGGCCGGCCGGGGATCAGCGCGGTGGTGATGACGATGTCCATCTCGGGCGCAAGTTCGCGGAACTTCTTCAGCTGCGCGTCGCGGAACTCGGGGGACGAGGGGGCCGCGTAGCCCCCGGTCGCCGCGCCGTCCTGCGCCTTTTCGGCAAAATCGAGGAAGACGAAGTTCGCGCCCATCGATTCGATCTGCTCGGCCACTTCGGGGCGCACGTCGAAGGCGTGGACGATGGCCCCCAGCGACACGGATGTGCCGGTGGCGGCCAGCCCCGCCACGCCCGCGCCCACGATCAGCACCTTGGCGGGCGGCACCTTGCCCGCCGCCGTGACCTGGCCGGTGAAGAAGCGGCCGAAGTTCGACCCCGCCTCGATCACCGCGCGGTAGCCCGCAATGTTCGCCATCGACGACAGCGCGTCCATCTTCTGCGCGCGGCTGATCCGGGGGACCATGTCCATCGCCACCACGGTCGCGCCGCGTTCCTTGGCAATCTCAAGCAGTTCGGCGTTCTGCGCAGGCCAGAAGAACGAGATCAGCGTCTGCCCGTGGCGCAAGCCTTGCGCCTCGGCCACCTCGGGCCCGCGCACCTTGACCAGCACATCGGCGGCGGCCACCACGGCGGCGGCATCGGGCAACACCTCGACCCCGGCCCTGGCGTAAAGCGCGTCCGAAAATCCCGCCTTCGCCCCCGCGCCCGACTGGATCACGCACACATGGCCCAGTTTCTGCAACTGCAACGCCGAATCCGGTGTCATCGCCACCCGGTTCTCGCCCGGGACCACCTCTGCCAAAGCGCCGATCTTCACGTTGTCCGTCCCCTATCTCCGCCGGACCGCAGTTCTGCGAGGGCCCGGGGCGCACATAGCACCTCGCAAGAATGTTTCAAACCCCGATTGAGGACCTGACCGAATGCAACTCGGTGCAGAATGCACATGACGGGGCGGAACCCGATGCAGCCTCGGCGGTTTGTGATGCATCAACGTGTTACGAACATGAAACGAGGGATTGGGAATGAACAGCATCATCTATCTTGTGGGACTTGTGGTCGTGGTCCTGGCCGTCCTGTCGTTCGTCGGCCTGCGGTGAGCCTGGTCATGGAAACGCCAGCAAACACGACCGTACCTGCGACAGCCTCTGCCATGACGGCGGCCAGCGGATCCTATGTCGATTGGGCCGCAATCATCGGCGGGGCGGTCATCGCGCTCGCCCTCGGGCTTTTGTTCACCGGGTTCGGCGCGGCCCTGGGCCTTACCGCCGTGTCGGCGGAGCGGGGCGAGGCATCGTCGGGCATCCTCGCCATTGTCATCTCGACCGTCTGGATCGTGCTCAGCATGGTCGCGGCCTATGCCACCGGCGGCTACATCGCGGGTCGCATGCGGCGGCGCGTCGATGCGGCGACGGCGGACGAGGTGCAGGTCCGTGACGGCATGAACGGCCTGATCGTCTGGGCGGTCGGCACGGTGCTGAGCGCCATCGTGATCGGCTCTGCCATATCGGGCGCGGTTTCGACGGCGGGCAGCATCGCGGCCACCGGGGTTCAGGCGGCTGGTGCCGCAGTCGGCGGGGCTGCCGCAGGGATCGCGGGTGCGGTGATGCCGGACGGCGATGCGGCGATGGATTATGCCACCAGCACCCTTCTGCGCCCCTCGACCGTCGTTCCGGGCACGTCGGATGCGGCGGGCGACGCTGCGGATGCCTCGGTCATCCTGTCGAAAGTGGTGGCGACGGGCGAGATTTCGGACGCAGACCGCGCCTATCTGGTGCAGATTGCGGCGGCGCGTTCGGGACTTGCCCCGGCACAGGTGGACGCCCGTGTCGATGAAGCGGTCGCTGCCGCCCAGTCTGCCCGCGCAGAGGCCGCCCGTCTGGCGCAGGAGGCCGAGGATGCCGCCCGCGCCGCCGCCGAGACCGCACGGATCTCGGCGATCCTGACCGCCTTCCTCATCACCGCCTCGGCGCTTGTCGCCGCCGCCGCCGCCTATGTCTGCGCGGTCAGGGGCGGGCGTCACCGCGACGAGGGCCGTGTCTTTGGCGGCTTCGCCTACGGCCGCTAACCCACCGTACATTCGGCGGAACGCGGTGCACCCCCAAGGTGTGCCGCGCTCTGCATTCCGGCACCACAGCGCGCCGACCCTTGACCGCAAGGGTGCCGCGCCGCACACCAAGCGGAAAGGAGTGCCGCCGATGCCCACCGACTTCGCCGCCACGAAAGCGCTGTTCGACCTGCCCGAGGGGGTCGTCTACCTGGACGGCAACAGCCTTGGCCCGCTGCCCCGCGCCGCCGCCGCCCGCGTGGCGCGCACGGTGACCGACGAATGGGGCAAGCTGCTGATCGGGGGCTGGAACCAGGCCGGCTGGATGGACTGGCCCGCGCGGCTGGGCGACCGGGTCGGGCGGCTGGTCGGGGCCGAGGCGGGCACCGTGGTGCTGGGCGACACGCTGTCGATCAAGGTCTATCAGGCGCTGGCCTCGGGCCTCGAGATGCGGCCCGACCGGCGGGTGATCCTGTCGGACACGGGGAACTTCCCCAGCGATCTGTACATGGCCGACGGGTTGTGCCGGACGCTGGGCCAGGGCTATGGCCTGCGCACGGTGGACCCCGAGGCGGTCATGGACGCCATCGACGATGCCGTCGCGGTGGTGATGCTGACCGAGGTGGATTACCGCACGGGCCGCCGCCACGACATGGCGGCGATCATCGCGCAGGCCCATGCCATGGGCGCACTGGTGGTCTGGGACCTCGCCCATTCCGCCGGTGCCCTGCCGGTGCATCTGGCCCGCGAAGGGGCCGATTTCGCCGTGGGTTGCACGTACAAATACCTGAATTCCGGCCCCGGTGGTCCGGCCTTCATCTATGTCGCCCCGCGCCATGCCGACACCGCGCGCCCTGCCCTGTCGGGCTGGCTCGGCCACGAGGCCCCCTTTGCCTTCGACCTCGACTATCGCCCCGGCCGGGGGATCGAGCGGATGCGCGTGGGCACGCCGCCGATCCTGCAACTGGCGGCGCTGGAGGCGTCGCTGGACATCTGGGACGGCGTCGACATGGACGATGTCCGCGCCGCCTGCCTGACCCTGGGCGACCGCTTCATCGCCGGGGTGCAGGCCGCCTGCCCCGCCCTGACCCTTGCCACCCCGCGCGACCATGACCGCCGCGGCAGCCAGGTCAGCTTTCGCCACCCGCAAGGCTATGCCATCATGCAGGCCCTGATCGCGCGCGGGCTGGTCGGCGATTTCCGCGCCCCCGACATCCTGCGCTTCGGCATCACGCCGCTGTTCATCGGCGCGGATGACATCGACCGCGCCGCGGCGATCATCGCCGAAGTCATGGACGGGGCGCTCTGGGACCGCCCCGAATACCACGCCCGCGCCAAGGTGACCTGAAAGGAGCCATCGATGACCACCATCCGCCGCTGGAACCCGCCCGGCCTGCACGCCCCCGCCTCGCGCTATTCGCATGCCGTGCTGGCCGAAGAGGCCGAAAGCTGGCTGCACCTCGCGGGACAGGTCGGCATCCGCCCCGACGGCACGCTGGCCGAGGGGATGGCTGCGCAGATCGAGCAGTGCCTGGCCAACGTGGACGTCGGGCTGCGCGCCGGGGGCATGGCCCGCAGCGATGTCGTCAAGCTGACCTTCTACCTGACCGACGGCAGCGCGCAGGCCATCGCCGCCTACCGCACCGCCCGCGACGCCTGGACCGGCGACGCGACGCCCCCGGCGGCGACGCTGCTGATCGTGGCGGGCCTCGCCTCGCCGGCACTGCTGGCCGAGGTTGACTGCGTGGCGGCGCGCTAGCGCGATGGCCACCCCCGCCTGCCCCTTCAACCCGGCCGACGACGGGGCCGAGACGTCGTTCGACGGGCGCATGTCCTATGGCGACTATCTGCGGATGGACGCGATACTCGGGGCGCAGCGCCTTTTGACCGGGGCGCATGACGAGATGCTGTTCATCATCCAGCATCAGACCTCGGAACTCTGGATGCGGCTGGCGCTGCACGAACTGGATGCCGCCCGCGCCATGATCGCCGCCGACCGCGCGCGCGAGGCGTTCAAGATGCTGGCCCGCGTCGCCCGCATCTTCGAGCAGCTGAACAATGCCTGGGACGTCTTGCGCACGATGACGCCCGCCGATTATTCGACCTTCCGCGACGGTCTGGGCCAGTCGTCGGGATTCCAGAGCCACCAGTACCGGCTGATCGAATACGCGCTTGGCAACCGCAACCTGGCCATGCTGCGCCCCCACGCGCACCGCCCCGACCTGACCGCGCTGCTCGAGGCCGAACTGGCGCGCCCGTCGCTGTACGATCAGGCGCTGCGCTGGCTGGCGCGGGCGGGGCACGATGTGCCGCCCGATGTGCTGGACCGCCCCTTGCGCGGGCCGATGCCGCCAGACGACCGGGTGCAGGCGATCTGGACCACCGTCTACCGCGACCCCGTGGCCCATTGGGAGGCGTATGAGCTGGCTGAAAAGCTGGTCGATCTGGAGGATTACTTCCGCCGCTGGCGCTTCAACCATGTCACGACCGTGGAACGGGTGATCGGGCTGAAGCGCGGCACCGGGGGCACGTCGGGCGTGGGCTATCTGCGGCGCATGCTGGAGGTGGAACTGTTCCCCGAACTGTGGCGGCTGCGCACGGTGTTGTGACCGGCCGACGGGCGGCGGATTTCAGCGGCACCGCAAGCCCGGCTTTGACACTGCCGGACGCGCGGCCTATCCTGCCGCAAAACCGGGCGGATCACCGCCCCCCAGGCAATCCGGAACCCCTTGATGACCAGCCCCTTGACCACCGCACGCCGCGTCCTGATCGCCGCGCTGGCGACCGCCACCCTTGCCGCCTGCGTTCCCGACGCGGCGCTGTTCCCCGCCGCCGCCCCGGCGGTGACGGTGGCACCGGCCGAGACGGCCTATGTCGCGGCGATGGACGGGCCGTTCCCGATTGCCGCCGTGCCGCTGGAGAAACTGCCCGAACCCTTGCGCCGCCAGGCCGTCGCCTATGAAAGCGCCGAGGCACCGGGCACCATCGTCATCCATCCGGGGCAGAAGTTCCTGTACTACGTCACCGGCCCCAAGACCGCGATCCGCTACGGCATCGCCGTGGGCCG
The DNA here is from genome assembly GCA_052387255.1 of Gemmobacter sp. Lineage (GTDB taxonomy): Bacteria > Pseudomonadota > Alphaproteobacteria > Rhodobacterales > Rhodobacteraceae > JBBQXK01. The sequence continues at coordinate 6,354 of JBQTJI010000124.1, read as the reverse complement.
CGCCGGGTTCGAATGGGCGGGCGAGGCGCAGGTGACGCAGACCAAGCCCTGGCCGACCTGGACCCCCCCGCCCGAGATGATCGAGCGTGATCCCAAGCTGGCCAAATGGGAAAAGGGCCAGCCGGGCGGCCCGACCAACCCCCTGGGCGCGCGCGCAATCTACCTGACGACGAACGGGCGCGACTACGGCTACCGCATCCACGGCACGCCGGAATGGTGGTCGATCGGCAAGAATGCCTCGTCCGGCTGCATCCGCATGATCAACCAGGACGTGCTGGACCTGGCACAGCGGGTCCAGTCCGGCAGCAAGGTCGTCGTGCTCAAGGCCGACGGCACCCGCAGCGCGGGCCTGATCGTGCCCCCGCCCGCGCCGAAGAAGAAAAAGCCCGCGCCCGCCCCGGCCCCCGCCGCCGTCGAGCCGGTGATGCCGTCGCTGCCCGCGCCGCCGCCGCTCGACCCCGATCTGATCGGCGGTCCGGTACCGGCCTGACGGGACCAAGCAGAAAAAATGTGGGGGGCCTGTCGAAGTCAAGGTCCCCCGCCGCTCATCGGTTCAGGGGGGTGACGGTCATCCCCATTGTCCAGAGGAGCCGATGATGATCCGCCTGTCCCTGACCCTGCTGCTGGCCGCCGCTGCCCCTGCCGCCGCCGAGCCCTTTGTCCTTCTGATCCACGAATCGCCCGACCAGATCGCCCTGCGCGCCGATGCCGGTGCGGCAGGCCAGGCCTACTGGGGGGCCTATGCCGCCTGGGGGGCCGAGGCCGCTGCGGCGGGCGTGATGAAGGGCGGGGCCGCCATGGTGCCGGTGCCCGTCGCCACGGTTGGCACGATGGCTCCCGGCGCGCTGGTGCTGGGCGGGTTCTTCCAGATCGAGGCCGCCAGCGTGGCCGACGCGCAGGCCTGGGCCGCAAAGCTGCCCGCCGCCGAGACCGGCGCGATCGAGGTGCGCGCCCTCGTCCAGATGCCGGGCATGTAAGGAGGCCATCATGCAGTTCACCATCCTTTGCTACGAAACCGCCGCCGACTTCGCCCGCCGCACCGATCCCGTCGAAAGCGGTCCCTACTGGGCCGGGTGGTCGGCCTATGGCGCGACGCTGGCGCAGGCGGGCGTCTTCGTCTCGGGCGCGGGGCTCTTGCCCCCCGCCATGGCGGCCACCGTGCGAACCGGCGGGGGCGGGCGCACCGTGCAGGACGGCCCCTTTGCCGAAGTGCGCGAACAGCTGGGCGGCTTCTTCGTGATCGAGGTGCCCAACATGGAGGCCGCCCTCGACTGGGCCGCAAGGGCCCCGTCCTCGGCCACGGCCTCGACCGAGGTGCGCCCCGTGCTTGTCATGCCCGGATGACCGCGAGGGCGGCAGCGGACCGCGCGGCGCGCGACCACCACGCGCGCCTTCTGGCCCTCTTGGCCGCCCGCACGCGCGATCTGGCCGCCGCCGAGGATGCCCTGGCGCAGGCGTTCCGCGCAGCACTTGAATCCTGGCCCCGCACCGGCATTCCCGACCGGCCCGAAGCCTGGCTGATGACGGCGGCGAAACGTGCCGCCGGGGCCGCCCGCGCCCGCGCGGCCACCGTGCGGGACGCGATGCCGACGCTGATCCTGCTGACGGACGAGGAACAGGCCATGCCTGCCGCCATCCCCGACCACCGCCTGGGCCTGATGTTCGCCTGCACCCATCCGGCGCTGGATCCGGCGGTGCAGACCCCCCTGATGCTGCAATGCGTGCTGGGCCTGACCGCCGACCGCATCGCGCCCGCCTTCCTGATGACGCGCGCCGCCCTGGGGCAGCGGCTGTCGCGCGCCAAGGCGCGGCTCAAGGCCGAGGGCGCGGCCTTTGCCATCCCCGAGGCCGACGAGATCGCCCCCCGCCTGGCCCCGGTGATGGAGGCGGTGCTCGCCGCCGCCGCCCTGGGGTGGGAGGGGGTGCCGGGGTCCGACCCCGCCCGCGCCGACCTTGCGTCCGAAGCGGTGCATCTGGCCGAGGTGCTGGCGGGCCTTGCGCCCGACCGCGCCGAACCCCGCGCCCTGCTGTCGCTGATCCTGCATGTCCAGGCGCGGCGGGCGGCGCGTGCGGGCGGCTATGTGCCACTGTCGGAACAGGATGTGGCGCTGTGGGACCATGCGATGATCGATGCCGCCGACGGCCATCTGGCGGCGGCCGGGGCACTGGGGCAACTCGGGCGCTTCCAGCTTGAGGCCGCGATCCAGTCGGTCCATGCCGAACGCCGCCGCACCGGTCGCACCAACTGGCTGGCGCTGTTCACCCTGCACGCCGCACTTCAGCGTCTGGCCCCCAGCCTGGGCGGGGCGGTGGCCCAGGCGGCGGTGGCGATGGAGGTGACGGGTCCCGCCGCGGCGCTCGAGGCACTCGACCGGCTGGCGGGGACCGAACGGTTCCAGCCCACCTGGGCGCTGCGGGCCGAGGCGCTGTCCCGCCTGCGCCGCTGGCCCGAGGCCGAAGCGGCCCGCGCCACCGCCCTGGGTCTGGCCGAGGACCCCGGCCTGCGCGACTGGCTGGCGCGGCGGCGGTCCGGTGTCTGACCCCAACCGGGCGGTGGCGGCAATCCCTGCCCTGAAATGATGCACAGTCCCTGTGCAGGGCACTTGTCCCCCTTCACCCCAAGCCCTTGTGGCAGTATGCTGCACAAATCCGACATCAAGGCCCTTGCCCCCATGTCTGCGAACGTGTCCGCCAAACCCCCCTGCCGCCCCGTCGTGGGAATCATCGGCAACAGCTATCTGTTGAACGAGACCTATCCGGTCCATGCCGGCGGCACGATGACGTCCGAGGCGGTGGCGCAGGCCTCGGGCTGCCTGCCCCTGATCGTGCCTTCGGACCCGCGCTATGTCACGGTGGCGGAACTCTTGGACCTCTGCGACGGGTTCCTGCTGACCGGGGGGCGGCCGAACGTCCACCCCAGCGAATACGGCGAAGAGGAAACCCCTGCGCACGGGGCCTTCGACCGGGGCCGCGATGCCGTGACCCTGCCCCTGATCCGCGCCTGCGTCGAGCGCGGGCAACCCTTCTTCGGCATCTGCCGGGGGTTCCAGGAGGTGAACGTGGCACTTGGCGGCACGCTCTACCCCGAGATCCGCGACCTGCCGGGGCGGATGAACCACCGCATGCCGCCCGACGGGACCATCGAGGAAAAGTTCGCCCTGCGCCACGCGGTGAAGTTCACCCGTGGCGGGCCGTTCCACCGCGTGCTGGGGTCGGACGAGGTGATGACGAACACGCTGCACGGCCAGGGCATCGCGCGCGCGGCCAGCCGCATCGTGATCGACGGCGAGGCCCCGGACGGCACGCCCGAGGCGCTGTATGTGCAGGGCGCGCCCGGATTCACCCTGTCGGTGCAGTGGCACCCCGAATGGAACGCCTGCGCCGATCCGGTGTCGCGCCCGCTGTTCGCGGCCTTCGGGGCCGCCTGCCGCGACTGGCGCGCCCTGCGCGATGGTGTCCGGCGCAGCGCCTGACGTGGGCGTTCAGGACCGGGGGCCAGGCCCTAGACTTCGGGGATATCTGTTAAAGTATCAACACGTTGTCGGCTTTTCTTCACGAATTGCCTGAGATTTTTCGGCCAATCCCTTGAAAAAGCACATCCAGTGTCCGGTGGGCATCGGCGGCGCGCGGGTCGCCCGGCGGGGCCTCGGCCACCCAGAACGCAAGGTTCAGCGTCGCCCCGTTCAGCATGTGTGCCAGGGCCACGGGATCGGCGGGCGCGATGCGGCCTTGGGCGACATGGTCGCGCAGGTCGGCCACCAGTTCGCCGAACCCGTCCTCCAGAAGGATGTCCATCGCCTGCACGCCCATCACCGAGGGCGCGTCCTGGAACAGGATGCGGGCGCGGTCGGGGCGCAGGACGGCGTCGAGGTAATGGTGGAAACAGCCGACGCAGGCCGCCCAGGGGTCGGGGGCCGTGGCCGTCACCTCCTCCATCTCGGCCCCGATCTCGGCCACGATGCGGCGCAGCACCGCCTCGAACAGCCCCGCCTTGTTGCCGAAGCGGTGGTGCAGCGCCCCGCGCGTCACCCCCGCCTCGGCGGCCAGCGCATCCAGCGAAACCGCCGCGAACCCCGCCTGCGCGAAGGCCGCCTGGGCCACGGACATCAGCCGATCGGCGGTTTCCTGCGCCGTGACGGCACGGGGGCGGGGGGCGGTCGCGTTCGGCGTGATTGACATACGATCCGTATTTGAATATCCATCCAACATACGAAACGTATGTGAAACGGGAAAGGCGCGCAAGATGTCCGGGGGCTGGGCCGCCACCAAAGCACAGGTTCCGGGGATTCTGGGCCTGTCGGTGCCGATCATCGCGGGGCTGGCGGCCTCGACCCTGATCGGCGTCACCGATTCGGTGATGCTGGCCCCGCTTGGCCCGGTGCCGCTGGCGGCGGTGGGGTTGACCGGGGCGGTGGCGGTGATCCTGTACGCGTCGGTCTATGGCGTGATGTCGGCGCTGTCGGTGCGCATCGGCGTGGCCTGGGGCGCGGGCGAAGGCCGGACAATCCCCGGCCTGTTGCGCAACGGCCTGGCGCTGGGCGCGGGCGTCGGCGTGCTGGCGGCGCTGACCATGGCCACGCTCTGGCCGCTGCTGCCCTGGATGGGCCAGCCGGACGAGGTGCTGGCGGCGATGCCCGCCTATTACGCATGCATCGCGCTGTACATGATCCCCTTTGCCATCCTGACCGGCTTCAAGTCGGCGTTCGAGGCGGTGGGGCGGCCCTGGCTGGGCACCGCGCTGGCGTTTCTGGCGGTGGTCGTGAACGTGCCGCTGAACTATGCGCTGATCTGGGGCATCGGCCCCCTGCCGCCCTTCGGCCTGACCGGCGCAGGCATCGCATCCTTTCTGGCCGAAACCGCCGCCCTGGCCGTAGCATGGGTGTTCTGGGCGCGCGCGCGGTCGATGCGGCGGCTGCGGCTGCGGCGCGACCTGTCGGTTGCCGACATGCGCGCGACGGCGGTCGAGGGCGCGCCTCTGGGCCTGATGTACCTGGCCGAGACCGGGGCCGTCGCCGTGGCCACGCTGATCATCGGCACCTTCGGCACGGTCGCGCTGGCCGGCAACCAGGTGGCCTTTGCCATCGGCGGCGTGCTGTACATGGTGCCGCTGGGCGTCGCCGGGGCGGTGGCGATCCGGGTGGCACAGGAGCGCGGCGCGGGCAACGATGCCGCCCAGCGGCCCGTCGTGTTCGCGGCCCTGGGGCTGGTCACGGTCTGGCTGACAGGGTCGGCGGCGCTCTTGGGGTTCGGCGGGGCGTGGCTGGCCGGGCTGGTGACGGACGACGCCGCCGTGGCGCAGGCGGCGGTGGCGATGATGCTGGTCTTCGCGCTGATGCAGGTGTTCGACGGGGTGCAGTCGGCGATGGTCGGCGCGCTGCGCGGCATGTCCGACGCCGCCTGGGGTGCCCGCATCTCGATGATCGCCTACTGGCCGGTCGGCGTGCCGCTGGGATGGCTGCTGGCGCACGAGGCGGGGATCGGACCGGCGGGCGTCTGGCTCGGCTGGCTCGTGGCGCTGGCCTGGGCCGGGGCGATGCTGACCTGGCGGTTCCTGGCAAGAACCCGGTTGAGCATGGGCACAGTCCCCCTATAGTCGCGCTCTGAACAGAGGGGGCAGGGATGAAACGCAGCCGCATCAACCAGATCATGGCCGAGGCCGACGCGATGATCCGCCGCCACGGGTTCGTCCTGCCGCCCTTTGCCTATTGGTCACCGGATGCGTTCCGCGCGCGCAGCGATGCCCGGCGGATCGTGGACAGCCGCATGGGCTGGGACATCACCGACTATGGCCAGGGGCGGTATGACGAGATGGGACTGTTCCTGTTCACCCTGCGCAACGGGACGCTGGCCGACCTGCAGCGCGGCGGCGGCATGGTCTATGCCGAGAAGCTGCTGATCTCGAAGCAGGACCAGCTCAGCCCGATGCACACCCATGTGATCAAGGCCGAGGACATCATCAACCGCGGCGGGGCCACGCTGGTGGTCGAGCTGTACGGGTCGGACGACGCCGGGGCCTTTGCCCGCGACCGGGGCGGGCGGGTGCGCTGCGACGGCATCGAACGCGCCTATGGTCCGGGCGAAAAGCTGCGTCTGGCTCCGGGCGAGAGCGTGACGCTGATGCCCGGCGACTGGCATGCGTTCTGGGGCGAGGGCGGCGACGTGCTGATCGGCGAGGTCTCGACCGTCAACGACGACGTGACGGACAACATCTTTGTCGATCCCATCGGGCGGTTTGCGGATGTGGAAGAGGACGAGGCGCCGACCCACCTGCTGGTCAGCGACTACGACCGCTGGCTGGGCTGAGAGGGCAGGACCGGGGGGGGTTAAAACCCCCCCACCCCCCCGGGGTTATTT
>JBQTJI010000123.1:0-32581 GCA_052387255.1 Gemmobacter sp. | reverse complement strand
CCATTCGTCGGGGCAAGCCCCGACCGACAAACATGACCCCTGTTCCCTCACACACCGCCCCGTAGGGTGCGCATTCATTGCGCACCATCCCGAACGCAACGCCATGGTGCGCCTGAAGGCACACCCTACAAATCCAGCTTCCCCTGCGCCCGCGTGTCCACCTCTGCCGCCGCGCGCTTGAACCCGTCGTCCCGCCGCGCGGGCAGGATCACGGCGCGGTCGCGCAGGGCCATCGCCGCCTCCACCGTCACGATCTGCAGGCGCGGCACCGGGGCAAAGCCCGGCAGCTCGAACTGCCCCGCCCCCGCCGCCTCGGCCAGCATGGGCTTGGTCGGCTCGGCCAGCGTCAGGAACACGCCGATGCCCGCCCCCTCGCGCTCGATGGTGCCGCGCAGGTCGCGGATCATGCCCACCCCCACGTTGTCGCCCGCCTTGACGCTGACAATCGCGCGCCCCTCGTGTTTCGCGCCGAACCACAGGTTGCCGTCGATGCCCTTGTCGGCCCCCTTCTTCGACAGGTTGCCGGGCTGGGCGGCGATCAGTGACAGCGCCCATTTCTCGAACTCGTGGTACTGCCCGCGCCGCGCCAGGTCGCGCGCGCCCTCGATGTCCTGCGGCACGCCATGGGTGGTCCAGACCGGCGCTCGGTTTGTAAGACCGCGCAGGCGCTTTTCGATTAGCCCGATGGCAAGATGCGTTACGTCGATGCCTATCCACTGCCGCTCAAGGATGTCGGCGGCCTCGATAGTGGTGCCGCAGCCACAGAACGGGTCGAGCACCACATCGCCGGGGTTGGAACTGGCGTTGAGGATGCGTTCGAGCAGGGCAACGGGTTTCTGGGTGGGGTAGCCGAGGCGTTCCTTCGCCTGCGAATTTAGCGGAGGAATGTCATCCCAATAGTTGCTGATGGTGGTTCCCTTGTCATCTTCTGGCCGAAGCTTACGTCGCGGTCGTCCGGTTGATGTCCAATACAGGTTTCCCTTCCTATCAAGCTCCTTTAGCTTGTCGATCTCCATGCGCCATCCGGCCGGACCCGGTGTAAAGCCCTTGTACTCGTATACAAGGTTTTCACGATCCCCCATGCTGCCCGCGCGCATTACCGGTCCATCGTCCCACTTGCCGTTTTCATCCATAAAGGCATACTTTTCGTCAAGTTCCAGTTTAGTGAGTGGACGCATAATGCGATCACGATAGAGAGGCGCGGATGCAGATTTGACAAAATAGAAGATTGAGTCTGTGGATCTACCAAGTTGCTTCACACCATGCTGCGACCCTTTCGGATTTCTTGAACGAAGCCACACTATCTCGTTCCGATAGTTCCTCGCCCCAAACACCGCATCCATCAAAATCTTCAGATAATGACTCGCCGTCGGATCACAGTGCAAATAAAGCGACCCCGTCGGTTTCAGCACCCGGTGCAACTCGATCAGCCGCACCGCCATCATCGCCAGATACGCCATCATGTCGTTGTCGCCCAGGAACGATCGCATCGCCCGCAGCATGGTCGATGCCGCCGCGTTCCCCCCGCGCATCACGTCGCCATAGGCCGCCTCGGCGGTGTCGTTCCATTCCCAGGTGTCGTCAAAGGCCTCGATCTGCGCCGCCGAGCGGCTGCCCGACTTGTCCTTGAACAGCACGTTGTAGCTGGCATTGGAATTGAACGGCGGGTCCAGATAGATCAGGTCCACCGACGCATCGGCGATGCTGTCGCGCAAAACGGTCAGGTTGTCGCCATAGTACAGATGGTTCGCCATGGCCCGCCCCCGTAGGTCGGGGCTTGCCCCGACTCCTTCCACCTTGCCCGAAAGAAGGACAACAACAGGTTAACCACGCCCCGCCACCTGCCGCAATCGCGCCGCGGCCTGCCGCCAGGTCTTGCCAAAGGGTTAATCGCCCAGAACAATCACTGAAATATCAATGCGATGGCCATCCCAACACATGTGTTATCCCGCCCCTTACCTTGCCCCCCCCGATCCGCTATATCCGCGCCCATGTCCCAGAACCCCCCGAACCTGCGCCCCGACCTTGCCCGGTCCCTGATCCCCGACACCCGGCGGCCCGATCTTCAAAGGACCGGCCAGCCGACCGTCGGCATGGTCAGCCTCGGCTGCCCCAAGGCGCTGGTGGACAGCGAACGCATCCTGACCCGGCTGCGCGCCGAAGGCTACGCGATCAGCCCCGACTATGCGGGGGCGGATGCGGTGATCGTGAACACCTGCGGCTTCCTCGACAGCGCCAAGGCCGAAAGCCTGGACGCGATCAGCGAGGCGCTGGCGGCGAACGGACGGGTCATCGTGACCGGCTGCCTCGGGGCGGAACCCGACTACATCACGGGGGCACACCCCAAGGTTCTCGCCGTCACCGGCCCGCATCAGTACGAGGCCGTGCTCGATGCCGTCCACGCCGCCGTCCCGCCCGCGCCCGACCCCTTCGTCGATCTCTTGCCGGCCTCCGCCGTCACCCTGACCCCGCGCCACTACAGCTATCTGAAGATCTCGGAAGGCTGCAACCACGCCTGCAAGTTCTGCGTCATTCCCGACATACGCGGCCGCCTGGTCAGCCGCCCCGCCCACGCCGTGCTGCGCGAGGCCGAACGGCTGGTCGCGGCGGGCGTCAAGGAACTGCTGGTGATCAGCCAGGACACGTCTGCCTACGGGCTGGACCTGCGCCATGCCACCGACCGGGGCCACCGCGCCCACATCGTGGACCTGGCCCGCGATCTGGGGTCGCTCGGGGCCTGGGTGCGGCTCCACTATGTCTATCCCTACCCCCACGTCCGCGACCTGATCCCGCTGATGGCGGATGGTCTGATCCTGCCCTACCTCGACATCCCCTTCCAGCACGCCCACCCCGACACCCTGCGCCGCATGGCAAGACCCGCCGCCGCCGCGAAGACGCTGGACGAGATCGCCGCCTGGCGGCAGGTCTGCCCCGACCTGACCCTGCGCAGCACCTTCATCGTCGGCTACCCCGGCGAGACCGAGGCCGAGTTCCAGACCCTGCTCGACTGGCTGGATCAGGCGCAACTCGACCGCGTGGGCTGCTTCCAGTACGAGAACGTCAAGGGCGCGCGGTCGAACGCCCTGCCCGACCATGTGGCGGCCGAGGTGAAACAGGACCGGTTCGAGCGGTTCATGGCCCGTGCCCAGGCCATCTCCGAGGCGAAACTGGCGGCCAAGGTTGGCCGTGTCCTGCCGGTGATCGTGGACGCCGTGGACGACGACGGCGCCACCTGCCGCACCATGGCCGACGCCCCCGAGATCGACGGGAACCTGTTCGTCGACGAGGGTTTCGCGGGGTTGAAGCCGGGCGATATCGTGCAGGTTCAGGTGGACGAGGCGGGGGAGTATGACTTGTGGGGACGGCTCTTGGAATGACCGATGCCTTTCCTGGCATCACGATGCAGGAACGCGACTTCGATCTGTTGATCCTCGAAGAGCTTGCTTATGGTGCCGGATTTGCCGACGCGCTGCTGCAATATGTCGGGGTCGCGGCACGTCAGGTGGACAGAATCCGACACTCGGTGACCGAGTCATTCGGCGGTGATGCCTGGGGTGAAACGGACTTGCTCGTGACGCTCCGCGACGGGCCAACACTCCTTATCGAAAACAAGCTTACGGCAGGATTCCAGCCCGACCAAGCGCTGCGGTATCGTCATCGCGCGGCCCATCATGCATCTTCCCATGGCGCACTGACCATTCTGATCGCGCCCGGCCCCTACCTCGCAGGCGTCGTGGCCGAAGAATGGGATTTCGTTGTCCCTTACGAGACACTGGCCGAGTGGATCGAGTGCGGGGGTCCGCGCGCCAAGTGGCGTAAGGGCCTGCTTCTCTCGGCCGGCACGCGGGCGCGTCGGCTGGAACGGCTGTCGCGGGACAAGGCGGCGCAGCGCGCCGCGCAGCCCGAACTAGTCGCGTTCAAGGCGGCGTGGAGGGACGCCGCCAACAGAAGCGGAGAGTGGCATGCCAACCCGCAGTCGGGCGGAAACGACGATTTTCTTTTCCGCCCGAGGACAAATCCGAACAACCTGACGGTCTGGCACCACCCGATGGCCGGATACCTCTCGGTTCAAGTTCCACCAGGGCTTTCAGCCGCCGTGGAAGCTGGCCTGCCCTAGCCTTTGCCAGAAGATTTCCGGCTGACCAAGCATCCCAGCACCGTATATCTCGATGCTGTGGTCGAACCTTTGGACATGTCTGCACCGTTCGAGACAGAACGGCCACTAGTAGAGAAGGCGATGGGCGTCGCGAGGCACGCCCTTGACCTCGTGGACCTGGCTTTAAGCGATCAAGCCAATAAAGGGGGCAAGGTCGTCTAGGCCTGTACGGCCACCCGCCCCGGATGTAGACCCGACGTGTCTGATCGGCCTGAGGCAACGCATTGTACATGCGACATCGGCCAGTCTAGCTTGACAGCATAGCAATTTTGGAGCGGGAGGGATTCGCATGTTTCTGTTGGCAGTCACGGATACCGAGGGCAAACAGGTCCAGATCAACGGCAACAACATCGCCCATTACCACAAGGCGGCGACCGGCAAGGGCACGGTCATCGCCTTTTCGGTGGTCTCGAACGGCGCGTTCCTGACCATGAACGTGCTCGACACGCCCGAACAGATCACCACGCTGGTCAACGCCAAGCTGCGCAAGTGACGGCCGGGCGCGCCTGACAGCAAGCGGGGGGACGGTCGCCCGCCCCCCCGTTCCGTCGTCGCATCTGCCGCGCATCCTGCGCGGCCACATCTGCGGCGTCACATCCAGTAGGGCGCGGTGCCATAGTAGCCGTGGTTCTTCGCCGCCCAGTCGCGGTTGTCGCGCCAGTCGTCGGGGCGGGCGGGGGCTCCTTCCAGCTGATCCCGGGTGATGTCGGTCACATAGCCACCCAGCCGCGTGTCATAGCGCAGCTTCTTCCACGGGATCGGGTGATGGTCCGCGCCGATGCCCAGGAAGCCGCCGAACGACATCACCGCATAGGCGATGTTGCCCGACGCCTTGTCGATCACCAGGTGGTCGATGGCCCCCAGATGCTCGCCCGCCGGGCTGTAGACCTGCGTGCCGTTCACATCGGTGCTGGTCACCGTGCTGCTGCGGTTCTGCGCCGCTTCGGGGATAAGGCCTTGCTGCTGCATGTCTGGCTCCTTTGGGGTTGTGGTCATGCAGGCAAAACCCGCGTCGCCGCCAAAGGTTCCGCCAGGGTGCCGGTCAAGGCGGCGACCCGCCGCCCGCCTAGGCCAGCCACCGCGCCGCATCGCGGCTCTGGTGCAGGACGCGGATGATGCGGACCACCTGTTTGTCAACGCGGTAGAACACGACATGCGACCGCGCGACCAGCCGCCGCAATCCGGGGCTGACGTCCTCGGCCGACGGGCCGGTGAACGGCTGCAAAGCCAGCCCCCGGATCGCCGCGTCCAGCAGATCGGCGTAGCGGTCGGCCTGCCCTTCGCCCCAGGTCTGCGCACCAAAGCGCCAGATGTCGCGCAGGTCCTCACGCGCTGCGGGAAGGACGACGATCCGCATCACCATTCCCCTCGGCGGCCCACTCGTCCTTCCAGGCGGCGCGCCACCTCTCGGGCGCAAAGTCCTCCGCCTCGCCGCTCGCCTCGCCCCGGTCGATCTCGGCGCGCAATTCCTCCAGCGCCGCCTCGTGGCGTTCCAGCAGCCGCAGCCCCGCGCGCACCACCTCGGACGCGCTGCCATAGCGCCCCGAGGCGACTTGCCGGGCCAGGAATTCGGTGAAATGGTCGCTCAGGATCACGGATGTGTTGCGGCTCATGGGGACCTCCGGTTTTGGCCGACCATACCAGACCATGGTACTGACCGAAAGCACGGGATGCCCGCCACCCAACTGATCATCTTCGACTGCGACGGGGTCCTGATCGACAGCGAGATCATCAGCGCCCGCATGCTGGTGGCCGAACTCGCGGGCCTCGGCGTGGCCATCGACCTGGCCTATGTCACCCGCCATTTCCTTGGCCGCAGCTATCCCGTGGTGATGCAGCAGATCCGCGACGACTTCGGCCTTGACCTGCCCCCCGCCTTCGAGACGGCCTACCGCGAGCGCCTGCTGGCCGCTTTCGAGGCCGACCTGCGCATCATGCCGGGGGTGCGCGCGGTGCTCGACACGGTCGCCTTGCCCTTCTGCGTCGCCACCTCGTCCAGCCAGGGCCGGGCCGAACGGTCGCTGGCACTGGTGGGCCTTGACCACCTGGTCGGCCCGCGCCTGTTCACGGCGGCCTCGGTGGCGCGGGGAAAGCCCGCGCCCGACCTGTTCCTGCACGCCGCCGCCGCCTGCGGGGCCGACCCTACCGCCTGCCTGGTGGTCGAGGACAGCCTGAACGGCATCCGCGCCGCCCGCGCGGCAGGGATGCAGGTCTGGCGCTTTACCGGCGGCAGCCATCTGGCGGGGCAGGGGGGGGATGAGCCCCAGGATGCACGGCCCGACAGGTGGTTCGACCGGTTCGCCGCATTCTTCACGCTCGACCCCCGCATCCGGAACCGCGCGCCCTGGGCCTGAACCCGCAGCGCCCGTTGCCCCGTCGCATGGGGGGCGCTGCCCCCCGGCTTCGCCTCCCCCCGGGATATTTGGGGACAGAAGAAGCGCAAGCTTGATTCAAATTGTGCTTCTTCTGTCCTCAAGTATCCTCGGGGGGCAGACAGCCCCCCTTTGCGACGACCGGGCCGGGTGCGGGGCCGGGCTTGACTTGCTGCTTCCGGGGGCGTATCCGCCGCCCCAATCCCCCGAAGGCCCCACGCCTTCGGTCCCTTGGCCCATGCCGGGATCGCCATCTGCCAGCGCGTTGCGCCCGCAGGTGCCGAACCCCTATGGACCGCCGCCGCCCGTCCGCGCATGCGGACAAAACGCCCGCCCGTCCGCGCATGCGGACAAGACGCCAAGGCGTCCCCATATCGGGGGCGACCCCTGACTGGAGTGACCGATGTTCGCGACCCTCTCCGAACGCCTTGGCGGCGTCTTCGACCGGCTGACGCGCGCCGGGGCCCTGACCGAGGCCGACGTGGTGACCGCGCTGCGCGAGGTGCGCACCGCGCTGCTCGAAGCCGACGTGTCCCTGCCCGTCGCCCGCGACTTCATCAAGCGGGTTCAGGACAAGGCCACCGGCGTCGCCGTGACGAAATCGGTCACCCCCGGCCAGATGGTCGTCAAGATCGTCCATGACGAACTGATCCGGGTGCTGGCGGGCGACGGCCCGGCGGATGCGCTCAAGATCGACAACCCTCCGGCGGCCGTGCTGATGGTCGGCCTGCAGGGGTCGGGCAAGACCACGACCACCGCGAAACTGGCCAAGCGGCTCAAGGACCGCAATGGCAAGCGCGTGCTGCTCGCCTCGCTCGACACCAACCGCCCCGCCGCCATGGAACAGCTGCAGATCCTCGCCGGGCAGATCGGCGTCGACTTCCTGCCCATCGTCAAGGGGGAAACCGCCCCCCAGATCGCGCGGCGCGCCAAGACGCAGGCCGCCATGGGTGGCTATGACGTGCTGTTCCTCGACACCGCCGGCCGTCTGCACATCGACGAGGTGCTGATGGACGAGGTGCAGGCGGTGCGCGACATCGCCCAGCCGCGCGAGACGCTCCTGGTCGTCGACGGCCTGACCGGGCAGGATGCCGTCCGCGTCGCCACCGAATTCGACGGCAAGGTCGGCATCACCGGCGTGGTCCTGACCCGCATGGACGGCGACGGACGCGGCGGTGCGGCCCTGTCGATGCGCGCGGTGACGGGCAAACCCGTCCGCTTCGTCGGCGTCGGTGAAAAGATGGACGCGATCGAGACCTTCGAGGCCGACCGCGTCGCGGGCCGCATCCTCGGCATGGGCGACATCGTGGCGCTCGTCGAGCGCGCCCAGGAAACCTTCGAGGCCGAGCAGGCCGAACGCATGGCGCGGCGCTTTGCCAAGGGGCTGTTCAACATGAACGACCTGCGCATGCAGATGGAGCAGATGCTCAAGATGGGCGGGATGCAGGGCCTCATGGGCATGATGCCCGGCATGGGCAAGATGCAGGCCCAGGCCGCCGAGGCCGGGATCGACGACCGCATGATCCGCCGCCAGATCGCCCTGATCAACTCGATGACCAAGAAAGAACGCGCCAACCCCGACCTGCTGCAGGCCAGCCGCAAGAAGCGCATCGCCGCCGGTGCGGGGCTCGAGGTGCAGGACCTGAACAAGCTCTTGAAACAGCACCGCCAGATGGCCGACCTGATGAAGAAGATGGGCAAGGGCGGCATGATGAAGCAGGCGATGAAGTCGCTTCTGGGCAAGGGCGGCCTGCCCGACCCGTCCAAGATGTCGCCCGACATGCTGGCCGAGGCGGCGCGCGGGATGAAGGACGGCATGGGCGGGATGCCGCAGATCGGCATGCCCAAGGGGTTCACGCTGCCTGCGGGCCTGTCGGGGCTGACGCGCAAGAAATGACGCCTGCCGAACGCATTTCCATCGCCCGGATCGCCAAGGTGAACCACGCCGGCGAATATGGCGCGATCCGCATCTACGGCGCGCAGATCGCGGTGTCGCGGGTCCTGTGGCCGCGTCTGGTGGCGGCGCTGTCCGACCTGCGCGGGCACGAGGTGGCGCATTGCCGCCAGTTCCGCGCCGCCATGGCGGACCGCCAGGCGCGGCCCTGCCGGATCATGCCCCTGTGGTCGGTCGGCGGCGCGGTGCTGGGCGGGCTGACCGCCCTGATGGGCCCCAAGGTCATCTGGGCCTGCACCGAGGCGGTCGAGGATACCGTCCACCGCCACCTGACCGACCAGTTGCACTATCTGCAGTCCCGCGACCCCGCCCTGCACGGCCTGATCGACGCCATCCGGGCCGAGGAAGAGGGGCACCTGTCCCTCGCCATCGCCGAAAAACAGGGGGCCTCGGCCCTGACACGCGCGGTCGAGGCGGTGATCCGCGCGTCCGTCAACGCGGCCATCTGGATGTCCACCTGGGGCGACTCCAGCGCGATGCGCCGCGACCTGGCAGGTGCCGCATGATCGCCCCGACCCTTGTCACCCCCCGCCTGACCCTGCGCGCGCCGCAGGCACGGGATGCCGAGCCGTTCATCGGCTTTTTCACCGGCGCGCGCGCGGGCAGCTTCGGCATGTGGATGCCCCGCCCCGACGCCTGGCGGCTGTTCGCCACCGCCATCGGCCACTGGACGCTGCGCGGTTTTGGCATGTGGACCGTGACGCGCAGCGGGGACGACACGCCGCTCGGCCTGGTCGGCTGCCTGCGGATGGACGACTGGCCCGAGAACGAGATCGGCTGGTTCCTGTGGGACGGCGCGGAAGGGCAGGGCATTGCCACGGAGGCCGCCCTCGCCGCACGCACCTGTGCCTATGACCGCTTCGGCTGGACCACTGCCGTCAGCTACATCGACGCGAGCAACACCCGCTCGGTCAGGGTGGCCGAACGGCTGGGCGCCACCCCCGAACCCGGCGCACCCCACCCCAATGGCGACGCCCCCACCATCGTCATGCGCCACCCGGCACCGGGGACCGCATGACCCCCGCCCTTGTCAACACCCCCGTCCTCAACACCGACCGCCTGATCCTGCGCGCGCCCGAGCTGCCGGACTTCGACGCCTATGCCGCCTTCATGGCCGGTCCCCGGTCATCCCTCGTCGGCGGCCCGATGACGCGCGAGATGGCCTGGCGCTTTTTCGGCCACCACGTCGGGCACTGGGCGCTGCGCGGCTACGGCACGTTCTTCCTTCTGCCCCGCACCGGCGGCCCCGCGCTCGGCATGATCATGGCCTGGCACCCCGAGGGGCATCCCGAACGCGAAGTCGGCTGGTGCATCTTCACCGACGCCGCCGCCGGGCAGGGCTTCGCCACCGAAGCGGCCCGCGCCGTGCTGTCCCATGTCTTCGGCACCCTGCACTGGGATACCGCCGTCAGCTACATCGCCCCCGAGAACGCCGCGTCCCTGCGCATGGCCGAACGGCTGGGTGCCTTCCACGACCGGCAGGCCCCGCAGGCCGACCCCGCCAACCCCGACACCGTCTGGCGTCACCGCCCCGAGGCCTGGCGATGATGGCCCCCACCCTGACCACCGAACGGCTGACCCTGCGCATGCCCGTGCTGGCCGATTTCGAGCCGCGCGCGGCCTTTGCCACGTCCGACCGCTCGGTCTGGGAAGGCGGCCCCGTCACCCGCAACGAGGCCTGGCGCATCTTCGCCTCCGAGGTCGGGCAATGGCCGCTTCTGGGCTACGGCCCGTTCTCGGTCGACATGCAGGGCACTTACGTCGGCGAGGTCGGCATCTACCACCCGGCCTCGTACCCCGAACCCGAGCTTGGCTGGTTCGTGACCCCCGAGGCCGAGGGCCGCGGCATTGCCACCGAGGCGGCCAGGGCGGTGATGCTCTGGACCCGGAAAACCTTTGGCTGGGACCGGCTGGTCAACTACATCGATCCCGGCAATTTCCGCTCCATCGCCCTCGCCCTGCGTCTTGGCGGCATCCCCGACCCCACCCTGCCGGGCGAGGATCTGACCGACTACGTCATCCGCCACGACCTGCGGAGGCTGGCATGACGCTTCCGTTCCACATCCCCACCCTGACCACCGCCCGCCTCACCCTGCGCCCCCCGCGCGAGGATGACTTTGCGGCCATGCTGTCCTTCAACGACAGCCCGCGCAGCGCCTTTGCCGGCGGCGGACGTGACCGGCAATGGGTCTGGCGCGGGCTTCTGGCCAACATCGGCCACTGGGCGCTGCGCGGTCACGGGTTCTACTCGGTCGACACCCACGCGGGCGACTTCGTCGGGCGCGTGGGGGTCGGCTTTCACGACGGCTGGCCCCAACCGGAGCTTGGCTGGCACCTTTTCGACGGGTTCGAGGGGCGGGGCTACGGCCTTGAGGCCGCCCGTGCCGCGCGCGCCGACTACCATGCCCGCATCACGAAAAACCCGCTGATCAGCATGATCGTCCCCGACAACCACCGCTCCATCGCCCTGGCCCTGCGCCTGGGCGCGACCCTTGAACGGATGGACCCCGGCGAGGGCAAGCCCTTCGACATCCCCTTCGGCGTCTACCGCCACCCCGCGCCGGAGGGCACAGGATGACCGCCTCCTGGCTGCATCCCCCGCAAGGCCCGTCGGCCATGCTGGCGCAGGCCGTCGCCGCGACCGTCCCGGTGTTTGTCACCGAACGGCTGCGACTGCGCGCGCCCTCGTTGAACGACTATCCGGCCTACGAGGCCGTCTTCACCAGCGACCGGGCCCGCTACATGGGCGGCCCTTTCGACGCGGACGAGGCATTTGCCGACTTCTGCCAGGGCATTGCAGGATGGATGCTGCGCGGCGCGGGCATGTGGACGGTGACGCTGACGGGCGACGACGCGGCCATCGGCTGGATGTTCCTGTGGCAGGAAATGGGCGATCCCGAACCCGAGATGGGCTGGATCCTGACCGAGGCCGCCGAAGGCCGGGGCTATGCGACCGAGGCCGCGCGCGCCGTGATGCCCCACGCCCTGCAGATGTTCGGCAGGGGCGGGTTCGTCAGCTACATCGACCGGGCCAATCCGGCGTCGATGGCCGTGGCAACGCGTCTGGGTGCCCGCCGCGATGCCGTGGCCGAGACTGCCCTGGCCGACCCTGATCTTGTCATCTATCGCCATTTCGGCCTGCCGGAGGGGACATGACCGATACGACCGCCCGCGCCGCCACCCTGCTGAAAGACCACCGCGACGCCATCGACCGGCTGGACGCGATCCTGGTCTACACGCTGGCCGAACGGTTCAAGCAGACCCAGGCCGTGGGCCGGCTCAAGGCCGAACACGACCTGCCGCCGTCCGACCCCGCGCGCGAGGCGCGGCAGATGGCGCGGCTGGAAGCGCTGTCGCGCGAGGCCGACCTCGACCCCGACCTCGCCAAGAAATTCCTGACCTTCATCATCAGCGAAGTCATCAGGCACCACGAGAAACTGCAGAAATGACGGGGATGTCCCCGGCAACGCCATCGTACAAGGAGAAATGACATGGCAATGAAGATCCGGCTCGCGCGCGGCGGCACCAAGAAGCGCCCGCACTATTCCATCGTGGCGACCGACAGCCGCATGCCGCGCGACGGCCGCTTCCTGGAAAAGCTGGGCACCTACGACCCGCTGCTGGCCAAGGACAACGAGGCCCGCGTGAAGATGGACATGGACCGTGTCAAGCACTGGCTGGGCCTGGGCGCACAGCCGACCGACCGCGTGGCGCGGTTCCTCGAATCGGCGGGCGTGCTGGCCAAGACGGCGCGCTCGAACCCCAAGTCCGCCGTGCCCGGCAAGTCCATGGCCGAACGCGCCGCCAAAAAAGCCGCGCGCGAGGCCGCCCCGGCGGCCGAGTGACCGCTTCCCGCAGGGCGATCCGGCGTGCCCGAACGGCCCCCGGATTGCCCGATGGAAGGCGCACAACGTACGTACGCAAGGAAGACGTGAGGAAGACGCAAGGAAGAGGTCCGATTCTCGTCTGATCTGGCCGGACAGGGGATTGCCATGCCGTCTGACAGCCGCATCTGCGTGGGGGCCATCGCGGGCGCGTTCGGCGTCGCGGGCGAGGTGCGGCTGAAAAGCTTCTGCGCCGATCCCGCCGCCATCGCCAGCTATGGCCCCCTCTTCACCGAGGACGGCAGCCGCAGCTTCAAGGTGCGGCTGACCCGCCCCGTCGCGGGCGGCCTTGGTGCGCGCCTGTCCGGTGTCGCGACCAAGGAAGACGCGGATTCCCTAAGGGGAACAACGCTTTGGGTGTCACGCGACCGTCTGCCTTCGGTCGGCGACGATGAATTTTACCACGCCGACCTGATCGGCCTTGCGGTGCACGACACCGGCGGCGCGGCCCTGGGAACGGTCAGCGCCGTGCACAACCACGGCGCGGGCGACCTGCTGGAGGTGGCCGGTCCCAAGGGGTCGATCCTCTTGCCCTTTTCCAAGGCAGTTGTGCCCACCGTCGATCTGGCCGCAGGCCGGATCGTCGTCGATCCGCCGGAAGGTCTGGACTAGCACAGGTGTTTGCCCCACCATGCGCCACAACATGAAGGGGGACCCCATGAACCGCCTGAACCTCTTGATGCTGGTTTCCGTGATGCTCTACGCCGGTCCGGTGATCGCGGGACTGGCCGGTTTTGGTTGGGGCGTCGTGCCCGCCTTCGTCGTCATCTTCCTGGCCTGGAACGTGGTGATGCGCCCCGCCCAATGGCCCCGCGACCCCGCCGCCTGGCGCGAGCCCGCCGTGCAGACCGGGGCCGCGTTGCAGGTGGTGGTCCTGGCCGTGGTCGTGCTGGTCTGTTTCGGCGCAGGCCGGGGCATCGGTGGTGTGGTGGGCTATCTGCCGCCCCTACCCCTGGTGGTGCCGCTGTTCCTGTCGCTGGCGGCCGTGCCGCTGGCGCGTCTGATCCACGACCCGCGCCAGGCGGCCGGGATGGACACCCTTCTGGACGACGCCATCCACCGCCTGAAGTCTTTCGACAAGGACGTGGCCTTCCCCTCGGCCGACGCCCGGCACATCCTGGACGGCACGCGCCTGGCGCTGCGCCTGTTGCAACCCGTGCAGGACCTGCCCGCCGACACCACCCCCGGCGTGATCGGCCAGCACCTGGCCGCCATCGCCACCCAGGTCGACGATGCCCGCCTGCGCGAGGCGCTGGTCGAGCGGGCCGAGGGGCATGGCCCCAGCCGCCCCCTGCTGACCGCGCTTGCCCTGCACGCGACGGACGGGCGGCGGATGGAGATGCTGGGGCTCGACACCGTCGATCCGGCCTTTGCCGCCCTGCCGCATGACGTTGATGTCATGGCACTTTATGCCCGCCGGGCGGTTGCCGCCGTGGCCGAGGACGAAGACGTCCGCGCCGCCCTGCCGCGCCCGCATCTGGTGGAACAGGCCCTGTCGGGCATGACCGGCACCGCCGCCGAGGGGCCGCTTCGGGCGCTGCTGGACCAGTCGCGCCTGCGCGTGGAACCCACCCTCTGACCCGGCCTTCCCCCCGCGACCCCGCGCGGCTATGACAGGCCCATGTCCGATGATCCGCCCAGACCCCGCTCGCACGGTCGCCTGTCCGTCCGCCCCAGCCTGACCCCGCGCGACCTGATGGAGGATGTCCAGGTGCGCGGGGCCTTCCAGGCGCGGGTCGTCACGCTGTTCCCCGACGCTTTCCCGGGCCCTCTGGGCCTGTCTCTGACGGGCAAGGCCTTGGACCTGGGCCTGTGGCGGCTGGACGCGCTGGACCTGCGCAGCTTTGGCGAGGGGCGGCACCGCAATGTCGATGACACCCCTGCCGGTGGGGGTGCCGGCATGGTCCTGCGCGCAGATGTGGTGGACCGCGCCCTGCTGGCGGCATCGGCGGGGACCGACCCCGACCGTGGCCAATGGCCGGTGATCTACCTGTCACCGCGCGGGCTGCCGTTCCGCCAGTCCACCGCCCGCCGCCTGGCCGGGGGCCAGGGGCTGACCCTGCTGTGTGGCCGGTTCGAGGGGGTGGACCAGCGCGTGCTCGACCATCACGGCGTCGAGGAGATCAGCCTTGGCGACTATGTGATGACCGGCGGCGAGATCGCCGCGATGGCGCTTCTGGACGCCACCGTGCGCCTTCTGCCGGGGGTGCTGGGCAACGCCGCCTCGGTCGAGGAGGAAAGCTTTTCCACCGGCCTGCTGGAGTATCCGCAATTCACCAGGCCCCCGCTGTGGAACGACCGCCCGATCCCCGAGGTGCTGCTGTCGGGGCACCACGGTGATATCGCGAAATGGCGGCGGGAAGAGGCCGAACGGGTCACGCGAGAGAGGCGGCCGGATTTGCTGGCGGACAAGGGCTGACGGGTCGGGGCGCAGAAGGGTTCTGCTTGCGGCTGGTCGAGGGGCGCTGGGAGTGCGGCCTGCCCGATCCTGCACGCCTCATCATGCAGCAATCTGCGGCTACGGGGGTGCGTTTGCAGGCGTCGGAAAATCCGGACCCTACACCATCAGGAACTCCGCCTCTGTCATGGCCAGGCCTGCGCCGATGCGGGCAAAGAGGATGGCGTCAGCCTCGCCCGTGCCATCGGCATCATAGGAAAGGCCGCCGTTGGCGGCATTGTAGATGATGCGATGGTCGGCCGTGGTGGCAGCACTGCCGATGACGAAGGCGGCGCCGAGGCCCTGGCCCGCCGTCAGTTCGGCGAACACGGCGTCATCCAGCCGGATGCCGTCGTCTGCCACGCTGTAGTCGAGCAGGACATCCACATTGGACAGCGCGCCGAGGGCACTGTCGAACACGAAGGCATCACTGCCCGCTCCGCCGCGCAGACGGTCCGACGCGTCACCACCATTCACCGTGTCATTGCCGTTGCCGCCCGCGACATAGTTCTCGAACGCATTGCCGGTGAGGCTGTCATCGTAGCTGGTGCCCGAAAGGTTCTCGACCGAGACATAGACATCGCCCGCCGCATCTTGGGTATTGCCGGAGGACGCGGCAAGGTTTGCCACGACGCCGGCGGCGGCCCCGGCATAGGACACAGTGTCAGTCCCCAGGCCGCCGTCGAGCCTGTCTGCCCCGGCCCCCCCCAGCAGCAGGTCGTCGCCATTGCCGCCGGACAGCGCGTCATCGCCCGCCCCCCCGCGCAGCACATCATTGCCCGCCGCGCCGCGCAGGACGTTGGCCGCCGCATCCCCGGCAAGCTGGTCATCGAAGGCCGAGCCTGCAAGGTTCTCGATCCCGTTGTAGGCATCGCCCGCCGCATCGCCCGCCGTGCCGGTGCCTGTGGTGAGGCTTGCCACCACGCCGGTGGTCGAACCGGCATAGGATGCGGTGTCCGAGCCCACATCGCCGAACAGCATGTCGGCCCCCCGGCCGCCTTCCAGCACGTCGTTGCCCTTGAGGCCGAACAGCGCGTCCACGCCGTCACGGCCCCAGATCGTGTTGTTCCTGTTGTCGCCGTAGAGGTGATCGTTGAAGCCGGAGCCTTCGAGGTTTTCGACCGAGACATAGCGGTCGCCCGCCGCATCGCCTTCACCCAAGAGGCCGTTGTAGAGCCGCGCCACCACGGCTGCCGTCGCCCCGGCATAGGACGCGGTGTCGCGGCCGGCACCGCCTTCGATATGGTCGCGCCCCGCCCCGCCATTGAGCCAGTCATTCCCGGCCCCGCCGTCCAGCCCGTCATCGCCCGCACTGCCCGACAGTCGGTCGACCGACGCCGAGCCGAAGACGAAGTCGATGCCCGACGTGCCGCCATAGGTGGTGGCCGTGTCGAACAGCAAGACGCTGAAACTGCCGCTGCCGTTGATGCTGTAGGAGCCTTCGACAAAATACGAACCGGTAACGGCCACGCCGGATTCCAGCGTCTGTGTCAGGCTGAGGTCCATCGGCCGGTCAAAGTACTGTTCGAAATAGTTCGAGTCCGGGCCGAAGATCAGCTCCATATAGCCGTACCACTCCCAGTAGCCAAGGTCGGGATCAAAATAACCCGACGCACTGCCGGCGAGGTAGAAGGTGACGTCGTTTCCGCTGCGCACAAGCTCGATGCCTGTCGAGACTTCCCAGATTTCCCGTGAAATGAGCATCGCGACAGTCCCTCTGCTGTGGCATGATCTTAATGAAGCGATTAAAGCATGGGCAGAGGCGGCAGGCAAGGCTGAGGAAACAGGCGGCGAGGGGGGATGAGTGCCTCGCACAAAGAGCTGATCTTGAAAGATTTTCATGCGCGACATGTCAGCCGAGTGCCGAGCCGGAAAAAGTGATCAGGAACCGAAATGAATCGGAGTGCCGGGCAGGTCGTCACGAGGCTGCGACAGAAAAAGGCCGTGCTGACACAGGGTTGCAATCCGCCATGTCAGAAGCCGGGGGATATACCTGCCAGCCACAATTCCCGCAGCCATCGTCTGGTTCGGACATTGATTCTTAATTCAGGCAGAGCGCCCATGCACCCAATTGACATTGCAGTACCGTTATCCGCGATTTGAGGATGGCGGAAACAAATGGCAGAATGCACGCGCCGCCTTCCTTTCGTTCTCATTCCCCGATCGCGATCCGGCTAGCTGATCGCCTCCAGCCGCTCTTTCGACATCTCTCCCGGTACCACGGTAATCGGGATCGGCAGCGTTCCCGAATTGCGCACCATTGCCGTGACAATCGGCCCCGGCCCCGATTTCTCGCCCGAGGCCCCCAGCACCAGCACCCCGATGGCCGGATCCTCCTGCACTTGGGCCAGGATCTGCGCCACCGGATCGCCCTCGCGGATCACCAGTTCGGGGTTGACCCCCTGCTTGTCGCGCATCCACTTGGCGAAGACCTCGAAATGCGCCTCGATCCGCTCGCGCGCCTCGGCGCGCATCAGGTCGGCCACGCCCAGCCAGTGCTGGTATTCCTCGGGCGGGACAACCGACAGGATGGTGACGCCGCCGCCGGTATGGGCCGCGCGCATCGCGGCAAACCGCATCGCGTTCAGGCATTCGCGGGTGTCGTCGAGCACGACCAGGAACTTGCGCATCAGGGCCTCCCTCGGGCCGCGCGATCATGGCGCAAGGGGGCACGGGCGGCAAGCCTTCCACCCGTCCGCAACCCGCGCTAGGCTGGCCGCCAAACGGGGGATGGCATGGCACTGGAACGGGTCGCGGCAGAGGGGCTTGTGCTTCTGGGCTGCGGCAAGATGGGGACGGCCCTGCTGACCGGGTGGCTGGCGGCGGGCGTTCCTGCGGCCTCGGTCTGGGTGATCGAACCTTATCCCACCGACTGGCTGGCAGGCAGCGGCGTTCACCTGAACCAGGGCCTGCCCCGGTCCCCCGCCGTGGCCCTTCTGGCGGTCAAGCCGCAGATGATGGGGGCGGCGCTGCCCGCGCTGCAGGCCCTGGGCAACGGCGGCACGCTGTTCGTGTCGATTGCCGCCGGGACCACGATTGCCACGATCGAAGGCACACTCGGCCCGCGCTCGCCCATTGTCCGCACCATGCCGAACACCCCTGCGATGGTGGGGCGCGGCATCACGGCGATCTGCGGCAACGCCCATGCCACTGCCGCCCACATGTCCCTTGCCCGTGCGCTGATGGCCGCCGTGGGCCAGGTGGTGGACCTGGACGGCGAACACCAGATCGACGCGGTCACGGCGGTGTCGGGATCGGGTCCGGCCTATGTGTTTCACCTGATCGAGGCAATGGCGGCGGCGGGCGTGGCCGAGGGCCTGCCCGAGGGCGTTGCGATGCAACTGGCCCGCGCCACGGTCTGCGGGGCGGGGGAACTGGCGCACCGGTCGCCCGACACGGCGGCGCAACTGCGCATCAACGTGACCTCGCCGGGCGGGACGACGGCGGCGGCGCTCGCGGTGCTGATGGACGAAGGGAACGGCCTGCCGCCCTTGATGCGGCGCGCCGTCGGGGCGGCGGCGGAACGGGGGCGGGACCTGGGGCGATGATCAGCCACGACGATTTCCACAAGGTCGACATTCGCGTCGGCCGCATCACCCGGGCCGAACCCTTCCCCGAGGCGCGCAAGCCCGCGATCAAGCTCTGGGTCGATTTCGGGGTCGAGATCGGGGAGAAACGGTCATCGGCGCAGATCACCCGCCACTACACGCCCGAGGGGCTGGTCGGGCGGCAGGTGCTGGCCGTGGTCAACTTCCCGCCCCGCCAGATCGGCCGCGTGCTGTCCGAGGTGCTGGTTCTGGGCGTGCCGGATGCCGAGGGCGAGGTCGTGCTGATCGGCCCCGGTCATGACGTGCCCGAAGGAGGACGCCTGTTTTGAAGATGCTGCTGATCACCCGACCGCTGCCCGACCCGGTGGTGGATGCCGTCCGCGCCGCCTATGCCGTGACGCTGCGGTCCAGCACCCTGCCGCTGGACGCGGGCGAACTGCGTGCCGCCCTGCGCGACTACGACGCGGTGCTGCCCACGCTGGGTGACCGCTTCCGCGCCGATGTCTTTGCCGATGTCCCCGCTCCCCGCGCGACGATCCTTGCCAACTTCGGCGTGGGCTACAACCACATCGACGTGGGCGCGGCCCGCGCGGCGGGGCTGGCGGTCACGAACACGCCGGGGGCCGTCACCGACGCCACGGCGGACATCGCGATGCTCTTGATGCTGGCGACAGCCCGCCGCGCGGGCGAGGGCGAGCGGACCCTGCGCGCGGGCCGGTGGCAGGGCTGGCATCCGACGCAGTTCCTGGGGATGCACATTTCGGGCAAGACCATCGGCATCATCGGCATGGGCCGGATCGGCAAGGCCATCGCGCGGCGCGCGCACTTCGGCTTCGGGATGCAGGTGATCTTTGCCAACCGCTCGCCCGTCGCCGACGCGGGCGTGCCTGCCCGGCAGGTGCCGCTTGCGCAGGCGATGGCAGCCGACATCGTGGTGACGGCGGTGCCCGCCACGGCGGAAACCCACCACCTGATCAACGCCGAAACCCTGTCGCACATGGCCCCGCACGCCATTTTCGTGAACATCGCGCGGGGCGACGTGGTGGACGAACCCGCGCTGATCGCCGCCCTGCAGACGGGCCGCATCGCGGGCGCGGGCCTCGACGTCTATGAATTCGAGCCGCAGGTGCCGCCGGAATTGATCGCGATGGAGAACGTCACGCTGCTGCCGCACCTGGGCACGGCGGCGCTCGAGGTGCGGACCGGCATGGGGATGATGGCCGTGGCGAACCTTCTGGCCCATGCCGAGGGGCGCGACCTGCCGAACCCGGTCTGATCGGCAGAGAGGGGCGACTGTCCTGCCCTATGCCATTCGCCTTTGCCCCAAATATCCCCGCCGGAGGCTCCTGTCCGGCCCGCTGCGCTGACGGTGCCGGACTTGTCCCCGGCAGGGCCGTTGGCGGGGGTTCGATGCCCCCGCCGACGGCAGCCCCCTACGCGGCCTTTGCCGCCGGGGCGAAGCGGGTGTAAAACGACTGCCCCTTCTCGGCCATCTCGCGCAGCAGGGCGGGCGCGTGGAAGCGGGGGCCGAACTGGGCCGACAGGCCGCGGCAGATGTCCACCGCGCGCGCCGCCCCGATCATGTCGAGCCAGCTGAACGGCCCGCCCGACCAGGGTGCAAAGCCCCAGCCCAGGATCGCGCCGACGTCGCCCTCGCGGATGTCGGTCAGAACACCTTCCTCCAGCGCGCGGACCGCCTCGAGCACCTGCGCGAACAGCAGCCGGTGCTGCACGTCGGTGAGGGATGGCTGGACCTTGTCCAGCGGATACTTCGCCGCCAGCCCGTCCCACAGACCCGTGCGGTCGCCCTTGTCGGAATAGGCATAGAACCCGGCCTTGGCCTTGCGCCCGAGACGCCCCTGGTCGGCCATCCAGAACAGCACCCGGTCCACCGCGTCATCGGGATAGTCGCTGCCCATGGCGGCCTTGGTCGCCTTGGCGATCTTGACGCCGAGGTCGATCGAGGTTTCGTCCACCAGTTGCAGCGGCCCCAGCGGCATGCCGACCAGCTTGGCCGCATTCTCGACCAGCACGGGTTCCACCCCTTCGGCCACCATGCGGATGCCTTCGTTGATGTAGGGAATGATGCAGCGGTTGGCATAGAAGAAACGGGCATCGTTCACCACGATGGGGGTCTTGCGGATCTGGCGCACAAGATCCAGCGCCTTGGCCACCGCGCGGTCGCCGGTCTGCGCGCCCCGGATGATCTCGACCAGCATCATCTTGTCGACCGGGCTGAAGAAGTGGATGCCGACGAACTGCTCCGGGCGGCCGCTGGCCTTGGCCAGCCCGCCGATGGGCAAGGTCGAGGTGTTGGTGGCAAAGATCGCGTCGGCCGGGATCACCGCCTCGGCCCGTTGCGTCACGCCCGCCTTGACGCCCACATCCTCGAACACCGCCTCGATGATCAGGTCGCAGCCTTCCAGGGTCGCGTAGTCGGTCGTCGCGGTGATCTTCGACAGGACCTCGGCCTTCTTCTCGGGCGTCACGCGCCGCCGGGCGATGCCGGTGTCCAGGAGCCCCTCGGAATAGGCGCGTCCCTTGTCGGCGGCCTCTTGCGTGGCGTCGATCAGCACCACCTCGATGCCCGCCTGCGCGCTGACATAGGCGATCCCCGCCCCCATCATGCCCGCGCCCAGGACGCCCAGCTTTTTCACCGACTGGTCGGGCAGCGCCGGGCGCACGGCCCCTTTTTCCAGCGCCTCCTTGTTGATGAACAGCGACCGGATCATCGCCGACGACGACGGGTTCAGCAGCACGTTCACGAACCACCGCGCCTCGATCCGCAGGGCGGCGTCGAAGGGGACAAGCGCGCCTTCATAGACCGCCGAGAGCAGCGCCTTGGCCGCCGGATAGACGCCCATCGTCTTGCCGTGGACCATGGCACTGGCCCCCACGAAGGTCATGAACCCCGCCGGATGATAGGGCGCGCCGCCCGGCATCTTCCAGCCCTTGTCGTCCCAGGGTTTCACCAGGTCCGCGTCTTTGGCCCCCAGCACCCACTCCTTCGCCCGGGCCAGCAGCGCCTCGGGTGGCACCACCTCGTCGATCACCCCGGCGGCCTTGGCCCCCTTGGGATCGCTCAGCTTGCCTTCCAGCAGCAGGGGCGCCGCCGCCATCGCGCCCAGCTTGCGCGACAGTCGCGTGGTGCCCCCGGCCCCCGGGAAGATGCCGACCATGATCTCGGGCAGGCCGATCTTGGCCTTGGGATTGTCGGCGGCGATGATGCGGTGGCAGGCCAGCGGAATCTCCAGCCCGATGCCAAGGGCCGTGCCGGGCAGCGCGGCCACGATGGGCTTGCCCCCCTTCAGCGTCTTGGGGTCCATCCCCGCGCGTTCGATCCGCCGCAGGATCGCGTGCATCCCCATCACGCCGTCGAACAGCGACTTTGCCGGGTTGTCGCCACCGTCCTCGCGCATCCGGGCGATGACGTTCAGGTCCATGCCGCCTGCGAAATCCTTCTTGCCGCTGGTGATGATGATCCCCCTCACCGCCGGATCGGCCAGGCCCTTCGTGACCAGCGCGTCAAGGTCCAGGAACCCCTGCTGGTTCATCACGTTCATCGATTTTGCCGCCACATCCCAGGTGATCGTGGCGACGCCATCGGCATCGGTCGTCATGGTGAAATCGGTCATGTCTGCGGTCCTTTCGCATCGGCATCTTGGGCCACGATCGGAAGGATCAGCGGCCAGCGGGAATTGGCAAGCGCATTGGTGATCGAGGCCGCGCGCCAGCGGCCATCCTCGTGCCGCAGGGTGATCTGCGACCGGAAGGGCGGGATCACGCGATGCGCCCCCGCCATCATGTGGGTGACATAGCGCCCGGTGATCAGCGCCTCGTCCATCTGTTCCGCCCCTTCGACCAGGCGCAGGAAATCGGTGATCTTCTGCATCTGCAGGGACTGGGCAAAAGTGTCGAATCCCTGGCGCAGCACGGCGTCGGTGTCGATGTGCAGGCTGGCCGTGTGGGTGACCAGCTGGAAGGGCAGGGCGACCCGTTCGCGATAGGCCGCATAGTCCTGCCGCATGACGGCGGCGGCGACCTCGTCCAGATAGATTTGCAGCGTGTGGTGCGCGTCCCTCATGGCGTGTCCCCGCGCGGGCGACCGTCGCCATGCAGATAGCGGCGTGCCGGGCCGTCCTTTTCGGTGATCAGGTCGTGGTCGGGGTAGTGCACGCGGTCCACCCGTGTGCGCGTGCCGACCACCAGATAGCGCGCCACATCGTCCGACCGGTTTTCCAGGCAATGCCCCACCGGACTGCCCGCAGGCCAGCACGCCGCCTCGCCCGCGTGCAGCGGGGTCTCGGTGTCCTCGACCAGCACGACCTCGCCCGACAGGACATAGATCATCTCGTCCTCGCTCTGGTGCCAGTGGCGGAAGGATGACCGCGATCCGGGCGGCAGATGTTCGATGAAGGCTCCGAACTGGGTCAGAAGGCCGGGGTCCGAGATCAGCTGATAGGCATAGGGACCAAGGCCACCGCCGAGGACGGGATGGGCGATGTCCTCGGCCTGGACCGGACCTTGCGGCACGACCTTGGGCATCTCAGGTGCCTTTCTGCGGGATCGTGGGATGCGTCATCGCGGTCCCTTCCATTCGGTGCCGTCCTTGTAGGTGAAAGCCGCCCGGCCCCGTTCGCCGGGCGTCAGTTCCACCATCAGATCGACGTCGGAGTACACCGCAACCTCGCGCGGGGCCTTGGTGCCCACCACCATGAACCGGGTCGGCCGGTCGGTGCGGTTGAGGAAATGGTGCCCGTTCGTCGATCCGGCGGGAAAGGCCGCGCAGTCGCCGGGGCGCATCACCGTCTCGCCCTCGTCCTGCACCAGGATGCACTCGCCCTCGACGATCCAGACGAACTCGTCCTCGTGCTGGTGCCAGTGTCGCAGGGACGACATCCCGCCGGGGTCCAGCGTCACAAGGTTGACGCCGAACTGCGTCAGTCCCCCGGCTTCGCCGAGGCGCAGCGAGGATCTGCCCTTCATCATCGAGGCATAGGGTTCGGGATAGATCGAGACGGTCTTGACCGGCACGCGGGTCAGATCAAGCTTGGGCATGGCCCCCCCTTTCCGGGCAGGGCAAGCTCTGTCCTCAGGCCGCCGCCATCATGGGCAGGTCCAGCCGCGTGAACTCCAGCAACTCGGTGCGGTCCGCGGTGCCATCCAGACGCCGGTAGCAGACGGTCTGCGCCACCTGCCGCCGCGTGACCCCCGGCCCTTCGCCGAACCAGTCGGTCCAGACCTGCGCCCGCCCGCCCTGCGGCAACCCCTCGGCCGCGACGCGCGCGGTCAGCACCGTCATCCCGGCAGCTACCAGACCCGCATGGAAGGCCTGGAAGAAGCCCCAGACCGTCTGCGGTGTGGCCGACATGGGCGGGCGGCCCGGCAGATAGACGGTCAGCGGATAGACATATTCCTCGACCAGAAGATCGTAGCGGCCCGCCGTCAGCGCCGCCGCGCGGTAGTCCATCCTGGCTTGTCCACCGGGCATGGCTTGCCCCCCTGTCACCGTTTACGAAGACACCAATATGGGAAGGCCGCAGCGCCGAAGAACTGCGGTTGAACCGGGATACGATGGTATGACGCAACGTCATCCTTTGCAAGGTCACACCCGTTCCATGATCGTGGCGGCCCCCATGCCCGATGCGATGCACAGCGTGGCCAGCCCCACGCCCTTGCCCGTCCGTTCCAGTTCGTCCAGCAGGGTGCCGATGATGATGGCGCCGGTCGCCCCCAGGGGGTGGCCCATGGCGATCGACCCGCCATTGACGTTGACCAGGGCGGGGTCCACGTCGAACGCCTGCTGAAAGCGCAGCACCACTGCCGCAAAGGCCTCGTTCACCTCGAACAGGTCGATGTCGCCGATGGCCATGCCGCTGTCGCGCAGGATCTTTTCCGTGGCGGGAACCGGCCCGGTCAGCATAATGGTGGGATCGGTGCCGATCTTGGCCGTGGCGCGGATGCGGGCGCGGGGGGTCAGGCCGTGCTTTTCGCCAAAAGCCTTGCTGCCGATCAGCACCGCTGCCGCGCCATCGACGATGCCGCTTGAATTGCCGGCGTGGTGGATGTGGTCGATCCGCGCGAGGTGCGGATACTTCATCATCGCCACCTTGTCGAAGCCGGGCATCACCTCGCCCATGTCCTTGAACGCGGGCTTCAGGGCACCAAGGCTTTGCATGTCGGTCTGGGGCCGCATGTATTCGTCTGTGGCCAGGATCGTCAGGCCGTTCTGGTCGGTGACCGGCACCACGGATTTCGCGAACCGCCCTTCGGCCCAGGCCTGTGCCGCCCGCTGCTGGCTGGCCACGGCAAGCTGGTCGGCCATGTCGCGGGTGAACCCGTATTCGGTCGCGATGATGTCGGCGCTGATGCCCTGCGGCACGAAATAGGTGCGCATGGCGACCGATGGGTCCACTGCGATCGCGGCCCCGTCCGACCCCATGGCGACGCGCCCCATCATCTCGACCCCGCCCGCGATGTAGGCCTCGCCCGCGCCGCCCTTGACCTGGTTCGCGGCCAGGTTCACCGCCTCCATCCCGCTGGCGCAGAAGCGGTTGATCGCCAGTCCGGGAATGCGCTCGTCCAGGTCGGACGCCAGCACGGCACTGCGGGCCAGGCAGCCGCCCTGTTCGCCAACCTGCGTGACGTTGCCCCAGATCACGTCCTCGACGGCATGCCCCTCCAGATGGTTGCGGGCCTTCACGGCGTTCAGCAACCGCGCCGACAGGGCCACCGAGGTGACCTCGTGCAGCGACCCGTCGGGGCGGCCCTTGCCGCGCGGGGTACGGACGGCGTCGTAGATATAGGCTTCGGTCATTTCATGCACCTAAAGTTGGATGATATCGAAGTATGCGGCCAGCACCGTAGCCGCCGTTCCGACTGAACAGAGATCAAGAAGCGGTCGAATAGATGCGAACGCACCCCATGAAGTCCGACCGACCATCGCGCCCACAAAGAAAAGGCAAATCAGAACGATCAGTGCCCAATGCCACCAGACGAAGTAGAAGAAGCCCATGATGATCAACACTATCTGCGCCGGAAGTGTGAGCGCGCCTAGGATGCTGCTTACTGTGCTTTGCCGAGCTACGATCTCGTGAAAAGCACCGCCTCGCGCGGCCAGTAGAATTACGCGACTGCCCAAAACTGCGGTCACGAGTCCAGCAATCAACAAGAAATTTTCTATTGCCATGATCTCACCTCAAGCAGCAGGCGGAAAGCCGCGCTGCATCATGTCATAGGGGGCTTTCCAGCCGGGCAGGGCCGCGATCCGGTCCAGCCAGCGGTCGATGTGGGGCCAGTCGGCCCGGACGAAACCAAAGGGCTCGGGGTAATACAGATACCCGCACAGCGACAGGTCGGCGATGGTCACGTCCGCCGCCGCCACCCAGGGGCGGTTGGCGAGATGGCCGTCAAGCACCCCGTAGGCCGCCTTGAGCCGCCCTTGCAGGAACGGGATCACCCCAACAGGCCGCTTGTCCTCGGGCAGGAAGTTGCCCAGGAACCGCGCCGTGCCGATCACGGTCGACAGCTTGTGATTGTCCCAGAACATCCAGCGCAAAACCTCGCGCCGTTCGGCGGCACTCTTGCCGCCCAGACGGCCGTTCTTCGAACTGATGTAGTCCAGGATCACCCCCGACTGCGTCAGCACCGTGGCCCCGTCGACCAGGACCGGCACTTCGCCCATCGGGTTCAGCGCGCGAAACTCGGGCGTGCGGGTTGCACCGTTGAAAAAGTCGACGAACACCGGCTGCCATTCAAGATCGGCCAGCGTCAGCGCCAGGGCGCATTTGTAGGCGTTCCCGCTTTCGCCGAAACAGTGCAGTTGGATGGTCATTGTCGGCCCCGCCTCCCTGCGGTGTCCTCAGTCCTTGCGCGCGTCCAGACCTTCGTTGAACAGCCGCAAGCGGTGGGTCAGGTTGTCCGTGTCCGTGACGCTGTCGAAATGCTCGAACAGGAACGACAGCGCCTCGCCCTCGTCCAGTCCCGCCTCGGCGGCGAACCGTTTCAGGCGGCGATAGCCGTCCTCGGTCATCGCGACCGGAAAGCGGCGGGTCAGACGGAAGCGTTTCGGAATCGGAACCCCCTGTCGTCCGTTGCCGGTCGGCGGCCTAGAAGGCCGCCGCGTCCAGCGCCATCACCGGCTCGGCCCCGGTCTCGATCCGCGCCAGGTGCATCGCGCAGGCGGGCAGGTGCCGCGCCATGTAGTAGCGGCCCGTCGCCACCTTGGCCTGCAGGAAATCGCGGTCGGGCGACCCTGCGTCGAGCGCTACCATGGCCGCCTTTGCCATCCGCGTCCACATCAGCCCGAGGCACACATGCCCCATCAGGTGCATGAAGTCGTAGGACCCCGACAGCGCCGCGTTGGGGTTCTTCATGCCCTGCGACATGAAGTACATCCCCGCCGCCTGCAACTGTTTCGACGCCACCTTCAGCGGCTCGACGAAGCCCTTCATGCGGTCATCGCCGTCATGCAGCTTGCACTCGGCCTTCACCATCTCGAAGAACGCCATCACGTGCTTGCCGCCGTCCTGCGCCAGCTTGCGGCCAACGAGGTCCAGCGCCTGCACGCCGTTGGCACCTTCGTAGATCATGGCGATGCGGGCGTCGCGGGCGAACTGCGACATGCCCCATTCCTCGATATAGCCATGCCCGCCGTAGACCTGCTGGGCCGCCACCGCCATTTCGAAGCCCTTGTCGGTCTGGAAGCCCTTGATGACCGGGGTCAGCAGCGAGATCATCCCCTCGGCCGCCGCGTCGCCGCTGCGGTGCGAGCGGTCGATCAGGTGCGCACCCCAGAAGGTCAGCGCGCGGGCCCCTTCGACGAACGACTTCTGGTCCATCAGGTTGCGGCGGATGTCGGGATGCACGATCAGCGGATCGGCGGGGCCCGACGGATTCGCCGCCCCGGTCACGGCGCGGCCCTGCAGGCGGTCCTTGGCGTAGGCGACGGCATTCTGGTACGCCGCCTCGGCCTGCGCGTAACCCTGCAGGCCCACGCCCATCCGCGCCTCGTTCATCATGGTGAACATCGCGCGCATGCCCTTGTGCAGGTCGCCGAGCAGCCAGCCTGTCGCCCCGTCATAGTTCATCACGCAGGTGGCATTGCCGTGGATGCCCATCTTTTCCTCGATCTTGCCGCAGGACAGGGCGTTGCGGTTGCCAAGGCTGCCGTCGGCGTTCACGAGGAACTTCGGCACGATGAACAGCGACACGCCCTTGATCCCCTCGGGCCCGCCGGTGGCCTTGGCCAGCACCAGGTGGATGATGTTCTCGGCCAGGTCATGCTCGCCCGCCGAGATGAAGATCTTCTGCCCGGTGATCTTGTACGATCCATCCGCCTGCGGTTCGGCCTTGGTCCGCATCAGGCCCAGGTCGGTGCCGCAATGCGGTTCGGTCAGGTTCATCGTGCCGGTCCAGTCGCAACTGACCATCTTGGGCAGGTAGGTTGCCTTCTGCTCGGACGATCCATGGGCGTGGATCGCCGAATAGGCCCCGTGGGTCAGGCCCTGGTACATGTTGAAGGCCATGTTGGCGCTGACAAAGATTTCGCCGACCGCCGTGCCCATCAGGTAGGGCAGTCCCTGGCCGCCATAGTCGGGGTCGCAGTCGAGCGCGGTCCAGCCGCCCTCTTTCATCGCCTTGAACGCGGCGTCAAAGCCTTTGGGCGTGCGCACCACGCCGTTTTCCAGATGGCAGCCCTCGCGGTCGCCCACGGCGTTCAGGGGGGCCAGAACCTCGGACGCGACCTTGCCCGCCTCTTCCAGAACCGCCGCAGTAAAGGCGCTGTCGAGGTCGTCATAGCCGGGGATTCCGGCCTCGGAAATCTTCAGCACGTCATGCAGCAGGAACTGCATGTCCTTGACGGGGGCGGTATAGGTGGGCATGCGGTCTCTCCCTGTTATTCGGCGGCGCGGCGGAAGGTGGCCAGTACTTCGGCCCCCCAGGTCATCTGGTTACGCAGGTCGGCGATGGTGGCGTCCAGTTCGGCACGCTGTGCCTCCATCTCGGCCAGGCGTGCCTGGGCCAGTTCGTAGGTGCGCATCAGTTGCTGTTCCTGCCCCGTGCCGTCGGCATACATGTCAAGCAGTTGGCGCATGTCCTCGAGCGAGAAGCCGAACCGCTTGCCCCGCAGGATCAGCGTCAGGCGCGCCCGGTCACGGCGGTTGTACAGGCGGCGCTGTCCGTCGCGGACAGGGGACAGCAATTCTTTCTGTTCATAGAATCGCAGCGTGCGCGCGGTCACGCCGAAGGCGTCGCACATCTGCCGGATGGTCATGAAATCGGTCGTCATGTCGTCTCTCGCACCATGCAAAGGAAACACGCCGGACCATCCGGCGGCGGACGCCAGATGTGGTCCGCCCGGCCGTCATACCAGAGCCTTGGCAGGTGACGTGACTGTAACGTCGCGTCATGTCGCGACACCTTCGGATTTCCCCCTGCGATCACGGTCAGGGCGTTCCGATCTCGCGCAGGGCGGTGTCGCGCAGGCTGCGCAGGTCGGCGATGGCGCTGTTCAGGTCGGTCTGCTGGCGGTCAAGTTCGGCCAGTTGGCGGTTCGCCAGGTCGACCCAGGCCTGCAACTGCTGCTTCTCGCCCTTGCGGCCGTAGATCAGCAGCCATTGGCGAATCTCCTCCAAGGAGAACCCGAACCGCCGCCCGCGCAGGATCAGGGTCATGCGGGCCACCTCGCGCGCGCCGTAATACCTTGCGCGACCGTCTTTTTCCGGCGCGAGAAGCTCGATGTACTCATAGTAGCGCAAGGTACGCGGGGTCACGTCGAACCGGGCGCACATCTCCTTGAAGCTGAGCCGGGTCTCTGGCATCGCGGCACCTCCCCCATGAGGCGAGACTAGGGTGCAAGTTGGCACAGCGCAACGCCGGGGGTTGCGGGTGGCTGCGGTTTGGGGGTCAACTGTCCGGCAGAAGGGGACAGCCATGGCCGACATCGACCGTATTGCGCGCCAGTTCATCGAAGCGATCCCGCATTCCCGCGCGCTTGGCATGCAGATCGACCGCGTCGGCGCGGGCGAAGCCGTCATCTCGATGGCCTGGGACGCGCGCTTTGTCGGCGACCCGGCGACCGGGGTCATCCATGGCGGCGCCGTCAGTGCCCTGATGGACACGGCCAGCGGGGCGGCGGTGATGTGCCACCCCTCGGGCCCCGGCGGCACCGCCACGCTGGACCTGCGCATCGACTACATGCGCCCCGCAACGCCCGGTCAGCGCATCACCGCGCGGGCCGAGGTCTATCACATGACGCGGTCCGTGGCCTTTGTGCGCGCCACCGCGACCGACGAGGACACGGGCCGTCCCGTGGCCACCGCGACGGCCGCCTTCACCGTCGGCAGCAAGGGGGCCGCATGAGCGATCCTGACAAGCCGGGACGTGCCAGGCCCGAACCCGTGCAGGTGGTCAAGCAGCGGCGCGACGCGGCCCTGGCGGCGCTGGTCGAGGGTGTGCCGTACCTTCGGTTTCTCGGCATCCGGTTCGACCGGCGGGGGGACGAGCTGACTGCGATCCTGCCCTATGACGACCGCCTGATCGGCAACCCGCTGATCCCCGCGCTCCACGGCGGCGCGACGGCGGCCTTTTTGGAGACGACGGCGATCATCGAACTGGCCTGGTCAACGATGTGGGAAGCGATGGAGACCGGGGCCGAGCCGCCTGTCGCGTTGCCCAAGACCATCGACTTCACCATCGACTACCTGCGCTCGGGCCTGCCGCGCGATGCCTATGCCCGGGCGCGGGTCAATCGGTCGGGGCGGCGCTATGCGTCGGTGCATGTCGAGGCCTGGCAGGACAACCGCGCGCGGCTGTTCGCGCAAGGGACGGGGCATTTCCTGATGCCGGCCCGCGAGGGGGCATGACCGCCGCCATCGGCGCAGCCGCCGACATCACCCACCGGCGTGTCCTGAAGATCGCGCTGCCCATCGTGCTGTCCAACGCCACCGTGCCCCTGCTGGGGGCGGTCGATACCGGCGTGATCGGGCAACTGGGGCAGGCGGCCCCCATCGGGGCGGTGGGGATGGGGGCGGTCATCCTGGCGTCGTTCTACTGGATCTTCGGCTTCCTGCGCATGGGCACCAGCGGACTGGCCGCGCAAGCCCATGGCGCGGGCGATGGGGCCGAACGCGCGGCGGTGCTGTACCGCGCGCTGCTGATCGGGCTGGGTGCGGGCGTGGCGCTGATCCTGCTGCAATCGCTGATCTTCGGCGCGGCCTTTGCCGTCGCCCCGGCGTCGGACGAGGTCGAGGGGTTGGCGCAGCAATACCTGTCGATCCGCATCTGGGGGGCGCCCGCCACCATCGCGCTGTACGCCGTCACCGGCTGGCTGATCGCGCTGGAACGGACGCGGGCGGTGTTCGTGCTGCAGGTGTGGATGAACGGGCTGAACATCGCGCTGGACCTGTGGTTCGTGCTGGGCTTCGGCTGGGGCGTGCCGGGGGTGGCCGTCGCCACGCTGATCGCCGAATGGACCGGCCTTGCGCTTGGCCTGTGGTTCTGCCGCGATGCCTTGGGCGCGGTCGTGGCCTCGGCCCGCGCCCGCCTGCGTGACACGGCGGCGCTGCGCCGCATGGCCGGGGTCAACACCGACATCATGATCCGCTCGGTCATCCTGCAGGGGTCGTTCACGACGTTCATCTTCCTCGGCGCGGGTCTGGGCGACGTGACGCTGGCCGCGAACCAGGTGCTGCTGCAGTTCATCGAGGTGGCGGCCTATGCGCTGGACGGCTTTGCCTTTGCCGCCGAGGCGCTGGTCGGGCAGGCTGTCGGCGCGCGGTCGGTCGCCGCCCTGCGCCGGGCCTCGGCCCTGGCGGCAGTGTGGAGCGTCGGGGTCACGGTCCTGATGTGCCTGGCATTCCTGGTCGCAGGCCCCGCCATCATCGACCTGCTGACGACCGAGCCCAATGTGCGGGCCGAGGCGCGCCTGTACCTGCCCTGGCTGGTCGCGGCCCCGCTGATCGGCATCGCCGCCTGGATCCTCGACGGCATCTTCATCGGCGCGACCTGCACGCGCGAGATGCGCAATGCCATGCTGCTGTCGGTCGCCGTCTATGCGGCAGCCCTGGCGGTGCTGTTGCCCAGCTTCGGCAATCATGGTCTTTGGGCGGGATTGATGGTGTTGAACGTGACGCGCGGGCTGACGCTGTGGCTGTACTGGCCAGGTGTGCTGCGCGCGGCAGGGGGAAGGTGAGATGGCATTCGGCAAGACGATCCGGACGTATTTCGAGGGGCGGTGGCACGACGGCGACGTGATGGTGATGCGGGCCAGTGACCATGGGTCGTGGCTTGGCTCGACCGTGTTCGACGGCGCGCGGTGGTTCGACGGGCGCGCGCCGGACCTTGCCCTGCACTGCCAGCGGGTGAACCGCTCGGCCACAGCACTGACGGTCACGCCGACCGTCGACCCCGGCACGATGGAGGGGATCATCCGCGACGGATTGCGCGGCTTTGGCCCCGGCGAAGCGGTCTACATCCGCCCGATGTACTGGGCCATCGACGGCACCGAACTGGGGGTGGAACCCCTGCCCGACAAGACCGGCTTTGCGGTCAGCCTGGAATCCACCCCGATGCCGCCCGAGGGGTTCGCGACCACGCTCTGCCGCACCCGGTTCCGCAGGCCGGTGCTGGAGGACAGCGTCTGCAACGCCAAGGCGGGCTGCCTGTACCCCAACAACGCGCGGATGCTGGTCGAGGCAAAGGCGAAGGGTTTCGGCAATGCCCTTGTTGCCGATGCGCTTGGCAACGTGGCCGAAACCGCCACGGCGAACGTGTTCATGGTGCGCGACGGGGTGGTGTTCACGCCGGTCCCGAACGGCACCTTCCTGGCCGGAATCACCCGCGCCCGCCACATCGCCAACCTGCGCGCCGATGGTGTGCAGGTGGTGGAAGGTGTGCTGACCTTCGACGACTTCCGCGCGGCGGACGAGGTGTTCCTGACCGGCAACCTGTCCAAGATCACCCCCGTCCGCGCCTTCGAGGACCGCGAATACCAGATCGGCCCGATGGCGCGCCGGGCGCGGTCGCTGTACTGGGACTGGGCGGCGACGCAGGACTAGAGCCTGTCATCCTCCAATGTGATTCACGGCATCGTCATCCGGTTTGTGCGGGATCGGCGGCTGCGATGGCGCTGAAGCTGCATGCGAATGCGGCGACGACGCCCCGGACGCGCGCCTTGATCCGGGCCGGCACGGCCTCGGGGGCGGACCTCGCGCGGCAGGTCGGGATC
>JBQTJI010000122.1:0-27469 GCA_052387255.1 Gemmobacter sp. | reverse complement strand
GAGATCCCGGCCTTCGCCGGGACGACCGGGGCGGATGGCGCAGGGGTGAATCACATTGGTCGAAACCCGCTCTATTAGTTGATTGTGTTGGATTTTTCGGTGCGCATGCAAGGGCCGCGCAACATCGGTCGAACCTGATGGAATAACTTGCCCCTCTGCTGCGTTTCCTTTTCGGGCGGTGTCCTGGGGCGGCGGACGGGATGGCCGCGCCCATGCATCATGCACCAGAGAAGGCGACCCATCCGATGACGGCCCACCGGAACCCTGCCTTGCGCCATGACCGAAGGTCGCCGGTCAACCGCCGGTCCTGTGCCCCGGTGCCCTGCCGGGACGAGGCGGGATCGGCGACCGGGGCGGATCGGCGGACAGAGGGGCCGCAATCGCCGTCAGTAGTGTCCGCCCGCGTCCTGCCGCATCCGGGCGCGGAGGACGGCCGCCTGTACCCGTTCGGGGCCGAAGTCGGCTTCAAGCTCCTCGATCAGGGTCGTCATGTGGCGGCCTTCGCGGCCCGATTCGGTGCCGGGCAACCAGGGTGCGGCAACCGCACCGATGATCAGTCCAAGCGTGAATACCCCGACGATTGTCGCGCCGACGGGCATCGCAGGTGCCTCCATCCTCAGCAGTGTTCATCCGGTGTTCATCACAACTTACTGGCGAGTCCATAGTTCGCGAGCGCCGCAACGTCTATCCTCAAGGCCAAGATTTTGAACGGAAATTCGCAGAAACGCGAGAACGGGTTCCGCAAGTCGGGAGACAACCAGATGAAGCTGATCGTGATGGTGCCCTGTTTCAACGAAGAACTGACCTTGCCGTCGGTGATCCAGTCCATCCCGCAGCACATCCCCGGCATCGACCGGATCGAGACCCTGATCATCGACGACGGTTCGACCGACCGCACTGTCGAGGTGGCCGAAGCCATCGGGGTGGATCACATCGTGCGGCTGAAGACGAACAAGGGCCTTGCGGCGGCGTTGCAGGCGGGGATCGACAGTGCCATCGACCTGGGGGCCGACATCATCGTCAACACCGACGGCGACAGCCAGTATCCCAGCCGGTTCATCCCCGACCTTGTCGCGCCGATCCTGGCGGGGCGTGCGGACATCGTGATCGGCGACCGGCAGACCGATCTTGTGGACGAGTTCTCGCCGCTGAAGAAGTTCCTGCAGCGCAATGGCAGCCGCCTGGTGCGCAAGCTGGCGGGGGCGAGCGATGCGCCGGACGTGGTCAGCGGGTTCCGGGCATTCAGCCGCTATGCCGCGGCCCGCATCTTTCTGGTCACGCGCTACAGCTACACCATCGACGCCTGATGCAGGCGACGCGCAAGGGGCTGTGCGTGGTCAGCATCAAGATCCGCACCAACCCCAAGACCCGGCCGTCGCGGCTGTTCCGGTCGATCCCGCGGTTCCTGTTCCGGTCGGGGATGACGATCCTGCGGTCGTATACCAACAACGCGCCGGTCGTGCCGTTCCTGGCGCTGGGCGCGCTGGGGCTGGTGGCGGGCCTGGCCCTGGGCAGTCGGTACCTGTTCTTCTGGGCCACCGATGACGGGACGGGGCATGTGCAGTCGCTGATCCTGATCGTCGGGGGCGTTTCGGTTGGCCTGGCCGGGGTTCTGGCCGGCCTGATCTCGGCCAACAAGCGCATGCTGGAGGAACTGGTCTGGCGCGAGAAACTGGCGCGGCCGGGCGTGATGGACCAGAAATTCGGGCCGATCACGGTCGACCGTGCCAAGGCGAACCCGTCCGAGAGCCTGGTCGAGCATCGGGACGCGATCCGTCCGCCGGTCGCGGGCGTGGCGGCCCCGCAACCCTTCCCGCATCTTGGCGACAAGAATATCATCGATGCCGCTTGAACTTGGCACCCGGACTTTGCGCTTGCAGGCACCGCTGGTGCTGGGTCCGGCGCAGCGCCTGTACGGCACCCCGCGCCCTGGCCCGGCGCAGGGGTGGCAGGTTGTGCTTGGTCTTGTCGTTCTGGCCATCCTCGGCGCAGCACCTGCCCTTTACCTCACCTGGACCGAAATCGGCGTCTACAACAGCCCCGACGAGACGTCGCGCTATCTGATCGCCCGAGCCTTTGCCGCGACCGGGCGGCTGGCGCTGACCGATCCGGTCAGCGCGGTGGACCTGATGGGAAGTGCCGGGCCGCGCGGGTTCGTCCAGAGCGGCGACGTGATCACCACGATCTACCCGTTGGGGCATCCGGCGCTGGTCGGACTGGCCTACCGCGCCTTTGGGGACGCGACACGGGCGGTGCCGGCGCTGGTGCCGGCGGCGCTGCTGGTGCTGCTGGGGGCGGTGCTGTGGCGGGTGCAGCCGCTGGCGTCGCCGATGGCGCTGCTGATCATCCCGGCCAGCCTGCCGATCCGGTTCTGGGCCAGTTTTGCGCATCTTGACGTGGGCCTTGCCTGGGCCTTTGCCGCCTTGGGGCTGCTGGGGTGGGTGCAGGCGCTGCGGACATCCAGGCTGGGCTGGGTGGTTGTCGGCAGCGCGGGCTTTGCCCTGGCCGCACTGGTGCGCCATCAGGAGGCACCGTTCCTTCTGCTGCTGGCGCTGTCGTGCATGGCGGGCCTTGTCTGGCAGCATCGCGGCGTGGGGCGGGCCGCCGCGATCCTGGCCCTGTACGGCGTGCCGCAGGTGGTGCTGTTTCTGTGGCCCATGGCCTTGTTGAACGACGCCACCTATGGCCGCGCGCTGACCTTTGGCAACACGCTGTTCTACAAGGAACTTTTCCCCGAACGTCTGCCGCAGGCGCAGGGCGGGCTGGCCGATGCGCTGGGATTTCTGGGACTTGCGTTCTTTCCGCAGCCGGTCAACGGCGCGCCCATGCTGCGGGGTCTGTGGTTCCAGATTTTCCTGGTGTCGCCGCCGCTGGTGATCCTGGGCCTGTACGGGGCCTGGTCGGCGCGGCGAGCGATGCTGCGCGCACTTGGCCCGGTCGGTCTGGGCGGTGTCGGTCTGGCGCTGGCCTATGTCATCCTCAGCCGGTCCGATCCCGGCGTCATCGGGGCCGGGGCCATGGCACCCGACCTCAGTTCCTCGCTGACCCGGTACTACTGGCCGGTCTACATCGCGCTGGCCCTGGGGGCCGGTGTGGCGATTGCGGCGATGCGCGGGGGCCTTGCGCAGGCGCTGCTGGTCGGCCTTCTGGCGGTGTCGGGATACACGATGTGGCTGTCGCCGCAGGAGTCGATCCCGGCCTGGCAGAAGCTGGTCATCGCACAGCGCGACCGGTTCGTGCCCAAGGTCGAGGCCCTGACCGAACCGGCCGCGGTGATCTATACCGGCAACATCGACAAGTGGCTGGTCGGGTCACGTCGCGTGATCTCGTTCTGGCAGGAGGGCGGCGCGGCCTATGAGGCGCGGTCGATGATGAACCCCCGGCGTGTTGCCGCCGATGCGGCCACGATCCACCGGGCCGGGATGCCGGTCTACTTCCTGTTCCGCGCCGCGAACGGCGAGGATGTGACGGCACTGGAGGCCCCGCTGGCGCGCCGCGGCCTGGGGGTGGTCTGGGTCGACCGGTTCGCGCGCGGGCTGGACCTGTGGCG
This sequence comes from Gemmobacter sp., assembly GCA_052387255.1. Lineage (GTDB taxonomy): Bacteria > Pseudomonadota > Alphaproteobacteria > Rhodobacterales > Rhodobacteraceae > JBBQXK01. The sequence continues at coordinate 23,919 of JBQTJI010000122.1, read as the reverse complement.
GGTGCAGGCGGTTCCGGATGCGGGCACTGTGCAGCGTCTGTCGCCGACCGAGGTGGGGTTGAACTAGTCGGGCCTGGCCGCCGGGGTGGCTCCGTCGATCCAGCGGCGCGACGGCTACCTTGGCGCGTGGCATCCGGCGACGGTGCTGGACTTTGGTGCCGGGTTCGCCGTGCTGTCCGATCCGCTGTCGGCTGGGCCGATCTTCTACCGGATTGCACGGTCGGCAGGCCGCCCGAAAGCCACCGAACTGCGCCCGGTCGGCGCGTTTGCGCCGGTGTCGCTGGCCCCGGCGGACGACGGATGGGCGTCCGTGTCGCTGGTGGCCGATGGCCCCGAGGCGCAGTTCTGGATCGAGTCCGACGGCACGTCTTCGAATCTGGTTGGCAACCCGTCGTTCGAGAGGGGCCTTGTCGGCTGGGACGGTGCCGATCCGGGCGCTGCGGGAAGCGTCACCCGCGCGACGGGGCGTGCCTTTGCCGGGGATGCGGCGATGCGGATGGTTCTGGCCCCTTCGCCCGCCGGAACCCGGATCGCGCGGACCCTGCGCATCGAGGCCGCCGCTCTGGGGTCGGCGGTCCTGTCGCTGCGGGCCGCGACCCTTGTCGCCGGGGCGCGCGGCGCGCAGGTCGAAATGCGGCTGATCGCCAAGGACGCGGGCGGAGCGGACGTGTTCTTTGCCAGCACGCGCGCGGTCGATGCCGAAGCTGTGGACTATGCACCGCTGGTGATCGAGGGGGCCAGGTTGCCCGCCGAGACGGCATCCGTCGAGGTCCAACTGACCATCCTTGCCCGTGCGGACGGTGCGACGGGCACCGTGCTGTGGGATGCTGTCGAGTTGCGGCCGCAGGACCGGCTGCCGCCCGCCTAAGTCGATGGCGACAGTCCGGAGGCCGGATGGCTGGGGCCGCCGCATGCCTCGGCTTCGGCGATGCCGGGCGACATCGGGGCCGTCAGGGTGACCCATTGGTCCCTGGACAGCCTGACGCCACCCCACAGCGTGACCCTGGCCGCGCGCGCGGGGCGCGGCGACCTGATCACGATTGCGGAGGGTACCGTCACGCTGCGGTCGGCTTCGGGGGAGGTTCTGGGCCGTGCGCCGCATCCGGTGATGGCGAGGGGTGACCGGTTCGAGATTGCCCTGAAGGCCAAGGGCACGCCCGGCCTGGCCCGGATGGCAACGGCGGAGGAGTTCCGATGATGCGCCCGTCCGCCGCCGTGCTGGCCCGCGTCTGGCGGATCCTGTCGCCGGTGCTGGCCGTGGGGCTTCTGGTCACGGTGGGCGGGCTGGCCTGGGCTGCCCTGCCGCCCGGCAAGACGCTGGACGCGGTGCGCAGCTGGCCCGCGCTGGTGGGTGCGGGGCTGAGCTATCTGCTGGTCCTGGTCCTGTTGCCGCTGATCTGGGCCGGGCTTGTGCGGGGACAACTGACGGCATCTGCGCAGGCACCCGGTGGGCCGCACATCGCCGACCTCTATGCCGCCTATTCGCGCAGCTGGCTGGCGCGCTATATCCCCGGCCGGGTCTGGACCTATGGCGGGCGGGCCCTGCTGGCCGCGCGTCTGGGCGTGCCGATGGGTCCTGTCGCGCGCAGCATGGTGCAGGAGATCCTGTTTTCCTACGGCATGCTGACGGTTCTGGGGGCAGGGTTCCTGGCCTGGGCCGTGATCGGGACCTTGGCGGGGATCGCGGCGCTGGTGGCGGGAACGCTGGCGCTTGGGCTGGTGATGCATCTGCTGGGCCGGGCCGGGGGGCCGTCGCGGCTTGCCCGCGCCCTGCCTGCGCGGCTGCAAAGCCTTGGCGCGGAAGGTTCGGGGCGGGTGCAGCCGGTGGTCTGGCCGATTGCGGCCTATGCCGGGCATGGCGCGCTGAACCTGGTGTTCTTCGTGCTTGTGGCGGTCGCCTTCGTGCCGCTGACCCCGGTCGACATCCTGCAGATCGCGGGGGCCTGGGGCCTGGCGATGACGCTGGGATGGCTGGCGTTCCTCGCCCCCGGTGGCCTGGGCGCACGCGACGGGGTCGCGCTGCTGTTCCTCGCGCCCTTTGTCGACACGCCGACGGCCGCGCTGATCGTGGCCGCCGCCCGGCTGTTGGGCGTGGTCCTGGATTTCGTCTTTGTCGGCCTGACCGAGGTCGTCCTTTTCGCCCGCCGCCTGCGCCAGCCTGCGGCCCCTGCCATCGAACTCGCCCCGGAGTGAACGCCATGAGCCTGTCAAACCCCCATTCCGCCGCCGCGCGGCTGATCACCTCGGCACCGTCCACGCTGGGGCGCATCCTGTACAAGCACACGCTGGGCCGCATGCGCTATGCCAGGGGCGACAGCTATGACGCCGAGGCCTATTGGGGCGACCGGTTCCGCAAGTTCGGGCCGTCGCTGAAGGGGCCGGGGCACGAGGGGCTGAACGAGGACGACAACCGCGCGATGTATGACGCGGCGGGCACCCTGTTCGCCGACTATTGCGCGCGGGAAGGGGTGCGTTTCGCGGGCAGGCGCGTGCTGGAAATCGGCTGCGGCACCGGGTTCTACACCGACCTGATCGCGCGGCTGGGACCGCCCGCCACGTTCACCGGGCTGGACGTGACCGATGCGAATTTCGCCGCCATCGGCACCCGCCACCCGGCGGCGCGGCTGGTCAAGGGCGATGCCGCCGCGCGCACCGGGGCCGCACCGGCGGTCAGCGGCCCCCTGGCGCGCGCGTTCGAGGGGCTGACCGGCATCCGGCCCGACATCATTCCGATGGGGGTCGATGTGTCGCGGTTCCATCCGGCGGACCGTGCGGCGGCGGCGGAAACCGGCCCGCGCATCCTGTCGGTCGGGCGGCTTGCGGCCAAGAAGGGGCTGCACCACCTGCTGGACGCGCTGGCCCTTGTCGCGCCCGACCTGCCGGGGGTGCAGCTGACCATCGTCGGCGACGGCCCGGTGCGTCCGGCGCTGGAGGCGCAGGCGGTGCGGCTGGGGATTGCGGACCGGGTTTGTTTCCTTGGCATGCTGCCGAACGACACCCTGCCCGCCCTGTTCGCCGCAGCGGACCTGTTCGTCGTGCCCTCGATCATGGACGAGACCGGCGACCGCGAGGGGCTGCCCGTCAGCATTCTGGAAGCGGCTGCCAGCAGCGTGCCGGTGGTGGCGAGCGACGTCGGCGGCATCTCGGACTTTGTCGAGGACGCTGTGACGGGCCTGCTGGTGCCGCCGGGCGATGCGGCGGTGCTGGCGCGCGCCATCGGGCGGCTGGCCCGCGATGCCGGGCTGGCGCGGACCATGGTGGTCACGGCGCGCGCGGGTCGAGGCCGGGTTTTCCTGGGACAGCGTGTCGGACCGGTTCGATGCGATCTACCGCAGGTTGCTGGCGGCATGACACCGCTGCGCGCCCGCTATGCCGTGGTCGGCACCGGGGCGGCGGCGCTGGGCGTGCTGGATGCGCTGCTGATGCACGGGGGGGACGACGCGGCGATCACGGTGTTCGACATCGGCGATCTGCCCGCGCCGGAACCTGCGGCGGGCACCGGGGCGGGGCCGTTCTATGATGCGGTCTATGCCGACCTGCGGGCGTCGGGCCTGCGCGGGTTCCCGCCGCCCAAGACGCATTTCGGGGCGCGTCTGCCGGTGCATCCCGCAGGCCACGGCCTGGTGCAAAGCCGCAGCTTTGGCGGACTGACCAATTTCTGGGGCGCGACCATGCTGCCCTTTACCGGGGTCGAGTTGCAGAACTGACCCGTCGGCCCTGCGTCACTTGCGCCGCACTATGCCCGGATCGCCGAAATTGCGGGCATTTCGGGGGCGCGCGATGCGTTGGACGGCTATTTCGGCGCGGAATACATCAACCGGCCCGCGATCCGCGTGACCCCGAGCCTGGCGCGGTTGTCGGCACATGTGGGGGTCTGCGCGGGCGGGGCCTACCGGGTGCTGGCCGGGGCGAACCGTTGTGCCATCGAGACTCGGCCCGAGGCCGTGCAGTCTTGCACGGGCTGCGGTGAATGCCTTGCGGGGTGCTATCGCGGGGCGATCTTTTCGGCGCGTCAGCCCTTGGGCCCGATGCTGAAGGACCCGCGCGTGACGGTCATCAAGGGCCGGGTGACGCGGCTCGATCCGCGCCTGCATGCGGTGCATCTGGACGCGGCCGGGGGGCCTGCCATCGTGCAGGGCTTCCGGCGCATCTTCCTGGCCGCCGGGTGCCTGGGCCCGTCAGAAATCCTGATGCGCAGCGCCGGGATCGCCCGTGCGAACCCGCTCAAGACAAACTCGGTGCATGTCTTTCCGATCCTGAACTTCGGGCGCGGCGATGGCGGGCGGCGTGACCATGTGGCGCTGGCCAACCTGATCCTGGCCTGCCTGCCCGAGGGCCATGCCGCACCGATGGGGCAGGTGCAGGTCTATCCGAACCCGGACTATCTGTGGCGTCCGCAGATGCCCCCGGCGCTGTGGCCCCTGCTGCGCGGGGCCGTCGCGGCCAGCCGGGCGCGGATGTACTGGGGGCGGCTGTTCGTGCATTCCGACCAGTCGCAGGGGTATCATGTCGGGCTGGCGGGCAATGGCTTGACGCTGGCCGAGGGCACGGCCCCCGACCGGACGGAACCCGCCCGCGTGCTGACATCCCTGAAGGCGGCGCTGTCGGGCAGCGGCATGCGGGTGCTGACCCGCCCGACCGTGTTGCAGAGATCGAGCGTGCACTACGGATCGACCTTCGGCTACGGCAACGGGCTTTTGCCCGTCGCGGCCGACGGCGAGGCGCTGCCGCGCGTCCATGTCTGCGATTCCACCGTGTTTCCCGAGATGCCGGCCGTGTCGCCCACCTTTGCCATCATGGCCAACGCCCGCCGCACGGCGATGGAGGCGCTGGATGCCTGAGAGGATCGTGGTGACAGGTGCCTCGTCCTATCTTGGCCGCCGCGTGGTTGCGCGGCTGGCCGAGCGGCCGGGCGCACAGATCGTGGCGCTGTGTTCGCCCCGCGATCCCGATGCGGGCGACGGGGAGGGGGCAGGCACGAATGTCCGCCGCATCCGTGCCAGCCTTGCAGCACCGCTGTCGCCGCCGGTGACGCTGGCGTTGCGGGCGGCCGACCGCGTGTTGCACTTTGCCTGGGACCGGCGTGGCGATGCCGTGGGCGCGATCGGGACGAACGCGGCGATGGTCGAGAACCTGCTGGCCATCTGCCGACCCGAGGCGCTGGTCTTCGTGTCGTCGGTCGCGGGGGCCCCGGACGCGGCCAGCGCCTATGGCCGCCACAAGCACGCGCTGGCCGAACGGGTGCGTGCGGCGGGCGGCAGCGTGTTCGTGCCGGGGCTTGTGGTCGAGGATCCGCCCGCAGGCCCCTATGCGATCCTGACCAGGGTCGTGGCGGGCCTGCCCTTGGCGCTGCATTTCACCCGTGGCGCGCCGCAGGTCTATCCGGTGACGATGGCCCGCCTGCTGGACATGGTCGACCTTGTGGCAGACCCCGACCTGCCGCCCGGAACCTGGCGCGGCTTTGATGCGCCTGTCGGCATCAACGACTTTCTGCGCGCGTTGGAGGCGCGCCATCCGCGGGCGCGCCTGTCGGTCGCCGTGTCGGCCCGCCTGCTGATCAATGTCGCGAGGATGCTGAAGCGGGTGCCGCTGCCGACCCGTGCCTATTGCGACAAGATCCTGACGTTCCTGCAGAAAAACGATGCCCACCTGGCCCTGACCAGCCCGCTTGCAGCGCGGCTGGACAGGACCCAACCGAACAAGGCCGCCTCATGAGACACTTTCCCCGCCTCGCCTTTGCCGTCCTGTTCGCGTTTCTTGGCGGCCCGATCATCGCCCAGGACGGGACCGGCCCGATCCGGCCCTATGCAGCGAATCCGTTCTACTGGGAGTATCACGGTGCGCCGATTTTGCTGTTGGGGGCCAGCGTCGTGGACAACCTGCACCACTGGCACGATCTTGAGGCGCATCTGGACGAACTGCAGGCCGCCCAAGTGAACTACCTGCGGGTGTCGCTGTCGATGGGGACCCGCGCCGCGCATGGTGGCGATGACCGGCCCTTGCCCCATGACCAGCCGTTCCTGCAACTGCCGAGCGGTCGCTATGACCTGAACCATTGGGATCCGGTGTTCTGGGACCGGCTGGAGCGGCTGCTGACCCTTGCCCACGAGCGCGGCATGATCGTCGAGCTGGAGCTGTTCAACCGGTTCGATTTCTGGCGCGGCTTCTGGCAGGCAAACGCCTGGAACCCGCGCCGCAACGTCAACTACACCGAAGCCGAGACCGGCCTTGCCCCGACCTATGCGGAACATCCGACCGAAGATGTCCAGCCGTTCTTTCACAGCGTGCCGACGCTTGCAGACCAGCCGGTGCTGCTGTCCTACCAGATCCGCTATATCAACCGGGTGCTCGACCTGACGCTGCGGTTTGACAACGTCCTCTACACCATCAACAACGAGACCAGCACCGACCCCGCCTGGGGCCGCTACTGGATCGACCATGCAAGGGCGCGGGCCGAGGCGGCGGGCAAGGAGATCTACCTGACCGACATGTTCGAAGAGCATGTCCTGTCCCGCGATCCCTGGCAGCAGCAGGTCGTGGCCAACCCCGGGGTCTATGATTTCGTCAGCGCGGGGCAGGTCACCAGCCTGCGCAGCACGGCCGCCGAACAGCGCAGCCAGCTTGCCTGGTTGCGCCAGGAATTGGCCGCAGCGCCCCGTCCGATCACGGTCAGCAAGGTCTACGGGTCCGACGCGCACCGGTTGACCGACTATCGGCGGCGGTCGTTCCAGCGCTATGGCGACCGCACCGCCGTGCACAGTTTCTGGATGACGCTGATGAGCGGCACGTCCTCGGCGCGGTTCCACCGGATCAATGCCGGGCTTGGGCCGTCGCCGCGCGCCTTTGCCGCGATCCGCGCCGCGCGTCTGATGGAAGCCGTGGTCGCGCCCTGGGACATGGTCCCGGCGGACGAGCTGCTTCTGAGCAATGGCCAGGTGAACATCGCGGCGGACGAAACTGCCCTCGGCGTGGCGTTTGCCTTGCCGGAAGCGCATGCGATGGCGCGGCCGGGACAGGGATACGCCGTGTTCTTCACGCGCGGCGGCGAGGTGGAACTCGTCGTGCAGACCACGGGACCAGAGCAGTTCGACCTGCGCTGGATCGACATCGAGACCGGGGCCTGGGGCCCGTCGGAACAGGTCGGGATCGACCGTCGCCGCAGGCTTTCCGCGCCGGGCAGCGGGTCGTGGCTGTGCGTGCTGACGCGTGCGGACGGCGTCTAGGGCAGGTATCGGCGGGGGAGGCTGTGATGCTGGCGGTTGTTGTTCATTCGTACAACTCATTCACAGGTTGTTCATGGCGGTTCCACCGGACTTTCACTCCGCCGAGGGAATGCGTGGCAGGTCCGGCGCGTAGTCTTTCCGAACCACAACCTCTTGCTGGGAGACTGTCATGCTTCACTCCGGTGCCATCGAAATTTCGGTCCTTGAAGCCGCGAAATGGGCCTTTACCACGCGGCGTGTGCGCCGCGAGGATGCCCGCCTTCTGTGTCCCCGGCTGGGCGACGCGCAGCCGGGCGACCTGGTGCTGTGCGAGGTGCTGTCCATCGGCCAGCACAGGCAGGTCCAGTTGGCCGACCGCCGCATGTCGCAGCTCTATCCGGGCGATCTGGTCGTGCTGGCCCTGGGCCACCGCTATGCCCCCGACCAGTTCCACGCCACCGCCACGCTGGGGGCAGGGGTGGCGCAACTGGTGGCCGGGGGCGGAATCGTCGGGCGCGTCGACGCGGCGCATGGGGCGATGCGGGAACCCACCTCGGTGCGACCGCTGGGCCGGATCGTCGGCGCGCGGAACGAGGCGGTCAACGTCGCGGCCTATGCCCTGCCGCCGCAGCCGATGGACCACCGTCCGACGGTGATCGGCGTGTTCGGGGCGTCAATGAATTCGGGCAAGACCACCGCTGCGGCCAGCCTTGCCCACGGCCTGCGTCGCGCGGGCCATGCGACGGCGGCAATCAAGGCGACCGGCACCGGGGCATTCGCCGACTATCACGCCTTTGAGGACGCCGGGGTGGCGGCGCTGGACTTTACCGATGTCGGCATGGCGACCACCTACCGGATGCCGATGGCCCGGATCGAGGCGGGCTTCGCCACGCTGATCGCCACCTGTGCGGCGGGCGGGGCCGAGGTGATCGTGTGCGAGATCGCCGACGGCGTGTTCCAGCAAGAGACGCGCGCCGTTCTGCAGGCCTCGTCGATCCGCGACCGGATGGACGGCATCCTGTTCGCGGCACCCGACGCCCTGTCGGCCTATGGCGCAGTGCAGATGCTGAAACCGCTGGGGCTGTCGCCGTTTGCGATCTCGGGTCTGGTCAGCGTGTCGCCTCTGGCGCTGGCCGAGGCGGCGGAGGTCACCGGCCTGCCGATCCTGACGCGCGAAGACCTGCGGTCGCCGGACCGGATCGGCGGGCTGGTGGCCCCCCTGATGCGGCACAGCCCGGCCAAGTCGGCGGCATGAGCGCCGTTCCCAGACTGCTGGCAGGGGGCCGCGTCGGTGACGCGGTGCTGCTGCCGCTGTGCGGGGTGGCGCAGGCGGCGGCGATCGGGCTGGGCGCGTTTGCCACGCGCGATGCCTTTGCGGCGCTGCACGCGGGGTTGGCACCGTCGGGCGGCACGCTGGCCACGCTGGTGGGGGCGGGGATTGCGGCGGGTCTGATCGAGGTCCTGGCCCGCAAGCGGGGCGAGGCGCTGGGGCAAAGCTATGTCCGGGCGCTGCGACATGTGCTGTATGACCACCTTGCCGGGATGGATCGCCGCACCCTGGCGGCGCGGCGGCTGGGCGGGCTGTCGATGCGCTTTGTCGGTGATCTGGCGGCGGCCCGGCTGTGGTTCGGGCGCGGGTTGCCGCGGCTGATGTCGGCGGCGGTGGTGCTGCCGGCGGCGGGTGCGGTGCTGTGGGGGCTGGACCCGGCCCTGACGCTGGCGGCCGGGCTGCCGGTCGCCCTGTCCCTGGGCGTGATGGCGGCGCTGGCCCGGGGGTTGCGGTCGCGGCAAGAGCGGCTGCGCGGCCGCCGCGCGGCGATTTCGATTGCGATGATGGAACGGCTGGCGGTTGCCCCCGAACTGGACCTGATGAGCCGCACGGACCGCGAGTTGGGGGCGCTGGACGAGGATGGGGCGGAACTGGAGGTCGAGGCGGTGGCCCGTGCCACCCGAGTCGCCCTGGTCCGGCTGATGCCGCAGGTCGGGGCGGCGGTCGGTGCCGCCGCCATCCTGGCCGGGACGGCGGCAGAGGGGCTTGCCCCCGGCGTGGCGGCGGCGGCGCTGTCGGTGCTGGCGATCCTGCTGTTGCCGATGCGCGATTTCGCCACCTGCTGGGATGAGTTCTGCGCCTGGTCGGTCGCGCGGGCCCGCGCCGAGGCCCTGCTGTCGCGGCCCAGCCTGCGGCGTGACATCCGGCCACGCGGCCAGGCGGTCGGCGTGACCATCGCCGCCGTCGTCGTGGCGGGACGCACCGTGACGGCGTCGATACAGGCCGGTGCGGTGCTGGCCGTTGCGGGGCCGTCCGGCAGCGGGAAATCGGAACTGGCGGGGCTGATCGCGGGGCTGGACCGGCCCGCGTCGGGGCGAATTCTGTATGACGGCAGCGATGCCACCCTGCCACGGGTTGCCCTGCTGACCGACCGTCCGGCGATCCTGCAGGGCAGTCTGCGGCGCGCCCTCGCCCTGGGCATCGACCCGCGCCCGACGGCAGCCGAGACGCGCCGCGTGGCCCGGCGCTTCGGGCTGTCGGGCCTGGTCAATCACGGCGGCCTGGCGGGGCAGCGGGTGGGCGAGGCCGGGCGCACGCTGTCGGGCGGGCAGGTGCTGCGGATCACCCTTGCGCGCATCGCGCTGGCCAAGCCCGATCTGATCGTGCTCGATTCCCCCGACCTTTCCGCCGATGCGGATGGCCCGGCGCTGGTGGCACTGTTGCGGAGCGAAACACGGGCCACGCTGGTCATCGTCGGCGACCCTGCCCGCTTTGCCTACGATGCCGTGCTGCACCTGCCGCCGCAGGGCATCGCCGCGACACCGCAGATGCCCGACTGCCCCGCGCCATGACGTTGCGGTAGCGTCATGGCCATGCGCCTTTCGATGCTGAACAGCCTGACGCTGGGGACGCTTTTGGCCATGACCCTGGCCAGCGGCGGCGTGATCCTGTGGCAGAACCGCCAGGTCAGCCATTGGGAAACCCGCATCGCGCTGGCCCAGGAATCCTATGCCGAACATCTGGCGCTGCGATCCAACATCACTGGCCTGTTCAAACAGCACGGTGACGCGCTCTTGTTCGGCGACCGCGACCTGGGAATGCTTGAGGGACAGATCGAGCGGGCGATTGCGGTCAATATCACCCGCATTCGGGCGATCATCGCCGCCGAGGTCGCCCTGGTCGGCAAGGAAGAGGCCGAGGAACTGGATCACCTCGCCCGGATCGAGGCCAAGGTGCAGTCGCTGACCCAGACGCTGCGGGTCTTGTCGTCCGACGGATCGGTGCTGTCCGCCGAAGTGCGCCGCGAGCAGATGATCGAACTGATGGACCGCGAAACCGATGACCGGCTGTCGGCGCGCATCACCGAGGCCCTGGCCGAGGAGCGCGCCGAGGTGGACGAGACGCGGGCCGAGGCCGCCGCCTTTGGCGCAGCGGTGCGCCGCATGGTCGTGGCATTTTCGGTGCTGTCCGTGCTGGCGACGGCGGCAGCCGTGCTGCTGTACCACCGCTTCATCACGGCCCCGTCGCGCCACCTGATGACGGCGGTCACCCGCTATGAGCTGGGTGACTTTGCGACCGCGCCCGAACCGGAGGGCGTGACGGAGTTGCGCCAGATCGGGGTGGTGCTGGGGCGCATGGCGGCGCTGTTGCGCATCCGGCAGTCCAGTCAGGCCGAGCAGACCCGCGCATTGGAAGACGCTGTGGCCGGGCGCACCGCCGAGGTGTCGCGCATGCTGGCCCAGGTCGAACAGGGCGAACGGTCGCGGCGGCGGATGATGGCCGATGTCAGCCACGAGTTGCGCACGCCGCTGACGGTGATCCTGGGCGAGGCGGATGTGACCCTGCGGGCACCACAGGCCCGCCCCGAAGACTATCGCGAGGCCCTGGGGCGCATCCGCGAAACCGCGCGGCACGCCAATGCCATCGTCGATGACCTCTTGCTGATCGCGCGGCAAGAGGCGGGCAAGCTGCGCCTCGAATTGTCCGATGTCGATCTGGGCCAGCTTGCGGCCCGCACCGCCGAACTGGCGCAGCGGCCCGTTGCGGTGGACCTGCCCGCCACGCCGGCCCGCGCGCGGGTCGACCCGGTGCGGATCCGGCAGTGCCTGCTGGCGCTTTTGCAGAACGCGATCCGCTATGGCGGGGCGGGCATCCGTCTTTCGGTGGAACGCCAGGAGGGGTTCTTCCGCATCCAGGTCGAGGATGACGGCCCCGGCATGTCCGACACCGAAAAGGCCGAAGCCTTTCAGCGGTTCTTTCGCGGCCCGAACGCCGCCGCGACCGGGATCGACGGCACCGGCCTGGGCCTGCCCATCGTGCGCGCGATTGCCCAGGCACATGGCGGCACCGCCGATATCGGCGACCGGCCGGGCGGCGGGCTGCGGGTGTGGATCGACCTGCCGACGATCCGCCCGCTGGCGCTGGTGGCCGGCAGCGCCGCCTGAACGCAAGTTTCTGCACGGAGAGGAATTTTCGACCGACTTGTGCGTTTTCTCGGCAAGGGGCAGCCGGAGAGCATCGTGAACATCCTTCTGATCGAAGACGAAACCCGCGTCGCGGACTTCATCCGGCGCGGGCTGCAGGCCGAGGGCTGGTCGGTCACGCATGCCGCCTCGGGCGAGACCGGAATGGAGCTCTGCATGTCCGCCGCGTTCGATGTCATCGTGCTGGATCTCATGCTGCCCAAGATGAGCGGGCAGGAGGTTTGCCAGCTCTTGCGCGCCCGGCGCAACCTGACCCCGATCCTGATGCTGTCCGCACTGGATGCTGCGGACGAGCGCGTGGCCGGGCTGCAACTGGGCGCGGACGACTATCTGGCAAAGCCGTTCGATTTCGACGAGCTGGTGGCCCGGCTGGTGGCACTGCACCGGCGGGCCACGGACTGGACGACCGGGGTAGAGGCGTCGGTTCTGGACTATGACGGCATCGTGTTCGACCGCCGGTCGCTGATGCTGACCGTCGACGGTGCGCTGGTGGATCTGTCGCACAAGGAGCGGGAGATTCTGTTGCTGCTGATGGTCGGCCGCGGGCGGGTGTTTTCGCGCGAGGGGATCCTGAATGCGGTCTGGGGCGTGCACGAAGACCCGCTGACCAATGTGATCGACGTCTACATCGGCCGTTTGCGCCGAAAGCTTGGCCCGCACGGGGCACGGCTGATGACCGTGCGACAGGTCGGATATCGCTTTGACTAGACCCGAGGGCGAAGGTCCGATCCGCGCGTCGGGAGGTGCGGGTGCACAAGTGTCCGGCGGGCCCGGCCTTGTCTGCGTTCTGGACGGCGCGGTCCGCCCGGTCCCGCGTCTGCCATGCGGGGCCGCTGGCGGGCGCAGGATGCGGATTGGCGGTTGCGGAACGGCGCGGTTCGGGGTCAACAGGGGGATGACCGTCCAGCGGGACGGGCGGGCCGGGAGGGGGCGATGACCGAGGCGGATCTGGGCACGCCGGTGCCGGACTGGAAAGAGCCGCCCGTGCCGGGGGCGGGGGCCGTCGAGGGGACGCTGGTACGGCTGGAGCCCTTGGACGCCGATGCCCATGCCGCCGACCTGCACCGCGCCTACAGCGGGCATCCGCGGCTGTGGGACTACATGCCCTATGGCCCGTTCCCGAGCGCCAGCGCCTATCACCGCTGGATCCGGGAGACGGCGATGGGGCCGGACCCCCGGTTCTATGCGCTGCGCGACCTTGAGACGGGGCATTGCGGGGGGGTGGCGTCGTATCTGCGGATCACGCCCGGCGCGGGGTCGATCGAGGTGGGGCACATCTGCCTTGCGCCCGAGATCGCCGGGGGGCGGCTGGCAACGGAAGCGATGTTTCGCATGATGGAATGGGCCTTTGAGGCGGGCTACCGGCGGTACGAGTGGAAGTGCAACGCACTGAACATGGCGTCACGCCGGGCGGCGCAAAGGCTGGGGTTCAGCTTCGAGGGCGTGTTCCGGCAGGCGGCGGTGGTCAAGGGGCGGAACCGCGATACCGCGTGGTTCGCGGTGATCGACGCGGAGTGGCCCGCGTTGCGCGAGGCGTTCGAGGCCTGGCTGTCGCCGGGCAATTTCGATGCGAAGGGGCGGCAGCGGGAACGGCTGTCGGATTTGACGCGGCTGGTGCGTGCGGGGAATGATCCGGGGGTGTAGCATCCGGAAAACACGTGTTTTCCGGGAACGAAATCCACGTGGATTTCGGCTCCGGTTTCCCTTGGAAACCGGATTTCGGTGTCGCGTCACACCAGCCCCGCCGCCGCCATCAGCCGGGCCGCCGCTGCCTCGGCCAGCCGTTCGCGTCCCGCGCCCTCGACCGGGATGCGGCCCGGTTCCAGGAACAGCGGCGCAGCGAGGGGGGTGACGTGGCCGGGGCGGACCACGTCGATGCGGCCGGCGACGCGGGCCAGCATGGCCTCGATCCGCCCGAAATCCACCAGGCCGCGCAACGCCTCTTCCCGCGTGATGCGCAGCAGCAGGTGGTCGGGGTCGTAGCGGCGGAGCGTGTCGTAGAGAATGTCGGAGGAGAAGCTGGCCTGCCGCCCGGTTTTCCGTCGCCCCTGGTGCGAGCGCTCGATCAGGCCCGCGATGATGGCGGATGCGCGGAAGGTGCGCTTCATCACGGCGTTTCCGGCCAGCCAGCCCTCGAGCCCCTCGCGCAAACCGTCGGGGTCGAGCAGGGGGACGGGATCGGGCACGGGATCGAGGCCCCAGATCAGCGTCGCATAGTCGGTGGCGACAAAGCCGAGGGGGGCGAGGCCCGCCGCCTCCATCCGTTTGGTCAGGAGAAGGCCCAGCGTCTGCATCGCGTTGCGGCCCGCAAAGCCGTAGACGACCAGATGCTCGCGCCCCTCCCACGGGAAACATTCGACCAGCAGGCGGTCGGGGTGGGGCAGGCGCGACACCTGTCGCTGGCGGGCCAGCCAGCGGGCGGTGTGGGCGGGCAGGTCGGGCCAGGTGTCCTGCTGGAACAGCGTCAGGATGCGGTCGGTCAAGAGGGTGGAGGTGGCGAACTTGGTGCCGTTGAAGACGGCGACCTTGGGGTCGCGTCCGGGGGCGCGGCTGACCTCGATGGCCATCTCGCGCAAGCCCTCGTATCGCACGACCTCGCCGCCGATCAGGAAAGTGTCGCCGGGGGTGAGGGTTGCGGCGAAATCCTCTTCGACCTCGCCCAGCGGGACGGGGCGGCCCTTGAGGCGGACCGCCAGCGTCTCGATGTCCATGATGGTACCGAGGTTCTGGCGGATCACGGCCGCCGCGCGGGGGTCGCGCAGGGACCTGCGGCCATCGCGCAGGATCAGCCGCTGCCAGCGGTCGTAGGCGCGCAGGGCGTAGCCGCCGGTGGCCACGAAATCGAGGCAGGCGTCGAAATCGGGACGCGAGATCTGCGCGTAGGGACCGGCGGCGGTGACCTCGGCATAAAGGTCGTCCGCCGCGAAGGGACCGGCGCAGGCGGCGATCAGGATGTGCTGGCAGAGCACGTCGCGGGGGCCGGGGCCGCGGGGTTCGCCGTCCAGCGTGCCGTCGCGCACGGCGTCCAGTGCCGCCGCGCATTCGACCACCTCGAAGCGGTTGGCGGGCACGATCAGGGCCTTGGACGGCGCGTTGTAGCGGTGGTTGGCGCGGCCGATGCGCTGGACCAGGCGCTTGACGTTCTTGGGTGCCCCGACCTGCACCACGAGGTCGACATCGCCCCAGTCGAGCCCCAGGTCGAGCGAGCCGGTGCAGACGATGGCCCGGAGCTGCCCGGCGGTCATCGCGGCCTCGACCCGCTGTCGCGCCTCGCGGGCCAGGCTGCCGTGGTGGATGGCGATGGGCATGTCTTCGGTGTTGGCGAGCCAGAGGTCGCGGAAGAACAGTTCGGCCTGCGCGCGGGTGTTGTGGAAGATGAGCGTGGTGCGATGGCGGCGCACCTGTTCCAGGATGGCGGGAATGGCGTGGCGTCCGCCGCCCCCGGCCCATGGCGGCGGCGCGCCGGTGTCGAGCATGGCAATGTCGGGGGCGGGGCCGGGGTCGGCCAGCAGCACCTGCGCATCGGCCCCGAGATAGCGGGCGAGGGCGGGCGGGTCCTCGACCGTGGCCGACAGGCCGACGCGGCGCAGGGACGGGCAGAGGCGGGCCAGGCGGGCGACCAGCAGCATCAGCTGGTCGCCGCGTCTGGATTCGGCCAGGGCGTGGAGTTCATCCAGGATCACGCGCCGCAGCCCCGCGAACATGCGCGGGGCATCCGGGTAGGACAGCAGAAGCGCCAGGCTTTCGGGCGTCGTCAGCAGGATGTGCGGCGGGTCGGCGCGCTGGCGGCGGCGGGTGTGCTGGGTGCTGTCGCCGGTGCGGTCCTCGATGCGGATGGCCAGCCCCGCGCCCTCGACCGGGCGACCGAGGTTGCGGCGGATGTCGGCGGTCAGGGCCTTCAAGGGCGAGATGTAGAGGGTGTGGAGGCCGGGGGGCGGTGTGGCCCCCAGTTCGGCCAGCGTGGGCAGGAACCCGGCCAGCGTCTTGCCGCCGCCGGTGGGGGCGATCAGCAGGGTGGCGGGGTCGTGGGCGCGGGCGAGCATGGCGCGCTGGTGGGGGTGCAGGTGCCAGCCCTGGGTCTCGAACCAGCGGGCTAGGGGGGCGGGCAGGTCGGTCATGGTGGTGACCCTAGTGCGCGATGCCGCCGCTGGAAACCCGTCCCGCTTGCCCTTCTTCTGTCCCCAAATATCCCACGGAGGGTGCGGGGGGTGTGAAACCCCCCGTCTCCGGCGGCCAAAGCGTGCGCGGCGTTTCCCGTCTTGCCCCTTGGCGGCAGGCACCCTATCCACTCGGGCCATGCGACTCCTCTTTCTGGGCGATGTGGTGGGCCGGGCGGGCCGTTCGGTGGTGGCCGAGCGGCTGCCCAAGCTGCGGGCCGACTGGGGCCTGGATTTCGTCGTGGTCAACGGCGAGAACGCATCGTCCGGGGCGGGGCTGACGGCGGAACATGCCAAGGCGCTGCTGGCGGCGGGGGCGGATTGCCTGACGCTGGGCGACCATGCGTTCGACCAGAAGGACATGCTGAGCCATATCGACAGCGAGCCGCGCATCATCCGGCCCCTGAATTTTGCCCGGCAAGCGCCCGGCAAGGGTTATCGCGTCTTTGCCGCGAAGGACGGGCGCAAGGTGCTGGTGCTGCAGGCGCTGGGGCAGGTGTTCATGAAGCGGCCCTTCGACGATCCGTTCAGCGCGGTCGAGGCGGTGCTGAAGGCGCATCCGCTGGGGGGGCTGGCCAGTGCCACGATCCTGGATTTCCACGCCGAGGCGACATCCGAGAAGATGGCGATGGGGCACTGGTGCGACGGGCGGGTGTCGTTGTGCGTGGGCACGCATACGCATGTGCCGACGGCGGACGCGCAGATCCTGACCGCCGGGTCGGCGTACCTGACCGATGCGGGGATGTGCGGCGACTACAACTCGGTGATCGGCATGGACCGGCAGGAACCCCTGCGACGGTTCATCACGGGCATGCCGAAGGGGCGGTTCGAGCCGGCCAACGGCCCGGCCACCCTGTCGGGCGTCTATGTCGAGACCGACGACCGTTCGGGCCTGGCGACGCGGGTGGCCATGGTGCGGCTGGGCGGGCGGCTGATGGAGGCCGCGCCCTGAACCGGCGGCTGTTCCTGACTTTCGTGCTGATCGCCATGGGCGTGACCTGGGGCGCGTCGCAGTCGCTGGGCAAGATGGCGGTATCGACGGGGCACGGGTTCTTTGGCCTTATCTTCTGGCAACTGGTGGTGGGGGCCCTGGTGCTGGGGCCGATCTGTCTGCTGGGCGGGCGGTTCCGGGTCACCTTGCCGGGGATGGTCTTTGCGGTCGGTATCGCCATCATTGGCACGATCATTCCCAACACTGCCTTCTACATCTCGGTCGCTCGGCTGCCGGCCGGGATCATGTCGATCCTGATTGCCACGGTGCCGCTGCTGGCCTTTCCCATCGCGCTGGCCATGGGCATGGACCGGATCAGCGGCATGCGGCTGGCGGGCCTGGGGTGCGGCATCGCAGGGGTGGCGCTGATCGCGTTGCCGTCCGCCAGCCTGCCGACGCCCGACATGGTGGCATACCTGCCGCTGGCCCTGATCGGGCCGCTGTTCTATGCCATCGAGAGCAACGTCGTGGCGCGGTTCGGCACCGCCGGCATGAACGCGGTGCAGGCGATGTTCCTGGTGTCGGTGACAGGCGCGGTGATGATCCTGCCGGTGGTGCTGGCGACCGGCCAGTGGATCGACCCGCGTGCCCCCTGGGGCCGCGCCGAATGGGCGCTGATCGCGGGGTCGGTGGCGCATGCCGTCGCCTATGCGTCCTATGTCTGGCTTGCAAGCCAGGCGGGGGCGGTGTTCGCCTCGCAGGCGTCCTACATCGTCACCGGCACGGGTGTGGTCTGGGCCATGGTGCTGTTGGGCGAGCGGTTCAGCCCCTGGGTCTGGGCGGCGCTGGCGGTCATGCTGGCGGGGCTGGCGCTGGTGCAGCCGCGGCCCCGTGTGGCCAGCCCTGCCTGACACGGCAGCTTTTTGCGGCGCGCGCTGCGGTTTTCCACTATCACGACCGAGTTTGTAGAGAATTTTCTTCCCAACGGTTCCCTTGGCAGAGTAGGCATGCGCTGTCGTGGCAGCCGGGGAGTCGGGCAAGCATGATCGGACTGGACCTGAGCCAACCCGTGCAGGCCGGGGTCGCGCTGGCGATCCTGGCGGGCATGTTCGTGCTGTTCGTCCGCGAGACCTATCCGGTCGAGGTCACGGCCATCGGCGGGGCCGCGCTGATGGTGGTGCTGGGCATCCTGCCGGTGCAGGCGGGGATCGGGGTGCTGTCGAACTCGGCCCCCTGGACCATCGTGCTGATGTTCCTGGTGATGGGCGGGCTGGTGCGGACCGGCGCGGTCGAGATGATCATCGGCATCGCCGAACGCCATGTCGGCGACCGCCCGAAGCTGACCATCGCGGTGCTGTTCGGGTTCATCGGCTGTGCATCGGCCTTCATGAACAACACGCCGCTGGTCGCGGTGATGATCCCGGTGGTCATCCAGATCGCCATCAGGCTGCGCGCGGCCCCATCCAAGTTCCTGATCCCGCTCAGCTACATGACGATCATGGGGGGCATGATGACGCTGATCGGGACCTCGACCAACCTCTTGGTCGACGGGGTGGCGCGCAAGCAGGGTCTTGAACCCTTTGGCCTGTTCGAGATCGCGCCGCTGGGCATCGCGGTCACGGTTGCGGGGGGGCTGTACCTGGCGCTGTTCGCGGACAAGCTCTTGCCCGCGCGGCAGTCGATGGGGGCGCTTCTGTCGGACCGCAGCAAGATGAAGTTCTTCACCGAGGTGGCGGTGCCCGAGGGGTCGGCGCTGATCGGGCAGGCGCCGCTGGAGGTGGATATGTTCCGTCGCGACAAGGTGCGCGTGGTCGACGTGCTGCGCGGCGACGCCAGCCTGCGGCGCGATCTGGCTGCGGTGCGGCTGGAGCAGGGCGACCGCGTGGTGCTGCGCACCGAGATGACCGAGCTTCTGGGCCTGAAGGCGCGCAAGGACGTGGTGCTGGTGGACAAGCTGTCGTCGGTCGCGACCGAGACGGTCGAGGTGCTGATCAGCCCCGGCTGCCGGATGGAGGGGCGGTCCCTGGGCGAGCTGCGGCTGCGGCGGCGCTATGGCGTCTATGTGCTGGCGGCACACCGGCGCAACCAGAACATCGGGCGGCAACTGGATGAACTGGTGGTGCGGGTGGGCGACACCCTGCTGCTGGAAGGGGCGATCCAGGACATCCAGCGGCTGGCCGCCGACATGGACCTGGTGGACATCACCCATCCCACGACCAAGGCCTTCCTGCGCCACAAGTCGCCCATCGCCATCGCGGCGCTGGCCTCGATCGTGATCCTGTCGGCGCTGGAGGTGGCTCCGATCATGGCGCTGGGGCTGGTGGCGGTGGCGGTCATCCTGTTGACCCGCTGCATCGACAGCGACGAGGCGCTGTCGTTCGTCGACGGGCGGCTTCTGGCGATGATCTTCGCCATGCTGGCGGTGGGCGAGGGGTTGCAGCAGTCGGGGGCGGTGGCCCTGATCGTCACGGTCGTCAGTCCCTGGCTGGAGGGGCTTTCGCCGTTCCTGCTGATCCTGTGCGTGTACCTTCTGGGCATGATGATGACCGAGTTCCTGTCGAACAACGCGGTCGCGGTGATCTATACCCCGATTGCCATAGAACTGGGGCTGTCGCTGGGGATGGACCCGCGCCCCTTTGCGGTGGCGGTGATGTTCTCGGCCACGCTCGCCTTTGCCACGCCGGTCGGGTACCAGACCAACATGATGGTCTATGGCCCCGGCGGATACCGGTTCACCGACTATGTGCGCATCGGGATTCCGCTGAACATCATCACCGGGCTGGTGGCCTCGGCGCTGATCCCGCTGATCTGGCCGTTGTAGGCGGCGAGCGCTGCATCCCTCACCCCCCGCCCCTCTCCCCATAGTGGGAGAGGGGAGTCACGTTGCGCTGAGTGGACTCCCCTCTCCCACTATGGGGAGAGGGGGTGGGGGTGAGGGTGATCCATCCCCTGTGGCGTGCCGGCGGCAAAGGGTAGTTGCCCGGGTGGGCGCAGGCACGGGGTTGCAGCGCCGCGCGGGGCTGGTGTACAGACCGCCAACTTTCCGCATCAGGCACCGGGGACAGGGTCATGGCAGGCCATTCGAAATGGGCGAACATCCAGCACCGCAAGGGCAAGCAGGACAAGCTGCGCTCGAAGATGTTCTCGAAGCTGGCCAAGGAGATCACCGTGGCGGCCAAGATGGGCATGCCCGACCCCGACATGAACCCCCGCCTGCGCCTGGCGGTCAAGGCGGCCAAGGTGCTGTCGATGCCCAAGGACGTGATCGACCGCGCCATCAAGAAATCCCAGATGGGCGACGGGGCCGACTATACCGAGATCCGCTATGAGGGGTATGGTGCCGGCGGTATCGCCATCATCGTCGAGGCGATGACCGACAACCTGAACCGCACCGCGTCGAACGTGCGCAGCTATTTCGTCAAGGCGGGTGGCAACATGGGCCAGACCGGGTCGGTCAGCCACGGGTTCGACCGGGTGGGCGAGATTTCCTATCCGGTGGAGGCGGGGTCTGCCGACGACGTGATGATGGCGGCACTGGACGCCGGGGCCGACGACGTGGAAAGCGACGAGGACGGGCACTGGATCTATTGCTCGGTCGAGGCGTTGAACGCGGTGTCGGATGCGCTGGAGAAGGCCTTGGGCGAGTCGACCGAGTCCAAACTGATCTGGAAGCCGCAGGTCGTGACCGAGGTGGACCTTGAGACGGCGCAGAAGCTGATGCGGCTGATCGATCTGCTGGAGGAAGACGACGACGTGCAGACGGTGACGCACAATTTCGACATCCCCGAGGATGTGGCGGCGTTGTTGGAGTAACGTCGGTCGGGGGGAGCGGGAGCGGCAAGCCGATCGGGTGGCCGCTTGGAGCCCGGAACGGACGGTCGTTATCCGTCCCTGCCAGTGCAGTTGATGGACCGTTCTGGCTAGGACTTCGCTATGCTCCAAATGCCACGAGGCTCCCTAGCCATGATCCCGGCGTCTACAAGTCCTTTGCGTGCCCACTGAACTCGGTTTTCCCAGTAATTCCTTCCATCTTTCATCAACCGAGAACGTTGTTTCGTAGTGAGGGTGAACTCATCGGCAAGAGCCTTGTAGGCCTCGGAGGGGGTGACAGCCCGCTTCCTTTGGCGAAGCAGGGTCTCAAGCGCAGCCATGACTTCGTTCTCCGGTGGTAGATCGGCAGTAGAAATGTGTGAAAGCTTCACTTCAATTTCCCTTTCATCATTGTTTGCTGCCGGTGAAGACGCAACCGGTTCGTCGCTTCGCAACTCTGACAACTTCACCCATGCTCCTTCACTGGGCAGCAGTGCCCACCAGTAAATCCAGCCGTCGAGGTTCGTGCGTTTGCCGTCTTTGGTTCGGGCAACACCTCCCGCTGCTGCTGATGGGCTGCTAAATCGCTCCCCTTCAATAATCCACAATCCATCCACGATCTCGCCTTCATGGGTCCGTCCGTTGTAGTCCATCCGAAGTCGCGTACCGTGAGGAAGCTGCACGCCCTTTCCCGACCAAGCACGCATCTTCGCTGCGCCAATCACCTGCTGAACAGCCAGCGAAGCATCTAGTCCCAACAGACGTCTCAAGACTTCGTTCGGCGTTTCGGAGAAACTCTCACGAGCCAGTTCGATGCGTTTGTGAACGTCGAAGTCAATCTCCACTGATCGAAACTCTGCCATCCCAAAATCCTCATTTCCCTCAAAAAACTCATAGCATAGTATTTATAGTTGGTCAATGTGCCCGTTTCGACCCTGCGTGGCAGCAAATCACAGGGTCGCTCGCGGTCCTAAGTGACGGTCTTGCCTCGACTTCGAAAGAAGCAGTCGCATCCGCAGAGAACGGCAGCTTCGTCCGCAAACCGGACCTCCGGCCCCCTTCTGTCAAACCTCCGCTACACCAACCCCACTCCCGCCGCCGCCCGGATCGCCCGCGTCAGTGGCCCCAGCGCCGGGGCCGTCAGCCGCGCGTACTGCCAGTGCAGGCCGACGTCCAGCGGCAGCGCGGGGTCCAGACCGACCAGCCGCCCCGCCGCGATGTGGCCCGCGACCAGCGCCTGCGGGTTCATCGCCCAGGCCATGCCCGCAAGGCAGGCGTCGACGAAGCCGTGGGTGGAGGCCAGCCGGTGGGTGGGCAGGGCGGCGCGGCGGAGGGCACCGCTGGTGAGTGCTTCGGCCCAGCGGGCCTGCAACCGGTCCTTGTCGTTGAACTGCAGGACGGGGGCCCGCAGCAGTGCCGCCGCCGTGACCCCCCCGGCGAACCAACGGGCCACGAAGGCGGGGCTTGCCGTCGCACGATACCGCAGCGCCCCCAGCGCCACCGTATCACACCCCTGCAACGGCCCCGGATCGGCGGTGATGGCGGCGGCAACCTCGCCCCGGCGCAGCCAGTCGGCCGAGGCATCCTGATCCTCGATCACCAGATCGAACAGCATGTCCGGCACGGCGGCAAGCGCGGGGATGATCCAGGTGGCCAGGCTGTCGGCATTGACCGCGAGCCGCAGCTTGGGCGTGTCGGGGCCGGGCAGGTCGCTGCCAAGCGCCTGTTCCAGCAGCATCACCTGCTCGACATGCCGGACCAGCCGCAGGCCCGCGTCGGTCGCGGCACAGGGGCTGCCCCGCCGGATCAAAAGGGTGCCCGCCCGTTCCTCGAGCGCCCTGATGCGTTGCGACACGGCTGAGGGGGTCACCCCCAGGTCTCCCGCCGCCAGATCGAAGCTGCCGCGCCGGTGGACGGCGGCGAGGGCGGCAAGCTGGGCATAGTCGTGCATCAGGTTCGCTTCATCGGGATGAAAAGGATTAACTGGACTAAGGCGCGGAATGCTGGGCAGGTCAAGGGACCCAGCAGGAGACCCGCGATGCCCGCCGAACACGACCTGACACTCTTGTTGCGCCACATGCGCCCGGAGCTGCACGCCGAGCCCTACGGCTTTGCCCTTGGGTCCGCGCAGGCCGTCGCCGACCCCTTTGCGCTGATCGCCGAGGACGAGGGGATGACGGTGATCGCCCGCCTGGCCGTGTTGGAAGCGGCGGGGATGGCGGGGCTTGAACCGATGGCGCGGATCAGCCTGACCGTGCATTCCGCGCTGACGGCGGTCGGCCTGACGGCGGCCATCGCCGGGGCCCTGGCGGCGCAAGGGATCAGCGCCAATGTCGTGGCGGGGTTTCATCACGACCACGTCTTCCTGCCCTGGGACCGGCGCGGGGATGCGATGGCGGTGCTGCGGGCGCTGTCCGGTGCCTGAGGCGGCGGTCCACGGGTTTCTGATCGGCCTCAGCCTGATCCTGGCCATCGGCGCGCAGAACGCCTTCGTCCTGCGGCAGGGCTTGCGGCGCGAACATGTGGGCGCGGTGGTGCTGGTCTGCGCGGTGTCGGATGCCGTGCTGATCGCGGCCGGTGTCGCGGGGTTCGGCCTGCTGGCGGCACGGGTCCCGTGGCTCGAGCCGGTGATGCTGTGGGCGGGGGTGGCGTTCCTGACGGTCTATGGGGTGCAGCGCCTGCGCCAGGCGGCGGCGGGCGGCGCGGCGCTGGTGCCGCAGGGGGCGGGTGCGACGCTGTCGCGCACCGTGGCCACGGCGCTGCTGTTCACCTGGGCGAACCCGCATGTCTATCTGGACACGCTGGTGCTGATCGGGGCGGTGTCGGCGCAATACGCGCCGCAGGAGACGGCCTTTGCCCTGGGGGCGATGACGGCCTCGGCCACGTTCTTTGCCAGCCTCGGCTATGGCGCGCGGCTGCTGGCACCGGTCTTTGCGCGGCCCGCCGCCTGGGTGCGGCTGGAGGCGGGCGTGGGCGTGACGATGCTGGCGCTGGCGGCGATGCTGGCCTGGCGCTGAGGGCGGCACACGTCGGGGTGGCGGCGCAGCGCTGGCCGACAGCGCCCAAGGGTTGCCGGGTCGCCCGGGGCTTCGATGGCGCGCAGAGGTGGGCTGTGCGGTCCCGGCCCTGCGGCGCGCTGCGGGGGGGCTGAACGCTGGAGTTGCCCCCGAGGGGGTGGGAATTGGGCGGCCGAAGGCTCTCCCTTACCGCGCGCCGCCTGGCGCGCGCCGGGCCCAACAGTGACAAGCCGGGCGGGGCCGTCAGGCCCCGCACGCGACAGAACGGCGGGAGGCCCTGCAAGCCCGCGTGGTGCCCGGGGTTGCCGGGGGGGCGATGGCGGTTCGTG
>JBQTJI010000121.1:0-16363 GCA_052387255.1 Gemmobacter sp. | reverse complement strand
CAGCGCCACCTGACTCCCCTCTCCCACTTGGGGAGAGGGGTTGGGGGTGAGGGGGGCGGCGGTGCCGACGGGCGTCGGATGGGCAATCGCCAGACGGACAGCGGGGTCGTGCTGATCAACGTGCTGGTCGTGCTGGCGCTGGCCTCGGCGGTGCTGGTCGGCATGATCCGGGTGTCGGACCTGGCCATCGCGCGGAGCCAGACCTTCCTCGATGCCGCCCGTGCCGAGGCGCTGATCGCGGGGGGTGAGGCGAGTGCCGTGGCGGTCCTGCTGCGCGACATGGCCGAGGCCCCCGGGGCCGACCATGCGGGCGAACCCTGGGCCGCCATCGTGCAGGACGAGATCGCGGTCGAGGGGGGGACCTTCGCGCTGACCCTGGCGGATGCGCAGGCGCGGTTCGACCTGAACAGCTTGCGCGGCATGGGCGGGATCGGGCCGCAGGTTCTGGCACGGGTCGCCGAGCGCATCGGCCTGCCGCCCGATGCCGCCGACCGGATCGCGGCCCGGATGGCACGCGGAACGCCCCTGCGGCGGCTGGACGACCTGCGCGCCGAGGCGGGGCTGACGGTTGATCAGGTCGGCGATCTGGCCGGGCTGGTCACGCTGCTGCCAGTGCCGGGGGATGTGAACATCAACACCGCGCCGGACGACCTGCTGTTTGCGCTGGCCGACAATCCGGTGCAGGCGCGCGGGCTGGTGGCGCTGCGCCGCCTGAAGGGCCGCCTGACGCCCGAGGACATGACGGCGGTGCAGTTGGTGCTGCTGCCGGGGATCGGCTATGCCTCGCGCCTGTTCGAGGTGCGGGTGACGGCGCGGATCGGGGCGGTCGAGATCACGGGGGGCAGCCTGCTGTTGCGCCGCATCGGGGCGGCGGGGGGCAACGAGGTGGTGGCGGTGCGGCGGTGGCGGGGGGCCGTCGTCCCATGAGAAAGGGCGGCGGCATTGCTGCCGCCGCCCCTGACGTCGTGGTGGGATCAGTTGGGCGAACCCGGGATCGGCGCGTTCAGGTAGGGGAAGCGCGGGTTCAGTTCGGTGGCCCGGATCGGCGCGCCGTCGGTCAGCGGCGCGTTGCCGACGGGTGCGTCGGACGGATCGCAGAGCCCGAGGTTGATCAGGTCCGAAGGCGTGTCCTCGACCGCCCCCGGAACACCGAGTTCGGCCCCGAGCGGCACCGGATGGCAGAGCGCCCCCATCACCACGCGCAGCGCGATATCGACCACGTCATCGCCCGGCCGCCGACCGTTCGGGTATCCCGCCAGATCCTCGGCCACCACGCCGAAGCTGTGCTGTTCGGTGCGCGGCGTGGGCGGGACGGCGGTGTTCAGGCGCATCATTTCCGACCCGGTCACGGTGGCCTGCTGGTTGAAGCCGGGGAAGCCGGTCAGGAAGGCCGTCACCAGATCGTTCCGCGGAAAGTTCGACGGCGCGATGTTGGTGGGCGAGCCGACCGCGCCGCGGAACAGAAGGTCGATCAGCGCGGGCAGCGTCGGGTTGGTGACATAGGTGGCCACCGCCCCGTCCGAGGTGGGTTCGACCGCGTTGAACAGGTTCTTGTCCTTGAGCCCGATCACGACCTCGTTCACCAAGGGGTTCGACAGGCGCGACACCTGCACGAAGGGTCCCGCGTTGGTGGCCGAGGCGTTGTAGTCGGGCGCGCCCGACAGCGCGCGGTTCTGCGGCAGGCTGGCCGTGGTCCAGCCGCCGATCACGCCGTTGCCGTCGCCGACCACGCAGGCGATCGGCAGTTCGATCGCCAGCGAGGTCACGTTGGCCTTGCCGACAAGGTCGTCGTTGTCGCGCGACTGCACGATGCCGCCGGGGAAGGGGCTGGCCACGTTGTACTGCGGCCAGGCCCCGGTCGGCGCGCCCTGGATCGGCACCAGGTTCACCAGGTCGAAGATTTCGCCCAGGTTCACCGCGAAAGCCTCGGCCCGCTGGCCGACAAAGACCCGGCCGGTGCCGTCGCAGCCGGTGTACCTGGTGCGGTAGATGTGGGCATCGGCATAGGCCTCGTAGTTCGGGATGGTCTTGAGGCCGATGTTGTCGATGGGCTTGACGAAGGTGGTCTGCGACGGGTTGCCCGCAACGCGCAGCGGCACCACGGTGCCGGTGCGGCGGTCGCCCGTGATGACGTTGACCGTGTAGGTCTCGGTCTCGTTGATGTTCGGGCTGCCGATGGCGGTCCCGACCTGACCGGCCTGGCGCAGCGGAATGCCCACCTGCGCGCCGTCGATGTCCAGCGCGATGCCGTTGCCGCCGGCCGCAAGCGCCGTCGAGAAGTCGAACTGGAAGGTGATGTCCTCGACCGCGTCGCCGTCGTTGTCGATGAGGATCTCGTAGATCGCGTCATTGTCGAGGGTGAAATAGTTCGGGCCGCCGTAGGGGGCCTGAACCGGGATGTAGTTGGCGATCAGCGTGACCCAGTCTTCGCGCCCCGCCTGAAAGCTGCGGAACATGTAGAAGTCGGTCGCATCGACGCGCGGCATGCCCGCGATGGCCGGGGCCTCGCGGTGGCTCGAGGCCTCGGCCGCCGGTCCGGCGACGGTGGCCAGGACGGCGAACGCAGTCCCGAGCAGATAGGTTCCGTGACGTGTCATAGGGTCCTCCGTTGGGCGGTGCCAGCAACCGTCTTGGGTGCATCTTGAAGCGTGATCGATCGTTCCCTGTCCGGTGCGCAAAGGTCTTCGGCAAAGCGGATGGCTTGCCGCGCCGGACAGGGTCTGGCACAGCGGAGAACGGAGCCTGCGCGCGGGAAGTTTCGCGCGCGTGCGAGGGGCCTGCAGGAATGTCGGCGGCGGAAGGACACGAAACGGTGATCTTGCCCGACCTGCCCGCTGCGGACCATCCGGTGCCGGTTGTGGTGTTCGCGACTGTGGTGCTGTCCGGGTTGCTGGTGGCCATCGCGCGGGCCGACCTGCGGACGCTGCGCATTCCCGACGGGCTGTCGCTGATGCTGGCGCTGGCGGGGCTGGCACTGGCCGCGATGGGCCCGCGCCTGCCCGATCACCTGGTCGGCGCGGTGGTCGGGTACGGGCTGTTCTGGGCCATCGGCGCGGTGCATTTCCGCCGGACGGGGCGCGAGGGGCTGGGCCTCGGCGATGCCAAGCTGTTCGGGGGCGCGGGGGCCTGGCTGGGCTGGCAGGCGCTGCCCTTCGTGCTGCTCATCGCGGCGGCGGGGGGCCTGGCGGCGGCGCTGGTGCAACGGTCGCGCGGCGGCGGGGCCGAGGTGGCCTTCGGGCCCTGGCTGGCACTGGGGCTGTGGGCGATGTGGGTCCGGGCGGCGGTCATCGGCTGACGGCCACGCAGGTCGGCGAAGCCGCCGATCCGCAGGGCACATGCGCCCTTGCCTCTGGTCCATCCCGTCGTCGGCAGGTCCCCGAACTCCGGTCAGGTCAGGCGAGAGGGGGGGATGTCGCGGTAGGGTGGTGCCCAGAAGAGGACTCGAACCTCCACGCCTTGCGGCGCTGGTACCTGAAACCAGTGCGTCTACCAATTCCGCCATCTGGGCACTGGCGGGGGGGTTAGCGGGGGGGGCGGGGGGTGTCAACGGGGGCGGGGGCGGGGGCGGCGAAATTTCGGAAGCGCCCTTGGCGCTTGTTTGTGCAGGGCGCAGGGGGTATCCATCGGCCAGCGCGATTGCACGGAGGCGGACCCATGGCCGGACTGGTCACGATCTTTGGCGGCTCGGGGTTTGTCGGGCGCTATGTCGC
Organism: Gemmobacter sp.; assembly: GCA_052387255.1. GTDB lineage: Bacteria > Pseudomonadota > Alphaproteobacteria > Rhodobacterales > Rhodobacteraceae > JBBQXK01. Next base: position 12,653 of record JBQTJI010000121.1, on the reverse strand, counting down.
GAAGTCCATGGCGCAGGCGGGGTGGCGGGTGCGCGTGGCGGTGCGGCGGCCGAACGAGGCCCTGTTCGTGCGCCCCTATGGCACGCCGGGGCAGGTCGAGCCGGTGGCCTGCAACATCCGCGACGATGCGAGCGTTGCGGCGGCGCTGCGCGGGGCGCAGGCGGTGGTCAACTGCGTGGGCATCCTGAACGCGGTCGGCAGGCAGAGCTTTGACGCCGTGCAGGCCGCGGGTGCGGGGCGGATCGCGCGCCTGGCGGCCGAGGCGGGGGTGGCGCATCTGGTGCAGGTATCGGCCATCGGGGCGGATGCGGGGTCGGACAGCGCCTATGCCCGGTCCAAGGCGGCGGGCGAGGCGGCGGTGCTGGCGGCGTTTCCGGGTGCCGTGATCCTGCGGCCTTCGATCATCTTCGGGACCGAGGACCAGTTCTTCAACCGCTTTGCCGCGATGGCGCGGATGGGGCCGGTGCTGCCGGTGGTGGGGCCCGGGACGCGGTTCCAGCCGGTGCATGTGGGCGACGTGGCGCAGGCGGTGGTGCTGGGCGCCAAGGGGCAGGCGGCACCGGGCATCTATGAGCTGGGCGGGCCCGAAGTGGCCACGTTCCGCGACCTGATGGGCAGGATGCTGGCGGTGATCCGGCGGCGCAAGCTGGTGCTGGGGCTGCCGTTCTTTGCCGCGCGGATCGTGGCGGCGGGGTTCGACTTCGTGCAGTTCGCGACCGGCGGGCTGATCGAGAACGGGATGCTGACGCGTGACCAGGTGGCGAACCTGGCCCGCGACAACGTGGTGGCACCGGGGGCCAAGGGGTTTGCCGACCTGGGGATCACACCGGTGTCGATGGACGCGGTTCTGCCCGAATACCTGTGGCGCTATCGCCCGTCAGGCCAGTATGCGGCGATCAAGGAAAGCGCCAAGAACCTGCGGAAGACCTGAGCCTTGGCCGACACGCTGCTGTCCGCCCTGTTCCTGGGCGTGGTCGAGGGGCTGACCGAGTTCATTCCGGTGTCGTCCACGGGCCACCTGCTGCTGGCCGGGCACTTCATCGGGTTCGAGAGTGCGGGGCGCACCTTTGAGGTGGTGATCCAGCTGGGCGCGGTGCTGGCGATCCTGTCGGTCTATGCGGCGAAACTGCTGGCGGTGTTCCGGGCGGTGCCGACCGATCCGGGGGCGCGGCGGTTCGTCCTGTCGGTGCTGCTGGCGTTCCTGCCTGCCGTGGTGGTGGGGGTGCTGGCGCGCGATTTCATCAAGACGGTGCTGTTCGAGGGGCCCTGGCTGATCGCGGTCATGCTGATCCTGGGGGGCGTCGTGCTGTTGTTCGTTGATCGGATGGCCCCGCCGCCGGTGGTCCACGACCCCATGGCGCTGTCGTTCCGCACCGCGCTGGTGATCGGGATCATCCAGTGTTTCGCCATGATTCCGGGGGTTTCGCGGTCGGGGGCCACGATTGTGGGCGCGCTGATGCTGGGGGTGGGCAAGCGCGCTGCGGCGGAGTTTTCGTTCTTTCTGTCGATGCCGACGATGGCGGGGGCCTTTGCCTTTGACCTGTGGAAAAGCCGCAACGTGCTGGACCTGTCGGCCTGGACCGAGATTGCCGTCGGGTTCGCGGCGGCCTTTGTCACGGCGGTACTGGTGGTGCGGTGGGTGCTGGATTTCGTGTCGCGCCGGGGGTTCGCGCTGTTCGGGTGGTGGCGAATCATCGTGGGATCGCTGGCACTTGGCTTGCTGGCGATGGGGTTCTGACCAGATAGGTCAGCATGTGATATCCATTTTCGGGCGAATGGGACATCATTTCTGACCTTCGGGCGAAAAATCGTGAATATGGGTCAGCACGTTTGACTTTTATTTCGGCTCCGCCCGCAGTATCAAGGCGCGCTCGTGTCACAAGGCCAAAGGCGGACCCCATGGCGAAGGAAAAGATGCTGCGTTTCGTGACGCTTGCGCGCGAAATGCCGGAAAAGCGCCCGCCAGATCTGCGCGCCAAGGATTTCGGCGAGATTTACCGCGAGTACGCCGCCGAGAAGGCCGCCGACCAGGCGGGACGGTGCAGCCAGTGCGGCGTGCCCTATTGCCAGACGCATTGCCCTCTGCACAACAACATCCCCGACTGGCTGCGCATGACGGCGCAGGGCCGGTTGCAGGAGGCCTACGAGATTGCCCAGGCGACCAACACCTTTCCCGAAATCTGCGGCCGCATCTGCCCGCAGGACCGGCTGTGCGAGGGCAACTGCGTGATCGAGCAGTCGGGCCACGGCACCGTCACCATCGGGTCGGTCGAGAAGTACATCACCGACACGGCGTGGGAGCAGGGCTGGGTCAAGCCGATCCGCCCGCATGTGGAACGCCCAGAATCAGTGGGCATCATCGGGGCTGGTCCGGGGGGGCTGGCGGCGGCGGACGTGCTGCGGCGTGCGGGCGTGCAGGTGCGCGTCTATGACCGGTATGACCGCGCGGGGGGGCTGATGACCTATGGGATTCCGGGCTTCAAGCTGGAAAAACCCGTGGTGATGCGACGCATTGCGCAGCTTGAAGAGGGCGGCGTGCAGTTCGTGGCCGACTGCGATGTGGGGCGCGACCTGTCCTTCGACGCGATCCGGGGCCAGCATGATGCGGTGGTCATCGCCACCGGCGTCTACAAGGCGCGCGACCTGACGGTGCCGGGCGTCGGGGCCGAGGGCGTGGTGGCGGCGCTGGAGTTCCTGACGGCCTCGAACCGCAAAGGCTTTGGCGACGAGGTTCCAGCCTTTGACGACGGCACGCTGAATGCGGCAGGCAAGCGCGTGGTGGTGATCGGCGGCGGCGACACGGCGATGGACTGCGTGCGCACCGCCGTGCGGCAGGGCGCGCTGTCGGTGAAGTGCCTGTATCGCCGCGACCGCGCGAACATGCCGGGCAGCCAGCGCGAAGTCGCCAATGCCGAGGAAGAGGGCGTTGATTTCCTGTGGCTTTCCGCGCCGCGCGGATTCACGGGCGGCATGCGCGTCGAGGGTGTGATGGTGCAGAAGATGCGCCTCGGACCGCCCGATGCCACGGGGCGGCAGGCCCCCGAGATCATCGAGGGGGCCGACTATGTGGAGCCCGCCGACCTCGTGATCATGGCGCTGGGGTTCGAGCCCGAGGACCTGCCGGGGCTGTGGGGGTCGGACCTCAAGGTCACCCGCTGGGGCACCGTGCGCGCCGACTTCCAGACCCACGCCACCAACCTGCCCGGCGTCTATGCCGTGGGCGACATCGTGCGCGGAGCCTCGCTTGTGGTCTGGGCGATCCGCGACGGACGTGAGGCGGCGGCGGCGATTCTGGACTATCTTGCGCAGGGGGCGGCGGCCTCGGTGGCCGCCGAATAGGACGTCTTCCTTGCGTCTTCCCTGCGTGGAGACGTGGGGCGGCATGCGGCGAGGCAAGTGTTGGAATTAGGTCACAGGTGTTGACCTACAACGAAGGGACGGGCGAGATGCGCATTCTGATTCTGGCGACGGCATTGCTGACCCTTGCGCCACCGCCCGCACAGGCGGCCGGCACCTTCAGCCCGCCGCAGGGCTGCACCACCTGGATGACGGTGCAGGCCCGGCAGTGCCGGGTGTCGCAGTACTACAAATGCACCGCCGACACGCCGGGCGACCAGTGGCGAGCCGACTTCGACCAGGAGGGGATGTTCTTCGTCAGCCGCATCGACGCGGAATCGCAATGGGTCGAAAGCTACGACGTCAATCCCCCAGTCCGGCAGACACTGGACCCGAACCCCGAGGACCCGGCCAGTTTCAGCGACCTTCTGGGCGGGGTCGACACCTTTGCCTTCGACCTGTCCAAGGACGACGGGCGGCGGTCGCGCGTGCGCGGGTTCGACCGGCTGACCGGAAAGTCCGTGGTGATCGACGGGATCACCCTGCAGCAGACCGAGTTCGAGTTTGAGGAACGCGATCCGGACGGCACCTTGCTGCGCCGGTCGAAGGGCAACGAATACATCCATCCCGACTGGCGCACCTTCTTTGCCGGCCCCAGCCTGTGGGACGGCGGCGATGGCGAATACCTGCCAATGGACGGCAGCCCGGTCGAATTCGTGTTTCCCGGCGAGCCGGGCTTTGCCGTGACCGAGCCGCTGTTCGAATGCGACGCGGTGCTGTCCGCGCTGCCCCTGGGGGTGATCCGTGTCCGGGATTAGGCTGATCGACGAGCGCAAGTTCTACAGTTTCGGGTCGGCCAAGGGGCTGAAGCCGGTGCGCCTGTGGGTCGGCCGGATCGACGAGCCATCGGACCTGACGGGCCAACTGCAGGAACCGGTCGTCAGCACCGTGGTGACCAGCTTGCGCGACGGCATGCCGTTCATCGGGCACGCGCCGTTCCTGCTGTCGACGCTGCTGGCCGAGCCGTTCCAGCAGCTTGCGCCGTTCGAGCTGGATCTGGGGAACTTCCAGGCGCAGTACATCGACTGGCGCGAGTTGTGGGACCTGGGCGAAGCCAGCGTCTGGGACATCGGGCCGGCGGAAGTATACCGCGACGCGATCACCTATCTGATGGGAAAGGGCAAGCAATGACCGGTTTCAACGACGCCTGGGTGCAGGCCGAAGAGGCAAAGCGGGCCTATATGAATGATCATTCGCTTTACCGGGCCGAGGACGAACATTCGTCCTGCGGCGTCGGTCTGGTGGTGTCGATCTCGGGCAAGCCCTCGCGCAAGGTGGTCGAGAACGGTATCAACGCCTTGCGCGCCGTCTGGCACCGGGGCGCGGTGGATGCCGATGGCAAGACCGGCGACGGGGCGGGCATCCATGTGCAGATTCCGGTGAAGTTCTTTTACGACGTGATCCGCCGGACCGGCCATGAACCCGACATGGGCAAGCTGATCGCGGTCGGCCAGGTGTTCCTGCCGCGCACCGATTTCGGGGCGCAGGAGCGCTGCCGGACCATCGTGGAAAGCGAAGTGCTGCGGATGGGGCACTACATCTATGGCTGGCGGCATGTGCCGGTGGATGTTTCTGTGCTGGGTGACAAGGCCAATGCGACGCGGCCCGAGATCGAGCAGATCCTGATCCGCAACGAAAAGAACATCGACGCCGAGGCGTTCGAGCGCGAGTTGTACATCATCCGCCGCCGGATCGAGAAGGCGGCGCTGGCGGCGCATATCGCGGGGGTATACCTGTGTTCATTGTCCTGCCGCAGCATCATCTACAAGGGCATGATGCTGGCCGAGCAGGTTGCGGTGTTCTATCCCGACCTGATGGACGAACGGTACGAGAGCGCCTTTGCCATCTATCACCAGCGGTACAGCACCAACACCTTCCCGCAATGGTGGCTGGCGCAGCCATTCCGAATGCTCGCTCACAATGGCGAGATCAACACGCTGAAGGGCAACGTGAACTGGATGCGGAGCCACGAGATCCGCATGGCGAGCGCGAATTTCGGCGAGGCGGCCGAGGATATCAAGCCGATCATCCCCTCGGGGACCAGCGACAGCGGCGCGCTCGATGCGGTGTTCGAGGTGCTGGTGCGGTCGGGGCGGTCGGCGCCGATGGCCAAGACCATGCTGGTGCCCGAGGCCTGGTCGAAGGCCACGACGGACATGCCGAAGGCCTGGGCCGACATGTACGCCTATTGCAACGCGGTGATGGAGCCCTGGGACGGGCCTGCCGCGCTGGCGATGACGGATGGGCGGTGGGTCTGCGGGGGCCTCGACCGCAACGGGCTGCGGCCGATGCGCTATGTGGTGACGGGCGACGGGCTGCTGATTGCCGGGTCCGAGGCGGGGATGGTCCCGGTTGACGAAACGACCGTTCGGGAAAAGGGAGCGCTCGGGCCGGGGCAGATGATCGCGGTCGATATGGCGAACGGCAAGCTGTATCACGACGCGGCGATGAAGGACAAACTGGCGCGCGCGCAGCCCTATGGCGAGTGGATCGAGAGGGTCACCGACCTGAATTCGCTGCTGAAGGACGTGCCCGAGCGGGCGTGTTTTTCCGGCGCAGACCTGCGCAAGCGCCAGATTGCGGCGGGCTATACGGTCGAGGAACTGGAGCAGGTCCTGGCCCCGATGGCCGAGGATGGCAAGGAGATGGTGGCGTCGATGGGGGATGACACCCCCGCCGCCGTGCTGTCGTCGGTCTACCGCCCGCTGTCGCATTTCTTCCGCCAGAACTTTTCGCAGGTCACCAACCCGCCCATCGACAGCCTGCGCGAAGGCCGGGTGATGAGCCTGAAGACGCGGTTCGGGAACCTGCGGAACGTGCTGGACGAGAACTCCAGCCAGACCGAGATTCTGGTTCTGGAATCTCCGTTCATCGCCAACGCCGAATTCGACGTGCTGGTGCAGCGGTTCGGCGCGCAGGTGGCCTTCATCGACTGTACCTTCCCGGTCGGGCCCAGCCTGGACGACCTGCGCGTCGGGCTGGAACGCATCCGCGCCGAAGCCGAGGATGCGGTGCGGTCGGGGGCCGGGCAACTGGTGCTGACGGACGAGCATCAGGGGCCCGAAAAGGTCGCGATGCCGATGATCCTGGCGACATCGGCCGTGCATTCCTGGCTGACGCGGAAGGGGTTACGGACCTTTTGTTCGATAAACGTCCGCAGCGCGGAATGCATCGATCCGCATTACTTTGCGGTGCTGATCGGTTGCGGGGCGACGACCGTCAACGCCTATCTGGCGCAAGACAGCATCGCCGACCGGATCGGGCGGGGGCTGATCGAAGGGGGCCTGACCGATGCGATGCGGCGCTATCGCGACGCCATCGACGCCGGGCTTTTGAAGATCATGTCGAAGATGGGAATCTCGGTCGTCTCGTCCTATCGCGGCGGCCTGAACTTCGAGGCGGTTGGCCTGAGCCGCGCCATGGTGGCCGAGTATTTCCCCGGCATGCACAGCCGGATCAGCGGCATCGGCCTGCACGGGATCGAGCAGAAGCTGGAGGAGGTGCACGCCAAGGGCTGGCGCGGCGGCAGCGACGTGCTGCCCATCGGCGGGTTCTACAAGGCGCGGCGGACGGGGGAAAAGCACGCCTGGGAAGCCCAGACGATGCACATGCTGCAGGCGGCCTGCGACCGGGCCAGCTATGACCTGTGGAAGCAGTACAGTGCGGCGATGCGGGCCAATCCGCCCATTCACATTCGCGACCTCTTGGACATCAAGACGCTGGGCAAGCCCGTGCCCATCGAGGAGGTGGAGTCGATCACGTCGATCCGCAAGCGGTTCGTGACGCCGGGCATGTCGCTGGGTGCGCTGTCGCCCGAGGCGCACAAGACGCTGAACGTGGCGATGAACCGGATCGGGGCGAAGTCGGACAGTGGCGAGGGGGGCGAGGACCCGGCGCATTTCGTGCCGGAACCGAACGGCGACAACCCGAGCGCCAAGATCAAGCAGGTTGCGTCGGGGCGTTTTGGTGTGACGGCGGAATACCTGAACGCTTGTGAGGAATTGGAAATCAAGGTTGCGCAGGGGGCCAAACCGGGCGAGGGCGGGCAGTTGCCGGGCATGAAGGTGACGGCCCTGATCGCGCGGCTGCGGCATTCGACGCCGGGGGTGACGCTGATAAGTCCGCCGCCGCACCACGACATCTATTCGATCGAGGATCTGGCGCAGCTCATCTATGACCTCAAGCAGATCAACCCGCGCGCCAAGGTGACTGTGAAGCTGGTCAGCCAGTCCGGCGTCGGGACCATCGCCGCCGGGGTGGCCAAGGCCAAGGCCGACAACATCCTGATTTCGGGGCATAATGGCGGCACCGGGGCGTCTCCGGCCACCAGCATCAAGTATGCCGGCCTGCCCTGGGAAATGGGCCTGACCGAGGCGCATCAGGTGCTGTCGATGAACAACCTGCGCGAACGGGTGACCCTGCGCACCGACGGGGGCCTGCGCACGGGGCGCGACGTGGTGATGGCGGCGATGATGGGGGCCGAGGAGTACGGCATCGGCACCGCCGCGCTGATCGCCATGGGCTGCATCATGGTGCGGCAGTGCCAGTCGAACACCTGTCCGGTGGGCGTCTGCACGCAGAACGAGTCGTTGCGCGCGAAATTCACCGGGACGGCGGACAAGGTGGTGAACCTGATCACCTTCTATGCGCAGGAGGTGCGCGAGATCCTGGCCCAGATCGGCGCGCGGTCGATGGACGAGATCATCGGGCGGCCTGACCTCTTGACGCAGGTCAGCCGCGGGGCGGCGCATCTGGATGACCTCGACCTGAACCCGCTCTTGATCACCGTCGACGGGTCGCAAAAGATCACCTACGACCGGTCCAAGCCGCGCAATGCGGTGCCCGACACGCTGGATGCCGAGATCATCCGGGACGGCGCGCGGTTCTTTGAGGACGGCGAGAAGATGCAGCTGTCCTATGCGGTGCGGAACACGCACCGCACCATCGGCACGCGGGCCAGTTCCCACATCGTGCGCAAGTTCGGGATGCGGAACGGGCTGCAGCCCGACCATCTGACGGTCAAGCTGACGGGGTCCTGCGGGCAGTCGCTGGGGGCCTTTGCGGTGCGCGGCCTGCGGGTCGAGGTGATGGGGGATGCCAACGACTATGTCGGCAAGGGCCTGTCCGGGGGCCTGATCGTGGTGCGCCCGCCGATGTCGTCGCCGCTGGAGGCGTCGGAGAACACCATCATCGGCAACACCGTGCTGTATGGCGCGACCGACGGGCATCTCTTTGCCGCCGGGAGGGCGGGCGAGCGGTTCGCGGTGCGCAACAGTGGCGCGCGGGTGGTGGTCGAGGGCTGCGGGTCGAACGGGTGCGAGTACATGACCGGGGGCGTGGCCGTGATCCTGGGGCGGATCGGGGCGAATTTCGGCGCGGGCATGACGGGGGGGATGGCCTATGTCCACGATCCCAAGGGGGTGGCCGAGGATTTCATCAACGCCGAGACCCTGGTCGTCAGCGCCCTGTCCCATCCCCATTGGGAGAACCAGGTGCTGGGCCTGGTCGAGCGCCATGTCCGGGAGACGGGCAGCGTGAAGGCCAAGCGCATCCTCGACAACTGGGCCGAGGAGCGGCGGAACATCCTGCAGGTCTGCCCGAAGGAAATGCTGTCGCGCCTGCCCCACCCCTTGAGCGACGAGCGCGAGGCGGTGCCGGCCGAGTAGCGGCGGGGAACCATGGGCGTCTGCGCGGTGTTTGTCGCGCAGAGGTCCATCTTCCCGGAGAGACGTCATGGATTTGACCTGGATCGTGCTGGTCCTGTCGCTGGGCACGCTGATCGCCGTTGCCGTCATCGCGTCCTACGCCAAGACCCGCATCGACGCGCGCAGGGCCAACCCGCGCGCGCCGAAATCGTCGCTGGCCAAGGACGGGCCGGAGGGGGGACTGCCGCAGGAGTAGGGGAAGCAACTTCGCATGCCGCGATGCGCAGCCCGCTATTCCCGGTCGTGCAGCAAGGAGGGGATGTCGCGGGCGGTGTGGAGGATGCGCAGGATCTCTGGCCGGTCGTTCCGGACGATGTATATGACTACGTAGGGGAAACCCTCGACGGGCCAGCACCGGGCGCGTGCGTTGCGGATGGTGACGCCGAGGCGCGGTGACCCAGCAACTGGGAAATCTCGAATGAAGTTCAGCGTGCGGACCGCTGCATCGTAGAACCGCTCGGCCACGAGAAAATTCGCTTCGACAATGTAATGGTCGATGATTGCCTCAAAATCAGCCCGTGCGTCTGGCGGAAGGTCGCCAGCCGTCATCGAGACCTGGCGCCGTCGATCTTGGCACGCATCCGGGCGAAGAAGGCGTCGTCGAACTGGTCAATCGGCGTAGGAACCGTGGTTTCCAGCATCGACCGGAACTGCTCGACATCCCGTTCCCGTCGCAGCACATCGCGCACATATTCGCTGGCGGTCATGTAGCCGCGGGTGCGGACCTGTTCGTCCACGAAGGCCTTCATGTCGTCGGGAAGCGAGATGTTCATCGTGGCCATGGGCCATCATGGGATGGATGGCAGGACTTGGCAAGACTTGCCAAGCCTGGGCCGCACGAATCATCTCTCAAAGCGCTTTGGCTGTGCTAGGATTGCGGCGACAGGCACCCCCCGAGGAGGACCCCCATGTCGGAACTGATCATCGTCGCCTTCGAGGATGAGGCGACCGCATTCACCGCGCGGGCGGAACTGGTGCAGATGCAGAAGGAATACCTGATCGAGATGGAGGATGTGGTGATCGTGACCCGGTCTGACAGCGGAGAGGTGACGCTGCACCAGGCGATGAACCTGACGGCGGGCGGTGCCGTGGGCGGCAGCATCTGGGGCGCGCTGGTGGGCCTTCTGTTCCTGAACCCCATCGTCGGGGCGGCTGTGGGGGCGGGGGCCGGGGCCATCGCGGGCAAGCTGAGCGACATCGGCATCAACGACGACTTCCTGCGCAATGTCGGCGAAAGCCTGGACAAGGGGGGCGCGGCGGTGGGCGTGCTGCTGCGCAAGATGACGGCCGACAAGGTGATCGAGCGGCTGGAGACGTTCCGCGCCAAGGGGCGGATCGTGCAGACCTCGCTGAGCCACGAGGCCGAAGAGCGGCTGCGCGCCGTGCTGGAACCGCACGAGGGGCTGGGCCTGCCGTCCGACCAGCTGGGCGGCGGCAAGGGTTGACGCCTGCCGAGGCGCGCCGTCTAAGCTGCGGCCCATGAGCGAGACCGTTCCGAAGGCGAGAAAGCGCAAGAGCCGTGCCAAGCCTGCGGCGGTCGCGCGGCGGCCGTTGTGGCGGCGGGTGCTGCGGTGGGCGGCGTGGGGGGTTCTGGTGGTTGCGGCGTTCTATGCGTTTCTGGTGGTGCTGTTCGCGGTCGTGCCGCCGCCGATCAACATTTATCAGATGCAGGAACGCTGGCGGCTGGGGCCCCTGGACCGGGACTGGGTGGCCTGGGACGACATCGCACCCGTGATGGCGCGGTCGGTCGTGGCGGCCGAGGACGCGAACTATTGCCTGCACTGGGGCTTTGACATGGCGGCGATCCGCGACGCCCTGGGCGAGGGCGGGGGGCGCGGCGCGTCGACCCTGTCGCAGCAGGTGGTGAAGAACGTGTTCCTCTGGCATGGGCGCAACTGGCTGCGCAAGGGACTGGAGGCGGCCCTGACGCCGGTGGTGGAACTGGTCTGGACCAAGCGGCGCATCCTGCATGTCTATCTGAACGTGGCCGAATTCGACGAGGGCGTGTTCGGCGTGCAGGCGGCGGCGCAGCATCATTTCGGGGTGGACGCGCGCGACCTGACGGCACAGCAGGCCGCGCGTCTGGCCGCCGTGCTGCCCGACCCCAAGGGGCGGGATGCCGGAAAACCGGGGTCGTTCACGCGCCGCCGTGCAGCACAGATCGCCGACGGGGCCGAGACGATCAGGGCCGACGGGCGCGCGGCCTGTTTCGAGTGACAGTGCCCGCACCGCGCCAATGACATTCGCGTGAAAGCGAAGCTGCGCCGCAGATGACCGCTACCGCGACGGAATGCCGCGCCTATAGTGCAGGCTCATGTCCAGCCCCGGAGCCAGACCCATGCGCAACCTGACCAAGTCTGCCGTCATCGCCCTGACCCTGTTCGCCACCGTCGCCATCGCGGCAGACGCGACCGACCCTGCGGCCAAGGCCCGGCAGGAACTGATGGACATGATCGGCGCGAACGCCAAGATTCTGGGGGACATGGCCGGGGGAAAGGCCCCCTTCGAGGCCACCGCAGCCGAGGCGGCCAAGGCCGTGCTCGTCGCCGCGTCGGCGGAGATCGCCGCCAAGTTCGAACCGCAGACGAGCGACCCCAAGTCCAAGGTCAAGCCGGAAATCTGGTCGGACTGGGCAGGCTTTACCGCTGCGGCGGACAAGCTGAATGCTGCCGCGTCGGCGCTGGGCGCCTCGACGGTCGAGGGCGTGCAGGCCGGGATGGAGGCGGTCGGCGGCACCTGCGGGTCCTGCCACAAGGCGTACCGGTTGTAGGGGCAAGCGTCAGCCGCAGGTTATCGACGCGATCCGGCCACGTTCGTCCAGATGGAAATTGGTGCGGCTGGTCGAATAGTCCTCTGTCACCGGCTGACCGGGGCGGACGACCCGGATCGTGCCGACAAAGGTGGTCGCGTAGATGACGGCTTCGGGCTGGCCCACGAAGTCCTGCAGGGCAGAGGCCCCGCAGGCGTCGGGGTCGCTGCCGGGCGGGGCGGCGATGCAGGCCGCCAAGCCCAGCATCGCCGTGAGGTGCATCACCCGCATGCGACCCTCGAAATGCGCTCGGCCCGGTCGATCTCGATGTTCAGCCGGTTTTCGCGGTAGTCCATCGTCACCGCCATGCCGGGGCGGATGATGCGGGTTTCCTGCGAAAACCGCATGGTCTTCAGCACGGCGGCGGGCTGGCCGACCAGCCCCTGAAGGTCGGCAGCACCGCAGGTGCCTGCGGGCGGCGTCGGCGGGGCTTCGGGCGGCACCTCCACGGTGCAGGCGGCAAGCAGCAGCACGGCGGGGATCAGGCGCAGGGGCAGCAGGGTCATCGTTGTCCTCCGGACGATCGGGTCGGAACCGGGCAGCGCGGGGTCGTTCGCGCGTTGCAATCGTCCCCGATTTGGCACAGCCTGAACGCCGACAACAGGGGGAGAGTTCCGAACATGCGTACCCGCGCCGCCGTCGCCGTTGCCGCAGGCCAGCCGTTGCAGGTGATGGAGGTGAACCTGGCCGACCCCAGGGAGGGCGAGGTTCTGGTCGAGATCAAGGCGACCGGCATCTGCCAC
>JBQTJI010000120.1:0-6041 GCA_052387255.1 Gemmobacter sp. | reverse complement strand
CCGCGCAAACGGTGCGCGCGAGCACGCACCCCAAGGTCAGAAACACCCCAAGGTCAAAAGAACGCCTGCACCCCCGTCACCGCCCGGCCCAAAATCAACGCATGCACATCATGCGTCCCCTCATAGGTGTTCACCGTCTCGAGGTTCACCATATGCCGCATCACGTTGAAATCCTGCGAAATTCCGTTCCCGCCATGCATGTCCCGCGCGGCCCTTGCGATGTCCAGTGCCTTGCCGCAGTTGTTGCGCTTGATGATGGAAATCATCTCCGGCGCCGCCGCCGCCTCGTCCAGCAGCCGCCCGACCCGCAACGACGCCTGCAGCCCCAGCGAAATCTCGGTCATCATGTTGGCCAGCTTCAGCTGGAAAATCTGCATGCCCGCCAAGGGTTTGCCGAACTGCTTGCGGTCCAGCCCGTACGCCCTTGCCGCATGGAAACAGGCCTCCGCCGCCCCCATCACCCCCCAGGGCATCCCGGACCGCGCCCGGTGGAGGCCGCCGACCGGCCCCTGCAGCCCCGCCACATGCGGCAGCAGCGCATCTTCCGTAACCTCCCCATCCTGCAGGACAATTTCCCCGGTGACCGAGGCCCGCAAGCTGAGGTTCCCGCCGATCTTGGGGGCCGAAAGCCCCGGCGTGCCCTTCTCAAGAACAAACCCCCGGATCTTGCCGCCATGCGCCTCGGACTTGGCCCAGACCACGAACACATCCGCAATCGGCGCGTTGGAAATCCACATCTTGGACCCGTTCAGACGATACCCCCCAGGGATCGCCACCGCCCGCGTCTTCATCCCCCCCGGATCGCTGCCCGCATCGGCCTCGGTCAGCCCGAAACAGCCGATCAGCGTTCCCGCCGCCAGCCCCGGCAGATACTTCCGCCGCTGCGCCTCGGACCCATAGGCATAGATCGGATACATCACTAGACTGGACTGCACCGACATCATCGAGCGATAGCCGCTGTCGACCCGCTCCACCTCGCGCGCGATCAGGCCATAGGCGACATAGCCCGCACCCAGGCCGCCATACTCCTCGGGGATCGTCGCGCCGAGCAGCCCGGCATCCCCCATCTCCTTGAAAACACCGGGGTCCACCACCTCGTCCGCATAGGCGCGCGTCACCCTGGGGGCCAGACGGTCGGCCGAAAACGCCGCCGCCCCGTCGCGCAGCATGCGTTCCTCCCCGGTCAGCTGGTCCTCCAGCCGGAACGGATCGGACCAGTCGAAGGCCCCCAGATCGGGCGCATCCTTGGCCTTGAGGATCGGGCGGGGGGGCATGTCCATGGGAACCTCCTGTCGGGATCGCCCTTGCATACGCCGATCCCCGCCGGGTTTCAAATCCGAACCCCCAACCTTGGTCGCACCCGCCCGATCCGCCGCTTGACCCCGCCCGGCCGACCCGCCAACGTGACGGCCAAGCGCAAGAGGCCCCATGACAAACCTGCCCCAAAGCATCGACGCCGTCGAAAAACTGCTGGACGCCCAGGGCTACGTCACCTCGCGGGCGCTTGCGACGGTGGTGTTCCTGTCGCTGAAACTCGGCCGTCCGCTGTTCCTCGAGGGCGAGGCGGGCGTCGGCAAGACCGAGATCGCCAAGGCCATCGCCGCCGCCCTTGGCCGCCGCCTGATCCGGCTGCAATGCTACGAGGGGCTGGATGCGGCCAGTGCAGTGGCCGAGTGGAACTTTGCCGCCCAGATGATCGCCATCCGCACCGCCGAGGCGTCGGGCGCGGCAGACCGCAACACGTTGAAAACAGAACTTTTCACCGAGGAGTACCTGATCGCGCGCCCCCTCTTGCAGGCGATGCAGCCGCAGCCGGGCGGCGCGCCGGTCCTTCTGATCGACGAGCTGGACCGCACGGACGAGCCGTTCGAGGCCTTCCTGCTCGAGGCGCTGTCGGATTTCCAGGTGACCATCCCCGAGCTTGGCACGATCAAGGCCCCCGAGCCCCCCATCGTCATCCTCACCTCGAACCGCACGCGCGAGGTGCACGACGCGCTCAAGCGCCGCTGCCTGTACCACTGGGTCGACTACCCGACGTTCGACCGCGAACTGGCCATCCTGCACGCCCGCGCGCCCGAGGCGCAAGAGGCGCTGTCGCGCGAGGTGGTGGCCTTCGTCCAGCGCCTGCGCAGCGAGGACCTGTTCAAGAAACCGGGCGTCGCCGAAACCATCGACTGGGCCAAATGCCTGCTGGCGCTCGATGTGATCGCCCTGTCGCCTGAAGTCATCGCCGATACGCTTGGCGCGATCCTCAAGTACCAGGACGACATCCAGAAGATCCAGGGCTCGGCCGCCAAGGCGCTGCTCGACGAGGTGCGCGCGGGGCTGGCGGCATGAGTCCTTCTCGCTTTCATCTGTTCCCAAGTATCCCACGGGGGGTCCGGGGGGTGTGAAACCCCCCGGCCTTCGGTGCCGCCAGGGGCAACGCATGGCCACCTACGCCGCCCTCGACCTGCCCGAAGACGGCAAGCTGGCCCACAACATCGCCCATTTCGGGCGGGCGCTGCGCAAGGCCGGGCTGCCCATCGGCCCGGGACGGGTGATCGACGCCATCCGGGCGGTCGAGGCGGCGGGCTTCACCGAGCGGCGCGACTTCTACTGGACGCTGCACGCCTGTTTTGTCAGCCGCCCCGAACAGATGCCGGTCTTTGCCCAGGTGTTCCGCCTGTACTGGCGCGATCCGCGATACCTCGAACACATGATGTCGCTGATGCTGCCCGCGATCCGGGGGGCGGCAGAGGAACGCCACGCCGAGGCCGCCGAGAAGCGCGCCGCCGAGGCGCTGCTGGACGGCGCGAACCACCCCGTGCCGCAAGAAAACACCCCCGGCGAGGACACCAAGGTCGAGGTCGACGCCACCTCGACCATGAGCCGCGACGAACGCCTGCGCACGCTCGACTTCGAACAGATGAGCATGTCCGAGGTTGCCGAGGCCAAGCGCATGCTGGCGCGCCTGTCGCTGCCGGTCAAACCGCTCGCCAGCCGCCGCACCATCGCCAACCCCGCCGGTCCCCGCATCGACGCGCGGGCCACGCTGCGGGGGGCGCTGCGGCAGGGCGGCGAGATCACCGGGCTGGCCATGAAATCCCCCCGCATCCGCTGGCCGAACCTGGTGGTGCTCTGCGACATCTCGGGCTCGATGAGCCAGTATTCCCGGCTGGTCCTGCATTTCGTCCATGCCGTGGCGAACCGGCGGGGGCAGGGCTGGGCGCGGGTCCATGCCTTCACCTTCGGCACGCGGCTGACCAACATCACCCGCCATCTGCGCCACCGCGACGTCGATGCCGCTCTGGCGGCGGCGGGGCGCGAGGCGCAGGACTGGTCGGGCGGCACGCGCATCGGGGCCTGCCTGCATGCCTTCAACCGCGACTGGGGGCGGCGGGTGCTGGGGCAGGGCGCGGTGGTGCTGCTGATCACAGATGGCCTCGACCGCGACGATGCGGGCCTGCTGGCAAAGGAAACCGAACGGCTGCACCTGTCGGCGCGCCGCCTGATCTGGCTGAACCCCCTGTTGCGGTGGGACGGTTTCGCGCCCCGTGCCAGCGGCATCCTGGCGATGCTGCCCCATGTCGACAGCTTTCGCGCAGGCCATTCGGTCGCGACGCTGCAGGCGCTCGGGCAGGCCATCAGCGACGCCCGCGACGGGGGCGAGAAGGCCCGGCTGATGGCCCGGCTACAGGAACCCATCGCCTCTGATAGGCGTTAGCCTGCCGATAGAGGTCCCGTGTTATCGCATAGCGCGGGCAGAATGTGCCCAGAATGTGCCCAGAATGTGCCTTGTCTTGCCCCAGCCCCCCGCCCAACTGACGTCGGGACTGCCCCTGCCAGCCGCTTCCGGAAAGGAACCGCCGATGCGCCGCCTTCTGATCTCCACCACCGCCCTTGCCGTCGCCCTCTCGGGCATGCCGCCCCTGACGGCGATGGCGCAGACCGTCGATGCCGAGGGGCGCGTGTTCGGCCCCGACGGTGCGCTTGTGTGTGCACCCACCGCCGAGGCCCCCTGCGACGCCGAGGGCCTGATCGCCGACATGACCCGCGCCGCCGAAGAGGCTGCCACCGCCGAGGCCCAGGCCGCCGCCGATGCCGCCGCCGCCCAGGCCGCGATCGAGGCGCAGGCCGCCGCCGAAGCCCAGGCTGCCGCCGACGCCCAAGCCGCTGCCGAGGCGCAGGCTGCCGCCGATGCCGCCGCCGCCGAAGCGCAGGCTGCCGCCGATGCCCAGGCCGCTGCCGAAGCACAGGCCGCCGCCGCCGAAGACCAGGCTGCCGCCGACGCACAGGCCGCTGCCGACGCGCAGGCGGCGGCTGACGCGGCTGCGGCCCAGGCCCAGGCCGAGGCCGACGCGGCAGGTGTCGCCGCCGACGCCGCCGCCGACGCCCAGGCAACCGCCGAGGCGCAGGCCGCTGCCGAGGCGCAGGCGGCCGCCGAAGCCCAGGCTGCGGCAGACGCCCAGGCCGCCGCCGAGGCGCAGGCCGCCGCCGATGCAACCGCCGCCGAGGCCGCGATCCTGGCAGCCGAACAGGCCGCCGCCGCCGAAGCCGCCGCCGCTGCCCTGACCGCCGAAGAGGCCGCGAAGGCCGCCGGTGACGGCGAGGCGCTTGCCGCCGCGACCCGCGCCGCCGAAGAGGCCGCCGCTGCCGAGGCTGCCGCGCAGGCCGCTGCCGATGCCGCCGCGACCGAGGCCGCCGCTGCCGCCGCCGATGCGGCGGAAACCGCCGCCGAAGTGACGACGGCCCCGGACGGAACCGCGACATCCGACGCGACCGCCACGGCCGAGACCGATCCCGTCGATGTGGTGCCCGCCGAACCCGCCCCCGAGGCGGTGGACACGCTTGAGCAACTGCTTGTCGAGCAACCCACGACCGAGGGCACCGCCGAGGCCGCGCCCCCCGTCGCCGCCGCGGCAGGCGCCACCGAGGCAACCGGCGACGCCGCTGCCACCTCGACCGACGCCGCCCCCGCCGAAACCCCGACCGACACCACCGTGACCACGATCACCGAGGCCGACACCCGGTCCAGCTCGGAAGAGTTCGCCGCCGCCCCGACCGCCTCGTCGGACGACGGAGGCAGGCGCAGTGGCCTCAGCAACCTGGAAAAGGTCGGCCTGATCGCGCTTGGCGCGCTGGTCGTCGGCGCGGTGCTCAAGAACGGCGACAAGGTGGTCGAGAATACCGGCGACCGTGTCGTGGTGCAGCGCGACGACGGCACCTATACCGTGCTCAAGGACGACGACACCCTGCTGCGCCGCCCCGGCTCGACCGTCAGCACCGAACAGTTCCGCGACGGCTCGACCCGGACCACGGTGCAGAACGCCGACGGCAGCCAGGTCATCACCATCCGCGACGCCTCGGGCCGCGTGCTGCGCCGCTCGCGCATCGACGCGCGGGGCCGCGAGGCACTTCTGATCGACGACCTGACCCCGGTGCGGCCGATCGACGTGACCACCCTGCCGCGCCCGCGCGACATCACCATCTCGGCCTCGGACAGCAACGCCTCGCTCGCCGCCGCCCTTGCCGCCGCCGAGGCGCGCGAGGTGTCGCGCGGCTTCTCGCTGCGCCAGGTGCGCGAGGTGCGCGAGGTGCGCGCCCTTGCCCCCCGCATCGACGTGGCCCCGATCACCTTTGCCTCGGGTTCGTCCGCCATCGCCGTCAGCGAGGCCGAGAAGCTGGCGGCCCTGGGCCGGCTGATCCTGGACCTGATCGACGAGCGTCCGGGCGAGGTGTTCCTGATCGAGGGGCACACCGACGCCGTCGGCTCCGCGTCCTCGAACCTTGCGCTCAGCGACCGGCGCGCCGAATCGGTGGCGCTGGCGCTGACCGAGTACTTCGACGTGCCGCCCGAGAACCTCGTGGTGCAGGGCTATGGCGAGGGCGACCTCTTGGTGCCGGTGTCCACGTCCGAACCCGCCAACCGCCGCGTCGCCGTGCGCGTGATCACGCCGCTTCTGCAGACCGCGCAGCGCTGATCCTGCGGGGGAGGACACCCGGTCTTCCCCCTTCTTCTGTCCCCAAGTATCCCACGGGGGGTGCGGGGGGTGTGAAAC
>JBQTJI010000119.1:0-4033 GCA_052387255.1 Gemmobacter sp. | reverse complement strand
CCGATCAATCCGCCCCGATGATCGGGGTCCCGGCCTTCGCCGGGACGACCGGGCCGGATGGCGCGGGGGTGAGTCAGATCGGTCGCAACCTGCTCCAGATCGCACCCCCTGCGGCCAAGGCTGTGGGGGGGCTTTTCCGAACCCCCGACCCCGAACCCCCGAGGCCACCCATGTTCGACCATGCCCCCTCGCGCCTGCCTCCTGCGGTCGGCGTCGGCTTCAAGGCCCAGCATTTTTCGGGCCTGACGACGGATCGCGGCCCGGTCCGCTGGGTCGAAATCCACGCCGAGAACTTCCTGGGGCAGGGCGGGCGTCCGCTGGCACAGCTGCGCGCGCTGGCGGCTGACATGCCGATTTCCGTTCACGGGGTCGGCCTGTCGATCGGCGGCGACGGGCCGCTCGACGACGCGCACCTGGCGCGGCTGTCCCACCTGTGCGCCTGGCTCGGCCCCGCCAGCTTTTCCGAACACCTGGCCTGGTCCACCCATGACACCACCTATCTCAACGACCTTCTGCCGCTGCCCTACACCGCCGCCACGCTGGCCCGCGTCGCGGCCCACGTCGACCGCGTGCAACAGGCGCTGCGCCGCCCCATCCTGATCGAGAACCCGGCGACCTACCTGACCTTCGCCGAAACCGAGATGGACGAGATCGCCTTCCTCACCGCGCTCGCCGCGCGCACCGGCTGCGGCCTCTTGCTCGATGTGAACAACGTGCATGTGGCCTGCACCAACAGCGGGGCCGATCCGCAGGACTACATCCGCCGCTTCCCGCTGCATCTGGTCGGCGAGATTCACCTCGGCGGCCACGCCGCCGACACCGACGACCACGGCGCACCCCTGCTGATCGACACCCACGGCACGGCCGTGGCCGATCCGGTCTGGGACCTCTTCGCGCTGACCCTGCGCCTGGGCGGTTCCCGGCCCGTCCTCATCGAATGGGACAACGACGTGCCCGACTGGCCCGTGCTGTCCGCCGAGGCCGCCCGCGCCGCCGCACTGCTCGAACCCGTGCCGTCATGATGACCCCCGGTTTCGCCGCCGCCCTGCTCGACCCCGCCCTGGCCGTCCCCGCAGGCCTGACCGACGCCGCCGGTCGCCCGGCGGGTCGGCGCTTTGCCGTCTACCGCAACAACGTCGCCGTCGGCCTGAGCGAGGCGCTGGTCGCAGGCTTCCCCCTCCTGCACCGCCTGGTCGGCGACGCCTTCTTCCGCGCCATGGCCGGCGTCTTTTGGCGCGCCCATCCGCCCGACAGCCCCGTGCTGGCCGACTACGGGTCGGTCATGCCCGCCTTTCTGGCCGCCTTCCCGCCGGTGTCGCACCTGCCCTACCTGCCCGACGTGGCCCGCCTGGAACTCGCGCTCCGCGCCGCCTACAACGCCGCCGACGCGGTGCCCCTGTCACCGGCCCGGATGGCAACCCTGCCGCCCGACCGCCTGGCGGGCCTGCGCCTCACCCTGGCCCCCGCCCTCCGGCTGCTGCGCTCGGACTGGCCCCTGTTCGGCATCTGGGCCGCGAACATGCAGGGTGCGCCACCCCCCGCGATGCGCCCCCAGGACGTCGTCATCCTGCGCCCCGCCTTCGACCCCGCGCCCCACCTGCTGGCCCAGGGCGGTGCCGCCTTCATCGCCGCCCTGGCCCGTGGCGAACCCCTCGGCACCGCCGCCGCCGCCGCCGGACCCGACCACGACCTGACCCCCACCCTGTCCCTGCTTGTCGCTGAGGGCGCGATCACCGGATGCGAGGATACCGCCCCATGAAACCGCTTCTCGCCCTGCACGACCGCCTGGCCGACGGGCTGACGCAGGCCGCACCCGGCCTCCTGCCGCTGGCCGCGCGCCTGGTCTTCGCGGGCGTCCTTCTGGGCTATTTCTGGGCCTCGGCGGTGACCAAGCTCGGCCCCGGCCTCACCGGCATCTTCGTGCCCTCGACCGGTGCCTACGCCCAGATCTTCCCCCGCCTGTTCGAGGCTGTCGGCTACGACGCGTCAAAGCTGGGCCTCTGGCACAGCTTGGTCGTCCTGGCCGGAACCTGGGCCGAGATCGTGCTGCCCGCGCTCCTGGTCGCAGGCCTCGCCACCCGCCTGGCCGCGTTTGGCATGATCGGCTTCGTCGTGGTGCAAAGCCTGACCGACATCCTGGGCCACAACGCCGACGCGGCCACCCTGGGGGCCTGGTTCGACCGCACCTCGGATGCGCTGATCCTCGACCAGCGCGGCCTGTGGATGCTGCTCCTGCTGGTGCCGGTGATGCTGGGCGGGGGCTGGCTGTCGCTCGATTCCGCCCTGCGCCGCCGCCAGGTGGACCGCCCCCCTGCGGCATCTTGATTTTGCGGCATCTTGATTTTTCGGGGGGCCATGTCAAAATTTCCCGCGTGACGACAGCCCTTCCGGCAGCCTGGCTGCCCAGACACCGGGATCATGCAAGGCCTGCCAGCACGGCCTGCGGCAATCGCGCCGCCAGGTGGAACGACATGGGGGATCAGGAGTCATGCCGACAGGCACCGTGAAATGGTTCAACGCGACAAAGGGCTTCGGCTTCATCGCCCCGGACGACGGCGGCAAGGACGTCTTCGTGCATATCTCGGCGGTCGAACGGGCGGGCCTCAAGGGCCTGAACGACAACCAGAAGGTCGGCTATGACCTGCAGGCAGGCCGCGATGGCCGCGCCTCGGCGGCGGACCTGCGGCTGCTCTAGGATCGCTCCCGATCCGACCTGCCCGGCGTCACGATCCGGTCGCCCTGGTGCCGGGGCGACCGCGCAGACACACACACCAAAGTAGACGACAGGTCGATGACCCCCGCCTACAGCAGCGCCGCCTCCACCGTCTTGTCCCACCCCAGCCACAGCTTGCCCTCATGCTCGATCAGGGGCCGCTTCATCACCGTCGGCTGCGCCGCAATCTGCGCCTCGGGGTCCGACGCCTTGAGGAAATCGCCGAAACTGCGATAGGTCGTCGACTGCCGGTTCACCAGCCGGTCGCCGAACTCCCCCACGAACCGCGCGATCTCGGCCTCGCCCAGGGGCTCGGCGCGCACGTCGCGGAAGAACACCGTATGCCCCGCCCGGACCAGCGCCTTCTGCGCCGCCTTGCAGGTGTCGCAGGTCGAAATGCCGTACAGGATCATGGCCGCGCTCCCTCTTGCCGCCGCAGTCCCTTACGCCCTTGGCCCCCTATCCCGCAACCGTCCCCGTGACGGCCCGCGCGATCGCCACCCCGGCCCAGGCCGACACGCCCGTCAGCGCGGTCCCCCACAGCGTGTCCGTCAGCACCATCGTCCAGTGCCAGTCACGCATGATCGCATAGCTGGTGAATTCATAGGTGCCATAGGCCATGGCCCCGATGATCGCCGCCGGCACCAGCACCGGCGCGCCGGTCCGCAACGCAGGCACCGACACCAGATACAGCAGCCCCGCGATGTACCCCGCATAGAACAGCGCGGCCGGCCCCAGCCGGATCGGCTCGGCCATCAGCGGGCCGATGTGGCGGGTGAACAAGGGCTTCATCACCAGCGTCAGCATGATCCCGTCCAGGATCAGGAACACGGCAAAGGTCGCGACGAACAGGATGGGCAGGGTCATGGCGGTCTCCTTTCGGCAGGTAACTAGGGCCAGTTGCGCACAAGGCGACCCGCCGGGCCATATATCGTGCAATCGCCCCGGCGCAGGCCGGGGCCTTGGGTGGTCAGCGCGCGATTCACCGGGGCCCCGGCCTCCGCCGGGGCGACCGGTCACGACGATGCGCCGGGCCAGAACCCTGTACTTGGCCGCCCGCGCTTCACCCCTTCGGCCGCTTCTCCTGCCGCTTGGCCGCCTCTGCTGCCGCCTCCGCCGCGTCCCGCGCCGCCCGCAGCGCCATCAGCCGCTCCATCTTCGCCGCCCGCGACAGGGGCGCGGGCGGGGCATCCTCCCCATATGCGCTAACTTAAGCTTTGAGCCATCTGCGGTATCCTTCGTCTGGGTGGTTCGTTGATGCGATGGGCGGCTGACAGGAGTCTTTCTCGGCATGTTACGAGAGGAAGCGTGCCGATGATG
>JBQTJI010000118.1:0-20941 GCA_052387255.1 Gemmobacter sp. | reverse complement strand
TCGTCGCGCTGTTCGCCCCTTTGCGGCACCAGGCCATAGCGGGCCACCAGTCGCCAGACATGGGCCGGGATCATGTTCTTCATCCGCGCCGGATGGGCGCGGCGCAGGTGCAGGATGGTCTCGATGGCCTTCATCTCGACCCGCGCGCGGGCAAACTCCAGCCCGCGCGGGCCGATGCGGGGTTGCAGGAAACTGACCAGCGGGCGCAGCCAGTCGGGCATCCGGCGCAGGGGCAGGCCGCCCGCCGCCCGCGCGGTGTTGGCGAGGAACCCCCTGACCGCCCCCTGCCGCTTGCCCTTGTCGGTCAGGGGCCGGGTGGCCAGCCGGTCGCCCAGAAGCGCCAGAAGGTCGGCCCCCCGCTGATTGCGCACGATCACCCACTGGTCGCCGTCGCCGCCCATGTAGCCCACAGTGATGTCGGCCAGCCGGTTGGTATAGTCGACGCAGGTCTTGCAGGTCAGCGGAAAGAAATCCGCCGACAGCTGCGAGATCGGCAATTGCAGGAACGGCACCAGACGCGGCGCGCGACCGTCGTCATAGCGCAGTTCCACGCGGAAATCGGCGCGGAACTCGAGATAGCTGATGCGGTCGGGGGTGGGGTCGATCAGGTTCAGGAAGGTGTGAAAGTTGGCCGTCGTGGTGTTGTCGGAACAGGGCGTGCCGATCACGTACAGCGCCTCGAACCCCAGTTGCGCCTCCAGCGCGCGCAGGGCGTAGGTCTGGCAGGGGATGCCGATCAGGGCGATCTTGCGGTGGCCTGCGGCGCGGGCGGGTTCCAGCAGGGCCAGCGTCGGCGCATAGCCCATCCGCATGCCGCGCACGTCGGCCATGGCGGCAGGGTCGGTCACGATCACGGGGACAGGTTTCCAGCGGTCGGCGGGGTCGGGGGCCACGCACAGCACGGCATCGACCGCGCCGGTTTCCAGCAGGGCTGCCGCCAGGGCCGTGGTGATGCCGGTCCATTGCGCGCCGGGGGCTGCGGGGGTCAGGCGGGCGCGCAGCATGGCCTGGATCACGCCGAAGAACGCCTCTTCGCCCCGCTCGGGGTTGGACGGGCGGCCGTGGACCAGGCTTTCCAGCGTCGGGTAATCGGGCTGGATGAACTGGCAGGCGCTGCCGCATCCCCGCCCGTCCCCCAGGCGCGACACGCCGCAGTCCGTGCACAGCCCCGGTCGCGGGGCCCCCGGCAGGGCCGGGGCGATCAGGCCGGGAAGGCTTCCGTCCAGCATCTGTCCTTTCCTGTCGCTGCAACGGCAGTGTAACACTGTCCAGTTTGATTGACAGTGCCGATCTTGCGCCGCCCGCGCGTTTGCTGTCGAAAAGGGGAGGGTGGCAAGGGAGAAGGCTATGGCGATCGATGTGCGTCCACCGATGGCGGCAGACCGGGCGGCGTGGGACGTGCTTTATGCGGGCTATGCCGACCACTACCGCGTGGCCCAGACGCCCGCGATGCGGGAGGTGGTCTGGGGCTGGCTGATGGACCCCGGCCACGCGACCAAGGGGTTTGTCGCGGTGCACGGCGGCGTGCCGGTGGGCCTGGCGCATTACCGCGCCTTCGCGCGACCGCTGTCGGCCTCGGTGGGCGGGTTCCTGGATGACCTGTTCGTGTCGCCTGCCGCACGGGGCACCGGGGCCGCCGAGGCGCTGATCGCCGCCGTGGCGGACGAGGGGCGGGCGCGGGGGTGGACCGTGATCCGCTGGATCACCGCCGCCGACAACGCACGGGCAAGGGCCGTCTATGACCGGGTGGCGGTGGCGACGCCCTGGGTGACCTATGACATCAGGCTGTGAGGGTTCGGCACGCGACGGTCTGGCGTGATCCCCCCTCACCCCCCGCCCCTCTCCCCATAGTGGGAGAGGGGAGCCACGTTGCGCCACGAAACTCTCCTCTCCCATTATGGGGAGCGGGGCCGGGGGTGAGGGGAGGGCAGCCGGATCAGTGATCGGCGGCCATGGCGGCACCCTTCGCCTCGTCCACCGACCCCGATGCGCCGTTGAAGAACGCATTCAGCGCCACGGCACTGATCGAG
Source organism: Gemmobacter sp. (assembly GCA_052387255.1). Lineage (GTDB taxonomy): Bacteria > Pseudomonadota > Alphaproteobacteria > Rhodobacterales > Rhodobacteraceae > JBBQXK01. The sequence goes on along the minus strand of JBQTJI010000118.1, from coordinate 18,911 downwards.
GCCAGCAGGATGCCGCTTTCGATCAGGGGGTGGATCGCGTGGGGCATCCACATGCGGAAGTTGGGCGCGATCAGGGGGATCATGCCGAAGCCGAGCGACACCGCCACGATGAACAGGTTGTTGCGGTTGGCGCTGAAATTGACGCCCGCCAGGATGCGGATGCCGGTGGCCGCGACCATCCCGAACATCACCAGCCCCGCACCGCCCAGCACCATGGTCGGCACCGATTCGACCAGCGCCCCCATCTTGGGCACCAGCCCCAGCACGATCAGGATGATCCCACCCGCCACGCAAACATAGCGGCTCTTGATGCCGGTGACGCCCACGAGGCCCACGTTCTGGCTGAACGAGGTGTAGGGGAAGGTGTTGAACAGCCCCCCGATCAGCGTGCCCAGCCCGTCCGTCCGCAGCCCCGCCGACAGCATCGGCTGGGTCACCTTTTTCCCCGTCATGTCGCCCAGGGCCAGGAACATGCCGGTCGATTCGATCATCACCACGATCATCACCAGCGTCATGGTGACGATCATCACCAGGTCGAAGGTGGGGGTACCGAAGTGGAAGGGGGTGATGATGTCGAACCACGACGCCTCGGCCACCTTGCCGAAGGTCATGCTGCCCATGGCACCGGCGATCACCGCTCCGATGACGATGCCGAGAAGGACCGAGATGTTGGCGACGAACCCGCGCCCGAACTTGGCGATGAGCAGGATGGAGACAAGGACCACCGCCGAGACGGCGATGTTGCCAAGGGGCGCATAGGCGGGGTTGTTCAGTTTGGGGGCTAGCGACAGGCCGGGCGGCACCTCGGGCAGACCCGCGGCCACGGCCCCTTCGGTCACCGCTTTCAGCCAGTCGGCATGGGTGGGGTCGATGATCTGCGGCGCGGTCGGGCCGACGGGGTTGCCGAAGATCCAGTTGATGCCGATCCGCATCAGGGACACGCCGATGACGAGGATGATCGTGCCCGTCACCACCGGCGGGAAGAACCGCAGCAGGCGAGAGACGACGGGCGCGATGAGGATCGAGATGATGCCGGCGGCGATGATCGCGCCGAAGATCGCGCGCGCCCCTTCGGGGCCGCCCTGCGTGTTCGCCATGGCGACCATCGGGCCGACGGCGGCGAAGGTGACGCCCATCATGACCGGCAGGCGGATACCGAACCACTGCGTCGCCCCCAAGGACTGGATCAGCGTGGCGATGCCGCAGACGAAGAGGTCGGCCGAGATCAGGAAGGCCACGTCGGCGGGGTCGAGCTTCAGCGCGCGGCCCACGATCAGCGGCACTGCGACGGCCCCCGCATACATCACCAGCACGTGCTGCAGGCCCAGGGTGAACAGTTTCGGCGGCGGCAGACGTTCGTCTACCGGATGGACGGCGTCGGTCATCCTTTGGTTTCCTTTGTCCCTCGGGGCGTTATCTTCGCGCCGTCGCCGCAGTGCCCCTGACCTGCAGTCCGGTTAGGCGGCCCGTTCAGGGGGCCAGAACCGTCCAGGGTTCGGTGAAACGGTGTTCTTCCAGGTTCGCGCCCGCGCCGATCCGGTCCACCACGGCGAACAGGCCAGGGGCGGCCAGGGGCGTCAAGACGCCATGCCACGTGCCGCGCGACAGGTTGATGCCCTGCGCCCCGTTTGTGAGGAAAGCGCGCGGGGTTGCCTGCGGATCATGCGCCACGACGACAAGGAAGGGCGCGGCGGTCATGGGCAGGAAGGCCTGCGACCCTTCCGGGTGCCGCTCGATCAGGCCGAGCCTGTAGGGCAGGCTGCGGGGTTCGGCGTGGAAAATGGAAATCCCCGCCCGCCCGTCGCCGAAGTCCACCACAGCACGGTCATGATGGCGGCGGCAGAGGCCGCCGTTGATCAGGCGGTGATCGCCGGTGGCATCCAGCACCTGCCCGAACGGGGCAAAGGCGGCGGCGGTCAGGGGTTCGGTCGTGATCTGGCGCATGGCGGTGCCCGTGGCGAGGAAAGCCGGGGGGGTTCACACCCCCCCTGCCTCTGGTTTCTCGAACCGGTGGCGAAACCATCGGCTTGCCCCCGTGGGATACTTGGGAACAGATGAAAGGGTCAGAAGGGGCCACCCAGGCGGGCGTGGCGGTTGACGTCCTTGTAGAGCAGATAGCGGAAGGGGCCGGGGCCGCCGGCATAGCAGGCCTGCGGGCAGAAGGCGCGCAGCCACATGAAATCGCCGGCCTCGACCTCGACCCAGTCGCGGTTGAGGCGGTAGACGGCGCGCCCCTCGAGCACATAGAGGCCATGCTCCATCACATGGGTTTCCTCGAAGGGGATCAGGCCGCCGGGGCGGAAGGTCACGATGTTGACGTGCATGTCGTGGCGCAGGTCGTCATGGGCGACAAAGCGGGTGGTGGCCCATTTTCCCTGCGTGTCGGGCATGGCCCCCGGCGTGTGGTGCTGTTCGTTGGTGACGAAGGCGTCGGGTGCTGCGATGCCGGGGCTGGGTTCGTAGAGCTTGCGGATCCAGTGGAATTTCGCGGGGGCCTTGCCCCGGTTCCACAGCGACCATTGGAGCCCCGCCGGGATGTAGGCATAGCCGCCGGGGGCCAGGCGGTGCGGGCCGTCGGGCAGCGTCAGCGTGGGGCGGCCTTCGGTGACGAAGATCACGCCTTCGGCCCCGGCGTCGGGTTCCGGCGCGTCCGAGCCGCCATCGGGTGCCACGTCCATGATGTATTGCGAGAAGGTTTCCGAGAACCCCGTCATCGGCCGCGCGATGATCCAGGCCCGCGTGCCCTGCCAGCCGGGCAGGTAGCTGGTCACGATGTCGGTCATCACGCCGCGCGGGATCACGGCATAGGCCTCGGTGAACACGGCGCGCCCGGTGTGAAGGGCCGTCTGCGGCGGCAGGCCGTCGCGGGGGGTGGCGTAGGGGGTCATGGCAGCATGTCTTTCAGGCGCAGGGTGGCGATTCGTTCCACCTGCCCGCAGGCGGCGGCGAACTCGGTCGCGGTGTCGTGGGCTGTGCGGGCGTGGAAGGCCGCAAGGATGGATGCCTTGGTGTTGTCGCGGACGGCGATGATGAAGGGGAAGCCGTGCTTCGCGGTATAGGCGTCGTTCAGGGCCTCGAAGTTGTCACGCTCGTCGTCGGTCAGGGCATCGAGCGCGGCGGCGGCCTGTTCGGCGGTGGAGTCTGCCGTCAGCCGTTTCGCGCGGGCCAGCTTGCCCGCGAGGTCGGGGTGGGCGCGCAGGACGGCCATGCGTTCGTCGTGGTTCGCGCTGCGGAAGGCGCGGGCAAGGGCGTTCGCCAGGCCCGTGGCGCTGTCGTGCGCGGGGCCGAGTTCCAGCGCGTGCGCCCGCTCCGCCACCCAGGGCGAATGTTCGTAGACATTGCCGAAACGGGCGACGAAACGTTCACGGTCCATCCGGTGCGGGCGTTCGCGGCGGGTGTGGGGGTGGTGCGCGGCCCAGTGCGCGGCGATCTGCCCCCGAGTGGCGAACCATGCGCCGCCTTGGGCGGCGGCATGGTCGAGAAAGCGGATCAGGCCCGCGATCTTGCCGGGCCGCCCGATCAGGCGGCAGTGCAGGCCCACCGAGAACATCCGCCCCCCCTCGGCCACGAGGGTGTCGAAGCTGTCGATCAGGTAGTCGCCGAAATCGCGGCCCGTGACATAGCCGGGCGCGGTGGCAAAGCGCATGTCGTTGGCTTCCAGCGTGTAGGGGATCACCAGCTGGTCGCGCATCCCCACCTCGCGCCAATAGGGCAGGTCGTCGTCGTAGGTGTCGCTGATCCAGTCGAACTGGCAGGTTTCGGCGGTCAGCCGCACGGTGTTTTCCGAACAGCGCCCGGTGTACCAGCCGCGCGGGGCTTCTCCCGTCACCTCGGTGTGCAGGCGGATCGCCTCGGCGATGGCGGCGCGTTCCTCGGCCTCGGGCATGTCGCGGTGATCGACCCATTTCAGGCCGTGCGAGGCGATGTCCCATCCGGCGGACTGCATCGCGGCCACCTGTTCGGGCGCGCGGGCAAGGGCGGTGGCGACGCCGTAGACCGTGACGGGCAGGTCGCGCGCTGTGAACAGCCGGTGCAGCCGCCAGAACCCGGCCCGCGCGCCGTAGTCGTAGAGCGATTCCATGTTCCAGTGGCGCTTGCCGGGCCAGGGGGCGGCACCTGCGATGTCGGACAGGAACGCCTCGGACGCGGCATCGCCGTGCAGCGTGGCATTCTCGCCGCCCTCCTCATAGTTCAGCACCAGGCTGACGGCGACGCGCGCGCCGCCCGGCCAGTGCGGATCGGGCGGGGTGGCCCCATGGCCGGTGAAATCGCGAGGGTAGCGGTGCAAGGGTGTCTCCGTCGGGCTTTGCCCAAGGCTAGGGCAAAGGCGGGGCGGGGTTTATCAAAATCGCCGCGAAAGACCTATCGGGGGCGGAAGCCCTCGCGCAGGGGGCAGGATCGGCTAGGATTTGGTCAGGCAGCGGTTGGGGGATGGCGATGGGACGGCTGACGACGCATGTGCTGGACACCGCGCGGGGCAAACCTGCGGCGGGGGTGAAGATCGTGCTGTACCGCCAGAGCGGGCAGAGCCACCGCAAGATCGCCGAGACGGTGACCAATCACGACGGCCGCACCGACGCCCCCATGCTGGAGGGCAGGGCGCTGACGCCGGGGGTCTATGAACTGGTGTTCTTCGCGGGCGACTACCTGCGCGCGACGGGGCAGGCGGAGGGGGAGGTCCTGTTCCTGGATCAGGTGCCGATCCGGTTCGGCGTGGCGGATGCCGGGCAGCACTATCATGTGCCGCTGCTGATCAGCGCCTTCGCCTATTCGACCTATCGCGGGAGTTGAGAGCTTACGCCGACAGGTCCAGCCCCGCCGTCGCCGCCGCGAGGTCGGCGCGCATCCGGGCGATGATGAAATCGACGAACAGGCGGATCTTGGGGTCGCGCAGGCGGCGGTGCTGGGACAGGCACGACAGTTGCGTGGGTAGGGGCGGCGTGGCGGTGGCGACGGGGATGAGGGTTCCGTCGCGCAGGTGGTCGGCCACCTCGAACACGGGTTTCAGCACGATGCCCTGCCCGGTCAGCGCCCAGGCGGTCAGCACATCGCCGTCGTCCGATTCGAAGGGGCCGGTGATCTCGAACCGGCGCGGGCCTTCGGGGGTGGTCAGCGTCCACTGGAACTCGCGGGCCCCGGGGAAGCGCAGGTTCAGGCAATCGTGGCGGTCGGTGACCAGGGCCGCGCCATCGGCGGGCATGCCGCGCCGTTCGACATAGGCGGGCGCGGCGCACAAGAGGCGCGGGCAGTCGGCCACGAGGCGCATCGTCAGCGTCGAATCCTCCAGCAGCCCCAGGTGAAAGGCCACGTCCAGCCCTTCGGCGGTGACATCCACATGCCGGTCGGACAGGCGCAGGCGGATGTCGATGAGGGGCCATTCAGCCTTGAACGCGGGCACATGGGGGGCCACGAACCGCCGCCCGACCCCCAGGGGGGCCGCGACAAAGATCGTGCCGCGCGGGTTCTGCGTCACCTCGGTGACCGCCGCCTCGGCCTCTTCGATGGCCTCGAGCACGCGGCGCGCACCATCGTAGAACAGCCGCCCGTTCTCGGTCGGCTGCAACGACCGCGTGGTGCGGTTGAACAGCCGCACCCCGAGGTGTTTTTCCATCTCGGCGATTCGCGAGCTTGCCACGGCGGCGGACGTTCGCTGATCGCGCGCCGCCGCACTCATGTTGCCCAGTTCGTAGACGCGCACGAACATGCGCAGGTTCGCCACATAGGACATCGGCAGGGTCCCCGGGGGACGGCACTGATTTTCGGGGCCGGGTTGAAAGTGATCCGGTATTTGATGGGTTAGCAGAAAGATCGCCCCTGGCATAGCCTTGGGGCGGATCACGGGGGACGGATCACGGGGGGCGGGTGCCATGTACGACTGGGCGGTGATGTGGGAATGGGTCGAGATCGGGTTCCGCTGGCTGCACGTGATCACGGCCATCGCCTGGATCGGGTCGTCCTTCTATTTCGTCGCCCTCGACCTTGGCCTGCGCCAGACGCCCAGCCTGCCGCCCCTGGCCCATGGCGAGGAATGGCAGGTGCATGGCGGGGGGTTCTACCACATCAACAAGTACCTCGTGGCCCCGGCGATGCTGCCCGAGCATCTGACCTGGTTCAAATGGGAAAGCTACGCCACCTGGCTGAGCGGCTTCGCCATGCTGGTGCTGGTGTACTATCTGGGGGCCGAGATGTTCCTGATCGACCCTGCCGTCGCCGATCTGGCGGTGTGGCAGGCGGTGGCGATCAGTCTGGCCAGTCTGGCCTTCGGCTGGGTGGCCTATGACACCCTGTGCAAGGTGTTCGTCAAGGCGAACCAGACGGCGCTGATGGTGGCGCTGTTCGTGGTGCTGGTGGGGATGTCGTGGTTTTACACCCAGGTCTTTTCGGGCCGGGCGGCGCTGCTGCATCTGGGCGCGTTCACCGCGACGATCATGAGCGCGAACGTGTTCATGATCATCATGCCGAACCAGCGCATCGTGGTGGCCGACCTCAAGGCGGGTCGGGTGCCCGATGCGAAATACGGCAAGATCGCCAAGCAGCGCAGCACGCACAACAATTACCTGACGCTGCCGGTTCTGTTCCTGATGCTGTCGAATCACTATCCGCTGGTGTTCGCGACCCAGTACAACTGGATCATCGCCAGCCTGGTGTTCCTGATGGGGGTCACCATCCGCCACTGGTTCAACACCCATCACGCGCGCCGCGGCAATCCGCACTGGACCTGGGGGGTGACGGCGCTGCTGTTCCTGGTCATCGCCTGGCTGTCCTCTGCGCCGATGCGGCTGGTGCCAGCCGAGGCAACCCTGCGCGGTCCGGCGCTGACCTATGCCAGTGCGACCGGGTTCGACGATGTGGTGGGCATCGTGCAGGGCCGCTGTGCGATGTGCCACGCGGCAGAGCCGGGGTGGGAGGGGATGCTGTGGCCGCCGAAGGGGGTGGTGCTGGAAACGCCCGCGCAGATCGCGCACGAGGCGCGGCGCATCTACCTTCAGGCGGGCATCAGCCACGCCATGCCGCCCGCGAACCTGAGCTACATGGAACCGGACGAGCGTGCGGCCATCGTGCGGTGGTTCCGCGCGGCGGCGGCGGGCTGGATCGACGGCTAGGCTAGTCCTGCGCCAGGCAATCGGCCAGAGCATCGGCCAGCCCCGTCAGCAGCGCCGGATACAGCCCCGGCCCCGGTTCCAGCATCACGCCTTCGGGATCGAGCGGTTCGCCCAGCCGGGCCCCTGCCCCCTCGGCCATCTGGATCGACAGGTCGGCGTCGTGGTTGACTTCGGTAAAGATGCAGACGCTGCCCCTGGCCGTTTCGGTCAGGTCGCGCAGCCGCGCCGCGCCGGGCGAAGCGGCATCGCCGGGCGCGATGGCCCCTGCCGGGGACAGCCCGTAATGCGCGGTGAAATAGCCGAACGCGTCGTGGAACACGACGAAGGGGCGGTCCTTGACCGGGGCCAGACGGGCCGCAATCTTGCGGTCGAGCGTTTCGATCCGCGCCTTCGCGGCATCGGCATTGGCGGCATAGGCCACGGCATTCGCGGGGTCGAGCCGGGACAGTTCTGAGGCGATCAGGCCGACCCAGGTTCCGGCGTTGTGCGGGTCGAGCCAGGCATGGGGATCGGTGCCGTCATGGGCAGGGCCGTGATCCCCGGCTTCGGCAGCGTCGTCGTCACCTTCTGCCTCGGCGGCATGGTCATGGCCCTTGCCCCCGTGATGCTCGTTCTCGGCAAAGGCCCGCGTCTCGGTCCCGTTGGCCGTCAGCAGGGCCAGTTGTGCGCCCCTGGTCCCGGTCCCGTCCAGTGCGCGGTCGAGCCAGGGCGACATCGCGGGGCCGATCCAGACCACAAGCCCGGCCCCCGCCACGGCCTGTGCCTGGCTGGGGCGCAACTGGAAATCATGGGGGTTCGCGCCCCGGTCCAGCAGCAGCACCGGCGATCCCAGATCGCCCATCACCATCGCCACCAGCGAATGCACGGGGGCGATGTCGGTGACCACCGCCGGCACCTCGGCCAGGGTCGGGGCGGCGATCAGACTGGCGAGGGCGAAAGATATGGTATAACGCATGGTTTCCTCGGACGAAACGGATGACCCGTTACTGTATGTTATAGCATAACTCGTCAAGGGTGGCCGATGCACGAACCCGCGAATGCGGCCTTTTCGGCCCATGACCACGCCCGATGCGCGGGCGATGTGCTGGCGCAGGCCGAGGCGCTGTCGGCGGCGCAGGGCCTGCGCCTGACCCCCGTGCGCAGGCGGGTGCTGGAGATCCTGCTCGAGGCGCATCGCGCGCTCGGGGCCTATGACGTGCTGAACCGGCTGGCGACCGAGGGGTTCGGCAACCAGCCCCCCGTCGTCTACCGCGCGCTGGATTTCCTGGTGGAACATGGCCTTGCCCACCGCATCCAGCGGCTGAACGCCTTTGCCGCCTGCATGCAGCCGGGGCAGGCGCATGCGCCCGTGTTCCTGATCTGCCGGTCCTGCCACGTGGTGGCCGAGGCCGACGGCGCCAGTGTGGGGACGGCCCTGACGGTCGCGGCGGACGCCGCAGGCTTTGCCGTCGAGCGCAGCACGGTCGAGGCCCTGGGCCTGTGCCCGGCCTGCAGGGTCGCCGAATGACCCTGCTGGCGGCCGAGGGAATCACCGTCCGCCATGGCGCGCGCGACGTGCTGTCGGGGGTCACCCTGCGCGTCGGCGCGGGCGAGATCGTGACGCTGATCGGCCCGAACGGATCGGGCAAGACGACACTTCTGCGCGCGCTTCTGGGGATCGAGCGGCTGGCGTCGGGTCGGGTGACAAAGGCCCCCGGCCTGCGCCTGGGCTATGTGCCGCAGCGCCTGGCCATCGACCGGACCCTTCCCATGACGGCGGCGCGGTTCCTGTCGTTGCCGCACCGGGTGTCGTCGGCGGTGACGGCGGCGGCGCTGCTGCGGGCAGGGGTGGCCGAGGTCGCCGACCGTCAGATGTCGGCGCTGTCGGGCGGGCAGTTCCAGCGGGTGCTGCTGGCCCGCGCGCTGCTGAACGATCCGCAGCTTCTGGTGCTGGACGAACCGACCCAAGGGCTGGACCAGCCGGGCGAAGCCGCGTTCTATCGCCTGATCGAGGAGGTGCGGCAGGGCACCGGGGCGGGTGTGCTGCTGGTCAGCCATGACCTGCATGTGGTGATGGCGGCGTCCGACCGGGTGGTCTGCCTGAACGGCCATGTCTGCTGCGAAGGCGCGCCGCAGGTGGTGTCGGCAGCCCCGGCCTATCGCGCGCTGTTCGGGCTGGGCACGCAAGGCGCGCTTGCGCTGTACCAGCACGCGCATGACCACAGCCATGACGGGCATGACCATGGCGATCATGACCACGACACGCATGACCATGCGCACGGGCATCACCATGCTTGACGATTTTCTGGTGCGGGCGGGGCTTGCGGGGGTGGGACTGGCCTGTGCGACGGGGCCGCTCGGGTCGCTGGTCGTGTGGCGCAGGATGGCCTATTTCGGCGACGCGACGGCGCATGCGGCCATCCTGGGGGTGGCGATGGCCCTGGCAGCGGGGTTGCCCGTGGTCGTCGGCACGCTGGTGGTGGCCCTGGCAATGGCGGTCACGGTCGCCACGCTGGCCGCGCGGGGATGGGCGATGGACACGACGCTGGGGGTGCTGGCGCATGCCGCGCTGGCCCTGGGGCTGGTGGCCGTCAGCTTCTTGCCCGGCGTGCGCAGCGACCTGTCGGCGCTGCTGTTCGGCGACATCCTGGCGGTGTCGCGCACCGACCTTGCGCTGATCTGGGGCGGGGCGGGGCTGGTGGTTGTCCTGCTGGTCTGGCGCTGGTCGGCCCTGATCACCGCCACGCTGAGCGAGGACCTGGCCCATGCCAGCGGCCTGAACCCCGACCGGGAACGGCTGGTCCTGACGCTGGCGCTTGCCCTGGTGGTGGCGGTGGCGCTGAAGATCGTCGGCGCGCTGCTGATCGCGGCCATGCTGATCATCCCCGCCGCCGCCGCGCGTGCCCTGTCGCGCAGCCCCGAGGCGATGGCCGTTCTGGCGGTCGTGATCGGCGCAGGGGCATCCCTGCTGGGCCTGGGGCTGTCGCTGTGGCAGGACACGCCCGCCGGTCCGTCGATCATCGCGGCGGCGGCGGGGGTGTTCGTGCTGTCGGCGGTCTTCGGGCGGGTCAGGGGATAGGGCGGATTGCCCTGCTGATGCCACAAACGCCCGGTAAGCCCGTGACGGGACAACTGCGGGGTGCGCGCGATGTCGGGTCGGGTGACAGTCTTGTTCGGGGCCATCGTGCTCTTGGCACTGGCGGGCGTGGACTATGGCGCGGCGGCGAACACGCGGCCCGAAGGCCGCCCCCTGGGCATCGGCGAACACGTCATGACCCGTGTGGCCCTGGCCAGAGAGGCCATCGGCCTGTCACCCCCGCCGCCAGCGGCACCGGCAACATCGTTCGGGCAGGCACTGGCGGCGATCCAGGGTGCGCTCGGGCAAGGGAACGCGGGACAGACGCCCCCGGCAGGCGAAGCGACCCGTGCGCTGGAGGCGGCCATCGCCTCGGGCGACACACAGGCGATGGGAGCTGCCGTCGAGGCCGAGTTCGCGCGTGTCGCCGCCGAGCTGGAGGGCGCGTCGTCCGGGGCCGCGCCAAAGCCGGGCCGGGCACCGCGTCCGGGCACGATCACCGTCGGCATCGGCACCTGCACCAAGGGCGGGGCGGGCAAGTTCTGTTCCGTGGGCGACTGACCGCGCCCTGGCCGCAACGGCCCGCCACATCCCCCGATGTCGTTTTCGGACGCGACATGTCGGGCGGACTTGCCCCGGCCTTCGGCCTTTTGGCACATATGGGCGCAACCCCAGGCTCCAGGAGCGTGCCCGATGAAAACCCATGTCAAAGCGCTTGTCGTCGGCGGCGGTGCCGTGGGGACGGGCATCGCCTATCATCTGGCCCGCGCGGGCTGGGACACCATGCTGGTCGAGCGGGACGAACTGACCGCCGGGTCCACCTGGCACGCCGCAGGCCTTCTGCCCCTGTTCAACATGAGCTACGCGACGACCCACATCCACAAGTACAGCGTGGATTTCTACAAGGGGCTCGAGGCCGAGACGGGGCTGAACCCCGGCTTCTATGTCGTGGGCAACCTGCGCATGGCGCAACGGCAGGAACGCATGGACGAATACATGCTGTATTCGTCGGTGGCCGAGACGGCGGGCGTCTACCACGAGTTCCTGACGCCGAAAGACATCAAGGACCGCTGGCCCCTGGTCCGCACCGAAGACCTGATCGGCGCGCTCTACCACCCGCAGGACGGCTACATCAATCCGGCGGACGTGACGCAGGCGATGGCCAAGGGCGCGCGGGCGTTCGGTTGCACCTTTGAACGCAAGGTGCAGGTCAACGGCTATCGCTGGACCGGGTCGGAATGGGTGGTGTCCTGCACCCGGATGGTGGAACAGGGCGGGCGGCTGGTCGCCTCGGACGAGATGTTCGACATCGTGGCCGAACACGTCGTCACCGCCACCGGCAACCACGCACAGCGTACCGCGCGGCTCTTGGGCATCAAGACCCCCGCCATCCCGGTCGAACACCAGTACATCGTCACCGAACCCGACCCGATGCTGGTCGAATGGCGCAAATCGAACCCGCAGCACCCCGTGCTGCGCGATGCCGATGCCAAGTGGTACGTGCGCGAGGAACGCGGCGGCTGGATCCTTGGACCCTACGAGAAACGTGCGCCGGCGCGGTTCCCCTATGACGTGCCCGAGGGGTTCCGCGCCGACCTGTTCCCGCTGGATCTGGAACGGATCGAGGGCGAATACATGTCCTTCATCCACCGCATCCCGTCGTCCGAGACGGTCGGCCTCAAGGACGATTTCAACGGCCCCATCTGCTATACCCCTGATGGCAACCCGCTGGTCGGCCCTGCGCCGGGATTGCGCAACATGTGGCTGGCGGAAGGGTTTTCCTTCGGCATCACGGCGGCGGGGGGGACCGGCCACTACCTGGCCCAGATGATGAGGGCAGGCGAGGCCGAGATCGACATGGCCTCGCTGGACCCCAGGCGGTTCGGGTCGGACTGGATGACCACCGACTATGCCGCGCGCAAGAACGAGGAATGCTACGACCACGTCTTCATCCTGCACCACCCGGATGAAGAGCGTGAGGCAGCCCGCCCCCTGCGCACCGCCCCGGTCTATGACCGGCAGAAGGCGCTTGGCGCGCAGTTCGGGCAGGTGAACGGGTGGGAACGGCCGATCTACTACGGGCCGAAGGACGCCCCCAACGATTTCGACCACAACGCCCGCAGCTTCCGGCGCGGCGGCTGGTGGCAATACGCGGTGGACGAGGCCCGCGCGATCCGCGAGACGGCGGGGCTGATCGACGCGACCGCCTTCACCAAGCATCTGGTCCGGGGGCCGGGCGCGACCAAGTTCCTCGACTGGCTGACCTGCAACAAGCTGCCCGCCGTGGGCCGCATCAACCTGACCTATGCGCTGACGCCGCACGGCACGACGCGCACCGAATACACCATCGTGCGGCTGGCGCAGGATGAATATTATTGCGTCAGCGCCGGGGCCTGGACCGCCTATGACGCCGACTTCCTGCGCAAGTGCGCCGAGGACAAGGTGGGCGAATTCGGTCCTGTCGACATCCACGACGTGACCACGCAATGGGGTGTCTTCGCCCTGGCCGGGCCGAACGCGCGGAAAATCCTGCGCGATGTGGTCAAGGATGCCGATCCCGACACGGTGCTGTCGAACAAGCGCTTCCCCTGGCTGTCGTACCGCAAGCTGGAACTGGGCATGTGCCCGGTGCGGGCGATCCGTGTGGCCTATACCGGCGAGCTGGGATGGGAGCTGCACCACCCGATCGAGATGCAGCGCTACCTGTGGGACCTGCTGCTGCCCGCGGGCGAGAAGCACGGCATGAAGCTGGTCGGTGCCCGCGCGCAGAACTGGCTGCGGCAGGAGAAATCGTATCGCGCCTTCGGCAACGAACTGGGTCGGGATGCGACGCCGCTGGAGGCGGCTTTGGACCGGTTCGTCGACCTGTCCAAGGATTTCCAGGGCAAGGACGCGATGCTGGCCACCGGCATCCGGTCGAAATGCTGCACCCTGCTGATCGACGGGCCTTCGGACACCGATCCGTGGGGAAAGGAGGCGCTGCTGCTGGACGGGGTCAAGGTCGGTCGCCTGACTTCGGGCGGCTACTCGGTGGCCTTCGGCAAGCAGATCGGCATGGGCTATGTCCGCCCCGACCTGGCCGAGGTGGGCACGCGGCTGAAGGTCAAGATCCTGCGCCAGGAATGGGATGCGGTGGTGGTCGAGGACAGCCCGTTCGACCCAGGCAATGCGCGGATCAGGGTGGACGGGTAGCACACCGGTTCAGAATGCGCGCGGCCAGCTTGGCGCGACATGCCGAACGGCAAGGACTTCGATCCGGTCGGCGGTCACCCGGTACACGATGGTATAGGACGCGTGGATCACGCTCTCCCGCGTTCCGTCCACCCGCCCCGGTCGCCCGATCAACGGATGCACCGCCAGTTTCGTTTCAACATAGGAAAGGGCGCGGTCACGCAACACGTCCGCAGCCACAGGGTTGTCCGCCGATATGCGCGTATGGATCTCTGCCAGCGCGGCAACCGCTGACGGCATCCAGCGGATTTTCAGTCCCGGGCGGGGTTGGGCATCGGCAAGGGACTGTCTGTGCCCAGTGAGCGAAGAAACGCCGCCGCCTCGGCATGGTCGATGAATTCACCGGCGTCGGCTGCCGCGATTCCAGCCTCGACATCGCGGATGAAGTCCTCTTCCTCGGCCAGATAGCGCTCCACCGCCTCGTTGGTCAGGAAAGACATGCTGCGCCGGGTGCGTGTCGCCAGGACATCCAGACGCGCCTTCACCTCGGGAGAGGTGTGCAATGTCACCGTTGCACGGTTGGCCATGTCTGGGAAGCTCATCACCCTTGTGCATGTATCCGTATGCTAACACATCAAGGCCGCGTGGTTCTACCCGATCTCCCGCGCCTCCGAGACCAGCATGATCGGGATGCCGTCGCGCACCGGGAAGGCCAGGTTCGCGGCCTTGGACACCAGTTCCTGCCGTTCCGGGTCCCAGGTCAGGATCGCCTGCGTCACCGGGCAGACCAGGGCCTCGATCATCCGGCGGTCGGAAAGCGGGGCCTCGGTCATTGCAAGGGCTCGTTGCCGCAGCCGCCGCGCAGGGCGAACTCGATCAGCGTCACGATGGTTTCCCGCCGGGTCGTCAGCGACGGCGCTTCCAGCAGCGCCTGCTTGTCCTCGGGCGAGAAGGGGCACAGCATCGACAGCGAGTTGATCAGAAGCTCGCCCTCGGCCTGCTTGAGGCTGGACCAGTCGGTCGACAGATGATGCGCCTCGAAGAACCGCGCCAGAAGATCCAGGAACTCGGCCCGGTCAAGGCCCTTGTCCTCTTCCACGGGGCCAAGGTCGCGGTCGAAGCCGGCCCAGTCCACCAGGCACCGCCGATAGGGGGTGAAACCTGCCACCTCTTCCTTCACCCGGAACCGCGAGTGGCCGGTCAGCGAGACCATGTAGCGGCCATCCTCGGTCTCGGAAAACCCGGTCAGCCGACCGGCACAGCCGATGGCATGCAGCCGTTTCTCGCCGTTCGGGGCCTCGCGCGGCTGGATCATCCCGATCAGGCGGTGCGGCGTCTTCATGCAGTCGTCCAGCATCGCCAGATAGCGCGGCTCGAAGATGTGCAAGGGCAGCCGCGCACGGGGCAGCAGCAGCGCGCCGGGCAGGGGGAAGACCGGGATCGTGTCGGGAAGGTCGAAGGATTTCATGATGACCCCCGACCTAGCGCGAATGACGCCCTGGGCAAAGGGCGTCAGGCAAATATCATCGACGACAGGCGGCGGCGACCCTTGAGCACGATGGGATCCTGCGGTTTCAGCGCGCCGAAGATGGTGAAAAGCTGCGTCTTGGCCGCGCCGCCGTTCCACTCGCGGTCGCGGCGGAACAGGTCCAGCAGTTCGTCGACCGCCTCGTCGATGCGACCGTTCGCGTGCAGCGCCAGGGCCAGGTCGAACCGGGCCTGGTGGTTGTCGGGATCGGCCTCGACCACGCGGCGCAGTTCCATCTCGGGCCCCGCTTGCGCTGCCTGCCGTGCCAGTTCGATCTGGGCGCGCGCGGCCTCGATCTCTTGCGCCTTGGCGATCTTGGCCGGGGCGGCGTCGGCAAAGTCCTGCGCGCGGTCGATCTCGCCCAGGGCCAGATAGGCGCGCACAAGGCCGCCATAAGCCGCCGCATTCTCGGGTTCCTCGCCCAGGATGGCCGCGAACGTCTCGGCGGCATCGACCGCCGCCCCCTCGGCCAGCATCGCCTCGGCAGCTTCCAGCGCCTCGGCCAGGCCGCCGTCGCCGCCCAGGGCCGCCACCCGCTCCACGAACTTCTGCACCTCGCTGGCGGGCAGCGCGCCCTGGAACCCGTCCACCGGCTGGCCCTGCCAGAAGGCATAGACGGTCGGGATCGACTGGATGCGCAACTGCCCGGCGATCATCTGCGCCTCGTCCACGTTGACCTTGGCCATCCGCACCCGCCCCTTGGCGGCGGTCACGGCGGCCTCGAGCATCGGTCCCAGCGTCTTGCACGGGCCGCACCAGGGGGCCCAGAAATCGACGATCACCGGCACCTCGCGGCTGGCCTCGATCACCTCTTTCAGGAAGGCCTTTTCGCCGACGTCGCGGATCAGGTCGGCCTTGGCCGGTGCCGCCGGTGCCACCCCCAGTTTGTCGCCGAATCCGATCATGTCCGTCCCCCGTCCGTTTGGTCCGCGCCTTATATGTGCGTACAGAGCGCAAAGGCCAAGAGGGGTTTCGCGCGGTCGGGGGACGGCCAGGCCGCGCTACTTCTTCTTGGCCAGTCCCTTGCGTTCCACCGCCTTGGCGATCTCTTTGTCGTACTCCTTTTCGAACTTCTTGTTCTCGGCCTTGCCGTCCTTGCGGGTCAGCTTGGCGTATTCGTCGAAACAGGCCAGCACGCGCTTGTCGCTGGCGGCAAGCTTTGTCTCTGGCAACTCGACATGGAACTCGTCGCCCGAGGCGAACCCGTCGCCGCCCTTGTAGTTCTTCAAGCCCGCAGCCTTGAGCGCCGCGCCGAAGGCGGTCTTGAACGCGGCCTCAACCTCTTTCAGTTCCTTCGCCTCGCTCAGCCCGTAATAGGACGTGCCCGCGACCTTCAGGATCACATGGCGCGCGTTGTCGGTCATGTGCGAACTGGCGCAGGTCCAGGACTTGCCCTTCTGCACCTCGGCGGCCTGTTCCTCGGGCGTGCGGAATGACGACGCCTTGTTCTTTGACACCGAGAAGGTCACCTTGTCGGGGAACTTCGCGTCGGCCGTGTGCAGCGCGGCGGCCTCCTTGGCGAACTCCGTGCAGAACTTGGTGGCGAGTGTCTCGATATCGTCGGCCATGATGCGCACCTCCCTGTGCTTTGTCGATGCCGATCAGGCTGGGGTCCGCACCGCACCGCGTCAACGGCCCTGCCGTGTCCGCGGCGTCAATTCGCCCGCAGGCGGGGCGGCAGGTCAGGTCAGCCAGACACGGGCATAGGGCGGCAGGGCGATGTTGCCCGCAAAGGTCTGGACGGCCGCATCCGACAGCGCATCGTGCATCCGGGTCACCCCTTGCGCCCGTGCCCAGGCTTCGTCGAGGTGCTGCCAGACTTCGGTGAAGTTGAACACGCACAGGATCGTGCCCGCAGGCGCACGGCGTGCGACCGCCAGAAGACCCGCATTGCCGCTGTCTTGCACCACCGTCGGGCTGGCCGCGTGCAGGCCGGGCGTGTCGCGGCGGCGGGCCAGGATATGGCGCACGCCCCGGAACACGCGGGCGGCGGGCGTCCGGGCCGCTTCGCGATCCTCGGCCACCGCCCAGTCCATGGCGGGGCGGTGCACCCAGCGGCTGTCGTGGGCGTGTTCGGGCACGTCCAGATAGCCCCAGTCGTTCGTCATGGCGATCTCGTCGCCCATGTAGATCAGCGGGATGCCCCCCCAGGCCGCGATCAGCGCATGCCCCAGCAGGATGCGCTGCACCGCCGCCTCGGTCGCCGCCGCGTCGCCCGCCCGCTCCAGCCCCGCCAGCGAGGCGAAGGTGCCCGAGATGCGCTTGTCGCCCGTCGCCTCGTTGTACTGGAACAGCGCGCCCTTCGCGAAGGACCCCGGAAAGACGCCCTCATAGAATTCCGACAGGAACGCCCGGTGCCCGTGCCCGGTCATCCCCAGGGCCCCCGCATCCTCGTCGGTGATGGCCCAGCCGATGTCGTCGTGGCAGCGGATGTAGGTGGCATAGGTCGCGTTGGTCAGCCGGTCGGGGAAATGGGTGCGCATCACATGCCCCATCAGCCGCGTGTCGCGCGTCGCAAGCGCGCCCCAGAACTGCACCATCAGGCTGTTGTGGTAGGCAAGGTTGCCCTCGCGCCCGTCGTGCCTGCCGCGCCCCAGGTAGGGCAGCATTTCGGCGGGTGCGACGATGGCCTCTTCCAGGTGCAGAACGGCGGGGCAGGCGATGCGGCAGCAGGCGCGCAGGGCCTGCAACAGCATGTGGACCTCGGGCTCGGACTGGCATCTTGTGCCCATGCGTTTCCACATGAAGGCGACGGCATCCAGCCGCAGCACATCGACGCCCTTGTTGGCCAGGAACAGCATGATGTCCACGATTTCCAGGAACACCTGCGGGTTGGCCCAGTTCAGATCCCACTGGTGTTCGTTGAACGTCGTCCAGACCCATTTGCCGAAGGCGGGATAGAAGGTGAAATTGCCCGGCGCGTTGTCGGGAAACACCTCGACCAGCGTGCGTTCGTACTGCCTGGGCAGGGTGTCGTCGGGGAACATCAGGTAGTAGTCCTGATGGACGGGGTCGCCCGCTGCTGCCTTTTTGGCCCAGGCATGTTCCTTGGCCGTGTGGTTCAGCACCAGATCGACACAGGTCGAGATGCCGCGTTCCCGGAAGGCCCGCGTCACGGCCTCAAGATCGTCCATTGCGCCGTAGGCCGGGTTGACCGCGCGGTAGTCCGCCACCGAGTATCCGCCGTCGCTGTCGCCTTTTCGCGGCTTGAGGCAGGGCATCAGGTGGACATAGGTCACGCCCAGGTCCTGCAGATAGTCCAGCTTTTCCAGCACCCCCCGCAGCGTGCCCGCGAAACGGTCGATGTAGAAGACATAGCCCGCCCGATCCGGCCGCATGAACCAGTCCGGTTCCAGGTCGCGCTGCAGGTCCAGCCGCCGCAGGTCGGCAGGCCGCGCCTGCCACCCCTTGCGCAGGGCCTTCAACAGGCGTTCGCGGAACTTGTCATAGCCGGGATGCGATGCGTACAGCGCATCCAGCATCGGCCAAAGGTCGGGGGCCGACCGGGCCATGCGCAGGTCAAAGATGTCGTCCGGAGCCGCCGCTGCAGCCTTCGTCGCGCCCGCCTTGCCAGCCATGACATCCCCCCCTTTTGCCGTGCAGACTAAGACGCCCAAAGCGGTTTGGGAAGGGCATCCGACCACCACCCCGCCCGCCGCTTGTCCACCGGGAATTGCAGCGTTGCAGCGGGGGCACGGTCATGGCGCATTCACAATTCCCGAATACCCTCTCGTGCAGCCCGATGCGGTTCTGCCCTATCATGCCGTGATGCAGAATCGAGGTAAAGCCATGCGCAATGTCGTGCACATCGCGGCGGCCTTCGCCGCAGCCGCGCTTGCCGGATGGATCGCGGGTGCGGGGCCTTCGCAGTCCCAGAACCTGGACGTGCCGGTGCCGTGGGTCGCCGACGGCCAGGCGGCCGGATGCGGCGGCAGCGTGGTGACCGGGCTTGACCCGAACGGCGACAATTTCCTGGCCGTCCGGTCCGGCCCCGGCACGGAGTACCGCAAGATCGACGAACTGCACACCGGCGATCAGGTCCGCACATGCGATC
>JBQTJI010000117.1:0-3708 GCA_052387255.1 Gemmobacter sp. | reverse complement strand
TCACCGCATCAAGCGCCAGGTCGGCTTCGAGCGGGTGATCTGCGGGCTCTCCGGCGGCGTCGACTCGGCCGTCACCGCGGTCCTGCTGCACGAGGCCATCGGCGACCAGCTCACCTGCATCTTCGTCGATCACGGGCTGTTGCGTCTTGGCGAGGCCGAACAGGTCGTCACCATGTTCCGCGACCAGTACAACATTCCCCTGATCCACGCCGACGAAAGCGCGCTGTTCCTCGGCGCGCTCGAAGGCGTCAGCGACCCCGAGGTGAAACGAAAAACCATCGGGCGGCTGTTCATCGACGTCTTCCAGAAACACGCCGCCGCCGCGGGCGGGGCCACGTTCCTGGCGCAGGGCACGCTTTACCCCGACGTGATCGAATCGGTCAGCGTCTCGGGCGGCCCCTCGGTCACGATCAAGAGCCACCACAACGTCGGCGGCCTGCCCGAAAAGATGGGCATGACGCTGGTCGAGCCCCTGCGCGAGCTGTTCAAGGACGAGGTGCGCGCCCTGGGGCGCGAACTCGGCCTGCCCGAGGCGTTCATCCGGCGTCACCCCTTCCCCGGCCCCGGCCTGGCCATCCGCTGCCCCGGCGAGATCACGGCGGAAAAGCTGGACATCCTGCGCCGCGCCGATGCCGTCTACATCGACCAGATCCGCAAGCACGGCCTGTACGACGAGATCTGGCAGGCCTTCGCCGCGATCCTGCCGATGCGCACCGTGGGGGTGATGGGCGACGGGCGGACCTATGACTTCGCGCTCGCCCTGCGGGCGGTGACCAGCGTCGATGGCATGACGGCGGACTACTATCCCTTCACGCACGAGTTCCTGGGCGAGACCGCAACGCGGATCATCAACGAGGTGGGGGGCGTGAACCGGGTGTTCTACGACGTGACGTCCAAGCCGCCGGGGACGATCGAGCTGGAATAGGGCGCGTGTAGGAACATTCCTACATCCACCTTGTCGGCCAAGGCACAATTTGCTACCTTTGGCATGTCCAAGCGCGAGGTGCCGCCATGACCACCATGACCAGCCGCGAATTCAACCAGGACACCGGCCGCGCCAAGCGCGAGGCCGAGAAAATGCCCGTGATCATTACCGACCGGGGCCAGCCGTCGCATGTGCTGATGAGCTATGACGATTTCGTCCGCCTCAGCGGCAAGGGCCAGTCGATCTGGGATGCCCTGAAATGCGACATCCCCGGAATCGAGGATATCGAACTGGATATTCCTCCCCGCCAGATCTGGCCGGAGCGTGACCTCAATCTTGAAGACTGATGTATCTTCTTGATACAAATTACCTTTCCGAAGTGCGAAAGCGTTCCCGCGTCGATCCGAATGTATTGGCCTGGTCAAAGGCACATCAGGACGCTGCCAGTTTTCTGTCCGTTATCACCGTTATGGAGATCGAGAAGGGCATCTTGCGTCTGATGCGCCGAGATCCGGCGCAAAGCCATGTTCTGCGAACCTGGCTAGACCGAAAAGTTCTTCCGGAATACGCAGGCAGGCTGCTCGGCATCGATCCCGACATCGCCCGCCGCGCTGCCGCCCTGCACGTCCCCTACCCGCGCCCGGACAACGACGCCCTGATCGCCGCCACCGCCCTGGTCCACGGACTGACCGTCGTCACCCGCAACACTGCCGACTTCGCGCCCATGGGGGTGCGCACGCTGGACCCCTGGACTTACGCGTCCTAACCGCTTGCACCCCCCCGCCCCCGCCGTTACGATGCCTCCAACCACAGTTGGAGGGCGCATCATGACGCCCGAGCGTCCCCGGGAGGAGGACGCGCTCCCCGAGGGAGAGGCCGCCCATGGCCCCCTTGCGGTCGAACCGTCAGCCTCCCCCAACCCCGGGCCGGGTGCCTTGTATGCGGCGCTTGACCTGGGGACGAATTCTTGCCGGATGCTGATCGCCCGACCGCGGGGCGCGCAGTTTCAAGTGCTGGACAGCTTTTCCAAGGCCGTTCAGTTGGGTCACGGGCTGGAAGGCTCGGGGCGGCTGTCGCGTGCGGCCATGGCGCGGACCATCCAGGCCCTGCGCATCTGCCAGAAGAAGATCGAAAGACACGGCGTCCGCCGCATGCGCCTGGTCGCGACCGAGGCCTGTCGGCGCGCCCGCAACGCCCGCGACTTCATCCGCCAGGTCCGGCGCGAAACCGGCCTCGCGCTGGAAATCATCCCGCCCGAGGAAGAGGCCCGCCTTGCCGTCATCTCCTGCGCGCCCCTGGTGTCGACGCGGACCGAGCAGTTGCTGGTCGTCGACATCGGCGGCGGATCGACCGAGCTTGTGTGGATCGACCTGTCGCAGGTCGCCCCGCCCGACCGCCCCCGCGCCATCATGAACCTGCACCAGGGGTTTGCCGCGCAGGGCGAAGGCCAGGCGCGCGTGGTGGACTGGATCAGCGTGCCGCTGGGGGTGGCCACGCTGAAGGACCAGTTCACCGATGTCGAGGACGATGCCGCGCGCTTTGCCCTGATGTCCTGGTTCTTCGAGGAAAACCTGGCCAAGTTCAGCCCCTACAACGCCGAGAACCCGCGCGAGGGGTTCCAGATCATCGGCACCAGCGGGACGATCACCACCGTTGCCGCATCCTTTCTGGGCCTGCGCCGCTATGACCGGGCCAAGGTGGACGGGCTGTCGATGACCAGCGCTCAGATCGACGCGGTGATCCGCGAATACCTCTCGCTCGGCCCCGACGGACGGCGCACCGACCCCCGCATCGGGCGCGACCGCCATTCGCTGATCATGTCGGGCGCGGCGATCCTGCAGGCCCTGATGCGCATCTGGCCGACCGACCGGCTGTCGGTCGCCGACCGGGGCCTGCGCGAAGGCCTTTTGTATGCACAGATGAGCGCGGATGGCGTTCTGGAGGACGGACCTTTCGCATGACCGACAACATTTCCGGGCGCGGGCAGCGCGAACTGCGGGTGCGGGTGAAGACGGCCAAGGGGCGCAAGCTGTCCTCCACGCTGTGGCTGGAGCGGCAGCTGAACGACCCCTATGTGATCCGCGCCAAGAAGGAAGGCTATCGCGGGCGCGCGGCGTTCAAGATCCTGGAACTGGACGACAAGTACGGATTCCTGAAACCCGGCGCGCGGGTGGTGGACCTGGGCTGCGCGCCCGGCGGCTGGTGCCAGGTGGCGGTCGAGCGGGTGAATGCGCTGGGGCAGCGGCCGGGCAAGCCGGCGGGCACGGTGCTGGGGGTCGACCTTCAGGCCATCGAGCCGATTGCCGGGGCGCAGATCCACCAGCTCGATTTCCTGGCGGACGAGGCGGACGCGCTGGTCAAGGGCTGGCTCGGGGGCCGGGCGGACGTGGTGATGTCCGACATGGCGGCGGCGGCATCGGGCCACAAGGGCACTGACCATCTGCGCATCATCGCGCTGTGCGAGGCGGCGGCGGAGTTTGCCTTTGACGTGCTGGAACCGGGAGGGACGTTCGTGGCCAAGGTGCTGGCGGGGGGGGCCGAGACCGCGTTGCAGACCATCCTCAAGCGCCGCTTCACGCGCGTGGCCAACGTCAAGCCGCCCGCCAGCCGCGCCGACAGTTCCGAAAAATTCGTCGTGGCGCAGGGGTTCCGGGACGGGGGGTAGGGTGGGGGGGTGGACGGCCCGCGGCCGGCAGGCGGGGCGGGCAAGCACGCCCCCAACCGCGCGGCCACCCCAGGGGCGCGCCGGACCGCAATCCATATGCCCGAAGTTAGGCCGCGGA
>JBQTJI010000116.1:0-35696 GCA_052387255.1 Gemmobacter sp. | reverse complement strand
TTTTTTGGTGGTATGTGGTTGCCTTTCTAAACCCAACGTGGGCCTGTTGGGGTGGGCTTTAATTTGGGTGTGCCCCGCCGATCCTATTTGTCGTCTTTCGGCGCGTTCATCTTGGCGACTTCCGCAGCGAAATCCTCTTTCTCCTTCTCGATGCCTTCACCCACGGCCATCCGCACGAAGGCCGTGATCTCGACGCCGGCATCCTTGGCCGCCTGGGCCACCGTGATGTCGGGGTTCATCACGAACTTCTGGTTCAAGAGCGTCGATTCCTCGAAGAACTTCTTCATCCGGCCGGGGATGATGTTGTTCTGGATCACCGCATCGGGCTTGGGCTTGGACGAGGCCGCGTTTTCCTCGGTGGCCTTCTGCGTCTGCACCGCCAGTTCGCGGGCCACCACGTCGGCGTCCATGTCGGCCTCGGACAGCGACATCGGGCTGGTCGCCGCGACATGCATCGCGATCTGCTTGGCGATGCCGTTGTCGGTGCCCTTGACCGCCACCAGCACGCCGATCCGGCCCATCCCGTCGGCGGCGGCGTTGTGGACATAGGCCGCCACATGGTCGCCCGTCACCGACGCCATCCGGCGCAGTGTCATGTTCTCGCCGATCACGGCGACGGTCTCGGCCACGGCCGTCGCGACGGGCACACCGTTCAGGTTCGCGGCGCGCAGCGCCTCGACGTCGCCCACGGCCAGGGCGGCCTGCGTCACGTTCCGCACCAGGGCCTGGAAATCGCCGTTCTTGGCGACAAAGTCGGTTTCCGAATTCAGCTCGACCGCCACGCCCCGGCCGCCCTGGACCGCGACGCCGACCAGCCCCTCGGCGGCCACGCGGTCGGCCTTTTTCGCGGCCTTGGCCAGACCCTTGGTGCGCAGCCAGTCGACCGCCGCCTCCATGTTGCCGTCGGTCTCGGTCAGTGCCTTTTTCGCGTCCATCATGCCTGCGCCGGTGCTGTCGCGCAGTTCTTTCACCATCTGTGCGGTGACGGTCATCTCGGTCTCCTGCATTTCAACGGAATGCGGGCGGGGTTAACCCCGCCCGATGACAGGCCGGTAACGGCCTTCAGACCTCGGCGGCCTCTTCGACCGGCGCCTCTTCCAGGGCCCCGAGGTCGATGCCTGCAGCACCCATCTGGGCCGACATGCCCTCGAGCGCGGCGCGGCTGATCAGGTCGCAGTAGAGCGCGATGGCGCGGGCCGCGTCGTCGTTGCCGGGGATGATGTGGGTCACGCCCTTGGGCGAGCAGTTGGTATCGACAATGCCGACCACCGGGATGCCCAGCTTGTTCGCCTCGAGCACTGCCAGGTCTTCCTTGCCCACGTCGATCACGACCAAGAGGTCCGGGGTGCCGCCCATCTCGCGGATGCCGCCCAAGGATGCCTGCAGCTTGGACTGTTCGCGTTCCAGGTTCAGGCGTTCCTTCTTGGTCATGCCCTCGGCCCCGTGGGCCATGACCTCGTCCAGCTGCTTGAGCCGCTGGATCGACTTGGACACGGTCTGCCAGTTGGTCAGCGTACCGCCCAGCCAGCGGTGGTTCATGAAGAACTGCGCCGATTTCTCGGCGGCCTCGGCCACGGCCTTCTGCGCCTGGCGCTTGGTGCCGACGAACAGGATGCGGCCGCCCTTGGCGACGGTGTCGCGCACCACCTTGAGCGCCTGGTCCAAGAGCGGAACCGTCTGCGTCAGATCGACGATGTGGATGCCGTTGCGTTCGCCATAGATGAACTCGCCCATGCGGGGGTTCCAGCGGGCGGTCTGGTGGCCGTAGTGTACGCCAGCTTCAAGCAGCTGACGCATGGAGAACTCGGGGAGCGCCATTCAGTGTCCTTTCCGGTTTGCGCCTCGGTCGCGGTGATCTCACCCCGGCCTGCGCCGGGGCAACCGGTGGACCCTGGGGGATGTCTGTCCCATGGCCCGCACCGCGCCTGTGAAGTGGGGGGGCTTTAGCCGGATGCGGCGTCGGGCGCAAGGGGGGCGTCAACCGGCAGGTTCTGCATCGTCCACCGCAGATGCCGCGCCTTGAAGGGAAAGTGCTTTTCCATCTGCCGCCCGATGGCCTTCTGTTCTTTCGCGTGGTCCGGGTCGTCGCGCAGCGCCGCCTTCATCTTGCGCGCCGCAGCCCCTGCGGTGTCGGCGGCGACGTGGTCGACATGGATATAGGCGGGCAGGCGCGGCTCCATCCGCGTGGGAACATGGCGATAGATCTTGCGGTGGCTGCCGGAATAGGGGTTGCGCAACGTGCCGGGGGCGGTGAAGAACCCAAGCCCTGCCGACACGAAATCCTCGTGCCGACGCAGCAGGTGAACGGCCTCCCCGTCGCGCACCAGCGTGAACCCGCGCGGCATGGTCAGCAACTCGTCCGGCACGGCCAGATCACAGTACCGGTCCATGGTGGCGATGGCCGTGGTGCACAGCGCGTCGTCGTCATCCAGCCGGAAGTGATAGGTCATGCCTTTCGCCCGTGCCGTCAGGTCGGTGATGACCGGGTTCAGGGCCTCGACCACGCTGTCGGCCTGACTGTACAGAACCTCCGCCTGCGGCAGCGTCGCGGCCAGTGCCTGCAACCTGTGACGATCCGCCTCCGGCATTTCGGGCGAGGCCAGCAGCACGATGCGGAAATCCGCATGTGTCTGGGCGCGCAAGCTGGGCAGACAGACGTGCTCGAACAGATGGAACCGCTGCGCCATCCGCAGCGGCGCATAGATCACGGCGGCGCGTTCCGCATCCGACATCCCGTTGCGTGACGCCCGCGCATCGCTGCGCCCCAGATAGGAAAAGCGGATATAGCCATGAATTCGCGTCACTATCCGCCCCCGACCCCAAGCGGATCAGAGTTTGGATACCCGCCGCGCATCGGTCAACCCGTCATGCGCGCCAAGGGGGCGGTCGGGGGCATCTTCCCACCAGTCATTGCGCCCCGGCTTCTGTTCGGGGTTGCGCGGATAGACGATGCGGTTTTCGGCACGGGACCGGTCGCCGACCACGATCAGCATCACCTCGTCCTTGGTGTTGTTCAGGAAACTGTGGCACAGCCCGTCGCCCGCCGGAAACCCCA
Source organism: Gemmobacter sp. (assembly GCA_052387255.1). Classification (GTDB taxonomy): domain Bacteria; phylum Pseudomonadota; class Alphaproteobacteria; order Rhodobacterales; family Rhodobacteraceae; genus JBBQXK01. The sequence goes on along the minus strand of JBQTJI010000116.1, from coordinate 32,641 downwards.
CCGCATCGCCGGGGGCCAGGCGGTGCAGGTGCCCGTCCAGCCAGACATCGGGGGTGCCGGACACCACATAGACGAACTCGTCCTCGGCGCTTTCGGCATGGGGGAACGACGACCGCCGCCCCGGTGGCAGGCGCAGATGGTGGATGCCCAGCCGTTTCAGCCCGAAATGCCGGCCATAGTCGGCATCCCGCCCCATCGGTTCATCGTCGTTGTGATAGGTCCAGTCGCCATGCTCGATGGTCTCCCATCGCAGGATGGCGGGATGGGGAACGTCGGTCACGCGGTCACTCTCCGGGTTGGGACAGCCCGCGCGGTGCGGGTCTGACGCGCAGGGCCACGATGCCGAGGACGCCACAAAGTGCGATCAGCGTCAATCCCATCGCCTCGAAGGCCCCGCGTGGCCCGAACGCCGCAACCAGCGGTGCCGAGGCCAGGGGCGAGGCGAACTGTCCCGCGAAGAAGGCCGTGGTCAGCAGGCCCGAGGCGCGGCCCCGCATTCCCGGCGGGACGAAGCCCATGAAATAGGTGCTGTAGTTCGGCAGGGACGGCCCCATGCCGATGCCGGTCAGCACGATCCCCGCCATCGCGCCGGGCAGGCCCGACGACAGCCCCACCAGCAGCAGCCCTGCCCCCATGAACCCGTAGGACCCCGCGAACACGGCCATTGCCGACACATGCCTGCGCAGGCGCCCGTACAGCAGCGCGCCGGGGATGGATGCCAGCGTCAACAGTGCCATCGCGGCCCCGATCAGCGCGGGGTTGGTCAGGCCCATGTCCGACAACAGGAACGGCCCCCGCGTGGGCATGATGTAGAAGATCAGCATGAACAGGAACGCCAGCGGCCCGACCAAGGCAAAGGCGCGCCAGGGGAACCGCCCCTCTGCGGCCTCTGCCGCCACCCTGCCCCGCGCCGACCGCGCCCGCACATGGGGAGCCAGTGCATAGATCGCGAGTGCTGCCACCGGCAGCACCACCAGATAGGCGGCAAAGGCCCCGCGCCAGTGCAGCGTCGCCAACGCCCCGCCCAGCAGCATGACCACCACACCGCCTGCCGACATGGTCGCGCCCTGCATCCCCAGATAGCGCGCCCGCGCCGGGCCCTGCCACAGGTCCGCCCCCCAGGTCAGCGCCAGCGTCATCGTGCCGGCGACGCCGATGCCCAGCACGAACCGCCCGACCAGCATCTGCGGCAGCGTCTGGGCCAGCAGCCCCGATGCCCCGCCCAGGGCCACCGCCGCCGCCGCCCCGACCAGCAGCCATTGCCGGTTCACCCGGTCCGCCAGCCACCCGATGCCCCCCGCCGTCAGCATGATCGCGGCCGAGGGCAGCGTCAGCAGCAGACCCGCCAGCGTATCGATCCCCTCGACATCCGCGAAATGGTCGCGCAGGCCGGGCAGCGACGGCGCGATGGTCGCATTCGCCATGATGGTCAGCGAGGCGAGCAGCAGGACCGCGACGGTGACCAGCAAGCCCGACGCGGGCGGATGGGGGGTGTCTGACATGGGGTGCGGCGCTCCTGACGTTGCGCGGCTGAACCTAGCCCGCCGCCCGACCCCGACCAACCCGCCCGAATGCAGGGCTGCCCTGCCCCGAACGCACAGACCTATTCGGCGGCCTCGGCCTGCGCCTCGATCTCGGCGGCCTTGGCCTCGACCAGTTCGACGATGTGGTCGATCATGCGGTCGTTGCCCAGGGTGTGGGCCTGCTTGCCCGCCAGATAGACCATGCCCTTGCCCGCGCCGCCCCCGGTGAACCCGATGTCGGTCATCAGCGCCTCGCCCGGCCCGTTGACCACGCAGCCGATGATCGACAGCGACAGCGAGGTGGTGACATGCGCCAGCCGGTCCTCCAGCGCCGACACCGTCTTGATCACGTCGAACCCCTGCCGCGCGCAACTGGGGCACGAGATGATCGTGACCCCCCGGTGCCGCAGGCCAAGCGATTTCAGAATCTCGAAGCCGACTTTCACTTCCTCCACCGGATCGGCGCTCAGGGAAACGCGGATCGTGTCGCCGATCCCCATCCACAACAGGTTGCCCAGCCCGATGGCGCTTTTCACCGTGCCCGACGTCAGCCCGCCCGCCTCGGTGATGCCCAGATGGATCGGCGCATCGGTCGCGTCCGCCAGTTGCTGATAGGCGGCGGCGGCGAGGAACACGTCCGACGCCTTCACGCTGATCTTTAACTCGTGGAAATCGTTGTCCTGCAACAGCTTGATGTGGTCGAGGCCGGATTCCACCATGGCATCCGGGCAAGGCTCGCCGTATTTCTCCAGCAGGTGCCGCTCCAGCGACCCCGCGTTGACCCCGATGCGGATGGAACAGCCGTGGTCCTTGGCGGCGCGCACCACCTCGGCCACCCGCTTGGCATCGCCGATGTTGCCCGGATTGATCCGCAGGCAGGCCGCGCCCGCCTCGGCGGCCTCGATCGCGCGCTTGTAGTGGAAATGGATGTCCGCGACGATGGGGACCGGGCTTTCGGCCACGATATGCTTCAACGCCGCCGTGCTCTCCTTGTCGGGCGTGGAAATCCGCACGATGTCCGCACCAGCGATGGCACAGCGCTGCACCTGTTCCAGCGTCGCGGCCACGTCGGTTGTCGGCGTGTTGGTCATGGTCTGGACGCTGATCGGGGCATCGCCGCCGACCAGCACGCGGCCCACCCGGATCTGGCGCGAACGGCGACGGTCGATGTTGCGCCAGGGGCGGATCGGGTTGTGGGTCATCGCGGCATCCTCGGGATCACGCCCCAAGCTGTAGCCCCGGCCCTTGCCCGACGCAACCGCAGGTCAGTTCTGCGGGACCTCGGGCACCGGCAGAACCGGCGCGGTCCCGTCGTTCGCGGCATAGCGCGTCAGGTCCGGGTCCTGCGTCAGGTCGGCCAGTGCATAGGCCGCCGTCAGCGCCTCGGGCGACAGCGCCACGTTGTTCACCACCTGCGCGCCGGGCGCGGCGGGGCCATAGGTCTTGCCGTTGACGGCAAAGTAGACCGACCCCGAATTGCCGGCCCGCAGAAGCGGCGGCGTCTCCATCTGGGGCACGACATAGCGTTCGCCGGCATCGAGGATCTTCTCGAACAGCACGGTGCCGTCCGCCGCCTTCACCCGCACCCAGGACGGGCGGACGGCCAGCAACTCGACGCCGGGCGCGACGGAGGACACCACCTGCACCTCGGTGCCGGGCGCTTCGGGCGCAGGTGTCGCGGCAGCCACCACAGGCAGCACGTCGCGCTTGGGGTTGATCGCGGCAATCGGGCCGTCGCGCGCCACCAGCACCGGCACGTCCAGCGCCTCGGGCCGTTCGGTCCGGTCGGGCAGGGCAATGGTTGCGGCAATCTGTTCGGGTGCCGTCTCTGCCTCGACCTCGGCCACGGCGGGGGCCGACCGCACCGCAGGCGCCGCGCCCGGCACGTTGCCCAGGGGGTCGATCTCGGCCACCACGCGGGGGGCCTGGTCGACGGGCGCAAGCTGCACCTGCTGCACCTGCTGCAAGACCGACCAACCACCATACCCGATGCCCGCGATCAGCGCGACCAGCACGGCGAGCGAGCCCACGGCACCGGGTTCGACCCGGTTGAGGAAACTTTCGGCACGCGGCACGAACGAGGCATTCGGATCGGCAAAGGGATCACGATACTCCGCCGCACGGTTGCGCACGGCGGTGATGCGCGCCGGGGATGCCGCCTGCGACATGCCATGGGCCAGAGTAAAGTTCGCCTCGCGGCAGAATTTCTCATAGGCCCAGTCGGGGTTCATGCCCAGATAGCGCGCATAGGACCGCACATAGCCTGCGATGAACCCTTGCGTCTCGAACGCGGACACGTCGGCATTCTCGATGGCGGCGATGTAGGTGGCCTTGATCTTCAGCTCGCGCTGCACGTCCAGCAGGGACTTGCCCAGCGTCGCGCGCTCGCCCCGCATCAGGTCGCCCAGGCGCAGATCGAAATCGTCGAAGCCCTTCGGCCCGGTGGCCTCTGGCGTCGAAGGTGGATTCCTTCGCCCGATCATCCTGTGCTTCGCGTCCCCTGCCCCGTCGCGCCGTGCGAGTCGCCGTTCTCACGTTCCCGCGATTCCGGTCTATTCACGAAAGGCTAACACATGGCAAGCGGCTTTGCACACGCCCGGCGACCGCCTAGCCCGCAACTTCGGCGCGATTCAGCGCACAATGGCCCCACAGCGCATCCATGGCGCGCACAAGGTGGTCGATCATGCCCGAATCATGCTGCGGCGAGGGGGTGAAGCGCAGCCGTTCGGTGCCGCGCGGCACCGTCGGATAGTTGATCGGCTGCACATAGACGCCGTGATTCTCGAGCAGCATGTCGGACAGCATCTTGCAATGGATGGGGTCGCCCACATGCACCGGCACAATATGTGACCCGTGATCGGTGATGGGCAGGCCCAGACCCTTCAGCCGCAGCTTCAGGATGCGGGCCTGCATCTGGTGCCTTTCGCGCAAGGATCGGTCGTCTTTCAGCCAGCGAACCGAGGCCGCCGCACCTGCCGCCACGGCAGGCGGCAGCGACGTGGTAAAGATGAATCCGGGTGCATAGGAACGCAGCACATCGACCAGTTTCGCACTGGCCGCAACATAGCCGCCGAAGACGCCATAGGCCTTGGCCAGCGTGCCGTTCACGATGTCGATGCGGTGCGCCTGGCCGTCGCGTTCCGCCACGCCGCCGCCGCGCGGCCCGTACATGCCGACCGCGTGCACCTCGTCCAGATAGGTCATCGCGCCGAATTCCTCGGCCAGGTCGCAGATCGCCCGGATCGGCGCGAAATCCCCGTCCATCGAATAGATCGACTCGAAGGCGATCAGTTTTGGCCTGCCCGGATCGTCCGCTTCCAGCAGGCGGCGCAGATGGCCGACGTCATTGTGACGGAATATTCGCTTATCCCCGCCGCCGCGCCGGATCCCCTCGATCATCGAGGCATGGTTCAGCGCGTCCGAATAGATGATCAGCCCCGGAAACACCGCCTGCAGCGTCGACAGCGCCGCATCGTTCGCGACATAGGCCGAGGTAAAGACCAGCGCCGCCTCTTTGCCATGCAGGTCGGCCAGTTCGGCCTCCAGCGTGCGGTGGTGCGCCGTGGTGCCGCTGATGTTGCGCGTGCCGCCCGACCCCGCGCCCACCCCGTCCAGCGCCGCATGCAGCGCCGCCAGCACCGCCGGATGCTGCCCCATGCCCAGATAGTCATTGCCGCACCAGACGGTGATCTCGCGTTCCGACCCGTCGGGCCGCTGCCAGACGGCACGCGGGAAATGCCCCTGCCGCCGCAGGATCGGCGTGAACACGCGGTAGCGCCCCTCGTCATGCAGACGGGTCAGCGCGGCGTCGAGGGCCTGGGTGTGGTCCATCCTGGGGTCTCCATGCGGTCGCGGGGGACATAGCGTCGCGGTGCGCAAAAGCCCAGAAGGGCAATTTGCCGCCCCCCCCTGCCGCGTCAGTCGGCCACGACCACCGTGCAATCCTCGGCCCCGGCCTTGGCGCAGGCCGCAATCGCCGCCGCACCCGCCCCGTCGCCCGCGCCGATGCCATAGGTGCCGGTCGACGGCGACACCGCCATCGCGCGCGGGCCGCTGCGACCGTATTCCTTGCGCAGCGCTTCGGTTGCCGCCTGCGACAGTTGCAGCGGTCGCGCTTCCCATCCGTCGGGACGCAGCACCACCACCACGGCACACACCGCCTCGCCTGTCCGCTTGGCGTTGCAGTCGCGCAGGGCCGCCGCCTCGGCCGCCTCGACCGAGTGGTGGTTCACGGCGGCCACCGTCGCCTCGACCATGATCCCCTCGTCGGGCGAAAACGCGATGGCCCCGTAATAGGGCTGCCCCGAGGCCACGCCGGACAGAAGGTTCGCCTGATCTGGCGGCAGGTTCGGATGGGGCCGCATGACGATGGCGAGCGGGGTCTTGGCCGGCCAGACTGCCTTGCGCGCCTCGGCCGACGCCACCGGCTCGGCCACGGCCCCCGCCGCCGCCATGGCCCCCGTCGCCGCCAAGGCCAGACCCGCCGCCAGACGCCATCCCCGCATCGCACACCCTCCGCTGCCTTTCCGCGAGATAGCCCAAACCGCCCGCTCTGGACAGCCCCGGCACGGCTGCTAGGGTCGCCCCGACATCAAAAGATCAGGAGAGCCCGCATGACCCTTGCCCCCGTCCTGGACCGCATCGACGCCGACCTCGACGCAAGCCTCGACCGGCTGATGCAGCTTCTGCGCATCCCCTCGATCTCGACCGACCCCGCCTTCAAGCCCGACTGCGACCGTGCCGCCGACTGGCTGGTGGCCGACCTCGCCTCGATCGGCTTTGTCGCCAGCAAGCGCCCAGCCCCCGGCCACCCGATGGTCGTGGCCCATGTCGGCGACAGCGGCCCGCACCTTCTGTTCTATGGCCATTACGACGTCCAGCCCGTCGATCCCCTGTCGCTGTGGCACCGCGACCCGTTCGATCCGGCCATCGAGGACACGCCCAAGGGCCGCGTCCTGCGCGGGCGGGGGTCGTCCGACGACAAGGGGCAACTGATGACCTTTGTCGAGGCGTTCCGGGCGTGGAAGGCCGTCCACGGCACCCTGCCCTGCCGCATCACCGTGTTTCTGGAGGGCGAGGAGGAATCGGGGTCGCCCTCGCTGATCCCCTTCATGCAGGCCAACGCGCCCGAACTGCGCTGCGACTTGGCACTCATCTGCGACACCGGCCTGCACGAGGATGCGATCCCCGCCATCACCACCATGCTGCGCGGCTTGGTGGGGGAAGAACTGACCATCACCGGCCCCGCGATGGACCTGCACTCGGGCCAGTACGGCGGGGCGGCGATCAACCCGATCCGCGTACTGACGCGCATCCTGGGGGGGCTGCACGACGACAGGGGCCGCGTCCAGGTGCCGGGCTTCTACGACGACGTTGACGAGTTGCCCGAAGCGATCCGCGCCCAGTGGCAGGGTCTGACCTTCGACCATGCCAAGTATCTGGACGACGTCGGCCTGTCGGTGCTGGCGGGAGAGGCGGACCGCACGCCGCTGGAAATGCTGTGGTCGCGGCCGACGGGCGAGATCAACGGGATCTGGGGCGGCTATACAGGCGAGGGGTTCAAGACGGTGCTGCCGTCCAAGGCGCATGCCAAGGTCAGCTTCCGCCTGGTCAGCCGCCAGGACCCCGACAAGATCGCCGACGCCTTCCGCGCCTGGGTCGAGGCCCAACTGCCTGCCGACTGCACCATCGAATGGAAGGCCCACGGGCACGGCCCGGCGGGCGTCATGTCCATCGACAATCCCGCCTTCGACAAGGCACGCGCGGCACTGACCGAGGAATGGGGCCTGCCCGCCGTCTATGTGGGTGCTGGCGGGTCGATCCCCGTCGCGCGCTATTTCAAGGACCATCTCGGGATGGACGCGATGCTGATCGGCTTTGCCAAGGATGATGACCTGATCCACAGCCCGAACGAAAAGTACGACATCGACAGCTTCCACAAGGGCATAAGGTCTTGGGCACGGGTGCTGGACCGGCTGGCGGGATGATCCGCGACGCGGGCCCCGCCGACGAACAGGCCTGGCGCGGGCTCTGGGCACGTTACCTCGCGTTCTACTCGGTCACCCTGCCGCCGCAGGTGACCGACCGCACCTGGGCCCGTGCGATGGACCCTCTGTCACCCCTGACCGCGCGGCTGGCGGTCGAGGGCGACCGGGTGCTGGGCTTTGCCTTGCATCACTGGCACCTGTCGACCTGGGGAATGGGGGCGGACGGCTATCTCGAAGACCTGTTCGTGGCCGATGACGCGCGGGGCAAGGGGCTGGGCCGCGCCCTGATCGACGACCTGATCGCACTGGCCCGCGCGCAGGGCTGGTCGCGGCTGTACTGGCACACCAACATCGGCAACGCGCAGGCCCGCAGGCTGTACGACACCTATGTCCGCAGCGACGGGCATGTCCGCTACCGGATCGTGCTGTAGCGCGACGGGCGGCTCGCCCGCGATTCCCATCGGGCGCGAACCGGGCTATGCTGTCCGCCGCAGGGGAAACGGATGCACGCAGCGTTCTGGCACGACCTTTGGGCGCGCAATCACATCCCGTTTCACGGGGCCCGGGCGAATGCGCAGCTTGCGGCCCACATCGGCGCACTGCACCTGGCACCCGGCGCGCGCCTGTTCCTGCCGCTCTGCGGCAAGACGCGCGACATCGGCTGGCTCTTGTCGCGGGGGCACCGCGTGGCGGGGGCAGAACTCAGCCGCCTGGCCGTCGAGCAGCTGTTCGACGACCTGGGCCTTCTGCCCGACATCCGGCGTCAGGGTGCGCTGACCCGGTTCGGCGCACCCGGCCTCGACATCCATGTCGGCGACATCTTCGACCTGGACGCGCAGGCGCTTGGCCCGGTCGATGCGGTCTACGACCGGGCCGCCCTGATCGCCCTGCCCCGCGACACGCGCACCCGCTATGGTGCGCATCTGGCCGCGATCACCGCCACCGCGCCGCAGTTGCAGATTGCACTGGAACATGGCGGCGGGGTGGATGACGGCCCGCCCTTTTCGGTCGACGGGGCCGAAATCGCGCGCGTCCATGGCCCGGCCTACCGCTGCCGGGAAATGGACCGCGTTCCCCTGGGCGCCAAGGGCACCGACACGGTCTGGCTGCTGCGGACCCCCGGCTGACCGCGCCGGGGGCGAGGAGGTCAGTTGGCGGGCAGCAGGATGGTGAACGTGCTGCCCTGGCCCTTTTCGCTGTCGATGCGGAAGCGGCCCCTGTGGCGGTTCACGATGTGCTTGACGATGGCCAGGCCCAGCCCCGTGCCGCCCTTTTCGCGGCTGCGGTGGCTGTCCACGCGGTAGAAGCGTTCGGTCAGGCGCGGCAGGTGGATGGGGTCGATCCCTTCGCCCCGGTCGGCGACCTGGATCGACAGCGCAGGCCCCCGCAGCGCCGGTTCGTCGGCCAGGTGGCGCAGGGTGACGGTGACCAGCTTGCCCGCGCCGCCATACTTGACCGCATTCTCGATCAGGTTGTGCAGCACCTGTGTCATCTGGTCGGCGTCTGCGGTCACCACGGCGGGCACGTCCACGCCGTCCAGCCGGATGGTGACGCCCGCCCCTTCGGCCATCGGGCGCAGCGTGGTGGCGACGCTGGACGCCATGCCTGCGATGTCCACCCGTTCGGTCGGGCGCACCCGTTCCTCGGCCTCGACCCGGCTCAGCGACAGAAGGTCGCGCACCAGCCGGTTCATGCGCATCGCCTCGCGCTCCATGATGCCCAGGAACCGCTCGCGCGCCGCACTGTCGTCGCGGGCGGCACCCCGCAATGTCTCGATGAACCCCAGCAGCGCGGTCAGCGGCGTGCGCAATTCGTGGCTGACGTTGGCGACAAAGTCGCGGCGCATCTGGCCGATCTTTTCGGCCTCGGTGATGTCCTCGAAGGCGCACAGCACCCCGCCCTGCCCCTCGCCCGCGACCGGGCTGACGGTCACGCGGTAGGTGGCCTCGCTGGACGGCCCCGTCACGACATGCCGCGCCTGGCCCGGCTGGCCGTGGCGCAACGTGCCCTCGACGGCGTCCAGCAGCGCAGGCTGGCGCATCGCCATCAGGTAGTGCCGCCCGACGATGCCCGGACCGAACAGATCGCGCGCGGGCGGGTTGGCGGCGCGGATACGCTCGTCCTGGCCGATCAGCACGACGGGCAGGGGCACGCCGTCCAGGATCGTCGCGACCAGTGCCGAATCCATCGCCATTCCCCTGCCCTTCCGCCGCGCCCTGTCTTATCTGCCGCCGCCCGCCCTTGCCAGATGATCGGGCGAATGTAACTTTGGCGTGTGGGATCGCGCATCGCTCGCGCCTAGATTGGGTCCCGGCGGTGCCCTGTGACGGAATCCAGATGGTTTCTTCCCTTCCCCTTGGTGGTCCGCCCGAATCAGGTACGCCCCCCGGCCACGGACCGCGCGTGATCGTGATCGCCGCGCCCGAACTGGACCCAGGCCACCTGCCGCCGGCCTGCCGGGCGCGGCTCATGCCCGCCCCGCCGCGCCTCAGCCGCCTGACCGCCGACTGGATCGCCGAACGCGGCGCGCACGCGGTGGTGTTCGCGCTGTTCGCGCGCCAGCCCGACGCCTGGCAGGTGTGCGGGCACCTGCGGCGGATGGGCTACGCCGGGCGGGTGATCGCGCTGTCGCCGCCCCTGCCCAACCGCCGCATGGTCGAGCGTGAACTGCGCGCCGACTATCCCGGCCTGCGGCTGCGGGTGATGCCGGTCCTGCTGCCCTGAGATCAGCCGAGGTCGAGGGCAAGCGCGTGGATGCGGGTGGTCAGGTCACCCAGGGCCGCATGCACCGCGCGGTGTCGCTGCAACCGCGACAGCGGTGCCAGGGCCTCGGCGCGCAACACCACGCGAAAGTGGCTTTCGCCGGTTCCGTCGTCGCCCGTGTGCCCGGCGTGGCGGTGGCTGTCGTTCACGATGTCCAGCCGACTGGGGGCGAAGGCCGCGGTCAGGCGTGCCCGGATGTCGTCGTCCACAGGCATTTGAGACGTCCCCCTCTGTTGTTTCCGCGCCAAAGCCCTAAACTCTCGCCTCCGAGTCGGAAAGGCATGGGCAGATGGCAGAGCGTAACCCCTTCGAGTTCGACATGCGCGTCTCGGCCGACAAGAAGCGGCGCAAGACCGGGCGGCGGGGCATGTCGGGGGCGCAGGACACCTCGAACCGCAACTGCGACTTCGGCGGCTGCAAGGAGGCCGGGCAGTACCGCGCGCCGAAATCGCCCGAGCGGCTGGACGAATATTTCTGGTTCTGCAAGGACCACGCCCGCGAATACAATCTGAAGTGGAACTTCTTCCAGGGCACCACGGACGCCGAGTTCCAGGAGTTTCTGGACAAGGACCGCCTCTGGGGCCGTGCGACGCAGCCGTTCGGTGCGGCGGATGTCGAGGGGCGGGCCTGGCAGCGGCTGGGCATCGACGATCCGATCGAGATCCTGGGCGAACGGGCCACCCAGAACCCCGGCCGCACCCCCGCCGCCAGCACCCGCAAGCTGCCCCCGACCGAACGCAAGGCGCTGGAGATCCTGGACGCCCGCGACACCTGGACGCGGACCGAGATCCGCAAGCAGTACAAGAGCCTGGTCAAGGACCTGCACCCCGACATGAACGGCGGCGATCGCAGCGACGAGGACCGCCTGCAAGAGGTGGTCTGGGCCTGGGACCAGATCAAGGAAAGCCGGTTCTTCCGCGAGTGACTCGGCTTTGCGAACGTCTCGCAATACCGTTGACTTCTGCGAACGGTTCTCAATTTCTCCGGTAGGGGCGTCCATGCACCCGGGGAGGGAATGATGCGGCTGCGGCTTGCCGGACTGGCGATGGTTCTGTCGTTGGGGCCCGGCCCCCTGCAGGCGCAGGACCGCATGAAGGTCGTCACCACCTTCACCGTGATCGCCGACATGGCCCGCAACGGCGCGGGCGATGCAGCGGACGCGGTGTCGATCACCAAGCCGGGGGCCGAGATTCACGGCTATGAACCCACGCCCGGCGACATCATCGGGGCGGGCGGGGCCGATGTGATCCTGTGGAACGGGCTGGGCCTTGAACGCTGGTCCGTGCCGTTTCCCGACGATCCGGGCGACGTGCCCGGCGTCGTGGTCAGCGACGGCACCGACCCATGGGCATCGCCGAGGGCGAGTACCAGGGCAAGCCGAACCCCCACGCCTGGATGAGCCTGGCCTCGGCGCTGGTCTATGCCGACAACATCCGTGGCGGGCTGTCCACCGCCGACCCCGCCAACGCAGCGGTTTATGCCGCGAATGCAGAGGCTTACAAGGCGAAGATCACAGCGACCATCGGGCCGCTGAAGGGCCGGTTGATGGCCCTGACCGAGGATCGCCGCTGGCTGGTCACCTGCGCGGGGGCGTTCAGCTATCTGACGCGCGACTTCGGGTTGCGCGAGTTGTACCTGTGGCCGGTCAACGCCGATGCGCAGGGCACGCCGCAGCAGGTGCGCCGCGTGATCGACGGGGTCCGGGACAATGCCATTCCGGCGGTGTTCTGCGAAAGCACGGTGTCGAGCGACCCCGCCGAACAGGTCGCGCGCGAGACGGGTGCAGGGTTCGGGGGCGTCCTGTATGTCGACAGCCTGACCGAGGCGGACGGGCCGGTGCCGACCTATCTCGACCTGTTGCGTGTCACGTCGGAAACCATCGTCGAAGGTCTGGCCAAGGAGTCATGAGCGGGATCCGTGCAAGCGGCCTGACGGTCGTCTACCGCAACGGCCATGTCGGCCTGCGCGACGTGAACCTCGAGGTGCCGACCGGCACGATCACCGCGCTAGTGGGCGTGAACGTGGCCTGAAAATCGATATTTTTCAATTAGTTGATTGGGTTTCTTCCAGCAGCCGCCGGAACCGTCACCATCCTTGACCGCCCTGTGCGCGAGGCGCTGAAAGCCAACCTTGTCGCCTATGTGCCGCAGGCGGAAGAGGTCGACTGGACCTTTCCCGTGCTGGTCGAGGACGTGGTGATGATGGGCCGCTACGGCCACATGGGGTTCCTGCGCCGCCCGAAACCTGCCGACCGCGCCGCAGTGGACAACGCCCTTGCCCGCGTCAAGATGACCGACTTCCGCCACCGCCAGATCGGCGAGCTGTCCGGCGGGCAGCGCAAGCGGGTGTTCCTGGCCCGTGCCCTGGCGCAGGATGGCCGCGTGATCCTGCTGGACGAACCTTTCACCGGCGTTGACGTGCAGACCGAGGATGCGATCATCGCGTTGTTGCGCGAGATGCGCGACGAGGGGCGGGTGATGCTGGTCTCGACCCACAACCTCGACTCGGTGCCCGAGTTCTGCGACCGCACGATCCTGGTCAAGGGCACGGTGCTGGCGCATGGTCCGACGGCGACGACGTTTACCCAGGCCAACCTCGAGGCGGCCTTCGGTGGCGTTCTGCGCCACTTCGTCCTGGGCGGCACCGACCGGCACGACGACGACGACCGCCGCGAGGTGCATGTGCTGTCGGACGACGAACGCCCCTTCGTGATCTACGGCGACAAGAAGCGGGACGCCCGTTGACCGAACTGTGGACCCCTTTCACCTATGGCTACATGGTCAATGCCATGTGGGTCTCGGCGCTGGTCGGCTGTGTCTGCGGGTTGCTGTCGGCTTACCTCATGCTCAAGGGCTGGTCGCTGATGGGCGATGCGATCAGCCATGCCGTGCTGCCGGGCGTCGTGCTGGCCTCTATCGCGGGCATCCCCCTGATCATCGGGGCGTTTTCGGCGGGCATGGTCTGCGCGCTCGCCACCGGATTTCTGGCGCAGAACAGCCGGGTAAAGCAGGACACGGTGATGGGTGTCGTGTTCTCGGGCATGTTCGGGTTCGGCATCGTGCTGTACACGCAGGTGTCGACCGACGTGCATCTGGATCATATCCTGTTCGGCAACATGCTGGGGGTCGGGGCGGACGACCTGTGGACGGCGGGGTTGATTGCCGGGGTGGTCAGCCTGCTGGTGATCGCCCGCCGCCGCGACCTGATGCTGCATGCCTTCGACCCGATCCAAGCGCGCGCCTCGGGCCTGGCCGTGGGGGTGCTGCATTATGGGCTCTTGTCGCTGTTGTCGCTGGCCATCGTGGCGGCGCTGACGTCGGTTGGCCTGATCCTGGCGATTTCGCTACTGATCGCACCGGGGGCCATCGCGTTCCTGCTGGCGCGGCGGTTCGAGCAGATGCTGGTCGTGGCTGTGGTGGTCACTCTTTTCGCTGGATTCACGGGGATTTACGCGAGTTTCTTCATCTGCTCCGCGCCTGCCCCCACGGTGGTTCTGGTGCTGACGATCCGGTTCATCGCGGCCTTCGCGGTCACGCTGTACCGCCGCCGCGCGGCCTGAACGGGGCCTTGCCCGGCGCGTCGCTTTGCGCTTTTGTTGCCGCCATGACCGGACCCCGCTTCACCCCGCTTGTCGCCAGCCTGCCCGCCACCGTGCCCTTCGTCGGCCCCGAGGCGCAGGAACGCGCGCGCGGACGCCCCTTCCGCGCCCGCATCGGCGCGAACGAAAGCCTGTTCGGCCCTTCGCCGCTGGCGGTGGCCGCCATAGCGCGGGCGGCGGCCGAGGCCTGGATGTACGGCGACCCCGAGTGCCACGACCTGCGGTCGGCCATCGCGGCGCATCACGGGGTCAGCGCTTCGCATGTGGTCGCGGGTGAAGGGATCGACGGGCTTCTGGGCTGTCTGGTGCGGCTGGTGGTGGGACCGGGGGATGGGGTCGTCACCTCGGACGGGGCCTATCCGACCTTCAACTTCCACGTCGCGGGGTATGGCGGCATCCTGCACAAGGTGCCCTACCGGGGCGATCACGAAGACCCCGAGGCGCTGCTGACCAAGGCCGCCGCAACGGGGGCCAGGCTGATCTACCTTGCCAATCCCGACAATCCGATGGGGTCGCTCCATCCCGGCCCGGTGATCGAGGCGATGGTCGATGCCCTGCCCGACGGCACGCTGCTGGCGCTGGACGAGGCTTACGGCGACCTGGCCCCGCCCGGCACCCTTCCCCGCATCGCGGCGGACGACCCCCGCGTGATCCGGCTGCGGACATTTTCCAAAGGCTATGGTCTGGCGGGCCTCCGGGTCGGCTACGGTCTGACCGCCCCCGGCCTGGTGCAGGCCTTCGACCGCGTGCGCAACCACTTCGGCCTGGGGCGCGTCGCGCAGGCAGGGGCGATGGCGGCCCTGGCCGATCAGGCGCATCTGGACGGCGTGCGGGCGCAGGTGGCTGCGGCGCGCTTGGCATTCGGTGCGGTGGCGGAGGCGCATGGTCTGACCCCCCTGCCCTCGGCCACCAATTTCCTGACCATCGACTGCGGGCGGGACGGCGACTTTGCCCGCGCCACCTTGCGCGGCCTGATCGCGCGGGATGTCTTCGTGCGCATGCCCTTTGTCGCGCCCCACGACCGCTGCATCCGCGTCAGCCTTGGCCCGCCCGACGCCTGCGCCGTCTTTGCCGAGGCGCTGCCGGGGGCCCTGGCCGAGGCCGCAGGCTGAGGTCAGATCAGCCCGTTCGGCGGCCGGGCCGAGGTGAAGGGCGATTTCGCGGGGCCGAGCGTGGGCGCATGCCCTTCGGCGGCATGGGGCGTGAAGGGCACGATCACCGTCGCCTCGGGTTCGGGGGCGGGCGGCATCGCGACAGGCTCTGTCTGGGCCTGCGCGCCCACCGCCAGCCCCCGCCGGAACACCAGCATGTTCTGGAAATGCGTGGCCGTGCCGGTCAGGCCGACGCGCTCTTCGCAAGGCAGGGTGTCGGCGCGCAGGTATTCCCAGCCGTCGCGGGCCATGTCGTTCATGACCTGCGTCAGCGCCACGGCAAAGCGTTCCGGCACCGTCTTGGCCCCGCGCGCCTTTTCGCCGCGCCGGGGGGCGGGGATCACCTTGTATTCATACGCCTGCATTCTGGTCCGCCTGGAGTCCGGGATCGGTTGCGACACTAACCACTGCCCCGCCCCGCGCCAAGGCCCCTTGGCGGAAGGCCGCCGCCGGGCAGCCTATTCGGCGGGGTGGTCGTCTTTCTGGCGGGCATCCATCCGCTTGGCGGCGATATGGATGATCAGCGTGCCGATGGCGGCAACGGCGAGGGCGATCAGAGGAACCAGGAACTCATAGAGTGTCATGTCGGCACCTTTCGCATGTACCGAAGAACGTAGTGCGAAGAGCCGTGCAATACCAGTCCGACAAGTATCCACCAGATGGTGAGCAAGGAAAGGCTGGACAAATCCTCGGTCAGTGGGCGCAGAACGCCAAAACCGAACACGCCAAGACCCAGTGCGCTGACAAATCCCGCGAACAGCTTGACCCGCTCGTTCCATTCCGCGACGGGATCATGAACCATCAACACCACCTACAACCCCAGCTTCGCCGCCACCATCGCGTTGACCGTCGCAGGGTTCGCCTTGCCGCCGGTGGCCTTCAGCACCTGTCCGGTGAACCAACCCGCCAGCTTGGCATTGACGCGCGCCTTGGCCACCTGGTCGGGGTTCGCGGCGATCAGCGCGTCAAGGGCCGCTTCGATGGCGGCGGTGTCGGTGACCTGTTTCATGCCACGGGCTGCGGCCACCTCGGCGGGGTCGCCGCCCTCGGTCCAGAGGATCTCGAACAGGTCCTTGGCCATCTTGCCGCTGATCTCTTCCTTCGCCAGCAGGTCCAGCACACCGCCAAGCTGGCCCGCGCCGACCGGGCTTTGATCGACGCCCAGCCCCTGCCTGTTCAACCGCCCGAACAGCTCGTTGATCACCCAGTTTGCCGCCTGCTTGCCGTCTCGCCCTGCCGCCACCGCCTCGAAATAGCTGGCTGCGTCCAGTTCCGCCGTCAGCACGCCCGCGTCATAGTCGGTTAGGCCGAAGTCGGCCATGTAGCGCGCCTTGCGCGCATCGGGCAGTTCCGGCAGCGCGGCCGCGATGCCGTCCACCCATGCCTGCTCGATCTCCAGCGGCAGAAGGTCGGGGTCCGGGAAATAGCGGTAATCGTGCGCCTCTTCCTTGGACCGCATGGAACGCGTCTCGCCCTTGTCGGGATCGTACAGGCGGGTTTCCTGCATGATGCTGCCGCCATCTTCCAGAATCGCGATCTGGCGGCGGGCCTCGTAATCAATCGCCTGCTGGATGAACCGCAGCGAGTTCATGTTCTTGATCTCGCAGCGGGTGCCCAGATGGGCGAAGTCCTGCGTGGCCTGGTACTTCTCGTACTGGCCGGGCCGACAGACCGACACGTTGACGTCCGCCCGCAGGTTGCCGTTCTGCATGTTGCCGTCGCAGGTGCCGAGATACCGCAGGATCTGGCGCAGCTTGGCCACATAGGCCGCCGCTTCCTCGGGTCCCCGGATGTCGGGGCGGCTGACGATTTCCATGAGCGCGACACCGGTGCGGTTGAAATCGACAAAGGACAGCGTCGGGTCCATGTCGTGGATCGACTTGCCGGCGTCCTGTTCCAGATGGATGCGTTCGATCCGTACCATGCGGCCCACACCGGGGGACACTTCGACCAGCACCTCGCCCTCGCCGACGATGGGGTGGTACAGTTGCGAAATCTGATAGCCCTGCGGCAGGTCCGGGTAGAAATAGTTCTTGCGGTCGAAGGCACTGGTCAGGTTGATCCGCGCCTTCAGGCCCAGTCCCGTGCGCACCGCCTGCTCGATGCAATAGTCGTTGATCACCGGCAGCATTCCCGGCATCGCGGCATCGACAAAGCTGACATGCGCGTTCGGCTCGGCCCCGACGGCGGTCGCGGCACCCGAGAACAGCTTGGCCTCGGAGGCCACCTGGGCATGCACCTCCATGCCGATGACCAGCTCCCAGGACCCTTGTGCGCCCTCGATCACGCGGGGTTTCGGCGGGGTGAAGGTCAGGTCAAGCATCGGCATCCCCTGTTCGGTGGTCTTGGGGTTTAGGACACCGCACGTCGGGGGGCAAGGCTGCGGGAACTGTGCAAAATGCGCGGAAATCCGCTGCAACGCCGCCAAAATGGCCATTGACAAGCGGCGGAATGTCGCCCGTGGCCCGTTCTGCGGTCAATTGCACGGTTGCGCGAACGATCGGCCCTGCGGCAATGCGGACCTGTCGCGCAGACCGGCGCGTCCCAGATGGCCAGGACGAATGCGGAAAACCACGATCATGGGGGGGCTTGCGGCCCTGTTCGTTGCCGGATGCATGGGCAGCGACGAGCTGTCGATGCGCAATTTCCAGCCCTCGATGCGGTGGGACCACCGGCAGGAGGCGCCGGAATGGACGGGCAACACCCTTTTGGCCGTGGCGGGCGAAGACGACAAGCTGGCCCGTGACGTGCCCTCCGACATCGCCACCTGGTGCCCCGGCTACACGACCGCGACGCTGAACGAGCGGCGGCTGTTCTGGGTTGGCCTGCTGTCGGCGCTGGCCAAGCACGAAAGCACCTGGAACCCCCGTGCATCGGGCGGTGGCGGCCGCTGGATCGGCCTGACGCAGATCGCCCCCTCGACCGCGCGCCAGTACGGCTGCACGGCGCGGTCGACGGCGGCGCTCAAGGACGGGGCGGCCAACCTGGCCTGCGCGGTCGAGATCATGGCGGTGAACGTGGCCAATGACGGCATGGTCGCCGGGTCGCGCGGCACGCGGGGACTGGGCCGCGACTGGGCCCCGTTCCGCAAGGCCTCGAAGCGCGCCGACATGGCGGACTGGGTCAGCCGGCAAAGCTATTGCCAGGCCGACCAGGCGGGTGCGCGGCTGATCCGGTAGTCGGCACAGGGTGCGCC
Source organism: Gemmobacter sp. (assembly GCA_052387255.1). Classification (GTDB taxonomy): domain Bacteria; phylum Pseudomonadota; class Alphaproteobacteria; order Rhodobacterales; family Rhodobacteraceae; genus JBBQXK01. The sequence goes on along the minus strand of JBQTJI010000116.1, from coordinate 14,423 downwards.
CGACCGCGCCCCTCCCCTACCCCAGCATCCGCGCTGCCATCTCGCCCAGGTCGCGCGACAATCCCGGCACCGCGAGGATGCGCTGCAACTCGCCCCGCACCAGCGCCTGGCGGTCGGCGTCGTACCGGCCCCAGGTGTCGAAGGCGGTGGACATGCGCGCCGCCGTCTGCGGGTTCAGCGGGTCGAGCCGGATCAGCGCGTCGGCCAGGAAGCGATAGCTGTCGCCGCTTGCGTGGTGGAAGCCCGCGTGATTGGCCGACAGCGCGCCGATCACGGCGCGGAACCGGTTGGGGTTCTTCCAGTCGAAATCGGGGTGCTGCGTCAGCACCGCCGCCGTGGCCGCCGCGCGGTCTGGGGCGGCCAGCATCACCTGCAGCCCGAACCACTTGTCCATCACCAGCCGGTCATGCCGCCAGCGCGCCTCGAACCGCGCCAGTTCGCCCTCCCCCTGCCCGATGTCCAGCAGGCAAGCGAGCGCGCCCTGTTCCTCGGTCATGTTGTTCGCATTGCGGAACGCCAGCACCGCCGCCCGCCCCCCGTCGATCAGCGACAAGAGCGACAGGGCACTGACGCGCAAGGCCCGCCGCCCCGCCGCCCGCGCCTCGGGCGTGTAGGGCCCCGGTTCGGACAGCGCCTCGATCAGGCCGGGCAGGCGCGCGCCCAGGTGGCGCGCCAGCGTCTCGGCCAGGCGGCGGCGGGCGGCGTGGATCATGTCGGGGTCGGGCACATGGCCCCCGGCGTGCAGCGTGGCCGCCATGTCGTCCTCGGACGGCAGGCGCAGGGCCAGGGCGCGGAACGCGGGGTCCAGGCTTTCGTCAAAGGTCACGCGGGCCAGCGCATCCAGCCAGTCCGGGCCGGGTGACGCGCCTTCGGTCACCATCCCGGTCAGGATGTCCTTGGCCAGCGCGCGCCCCGCCTCCCACTTGTTGAAGGGGTCGGTGTCGTGGGCCAGAAGGAAAGCCCGCTCTTCCGGCGTGGCCGCGCGGTCCAGGATGACGGGGGCGGAAAAGCCGCGCAGGATCGACGGCACGGGGCGGCTGGCCAGACCGTCGAACGTGAACGACTGTTCGGTATCCGTCATCTCCAGCACCGTTGTCGGCACCACCTCGTCGCCGTTGGGGTTCAGCAGGCCGACGGCCACCGGAATGACCTGCGGCAGTTTCAGGGGCTGGCCGGGCGTCGGCGCGGTATCCTGCCGGAAGGTCAGGGTATAGCGCCCGCCGGTATCCTGCGGCTGCCAGTTTTCGGTGACGGTCAGGTGCGGCGTACCTGCCTGGGAATACCACCGGCGGAACTGCGTCAGGTCGCGCCCCGTAGTATCCTCGAACACGCGCAGCCAGTCCTCGATGGTGGCCGCCTGCCCGTCATGCCGGTCGAAGTACAGGTCCAGCGCCGCCTTGTAGGCATCATCGCCGACCAGCCGCTTGAGCATGCCGATGACCTCGGCCCCCTTCTCGTAGACCGTGGCGGTGTAGAAGTTGTTGATCTCGACAAAGCTCTCGGGCCGCACGGAATGGGCCAGCGGCCCCTGATCCTCGCGGAATTGCCGCGCGCGAAGGGTCAGCACGTCCTCGATGCGTTTCACGGCATGGCTGCGCATGTCGCCGCTGAACTGCTGGTCGCGGAACACCGTCAGCCCCTCTTTCAGGCACAGCTGGAACCAGTCGCGGCAGGTGATGCGGTTGCCGGTCCAGTTGTGGAAATACTCGTGCGCGACGATGGCCTCGACGCGGGCGAAATCGTCGTCAGTCGCGGTTTCGGGGCTGGCCAGAACGTATTTGGAGTTGAAGATGTTCAGCCCCTTGTTCTCCATCGCGCCCATGTTGAAATCATCGACGGCGACGATGTTGAACACGTCCAGGTCGTATTCGCGCCCGTAGGCCGTCTCGTCCCACCGCATCGAGCGGATCAGGCTGTCCATGGCATAGGCGCAGCGGTCCTGGTCGCCGGGCCGGACCCAGATGTTCAGCGCCACATCGCGCCCCGACATGGTGCGGAACGTCGCGGAATGCGCCACCAGATCACCGGCCACCAGCGCGAACAGATAGGCGGGCTTGGGCCATGGGTCGTCCCATTCGGCCCATCCCGGGCCGCTCATCTGGAGGTTCCCGTTCGACAGAAGCACCGGCAAGTCGCCCTCGATCCGAACGCGGAAGGTGGCCATCACGTCGGGCCGGTCGGGATAGTAGGTGATCTTGCGGAACCCCTCGGCCTCGCACTGCGTGCAGTACAGGCCGTTCGACATGTACAGCCCTTCGAGCGCGGTGTTCCCCTCGGGTGCGATCTCGACCTCGGTTTCCAGCACGAAGGGACGGGCGGGCAGCAGGGCCGCGGGGATCGTCAGGCCAACCTCGTCCGGCGTGACCGCCACTTCCGCCCCGTCCAGCCGCACCGAGACAAGCCGCAGGTTCTCGCCATGCAGGAACAGATCGCCCGCACCGGGCGCAAAGTGCAGCCGGGCCCGCACCCGTGTCGCCGTGGGGTGCAGCCGGAAGGTCAGGTCGACCGATTGCAGGGGGTGACAGAAGGGGCGGTAGTCGGCCAGGTGGATGGCGGTCTGTTCGGTCATGGGGGGCGTCTCGGGTTCAGGCATTTCGCAGAAGTAAATCTGCCGCCACCGGGACATGCAACCGCACTTTCTCCCCCTTTCATCTGTTCCCAAATATCCCACGGGGGGTCCGGGGGGTGTGAAACCCCCCGGTCCTGCCCTAGCCACACAGCCGCGCGTGTTCCTGCAAGGCGAAGCGGTCGGTCATGCCCGCGACATAGTCCGCCACGATCCGGGCCAGCGCCGTGCGGTCCGCCGCCCCGGCCACGTCGGTCTGCCATTCGGCGGGCAGCAGCGACGGCTGTTCCATGAACAGCGGGAACAGCGCGTTCACCACCTGCGTGACGCGCGCGCGTTCCTTCATCACCGGCGGCGCGCGGTACATGCGGGTGAACAGGAACCCCCGGATCGCCTTCAGCTCCTGATACAACGGCTTGGAAAACCGGATCACCGTCGTTCCCATCGCCCGGATGTCCTGCACGCTGCGCGGCTGCGCCGCCGCCAGGCGGTTCTGCGCCACCGCGATCACATCCTCGACCATCCGCCCGAAGACGCGGCGCAGCGCCTCGTGCCGCCGCCGCATCCGGTCCAGGCCCGGATACAGCCGGTCCACCTCGGCAAAGGCCGGGCCGGTCACCGGCAGGTCCATCAGGTCGGCCTCGTCGAACAGGCCGCTGCGCAGCCCGTCGTGCAGGTCGTGGTGCGAATAGGCGACGTCGTCGGCGATGGCCGCGACCTGCGCCTCGGCCGATGCGTGGGTGTCGAGTTCCAGGTCCCAGCCCGCATTCACCTCGGCCAGGGCATGGGGCAGGCCTGCGTCGGGGTGCCGTGCGTTCGGCCCGGCCACGGGGCCGTTGTGCTTGGCGATGCCCTCCAGCGCCTCCCACGTCAGGTTCAGCCCGTCGAAATCGGCGTAGTGGCGTTCCAGCCGCGTCACGATCCGCAGCGCCTGGGCGTTGTGGTCGAAGCCGCCGTAGGGGGCCATCAGGTCGGCAAGGGCATCCTCGCCGGTGTGGCCAAAGGGCGTGTGCCCCAGGTCATGCGCCAGGGCCACCGCCTCGGCCAGGTCGGTGTTCAGGCCCAGCACGCCCGCGATGGTGCGGGCGACCTGGGCCACCTCGATCGTGTGGGTCAGGCGGGTGCGGTAGTAATCGCCCTCGTGTTCCACGAAGACCTGGGTCTTATGCTTCAGGCGGCGGAAGGCACTGGAATGGATGATCCGGTCGCGGTCGCGCTGGAAGGGCGAGCGGAAGGACGACATCCGTTCGGGGTGCAGCCGCCCGCGGCTGGTATCGGGAAGGCAGGCATAGGGGGCAAGCATCTGGGGCCTTCTTGTTCCGCGCCGTCCCTTGCCATATATTCACGGGGCGAGCGTCTTCGCACCGGGAACGCCCCATGAACCTGACCCTGCCACCGCGTGTGACCGACCGTGCCTTCGCCCGGCTGGCCGAGATTGCCGTGATGACGGGCGAGCGAAAGCCGCTGCGCGTCGCGGTCGAGGGGGGCGGCTGTTCGGGGTTCCAGTACGACATCCGGCTGGACGAGGCGGCGGGCGATGATCTGGTGCTGGAGAAGGACGGGCAGTCGGTGCTGGTCGATGCCGTGTCGCTGCCGTTCCTGGCAAATGCGGTGATCGACTATACCGACGAGCTGATCGGCGCACGGTTCGTGATCGAGAACCCGAATGCCGCGTCGTCCTGCGGCTGCGGGACATCGTTCTCGGTCTAAACATCGCACGTCCGCGGGCCGCCGCGCGCCCTAGCCGCCACCCGGCACATCCGCCGGGGCCGGATCATAGGCCAGCGATTCGACAGGGGCGGTGCGTTCGGCGGTGCAGGCGCCGCGTTCCTCGGCGCGGGTCAGCAGGACATGCGCCTCGTCGGCGGGGTCGTCCGGCCTGGGGCAGGCGATCCGGCCGGGTCCACCCTCGCACACCGCTGTCAGAACGCGGATGGAGCGGACCGTGGGGCAGATCACCAGGCGGTCGAACCGTTCCCGGCCTGCGGCAGTGTCGTCGGTGGCGAACCGGCGGTTCGGGCCCTGTTCGAACCAGTTCCAGACCGTGCGGTTGAAATGGTCCAGCGCACGGACGTTGTCGGGACTGTGGTTGGTGTAGTACACGCCGTTCTGATAGATGTGGCGGACAGCCTCGGCACGGTCGGGGTTCAGATCCTGCCAGTCCAAGCCCGCCGCCATCAGTTCGCCATAGCGTGCCCAGGTGTCGCCGCCATAGGGGGCGAGGGCGAAAAGGGCGGCGAAGCGGGCGATGAGTTCGTCGCGCGGAAAGGGCGTGCCCCGGAGTTCGGTCTGAATCCCCAGTGCGTCGATGTAGCGGCGCAGCGCGTCGCTGTCCGCAGGGTTGAAGTCGATCTGACCGCGCACCCGGTCCAGAGCGCTGTCCAGCACCTGCGCCACCGCCGGACCGCCGACGATGGGCATCGCCTGACCTCGCAGGTTGTCCAGAACGTCGGCCCCGGTCAGGCCAAGCTTGCCCGTGGAAAGGAAAGTGTCCAGCACCGCGATGGCTTCTGCCGGCGGCACCATGCCCGACATCGCCCGCGCGAACCGCGCGTCATCCAGGATCGGATGGTCAAGGCCGGGGATCAGGTCGTAGGCCCCCTGCTGATATGTGGCGGGATAGGGTGCTGCAAACAGGATGTCGACCTCGCACACCGCAGCGGTATAGCCGGGCACGTCCCGGATCAGCGCCGCATAGCGCGCGCAGGCCGCAAAGCCCCAGCCCTGCGGGCCGCCCCAGTTCGGCGTCATGCCGCCGATGGCCAGGATCATGGTCTGCCGGTTCGGCCAGACCGCCATGGCGCGGTCCATCTCGTCCGGGATCAGGTCGCGGTGGCCGGTGGTGCGGGCCAGCGACAGCAGAAGGTCTGACGCAGGAAACAGCGCGGGGTCGGCGGCGACTGCCGCCTGCGCCAGGGCAAACCCCTCGGCATGCAGGGCGTCCATCTGCCGCAGGGCATCGGGGTAGGTGTGGCGGATGAAACTCTGGCCCCGCATCGCCCAGCCCATTGCCTGCAGGTGCCAGCCGCGCGCGGCCATGGCACGGGGGTCATCGGGGTGGGCGGCCAGCAGCGCCGCGCTGACCCGGCCCGCGTCGGCGCGGGCCGTCTGGAAGGCCCCGAAGGCCGCACGCTGTTCTGCCCGATCCGGGTTCGACAATGCCGAAAGGATGGCCGCCTGGTCGCCTGCGCGGATCAGGGCCGTGACATCGTCGCGGGTGTCGGCCTGGCAGGCCGGGGCAATCATGGTGGCTGCGCAGAGCGCCAGGGCTGCAAGGCGACGCATCGGTGGAGACTCCGGACCTGGGGCGCGCGGATCATCTGCCACGCGAAATGGGCGGCATTGCGGCAGGACTGGAAGTTCCGTCGGGGGCTGGCTAGTGTCGGACGGCAGTCCAGCCCCAGGGGGACCGTTGAAAATCGCGACCTTCAACATCAACGGCATCAAGGCCCGCCTCGAGGCCCTGCCCCGCTGGCTGGCCGAGGCCGCGCCGGATGTGGTCTGCCTGCAGGAAATCAAGTCGCAGGATGACGGGTTTCCGGCGCAGATGTTCCGCGACATGGGCTATCACGTCGAAACCCACGGGCAGAAGGCGTTCAACGGGGTGGCGATCCTGTCGCGGCTGCCGCTGTCGGATGTGGTGCGCGGCCTGCCGGGCGATCCGGGCGACGAACAGGCGCGCTGGATCGAGGCGACCGTGACGGGGTCCCGGCAGGTCAGGGTCTGCGGGCTGTACCTGCCGAACGGCAACCCGGCACCGGGGCCGAAGTACGACTACAAGCTGGCCTGGATGGCACGGATGCAGGCGCGGGTGGCCGACCTGCTGGCGACCGAGATGCCGCTGGTGTTCCTCGGCGACTACAACGTGATCCCGCAGGCAATCGATGCGGCCAGGCCCGAGAACTGGGTGACGGACGCGCTGTACCTGCCCGGCACGAGGGCGGCCTACCGGCGGATGGTGAACCTCGGGCTGACCGACGCCTTCCGCGTGCGCGAGCCTGCGGGCGGGCACTATTCGTTCTGGGACTATCAGGCGGGCGCGTGGGAGCGGAACAACGGCATCCGCATCGACCATCTGCTCTTGTCGCCGCAGGCCGCCGACCTGCTGTCCGAGGCGCGGATCGACAAGGCGGTGCGCGGCGGCGACAAGCCGTCCGATCACGTGCCCGTCTGGGTGACGCTGGACGCCTGACCTGCGGTGACGTCATGGCCGTAGAGCCAGTCGAAGCGGCGCAGCATCAGGCCCGGTGCGACACTGCCCACGACCCGCAACCCGGCATGGGCCACCAGACGGCGCATCCCGCGCAGGTGATAGTTGCGCGCATTGGCATCGGCGGCGGCCACGGCGCGGGTGACGCGGGGCACGCGCAGGGCCTGATAGGCCGCCAGAGCCGTGGCGCGGTCGGTGTGGCGGTCAAGGCAGTCTGCCAGGACCCAGGCATCCTCGAGCGCCAGATTGGCCCCCTGCGACAGGAACGGCAGCGTCGGATGGGCCGCGTCGCCCAGGATCACCGCGCTGCCGCCGTGGTGCCAGACCTTCGCGACCGGGTGGCGGAACAGGCCCCAGAGACCGACCTCGGTCACTTGGTCGAGCCAGCCACGCACGCGGGGGGTGAACCCCGCGAAGGCCAGCCGCATCTCCATCGGGTCGTCACGCAGGGTCCAGCCCTCTTCCACCCATTTGCGCCGCTCTTCGACCGCGACGATGTTGCGCTGGGTGCCGCCGCGCAGGGGATAGGACACCAGATGCCGCCCCGGCCCCATGTGCACCTCGGCCACCGGGGCGGCCCCCGGATCGCAGGGGATCAGGGCGCGCCAGGCGACCTGATGGGTGAAGAAGGGTGCCACGGTGCCGTTCAGCGCCTTGTGCAGGCCCGAATGCAATCCGTCCGCACCGACCAGCAGGTCGGCCTGATGCGTCTCGCCGGTTTCGGTCACGACGCGGGCGGCAGCGGGATCGAAGGTCCGGGCACGTTGCAACAGGCGGATATCTGCGCCCGCCTCGAGCGCGCCCTGGCGCAGAAGGCCGATCAGGTCGGCCCGGTGGACAAGGCGGGTGCCCTGCCCCCCGGCACCGGGGCGCGACAGGTCGAGGCGCAGCACGGGCCGGCCCGTCGGGCCATCGCACAGCGCAACCGCCACGGCGCGCATCCCCGCCGCCGCAAGCGCGGCGCCGAGGCCAAGGGCGGCCAGCACGGCGGCCCCGTTCGGGCTGACCTGCAGCCCCGCCCCCACCTCGCGGATCGCATCGGCCTGTTCGAGCACCGTGACCTGCGCGCCCCGCAGTGCCATCGCGCGGGCGGCGGCCAGTCCCGCGATGCCTGCGCCGACCACGATCACCGAGGTGCCTTGCAGCGCCATCGCATCCTCCAATGCAGAACGCCGGGCACGACGGCCCGGCGTTCCTTCAGGCCGTCATGGGCCGGGCTCAGTCGTCGCGGTGCACCCGCTCGCGCCGTTCGTGCTTTTCCTGCGCCTCGAGCGTCATCGTGGCGATCGGGCGCGCGGCCAGGCGTTTCAGGCTGATCGGCTCGCCCGTGACTTCGCAATACCCGTATTCGCCGTTCTCGATCCGCCGCAGGGCCGCGTCGATCTTGCTGACCAGCTTGCGCTGGCGGTCACGGGTGCGCAGTTCCAGCGCGCGGTCGGTTTCTTCACTGGCGCGGTCGGTGATGTCGGGAACGTTGCGGGCGCTGTCCTGCAGGTTGTCGATGGTCTCGGCGGACTGCGACATCAATTCCTGCTTCCAGACCATCAGCTTGCGGCGAAAGAACTCAAGCTGCAGCGCATTCATGAAAGGTTCGTTTTCGGCAGGGCGGTAGTCGGCGGGAAGAAAGACCTCGGCCTTCATTCTTTTCGTCTCCAGATCGCCGGTGTACACCGGCAGCGGGGCGTTCTGCATTGTGCGCTCCTCATTGGGCGCGTCATTAGCCCAAGGGCGCGGGCTTGTCACTAGCGGTTGCGACAAAATCGGGGGCGGGTTAGGAAACACCTTGTCGCCCCCTGAAAGCCCTTGAGACACCGATGAAATTCGCCACGACCCAGACCTATGTCGCCCCCCCCGACCTGGCCGTGGCGGTGAACGCGGCGGTCACGCTGCAACGCCCCCTGCTGGTGAAGGGAGAGCCCGGCACCGGCAAGACCGAACTGGCCCGCCAGGTGGCGCAGACGCTCGATCTGCCCCTGATTGAGTGGCACGTGAAGTCCACAACCAAGGCGCAGCAGGGGTTGTACGAATACGACGCCGTCAGCCGCCTGCGCGACAGCCAGCTGGGCGAGGCGCGGGTGCATGACGTGGCCAACTACATCAAGCGGGGCAAGCTGTGGCAGGCGTTCGATGCGCCGGGCCGCGTGGTGCTGCTGATCGACGAGATCGACAAGGCCGACATCGAGTTTCCGAACGACCTGCTGCAGGAACTGGACCGGATGGAATTCCACGTCTACGAGACCGGGCAGACCGTGCAGGCCCGCCACCGCCCCGTGGTGATCATCACCTCGAACAACGAAAAGGAACTGCCCGACGCGTTCCTGCGGCGCTGCTTCTTCCACTACATCCGCTTTCCCGATGCCGAGACGCTGCGCGCCATCGTCAACGTGCATTTCCCCGACATCAAGGATGCGCTTCTGACCGCCGCCCTGACGCAGTTCTTCGAACTGCGCGAGACGCCGGGGCTGAAGAAGAAGCCCTCGACCAGCGAGATGCTGGACTGGCTGAAGCTGCTCTTGGCCGAGGATCTGACGGCCGAGGATCTGCGGCGCGACGCCAAGTCGTCGCTGCCGAAACTGCATGGGGCGCTGTTGAAGAACGAGCAGGACGTTCACCTTTTCGAACGTCTGGCCTTCATGGCGCGGGCGGGTCGGGCGTGATGTGAAGAAGCGGACGTAAGTGGTTCAGACAAGGGCGAGAATCGGCAGGGAATCGGGACAGGGGCGGCAGTGTTCTGCCCAGATTTCGCCACCATTGCGCCACAATTCGATCACGGACTGACACATGGCCGGTTCGATCTGCAACAAACCGTCATCCCTGCGCCGCAGATGCTGCGGCGGGGCCTGCCTGTCCGTCTAGGGATAGAATCGCCCGCCGGTCCGTGATTCCCCAAGATTGACATGGGGTGGCCCCGATCCTGACACTCCGCCCCGGTTGTCTGGACGCCGTGCCAGACCAGCAACGGGGAACTGCCGCAGAATGTCGCCGTCCGCCCGCCGCCTGCCCGTTGCCACCCGCCCTTGGCCGACGCGGGGCTGACCGATGCGCGCGTTCGCCCTGGCTGCGCTGTTCGTGCTGTCGGCCTGCCTGCCGGTGTCCGAGGCCGACGTGTCGAAAAGCCAGAGCAACGGCACCCCAGGCCCCGGTGCGGCCCTGCCGGCGGCGATGCAGGGGTTCGGGCTGCGCCAGGCGGCCCTGCCCCGGCGCGGCAACGCGGCCATCGCGCAGGATTTCCTGGACCTGAGTTTCACCATGGAAAGCGGCCGCGCGATGCGCGCCTTCAGCCGCTTCGAGGGGCCGGTCCGGGTGCGCCTGGCGGGCGACGTGCCACCGAACGCCGCGACCGACTTTGACCGCCTGCTGGCGCGGCTGCGCGCCGAGGCGGGCATCGACATCCGCGAGGTGACGGGCGGCGAGGCCGAGATCACCGTGCAGTTCCTGCCCCGCGCGCGCATCCAGGCGACCTATGCCAACGTTGCCTGCTTTGTCGCGCCGCGCGTCACCGGCTGGGACGATTTCCGCGCCAAGCGCAATGCCCCCGCGACCGACTGGACGACGCTGACCCTGCGCGACCGGGTGTCGATCTTCCTGCCCTCGGACGGCGCGGCGCAAGAGGTGCGCGACTGCCTGCACGAGGAACTGGCCCAGGCACTGGGGCCAATCAACGATCTCTACCGGCTGTCGGATTCGGTGTTCAACGACGACAATTTCAACAACACGCTGACCGGGTTCGACATGCTGGTCCTGCGCGCCACCTATGCGCCCGACCTGTCGGCAGGCATGTCGCACGACGAGGTGGCGGCGCGGCTGCCCGGCGTGCTGGCGCGGCTGAACCCGCAGGGCGAGGGGATGGGCGGCGGCGGGGCCGGGGCGACGCCGCGCGCCTGGATCAACGCCGTCGAGGGGGCGCTGACGGGCAAGGGGCCGATCGCGCAGCGCGAGGGGTCGGCCCGGCAGGCGGTGGCCCTGGCGCGCGATGCGGGCTGGCAGGACGGCCGCATGGCGCTCAGCCTGTTTTCGCTGGGGCGGCTGACGCTGTCGCGCGATCCGGGCGTGGCGCTGCCTGCCTTTGCCGAGGCCGCCGCGATCTACCGCGCGCTGCCGGGCGGGGCGATCCAGGCGGCGCATGTCGACATGCAGCTGGCCGCCCATGCCCTGGCGACAGGAAACCACGCACGCGCCCTGCAACTGGCCGAGGGCGCGATCCCCACGGTGGCCGCCGCCGAGAATGCCGCCCTGATGGCGACCCTTCTGATGATGAAGGCCGAGGCGCTGGACGGCCTCGGCCAGCCCGCCGCAGCCGATGCAGCCCGCCTCGACAGCCGGGGCTGGGGGCGCTATGGCTTCGGCTCGGACGAACAGGTGCGCGCAAGGATGGCCGAGATCGCCATCCTGGCGCGGCGCGGGGGCTGACGCGCGCCCCTTGATGGGGGCGGGTGTGATCGTACTGGCGATGGCGGTGTTCGGGGCCTTGTCGGGGGTCATGGTCGCGCGACGGCGGGGCGGGCAAAGGCTGGACCTCGTGCATCACGCGGCGGTCGGTGCCATCGGATGTGCCGTGCTGGGGATGATCGTGACCATCATCGTCTCGCGGATGGCGCAGGGCTGACCGGGTTTGCCATGGCCTACGAAACGATCCTGTTGCGGACCTTGCCCGACGATCCGCAGCTTCTGACAGTGCTTGTCGTTGCGCCGCGTGTGCCGGGGGCCCGCGACGACGCGACGATGGAGGGCAAGATCGCCAGCCTTGCCCGCACCTTCGACGGGCAGCCGCTGATCTGGCTTTATCATGCGACGGTGATCGCGGGCCTGCGCCGGCGGCTGGACGCAGAGGCGAACTGGGATCGGTTCGCGCGTCTCTGGGCCGCACACGGCGACTGGTTGCTGGCCAATCTGGACAGCCGGTGGCTGATCTCCGCCTGCGACACGATTGCAGATCATCACCCCGAGGCCACGGTGCGGGCGGCAGGGCTGGCCGTGTCGGCGGCGCTGAACATCCTGCGCCTGTCCGAGACCGAGCGGCGCGCGCGGGGCGGGCCAGATCTGCGCCCGCTGGGGCGGCGGCACGACCCCCTGCGGCTGTACGACGGCCTGCGCTGGTTCGCCATCGGCAAGGACGACACGGTGGCCAACCTGTTTGCGCGGCTGGACCGGGTGCGCGACGACGCAACCCTTCCGGGGCGCATCCTGGCCACCCTGCTGTCACGCGCCACCGACCACGACACGGTGTTCCGGCGGCTGTCCGATGCACATGACGACCCCGCAACCCGCTGGTCCCCCCGCCGCGCGCCGCAACTGACGGTTGCCCTGTTCAACGATACCTCGACGCGGGCACATTATGGCTGCACCGCCGTGACCGACAGCATCGACCGCCTGTTCGGCGATGCCGGGATCGGGATCGGCTGGCGCCACTTCGTGACCACGAATGCGCTGGACGACCCCGGAACGGTTCCTGCCATTGCCGCACATGACGCCGTGGTGGTGAACGGCGAGGGCACGATGCACTCGAGCGGCAAGAAGTCGCGCGCGCTGGCAGCCATCGGCCGACTGTCGCGCGAGGCGGGACGAAAGGCCTGGCTGATCAATGCCACGCTTCAGGACAACGACGATGCCATCGTCGCCGACCTGGCCGCGTTCGACCACATCTGGGTGCGCGAGGGGGCCTCGGCGGCCTGGGCGCGCGAGCGGGGGCTGGCGGTGACCGTGATGCCGGACCTGTCGCTGTGCCAGCAGCTGGACAGGCCCGAGGGCCCGGTCGACGGCAGCGGGATGATCGTGATCGATTCGGTCCTGCCGCAGGCAAACCTGCGCCTGTACCGGATGGCCCGCGACCTTGGCGGTGCGCTCTGGACGCTGGACCACGACACCGAAGGCCGGATGCAGACGCTGCGCCCCCGACCGGCGGCGGGCAGCGGGGTGCACAAGCGGCACTGGGTCGATGGCAAGGTCATGGTCCGCGAACCGCGCGGCGGGCCACGCGACCTGCATCAGTTCGCCGCGTTCCTGATGCGGCGCAGGGCCATGATCACGGGGCGCTACCATGCCGTCTGTCTGGCCCTTCTGCTGCGCCTTCCGTTCCATGCCGTGCCGTCGAACACCTGGAAGATCGAGGCGATGCTGGCCGATGTGGGGCTCGACCCCGCACGGATGCTGGGACCAGATGACGCTGCGCCGTCGCCGCTTGCGTTTTCGGCGTCCGAGCTTGCCGCCATCGACCGCTACATCGCCCGCGCGCGGTTCGAGGCCGGGGCGATGGCGCAACGCATCCTGAGCGGGTATTGATCCGGCATCCCCGGGGAGTACGCGATGTTCCTGCCCTTTTTCGAAACCCTGCGCCGCACCGGCGTGCCGGTGTCGCCCCGCGAATACCTGGCCTTTCTGGAAGGGGTGGCGGCGGGGCTGGTGACCTATGACGTCGAGGAGTTCTATCACCTGGCCCGCACCGCGATGGTCAAGGACGAACGCCACCTCGACCGGTTCGACCGCGCCTTTGCCGAGGCGTTCAAGGGGCTGGAGACGATCCCCGACGAGGCCGTGCTCGAGGCCATGGCCCTGCCCGCCGAGTGGTTGCAGAAGCTGGCCGAGCGCCATCTTTCGCCCGAGGAGCAGGCGCAGGTCGCGGCGCTTGGCGGGTTCGACAAGCTGATGCAGACGCTGCGCGACCGGCTGGCGGAACAGCAGGGGCGGCATCAGGGCGGGTCGAAGTGGATCGGCACGGGCGGCACCTCGCCCTTCGGTGCCCACGGCTACAACCCCGAAGGCGTGCGCATCGGCCAGGAGACCAGCCGTCACCAGAGGGCGGTCAAGGTCTGGGACCGGCGCGAGTTCCGCAACCTGGACGACCAGGTCGAACTCGGCACGCGCAACATCAAGATCGCGCTGCGCAGCTTGCGCCGGTGGGCGCGCGACGGGGCGGCAGAGGAGCTTGACCTTGACGGCACGATCCGTGCGACTGCCGAACACGGCTGGCTCGACGTGCAGGTCCGCCCCGAGCGGCGCAATGCGGTGAAGGTGCTGCTGTTCCTGGACGCGGGCGGGTCGATGGACCCTTATGTGCGCATGGTGGAAGAGCTGTTCAGTGCCGCGCGCAGCGAGTTCCGGCATCTGGAGCATTTCTATTTCCACAACTGCCTGTACGACGGCGTCTGGCGCGACAACCGCCGCCGCTGGGACGCGCAGACCCCGACATGGGACATCCTGCGGACCTACGGCCCCGACTGGAAGTGCATCTTCCTCGGCGACGCCTCGATGAGCCCCTACGAGATTCTGCACCCCGGCGGCGCGAACGAGCACTGGAATGCCGAGGCCGGCCAGGTCTGGCTGGCCCGCGCGGCGGCGCAGTGGCCGGCGCATCTGTGGATCAACCCGGTGCCCGAGCGGTTCTGGGACCACAGCCATTCGATCCGGCTGGTGCGCGGGGCCTTCCCTGACCGCATGGTGCCGATGACGCTGGAGGGCATCGCCCGGGGCACGCGGCTGCTGGGGCGGTAGTGCTGCCGCCGGGCCAAGCCGTTTTCCGCGCGGAAAACGGACCGGAAAACACGTGTTCTCCGGCCTCTGGCCCGGCGGCGGGCCCCAGTTGCATCCCGGCTCGCCTCGCCCCAAATCTCGGCCCTGCTCCAGTACCACCCCAACCGCTTGCCGATCCTC
>JBQTJI010000115.1:0-7883 GCA_052387255.1 Gemmobacter sp. | reverse complement strand
TGGGGTGCCGGGTGTGGTTGGTTGTTTGCCGGCCCGGCTCCGGGGGGGGGGGGGGTTGAACGCCCGCACCCGACGGCGGATCACGGCAGCGCCGCCGCCCGTTGCGAGTGGTTGGCGTAGGTGTCCCATGTCGGCGCGTAGTCGTCGGACTGGTTGCCCCAGACCGTCCAGCCGAGGCGTGGCCCGCGCGCGAACATCTCGAGCCGGGGGCCGGGACTGCAGCCTTCGATCAGGGCGTACTGCTCATCCGGCTTGCGGCTGTGCTCGCGCTTTTGCGTGGACAGGATGTTTTCCTGGGTGCGGCCCTGTTGCAGGGTACGGGCATTGCGGCCGCGCACGCCGAACAGCAGCACCTCGGTCACGTTGCGGAAATAGAACCCCACGCCGCGCCGGTCGGGGCCGCCATCCTTGCGCACCTTGTACCAGATGATGTTCGACTTGTAGGCAAAGCCCCAGCTTGCCATGACGCGCAGGCCTTCGGGCAAAAGCGCGTTCGGCACCCAGAGATAGAGGTGCGCGGTGTCTGCCACGACGTCTGCCACGGGCAGTTGGCAGATCTCGTCCAGGCCCATCGTCGCGTAGCGCGACAGGCGCTTGTGTTCGGGGGCCATCTTTCCGGTGCGGTTCTGGAACTGCCAGGGAGGGTCGGCGAGGATGGTGCGGAAGCGGGTCGTGCCCGCCTTGGCCAGAAGGTCATCGGCGGCGGTCGTCATGGGCCAGCCTCGCATCCGCATCTTGTGGCGTTCGGAACCGCGATCAGCGTATCTTGCGGCTGTCCCTCCTGCAAGCCTGCGAGGCCCTGCTTGACCCGCCCCCTGATCCTGTCCTGTCCTCTGCCGCGCACGCTGCCGTTGATCTTTGCGCCCGACCGGCTGCGCGACCTGCATGCCCGGTACAGGGTGGTCGAGACGACGGACGAGGCGCTGGCGGACCTGCCCGACGACGTGCTGACGCAGGTACGCCATATCGTCGGGCAGCCGCCGCTGAGCGAGGGGACGCTGGCGCGGATGCCCGGCTTGCGCTGCATCTTCAATGTCGAGAGCAACCTGCTGGACAACATGCCCTATGCCACGGCCTTTCAACGCGGCATCCATGTGGTGACGACGGGGGCGGTCTTTGCCGGGCCGGTGGCCGAGATCGGGCTGGGGTTCGCGTTGTCGCTGTTGCGGGGCATCCATCATGCCGATGCGGACTTCCGGGCGGGGCGGGAGTTGTGGGGCGGGGACGGCAACAGGGAGGCGCGGCTGCTGACCGGGGCGGAGGTGGGGATCGTGGGGTTCGGCGACCTGGGGCGTGCGCTGGTCCGGGTGCTGGCGGGGTTCCGGGTGCGGCTGCGCATCCATGACCCCTGGCTGCCCGCGCAGCGCATCGCCGAGGCGGGGGCCGAGGCCTGCGATCTGGCCGACGTGATGGCGCAGTCGGACGTGGTGTTCGTGACGGCGGCGGTCACGTCGGAAAACCGGGGGTTCCTGGGGGCCGGGGCGTTCGCGTCGATGCGGCGGGGCGCGGCCTTCATCCTTCTGAGCCGGGCGGACGTGGTGGAGTTTCCGGCGCTGATGGCGGCGGTGGCAGAAGGCCACATCCTGGCGGCGTCGGACGTGTTCCCTGAAGAGCCGCTGCCCGCCGACCATCCCGTTCGCTCGCTGCCGGGGTTCCTGCTGTCGGCGCACCGGGCCGGTGCGCTGGACGTGGCGTTCCGCCAAATGGGCGAGATGGTGCTGGCCGACATGGACCTGATCGACCGGGGCCTGCCGCCGAACCTGTGCCGCCGGGCCGAGCGCGAGACGGTGGCGCGGTTCCGGTCGCGGCCCGTGGCGGTGAACTGAGCTCGCCCCCCCGGTTTCGGCGAATTGATGCACGGGGGCCGGGGGGACCCTTGCCCCAAGGGGTAGAAGCGCCCTAGAGTTGAACCACCAAAGGCGGGGTTCACCGGGGGGCTCGGATGCGCTGGATCGTGGGCGTGGTGTCGGCGGTCGTGCTGGTGGCCCTGGTCGTGCTGGGGCTGATCGCGCTGGTGCCGACCGAGCGTATCGCGGGCCTTGCCGCCGCCGAGTTCGGCCGCATGACGGGGCGGACGCTGACCATCGGCGGGTCGGTCCGCGCCTCGGTCTGGCCGGTGCTGGGCGTGCGCATGGAAGGTGTGGCGCTGGCCAATGCCGGGTGGTCGGCAGAGGGGCCGATGCTGACCGCGCGCGAGATGGACCTCTCGGTCGAGATGGCGGCGCTGTTCGGGGGCGAGGTGCGCATCACCGGCCTGCGGGCCGAGGGGCTGACCCTGATCCTGGAGCGGGCCGAGGACGGGGTCGGCAACTGGTCGTTCGACAGCGCGGGGTCGGAGGCCGAGGGCGCGGCCCCGGCGGCGGTCACGCCCTTCACGCTGGACCGTGCCGACATTGCCGACGGGCGCGTGATCTTCATCGACCACGGCACCGGGCAGCGCACCGAAGTGGCGGGCATCGCGGCCGAGATGGCGGTGCCGGTGTTCGACGGGCCGGTCACGCTGACCGGCGAGGCGATGCTGGGCGACCAGGCGGTCGCCCTGACCGCCACGGCGGACAATTTTGCCGCCGCGATGGCGGGCCGCGTGGTGGAGGCCGACCTGGCACTTGAGGCGGGCGGGTCGTCGGTGGACTTCAAGGGTCGGCTGGGGATCGCCCCGCCCGCCGCCGAGGGGACGGTGACCGCCGACCTGTCGGACCTGCGGGCGCTGGCGGCGCTGGCGGGATCGGCGGTGCCCGACCTGCCCGAGGGGCTGGGCCGCAGCACGCGGACCCTGTCGGGGCAGTTGACGCTGGCGCCCGAGGGCACGCTGCACCTGCGCCAGGGCGCGGTGACGCTGGACGGCAACAGCATGACGGTTGCGGCGGATGTGGCGTTCGACGGCCCCCGCCCGCGTGTTTCGGCGCAGATCGATGCGGGCGCGCTGGTGGTGCCGGGGCTGGCCGCGACCAACGGCGGCGCGGGGGCGTCGCCCCAGGATGCGGGCTGGCCGCGCGACGCGATCGACGTGTCGGCGCTGGGCCTGGTCGATGCCGAGGTGGCGCTGCGGGCGGACAGCCTGACGCTGGGCCCGGCGCAGCTGGGGCGGACGCGGCTGTTGCTGACCATCGACCGGGCGCGCGCCGTGATCGAGGCGCGCGAGGTGCAGGTCTATGGCGGGCGTGTCGGCGGGCAGTTCGTGGTCAACGGGCGGGGCGGGCTGTCGGTGGGGGGCGACCTGACGCTGGCGGGGATGCAGATGCAGGCGGTGCTGGCGGACCTGGCGGGCTATGACCGGCTGACCACGACGGGCGACCTGCAGGTCAGGTTCCTGGGCGTCGGCAATTCGGTGGCGGCGATCATGGCCACGCTGGAGGGCGAGGGCAGGCTGGCGCTGGGCCGCGGCGAGCTGGGCGGGTTCGACCTTTTGGGGATGCTGCGCACGCTGGAGCCCGGCTATGTGGGCGAGGGGCAGAAGACCATCTTCGACGGCGTCAGCGGCAGTTTCACCATGACCGGGGGCGTGCTGGCGAACGACGACCTGGCGCTGACTGCGCCGTTCTTTGCCGCGACGGGCCGGGGCACGGTGGGGCTGGGGGCGCAGGTGCTGGACTACCGGATCGCGCCGACGGCCCTGACGCTGGCCGACGGCACCGGGGGCGTGCGGGTGCCCCTGCAGATCACCGGGCCGTGGAGTGCCCCGCGTTTCACGCTGGACCTCAAGGCGCTGGCCGACCAGGAACTGGCCGACGAGCGCGAAAAGCTGGAGGCGGCGGCGAAGGAGGCCGAGGCGCGGGCCAAGGCCGAGCTTGAGGCCAAGGCGGCCGAGGAACTGGGCATCGTCCGGCAGGAGGGCGAAA
Source organism: Gemmobacter sp. (assembly GCA_052387255.1). Classification (GTDB taxonomy): domain Bacteria; phylum Pseudomonadota; class Alphaproteobacteria; order Rhodobacterales; family Rhodobacteraceae; genus JBBQXK01. The sequence goes on along the minus strand of JBQTJI010000115.1, from coordinate 4,044 downwards.
GCATCGAGGATGCGGCCAGGCGGCGGGCCGAAGAGGCGCTGGAGGACGAGACGCAGCGGGTGTTGCAGAACCTGCTGGGCGACTGAGCGTCAGTCGACGGCGTGCATCCGCAGCACCTCCAGCGGCACGACATCCAGCGTGCGGCGGTGGGTGGCGGCCAGGCGCACCTGGGGCGCGGCCCCCTCGTCATGCGCCTGCAGGAAGCGGCTGGCGCAGAGGCACCAGCGGTCGCCGGGTTTGAGGCCGGCAAAGCCGTATTCGGGGCGCGGCGTGGACAGGTCGTTGCCGAGGTACTTCGACAGCGCCAGGAACTCGGCCGTCATCAGCGCGCAGACGGTGTGCTGCCCCCGGTCCGCCGGGCCGGTGTCGCAGCAGCCGTTGCGGAAGAACCCGGTCAGCGGTGCGGTCGAGCAGGGTTCGAGCGGTTCGTCCAGGACGTTGACCGAGGGTTCCATCATGGGCCGTCTCCGTTGTCTGGCGACGATGATAGCGGGGCGGGCGCGAAAGTCGATCCGGCCGGAGGGCAGGCAGGGCCGGCATCGCGCCAGTCGATCCAGCGGCCGTGAAAGTCGACACGGGCCAGCAGGCGGGGCAGGCCCCCCGGCCAGAGCGTGACGGTCAGGCCCGCGCCGGGCCCCTGGCCGTCCCCCTCCATCGCCACGCGGGCGAGCGGCGCGGCGGGGGTCGCGCGCGCCCCGGCGGCCGCGATCAGCGCATCGCCGCGCGCGCGGGCGGCGGGGGGCAGGTACTGCCAGGCAACGCTGTGCTGGATCAGGTGCAATTGCCCCGGTCGCGGCCGTTCCAGCCGTTCGGCCAGCCAGTCCACCGCGTTGCCCTGCGCGACCGGCGCGCCCAGAGCCGCTGCTGCATGGGCGGCGCGGCGCGTCCGGTCCAGCCGGTCGGGCTGGTCGGCCCAGACATAGGCCAGAAGGCGCAATCGGTCCGCCTCGGGGTCGAGGGGGGCCAGGTCCACCCCCGCCCGTTCGGCCACGATGACGGGCCGGGGTGCGGGCGGGGCCGCGCCGCGCCAGTCGGGGGCGAGGGTCAGCACCGGGTCGGCGGGGCCGAACGATGCCCCCGGCAGTGACAGCGCATAGCGGTCCCAGATCAGGTTCAGGCCCGCGCTCGCCCCCGGTTCGCTGAGCACCAGCGGCAGGGCATGGCGCGCCGCGCACCACTGCGCGGCCAGGATGAAGGCCGCCGCCCGGCGCACCTCGTTCGTCTGCGGCGGGCGGTCGAGCCAGCGGTCAAACGTCGCGTCGTGCCGCGCGATGGCCTGCAGCGCCGCCGCAACCGGCGCGCCCGCGCCATAGGCCTCGGCCAGCGCCGGGTCCTGCCCGGACAGGACCAGCGCATGCAGGCCCCCCGCCAGGCGCAGCGGCACCGAATCGCCGGCCGGTCCCGGCTCGCCCCGCCAGGACAGGACGCGCGCGCCCGTCGCCGTGCCTGTGTCCAGCCCGTCGGCCAGGCCCGCCAGCAGCCGCGCGGTCAGCGGCGAGCCCAGGTCGGCGCAGGCGCGGGCCTGGGCGTGGAAGGCCGCGCGCACGGCGGCCTCGGTCACCGGAACCGGTCCATCAGGCGTTGCAGCAGCGGCACCTCGGGGGCGGGCACGTCCGGCGGGATGGGAACCGACCGCAGCGCGGGGGCAGAGGTGCTGGACCGGGGCGGCGCGGTGCGCAGGGCCACGGCATTCTGGAACCGGGCCGCGTCGCCTGCCGCCAGGGGGATAGCGCCCTCGGACAGGCCCTGCAGCAGGGGATCCAGCCACGCCGCATCGGCCTTGGCGAAGTCGTGCAGCACATAGCCCGCCACCGCGTCCTTGTGGCCGGGGTGGCCGATGCCGATGCGGACGCGGGCATAGGCCTCGCCGACATGGGCGTGGATCGAGCGCAACCCGTTGTGGCCTGCATGCCCGCCGCCCTGCTTGACGCGCACCTTGCCGGGGGCAAGGTCAAGCTCGTCATGGAACACGGTCAGGTCGGCGGCGGCCAGCTTCCAGAACCGCAGCGCCTCGGCCACCGCCTCGCCCGACAGGTTCATGAAGGTCTGGGGCTTGAGCAGCACCACCTTGTCGCCGCCCATGCGCCCCTCGGCCACCTCGCCCCTGAACGCCCGCTTCCAGGGGCCGAATCCGTGGTCGGCGGCGATGCGGTCCACCGCCATGAAGCCCACGTTGTGGCGGTGGCCCGCATAGGCCGCGCCGGGATTGCCGAGACCGGCCCAGAGCCGCATGCGCTCACCCTTGCTTGACTTGGGCCGCGTTCTAGCGCGAATCCTGTGCGCAGGCCAGAGCGGGGGGGACCGGATGTACCTGACGATGAACCGGTTCCGCGTGCGCCCGGGGCAGGAGGCCGCGTTCGAGGCGATCTGGACCGGGCGCGACAGCCACTTGCCGCAGGTGGCGGGGTTCGTGTCGTTCCACCTGATGAAGGGTCCCGAAAAGGACGGCCATCGGCTGTACGCCTCGCACACGATGTGGGACAGCGAGGCGGCGTTCACGGCCTGGACCCGGTCCGAGGCGTTCCGCGCGGCGCATCGGGGGGCGGGCGGGCATGGCGACATCTATGCCGGGCCGCCCGAGCTGGAACTGTTCCACTCGGTGCAGCACATCGGCACGTCGTGACACCCGGCCTTTTTGCCCCTTCATCTGTTCACAAATATCCCACGGGGGGTGCGGGGGGTGTGAAACCCCCCGTTTCCTGCCGGTGCCGCACGATCACCCCTTTCAGGAAAGGCCCCGATCCTGATGCAGATGCGCGACATCCTGGACCGCCTGATCGCCTTCGACAGCGTCAGCCACCGCAGCAACCTGCCGCTGATGCATTGGGTGCGCGACCTGCTGGCGGATCATGGCATCGCCTGCGACCTGATCCCTGACGGCACCGGGCAGAAGGCGAACCTGCTGGCCGTGATCGGGCCGCGCGACGTGCCGGGCGTGGTGGTGTCGGGGCATGTCGACGTGGTGCCGGTGGAGGGGCAGGCGTGGTCGAAGCCACCCTTCCGGCTGACCGAGGAGAGCGGACGTCTGTACGGACGGGGGACGACCGACATGAAGGGCTTTGTCGCCTGCGCCATCGAGGCGGCGATCCTGGCCGCCCGCCGCCCGCTGGCCGCGCCCCTGGTGCTGGCGCTCAGCCATGACGAGGAGGTCGGGTGCCGGGGGGTGGGCACGATGATCGACCGCATAGCGGAGTCGCTTCCGCCGCAGCGGTTCTGCCTGGTGGGCGAGCCGTCCTCGGGCCGCATCGCCGTCGGCCACAAGGGCAAGGTGGCACTCCGCACCACCTGCACGGGGCGGGCGATGCATTCGTCCTGCGCGCCGCTGTCCTTGAACGCGATCCACCTCGGCGTGGCGATGGTGGGCGCGGTGCAGGCCGAACAGGCGCGGGCGATGGCCGAGGGTCCGTTCGACGGCGACTACGAGGTGGCCGCCTCGACGCTGCATGTCGGCACGTTCAGGGGCGGCGTGCAGGTGAACATCGTCGCGGACGCTGCCGTTCTGGACTGGGAAATCCGCTCGCTGGCCGGCGACGATCCGGGCGCGCGGCTGGACCGGATCGCGGCGGCGGCGACCGGGATCGTGGCCCCCCTGCGCGCCCGCTTTCCCGAGGCGGGGATCGTGACGGAACGGCTGTGGTCCTATCCGGGGCTGGACACGGCCCCGGACGCGCCGGTCGTGGGGTTCCTGCGCGGGCTGACGGGGGACAACAGCCCGGTCACCAAGGTCGCCTTCGGCACCGAGGGGGGCATGTTCGCGCAGCGACTGGGGCTGGCCACGGCGATCTGCGGGCCGGGGTCGATGGCGCAGGGGCACACGCCCGACGAATGGGTGGCCGTGGACGATCTGGAGCGGTGCCGGGGAATGCTGGCGGCTCTGGTGGGGCGGCTGGAGGCGGGCGACCTCGGCTAGGTCGACCTGCGCCAATCACGGGCGATCCCTGCGTTGTAGTCGCCCCGGCGCCGGGCGGGGCCGCGGACCGCGGGGCGCCACCAAAAGGGGCCCCCGCCTGCGCCCGGGCGGGTGGGGAAACCCCGGACCCGGGA
>JBQTJI010000114.1:0-18047 GCA_052387255.1 Gemmobacter sp. | reverse complement strand
CAGTGCGGTGCGATGATTTCCCATTGGGCGTCGGTCAGTGCGGTGCGGATCAAAGGTGCCTCCTATTTGGCAACCTTGAATCACTCCCCGACCAAATTGTGAATCCTCAAACGTCAACAGGCCCTAGATTTGCGGGATGATGCAACATAAAGTTCTGAAACTAGTATCCGGATGGGGTTCGACTAACGACTACGAATATTCTGCCTGACAAGGCAAGAATTCTGGGCAAGACGGCATGTGCGCTGCAGGGTTGACGTGTTCTGCAACCGAAGTCTGTATATACTTGGAACGCAATAGGAAAGGTGACTGATCATCTAACCTGCTGGCAAGCTCGCAGTCCGTTCTGAACTCTACCTGAGAAATGGTGAGATAGGGTCGAGAAAGATGCATCGCGGCGGTTAAGTCCGCCATAGAGAATGGGATTGCGGGCGCAATTTTACCACACCCCCGCCATCACCCCCTGCGACCCTCCCTCCCGTCCGGCATGTCCCCCACCGGGGACGCCCCGCCGGAGCATGTCCCGAGGGAGCACCCGCATGACCGCCACCATCACCGCCCCATCCTTCGCCACCCCCGCCGCCTGGCCCCTCGACCCAGCCGAGCGCATCCTGTGGCAGGGCCGCCCCTCTGCCGCCCTCTACGTCACCCTGCGACAGGCGGGCAAACTCGCCAGCGGCACCTTCGGCCTCACCCTGTTCCTCTACCTCGCCGACCGGCTGCAGATGCAGGTCGCCCCCTACTGGGACGTCTGGGTCATCGTGCTGGCCGTGTTCTTCGCCTCGATCCCTGCCGACATCCTCCGCGCCGCCCTGGTCCGCCGCTGGTCCATCTATGCCCTCACCGACCGTCGCGCGCTGATCGCCACCGACCTGCCGCTCTGGGGGCGCATCACCACCTCCATCCCCATTGACGCAAGCACAAGGATCGACCACCACCACGGACAGCGCGGCAGCGTGCTGTTCCCCGGCCCGAAGCGCCTCATTGGCACAGGCCCGAAACCGGGCTTCGAGCGGATCGGGAACAGCGACGCCGTCCTCGCCCTGATCCGCGTCATCCAGAAGGGGGCCGCTTGCTCCACCTCGCCAACCTCCGCCTGATCGACCCCGAGGCCCTGACCGAAACCGAGGGCAGTCTCACGCTGCACGATGGCCTCATCGCCGCCCGCGACGAACCCCAGCCGCAGGGCGCGGAGATCATCGACGGCATGGGCCTGTGCCTCGCCCCCGGCCTGGTCGACTGGGGCGTCAAGATCGGCGAACCGGGCGAACGGCACCGCGAATCCTTCCGCTCGGCCGGCGAATCCGCCGCCGCCGGGGGCGTCACCACCATCATCGCCCGCCCCGACACCATCCCCGCCATCGACACCCCCGAGATGCTGGAATTCGTCACCCGTCGCGCCGCCGAATCCCCCGTCCGCATCCGCCACATGGCCGCCCTGACCAAGGGCCGGGCGGGGGCCGAGATGACCGAGATCGGCTTTCTCCTCGACGCCGGGGCGCTGGCCTTCACCGATGTCGACCAGGTCACCGCAGACACCCGCGTGCTGTCCCGCGCCCTGACCTATGCCCGGTCCTTGAACGCCCTCGTCGTCGGCCACCCCCAGGACCCCGGCCTCAGTCGTGGAACGGCGGTCACCAGCGGAAAGTTCGCCTCGCTCAAGGGCCTGCCCGCCGTGTCGCCCATGGCCGAGCGCATGGGGCTGGAGCGCGACCTGGCCCTGGTGGAACTGACGAAATCCCGCTGGCACGCCGACCAGATCACCACCGCCCGCGCGCTGCCCGCCCTACAGCGGGCCAAGGCGCAGGGCCTCGACGTCACCGCCGGGATCAGCATCCACCACCTGACGCTGAACGAATTCGACGTGGGCGACTACCGCACCTTCTTCCGCCTGACGCCCCCCCTGCGGTCCGAGGATGACCGCCTGGCCATGGTGCAGGCGGTGGCCGAAGGCCTGATCGACGTCATCGGTTCGCACCACACTCCGGCGGACGAAGAGGAAAAGCGCCTGCCCTTCGAAGAGGCGACGCCCGGTGCCGTGGGCCTTGAAACCCTGCTGCCGGCGGCCATGCGCCTCTATCACGCGGGCGCCGTGCCCCTGCCGGTGCTGATCCGCGCCATGACACTCAACCCGGCGCAAAGACTGGGCCTGCCGCAGGGGCGGCTCGCCGTCGGGGCCCCCGCCGACCTGGTGCTGTTCGACCCCGACGCGCCCTTCGTCCTTGACCGCGCCCGCCTGCGGTCCAAGTCCCGCAACACCCCCTTCGACGGCGCGCGGATGGAGGGGCGGGTGCGCCTGACCATCGTCGCGGGCCGCATCGTGCACGACGGACGGGAATGACCCCATGCCCCTGATCGAAACCCCCTGGCCCCTGCTCGCGCTGACCGCCCTTCTGGCGTACCTGCTGGGCTCGGTCCCCTTCGGCATGGTCATCACGCGCGCCATGGGCCTCGGCGACCTGCGCCAGATCGGGTCGGGCAACATCGGGGCCACCAACGTGTTGCGCACCGGGCACAAGGGGGCGGCGGCGGCGACGCTGATCCTCGACGCGGCCAAGGGCGGCATCGCCGTGCTGGTGGCGCGCGCGCTGCTGGCCGAGGATGCGGCGCAACTGGCGGGCCTTGCCGCCTTCCTCGGCCACCTGTTCCCGGTCTGGCTGCGCTTCAAGGGGGGCAAGGGCGTGGCCACCTTCCTCGGCACGCTTCTGGCGCTGTCCTGGCCCGTGGGCCTGGCGGTCTGCGCCACCTGGGCCGTGGTTGCCGCCCTCGGCCGCATCTCGTCGCTGGCAGCGCTTGCGGCAGCGGCCTCGTCGACCCTGTGGATGCTTGGCCTTGGCCAGGGGACGATGGTCGCCCTCGGTGCGGTGCTGACGCTCTTGGTGTACCAGCGCCACAGCGCCAACATCAGACGCCTGCGCGCGGGGACCGAGCCGAAGATCGGGCGGTAGGGTGGGTTTTCAACCCACCGCTCGCGCCACGGTGGGTTGAAAACCCACCCTACAGATCCAGCTTCCCCTGCGCCCGCAGATCCACCTCGACCGGGGCCTTCCGGAACGTGTCGTCCCGCCGCGCCGGCATCTCGACCGCGCGTTCCCGCAAAGCCAGCGCCTGTTCGATCGACACGATCTGCAGCCGGTTCACCGCCGCGAACCCCGGCACCTCGCACAGGCCCGCCTGCGCCGCCCAGTCCAGCATCGGCTTGGTCGGCTTCTCCAGCGTCAAGAGCACACCGATCTGCGCGCCCTGCCGTGTCACCACGGCGTCCAGGTCGCGCACCATGCCGACGCCCAGGTTCGCACCGCCCTTGACGCTGACCACGGCGCGATACTCCTCGTTCACCCCGAACCAGCGCACGCCGTCCACCCCGCCATCCGCGCCCTTCTTCGACTGCGGAATGAACCCCAGCCGACCGGCGGCCCAGATTTCGAACTCTTTCTTGGTGGGATCGTTGCGCGCGAAAAAGTCGCGCGCGGCGTCGGCATCCATCGGCGTGCCGAATACATCGAACTCCACCCCCGGAAAGGCATTGCGCAACCGTCCTTCTATCAGGCCGATGGCGAGATGGGTGATGTCGATGCCAATCCACTTGCGCCCCAGCTTTTCCGCCGCATGAACCGTGGTGCCGCAACCGCAGAACGGGTCGAGCACGGTATCGCCGGGGTTGGAGGAGCTATTGAGAATCCGCTCCAAAAGTCCTACCGGCTTCTGCGTGGGATACCCGAGTTTCTCCTCTTCGTTGCTCAGCCACTTCACATCCTCGTCTATTGCGGCAGTTGACTGATACAATGCTTTGTGGGTGCCGGGCTGGAACGCCCAGATATCTTGATACGGCACTCCGTCGGTAGGATACTGCTTATACTTCGGCCTTCCAGATTTTGACAGTACGATTAGATCTTTCGACAGAAGCGCGTCAAGCTGACCTTGCGTACCAGATGATAACTCCTTTGCAGTAAGAAACTGCTTTATGGCCTCTGGAATTGCCCAGTGACGGCCACGCGGAGTTGGGTCATAACCGTTCCATGGCAACCCGCTATCTCCAGTGCGTGATCCGGAACCCATTATTTCGTTCAGGCGATATCTACCCCGCGAATCGGAGAATCGAAACTCCCCATCAATGTACGCCAAGTTGTGCGGAGTATTTCTCGGCTGAAAGAAAGCTAACGCTGATTTTCCGTAGAAAAGTAGCACGTCATGTATTGGTCCGTACTGACGGCTTATTTTGTTGTGTGAACCGCTCCGTCGCCAGACAATTTCGCTTCGAAAATTTCTTGCACCGAACACCGCATCCAGCAGGATCTTCAGATAATGGCTGGCCGTCGGGTCACAGTGCAGGTACAGCGACCCCATCGGCTTCAGCACCCGATGTAGTTGCACCAGCCGCACCGCCATCATGGCGAGGTAGGCCGTCAGCGCGTTCTTGCCCAGAAACCCCACCATCGCGTCCAGCATCTTGGCCGCGTCCTGATAGGATGACACCTTGACGTCCTTCACCGCCTGACCCGAGATTGCGTCGTCCCACTGCCAGGTGTCCGTGAACGCCTGTATTTGTGCAGGGCTTTTTTGGCCCTTGGTCGTCTTGAACTGCTGGTTGTAATCGACTTTGGAGTTGAACGGCGGGTCCAGATAGATCAGATCGACGCTGTCATCCGCGATGTGCTTGCGCAGCACATCCAGGTTATCGCCGTAGTACAGCCTGTTCGCCATGCCCGCCCCCCGGATCGCCCCGAACCCTGCCCGGCCCGTGGTTACGGTCAGGTTAACGGCGGGGCGGCAACCGGGGCAAGGGGCCGATTCGCGGGCGGTGGTTAACGCCTGCCGGGCGCAGGCCGTGTCAGTATGGGCTGTGCATGGACTGTGCATCAACCGTGCATTGCGCGAAACCCGCCAGGAACCCCGATTAACCCTGCGTCCGCAAGGGCTTGGCCGCAACTCCGCCCCGACCCTTGCACTGGGCCGCAGCCCTCGGCCATAGTGCCGCGAAACATGACACCAGGGAGTGACCCATGAAACTGACCGCCCTCCTCGCCGGCCTCGTGCTGGGGGCCGCCGCCCACGTCGCCACCGCGCAGGTGCCAGACCTTGCCGGTCGCGAGATCGTCGTGGTGACCGAGAACGCCTATCCGCCGCTGCAGTTCCTCGATCCCTCGGGGGCCGCCATCGGCTGGGAATACGACGCCATGGCCGAGATCGCCAAGCGCCTGAACGCCACCGTGAAGTACGAGAACATCAGCTGGGACGCGATGATCCCCGCCGTGTCCGAAGGTCAGTTCGACCTCGGCATGACGGGCATCACCATCCGCGACGACCGCAAGGAAAAAGTCGATTTCTCCGACAGTTACATGACGTCCGAAATGGTCATGATGGTCCGCGGCGACGAGACGCGGTTCACCGACAAGGCGTCCTTCGCCGCCGACGCGGCCCTGTTGATGGCCGCCCAGCCCGGCACCACGCCGTTCTATGTCGGCGTGTACGAGGTGCTGGACGGCAACGAGGCGAACCCCCGGATCAAGCTGTTCGAGACCTTCGGGGCCACGGTCGAGGCGCTCAAGGCGGGCGACGTGGACCTGGTGCTGACCGACGGCACCGCCGGGAACGGCTATGTCGAGGCCTCGGCCGGCGGGCTCAAGATCATCGGCGAGAAACTGGGGACCGAGGATTTCGGCTTCATCTTCCCCAAGGGCTCCGACCTCGTGGCCCCGATGAACGCCGCGATCCAGTCGCTGAGGGACGACGGAACCATCGACGCGCTGAACAAGAAATGGTTCCTCGACTACAAGCTGGGCGGCTGAGGACCGATGGCCCCGGCACCCCCGCCGGGGCCCCTGCCATGACGCCCAACCCTCTGCCGGACAAGGATTTTCCCTGGTGGCTTCTGGCCGTTCTGCTGATCGGCGCGGGGCTGTTCTGGCAGGTTCTGTCCGATCCGGTCTATGCCCAGGCGCTGGCCACGCTGGCCAAGGGCATCCGCGTCACCATCGTCGTGACGCTGGTGGCCTATGCCGGGGCCTCGGTCCTCGGCCTGTTGCTGGCGCTTGGCGGGATGTCGCGCTTCCTGGTCCTGCGCCAGGTCTGCCGGTTCTACATCGAGGTGATGCGCGGCGTGCCCATCATCGTGCTGCTGCTCTACGTGGCCTTCGTCTTTGCCCCCCTGATGGTGGAGGGGTGGAACGCGGTGGCCCCCTGGCTGGGCCTCGACCCGATCCGCACCCGCGACTTTCCACTTCTGTGGCGCGCGGTGCTGGCCCTAATGCTGGCCTATTCGTCGTTCCTGGCCGAGATCTTCCGCGCCGGGCTGCAGGCCGTCGACAAGGGCCAGGTCGAGGCCGCCAAGGCCCTGGGCCTGTCGGGCTGGCACCGCTTTCGCCACATCGTCTTTCCCCAGGCGTTCCGCCTGATCCTGCCGCCCTACGGCAACGATTTCGTGGCGATGGTGAAGGATTCATCGCTGGTCAGCGTGCTGGGCGTGACCGACATCACGCAACTGGGCAAGGTCACGGCGGCGGGCAGTTTCCGCTATTTCGAGACCTACAACGTGGTGGCGCTGCTGTACCTGACGATGACGATCACGCTGTCGCTGGTCTTGCGGCGGCTCGAGGCGCGGCTTCGAGCGCGGTCCGAAGGGCGGTAGGGTTCTGCTGGCGGTGCAAGGGTTTGACCGGCAGGACCGGGGGGGTTCACACCCCCCGGACCCCCCGTGGGATATTTGGGAACAGAGGAAGGGGCATCGGCAAAGTGATGCCGTGCCGGGCCTTTTCATGTGGCGGCGAGGCGGGCAGGGGGGTAGCTTCGTGCCACAGCACCACGGAGATTTTGCAATGACCAACCCGCTTCTGGCCCCCTGGGACGCGCCCTTCGGCCTGCCCCCCTTTGCCGCCATCGAGGACGCCCACTTTGCCCCCGCCTTCGAGGCGGGCCTGGCCGAGGCGCGCGCGTCCATCGCGGCCATCGCCGACAGCCCCGAGGCCCCGACCTTCGACAACACCATTGCCGCGCTGGAACTGGCCGAGGGCACGCTCGACCGGGTGTCGGGTGTCTTCTACAACCTGGCGGGGGCCGACGCCACCGACGCGCGCGAGGCGCTGATGCGCGACCTGGCCCCGAAACTGGCCGACTTTTCGTCGGAAGTCACTGGAAACAAGGCACTTTTCGCAAGGATCGAGGCGATCTGGCAGGGCCGGGAAGCGGCCGGGCTGGCGGGCGAGGCGCTGCGGGTGCTGACGCTGTACCGCCAGATGTTCCTGCGGGCAGGTGCCGCGCTGGAGGGGACGGGGGCCGCGCGCATGGCGCAGGTGAAGTCGCGGCTGGCGGTGCTGGGCACGGCCTTCGGCCAGAACATCCTGGCCGAGGAACGCGGCTGGTCGATGCCGCTCGACGAGGCCGATCTTGCGGCGCTGCCCGCCTTTGTCCGCGATGCCGCCCGCGCGGCGGGGATCGAGCGGGGCGAGGGCGGGCCGGTCATCACGCTCAGCCGGTCGCTGATCGTCCCGTTCCTGCAGTTCTCGCCCAACCGCGCGCTGCGCGCCCGCGCCTATGACGCCTGGGTGGCGCGGGGGGCCAACGGGAACGCGCATGACAACCGGGCGAACGCCGCCGAGATTCTGGCGCTGCGGGCGGAGCGGGCGGCACTGCTGGGCTATCCGAGTTTCGCCGACTACAAGCTGGAACCCGAGATGGCCAAGACGCCCGCAGCGGTGCGCGACCTGTTGATGCGGGTCTGGGAACCGGCGCGCAGGCGTGCCCTGGCGGATACGGGCGTGCTGGAAAAGATGCTGCATGCCGACGGGGTGCAGGGGCCGCTGGAACCCTGGGACTGGCGGTTCTATGCGGAACGGCGGCGGCGTGCCGAACACGACCTGGACGAAGAGGTGCTGAAGCCGTTCCTCTCGCTGGACGCCATGCTGGCGGCACAGTTCGATTGTGCCAACCGCCTGTTCGGGCTGGAGTTCCGCGAGATCGACGGCCCCTTCTATCACGCGGACGTGCGCGGGTGGGAGGTGACGCGGCAGGGCAGCCATTTGGCCGTGTTCCTGGGCGACTACTTCGCGCGCGGGTCGAAACGCTCGGGGGCCTGGTGTTCGGCGATGCGCAGCCAGCGGAAGCTGGGCGGCGACCAGCGGCCCATCGTCGTGAACGTCTGCAACTTTGCCAAGGGCGATCCGGCCCTGCTGTCCTATGACGACGCGCGTACCCTGTTCCACGAGTTCGGCCATGCGCTGCACCAGATGCTGTCGGACGTGACCTATGGGTTCATCAGCGGCACCTCCGTGGCCCGCGATTTCGTGGAACTGCCAAGCCAGTTGTACGAGCACTGGCTGGAGGTGCCGCAGGTGCTGGAAACCCACGCCCGCCACCATGCCACGGGCGAGGCGATGCCGCCCGACATGCTGCAGCGGCTGCTGGCGGCGGGCACCTACGACCAGGGCTTTGCCACGGTCGAGTTCGTCGCCTCGGCGATGGTGGACCTGGAGTTCCACGCAGGCCCGCCCCCCGCCGACCCCCTGCAGAAACAGGCGGAAGTGCTGGAATCCCTTGGCCTGCCCCACGCCATCCGCATGCGCCACGCGACCCCGCATTTCGCCCATGTGTTCAGCGGTGACGGCTATTCTGCGGGCTACTACAGCTATATGTGGTCCGAGGTGATGGACGCCGACGCCTTTGCCGCCTTCACCGAGGCGGGCGACCCGTTCGATCCGGCCACGGCGGCGCGGCTGGAACGGTTCGTGCTGTCAGCGGGCGGGTCGGAAGAGGCCGAGGCGCTGTACCTCAAGTTCCGGGGCCGGATGCCGGGGGTCGAGGCGCTGCTGCGCGGGCGGGGATTGCTCGACGCGGCCTGAGCGCGGCTGCCGCCATCAGCCTTGCCGTCGGATCGTCCCCGGTGCCGTGGCGAAGGCCGCCCGGAACGCCCGGCTGAGCGTCGAGGGCGAGGAGAACCCCGTGCGCAGGGCCACCTCGGCCAACGGATGCCGCGTATCGGTCAGCATCCGGCGCGCCGCCTGCAGGCGCAGCGACAGGGCATAGGCCCCCGGCGTGGTGCCAAGCGCCTGGCGGAACAGGGTTTCCAGCCGCCGCGCCGACAGGCCGACCGCCGCGGCCGTCTGCGCCACCGGTTCGGGCGCGTCGATCTGCGCCTCCATCCGCGCGACGGCCCGCGCGAGGCGGGGGTCGAGTGCGGGGTCGGGGATCGGCGGGGCGATCTGGGGGTCGCTGCCGGGGCGGGCGAGCGTCAGAAAGCTGTTCGCGACCTGCCGCGCCAGGGGGGCCCCGTGCCGCGCCCGGATCAGGTGCAGCATGAAATCCGCCGCCGGGCCCGCGCCGCCGATGGTGACGCGGTTGCGGTCGATGACAAAGCGGTCGGGCACCACGTCGATCCTGGGGTGGCGGGTGGCCATGTCCTCCAGATCCTCCCAGTGGACGGTCGCGCGGTAGCCGTCCAGCAGGCCCGCGCGCGCCAGAACCCAGGGGCCGGTGTCGATCCCGCCGACGAGGGCAAAGCGTGGCGCGATGCGGCGCAGGGTGCCCATCAGGGGCCGTGTCGCCGCCTGGTCCAGGCGGTAGCCCGCGACCACGATCAGCGCATCCGCCCCGACCGCCATGGCCAGCGGCCCGTCCGACGGCAGCGACAATCCGCAGGTCAGGGGCGCGGGCGTGCCGTCGGGCGTCACGATGCGCCAGCGATAGGCCTCGTGCCCGAGGTGGCGGTTGGCGCTGCGCAAGGGGTCGAGCGCCGAGGCCACCTCGAGGATCGAGGCCTGGGGCAGCACCAGCAGGGCCATGGTCAGGGCAGCCGTGGCGGGGGCGAAGATGGCATTTTCCGTCATCGTCATTTCGTAAAGCGCAAGGCACGCCCTGCCAAGCCCGGTATGGTGCCCGAGGCCCCACGGAGGATTGCCGATGCCGCTGACCATGAACCGCGAGGTCTTCATCACCTGCGCCGTGACCGGCTCGGGCGGCACCCAAGGTCGCAGCCCCCATGTGCCGCGCAGCCCCGCGCAGATCGCAGCCAGTGCCATCGATGCAGCCAAGGCCGGGGCGGCGGTGGTGCATTGCCACGTGCGCGACCCCGACACCGGCAAGCCCGCCCGCGACCCCGCCCTGTACCGCGAGGTGACCGAACGCATCCGCGACTCGGGCACCGACGTGGTGCTGAACCTGACGGCCGGCATGGGGGGTGACCTGTTGTTCGACGGCACCGAGGCCATGAACCGCATGTCGCAAAGGTCCGACATGGCGGGGGCGACCGAACGGGTGGCCCATGTGGTGGAATGCCGCCCCGAGATCTGCACGCTCGACTGCGGCACGATGAACTTCAACGAGGCCGACTATGTGATGGTCAACACGCCCGGCGGTCTGCGTGACATGGCCGGCCGGATGACGGCGGCAGGCGTGCGGATCGAGATCGAGGCCTTCGACACCGGCCATCTGTGGTTCGCCAAGCAGCTGGTGCAAGAGGGGGTGATCCCGCAGCCCACGCTGGTGCAGCTGTGCATGGGCGTGCCCTGGGGGGCACCGGATGACCTCAACACCTTCATGGCGATGGTGAACAACGTGCCGCCCGACTGGTTCTGGAGCGCGTTCAGCATCGGGCGCAACCAGATGGCCTATGTCGCCGCCGCTGTTCTGGCGGGGGGCAACGTGCGGGTGGGGCTGGAGGACAACCTGTGGCTCGACAAGGGGGTGCTGGCGACCAATGCGCAGCTTGTCGAACGGGCGGTGACGATCATCAGTGCCATGGGGGCAAGGGTGATCACCCCCGCCGAGGTGCGGGCGAAACTCAAGCTGGAAAAGCGGGCCCCGCTGACCCCATAGTCCCTCAGGGCTGTTCAAGGAGGGCGGACATGAAGCGCATTCTCGCAGGGTTGACACTGGCACTGGCGGGCGGCTGTACGCCCCATGTTCCGTCGCCGGGGCATCCCGACACGGCGATGTATCTCTACGACGTGCCTGCATCGCGGCTGGCGGGCACCTGGTACGAGGTGGCGCGCTATCCGGCGGTGTTCCAGCAGGACTGCACCCATGTCACCGCCACCTACACCCCGCAGGGCGACGGCACCCTGGGCGTGGTCAACCGCTGCCGCCGCTATGGCGCGACGGAACAGATCACGGGCACCGCCGCGCCCGACGGGGTCGGACAGCTGAAGGTGAAACTGGAGGGCGTGCCCTTCGCGGGCGACTACTGGATTCTGGGGCGGTCGCGCGACGGGCGGACGGTCTATGTCGGCACCCCCAGCCGCACCGCAGGCTGGGTCCTGCACCGCGACCGCCGGTTCACCGAGGAACAGCGGCGCGTGGCGGAACGGCTGTTCCGCAGGAACGGCTATGACGAGGCGGCGCTGCAGCGCACGGATCAGAGGTAGGGCATGGCAGGCAAGGCGGCAATCATCGGGGGCGGTGTGATCGGGGGCGGCTGGACCGCGCGGTTCCTGCTGAACGGCTGGGACGTGGCGGTGTTCGACCCCGGCCCTGCCGCAATCCGCAACGTCGACATCATGCTGGCCAATGCCCGGCTTGCCATGCCCGCGCTGTCGGATGGCCCGATGCCGCCCGAGGGCCGCCTGACCTTTGCCTCGACGATGGCCGAGGCGCTGGACGGGGCCGAATATGTGCAGGAAAGCGTGTCCGAGCGGCTGGACCTGAAACATCAGGTCTATGCCCAGATGCAGCAGGCCAATCCCGGCATCCTGATCGGGTCATCAACCAGCGGCTTCAAGGCGGTCGACCTGCAGAAAGGCGCGGTCAACCCCGCCAACATCATCGTGGCCCACCCCTTCACCCCCGTCTACCTGCTGCCGCTCTGCGAAATTTCGGCCTCGCCCGCCAACCCGCCCGAGGTGATCGCCCGCACGGTGCAGATCGCCACCGACATCGGCATGTTCCCTCTGGTGATGCGCAAGGAGATCGACGCCTTCATCGGAAGCCGGTTCCTGGAAGCGGTCTGGCGCGAGGCGCTGTGGATGCTCAAGGACGGCGTCGCCACCACCGAAGAGATCGACGACGCGATCCGCATGAGTTTCGGGTTGCGGTGGGCGCAGATGGGGCTGTTCGAGAATTACCGGATTGCGGGCGGCGAGGCGGGGATGCGGCATTTCATGGCGCAGTTCGGACCCTGCCTGCAATGGCCCTGGACCAAACTGACCGACGTGCCCGAGTTCAACGACGAGCTGGTCGATCTGGTGGCCGGCCAGTCCGACGCGCAGTCGGGCCACATGCACATCCGCGATCTGGAACGCCTGCGCGACCAGAACCTTGTGGGCATCCTGCGGGCGCTCAAGGACCGCAACGTCGGCGCGGGCCGCGTCCTGAACGAACACGACGCGCGGCGGCGTCAGGCGATGCCCGATCCGGTGCCCGACACGGCGCAACCGCTGGAGATGGCGCGGATGACGGTGCTGCCCGGCTGGATCGACTACAACGGCCACATGACCGAAAGCCGCTACCTGTTCGCCTGTTCCGAGACGACCGATGCCTTCCTGCGCCACATCGGCGCGGACCTGAGCTATGTCGGGGGTGGCCACAGTTACTACACCGCCGAGACGCACCTGATGCACTTGGCCGAGGCCAAGCTGGGCGATGCGCTGACCGGCACGGTCCAGATTCTGGCCGCGGACGACAAGCGCATCCATGCCTTTGTCCGCATCCTGAAGGACGGCAATCCCGTCGCCACGCTGGAACAGATGTACCTGCATGTCGACATGGGCGCGGCCAAGACCTGCCCCGCCGCGCCGCAGGTGCTGGCCCGCCTGATGCCGATTGCCGAGGCGCACAAGGCGCTGCCCCGGCCCCCGGCCGCCGGGCGGCACGTCGGGCAGCGCCGGGCATGACACAGCGCGTGCTGATCACCGCCGGGGCTTCGGGCATCGGCCTGGCCATGGCGCAGGCGTTCCTGGCGGCGGGGGCGCGTGTGCGGGTGACCGATGTCGATGTGGCGGCACTCGCCACGCTGCCCATTGGCATCGGGGCCGAACGGGCGGACGTCGCCGACGAGGGGCAGATGGCGGCGGTGCTTGCCCGCATCGCGGCGGACTGGGGCGGGCTCGACGTGCTCTGCGCCAATGCCGGAACCTCGGGCCCCGTGGCGGGGATCGAGGCGATGGACCTGGCCGCCTGGCATGCCTGCCTGGCCGTCAACCTGGACGGCGCGATGCTGGCGGCAAAACACGCGGCACCCCTGATGAAGGCGGCGGGCTCGGGGGTCATGATCTTCACCTCCTCGATGTCCGGGGTCTACGCCAACCCCTTCCGCGCGCCCTATGTGGCGGCGAAGTGGGGCGTGATCGGCCTGATGAAGACCATCGCGATGGAGCTTGGCCCCCACGGCATCCGCGCCAACGCGATCTGCCCAGGTGCTGTCGAAGGTCCCCGCATCGACCGCGTCATCGCGTCCGAGGCGGCGGCCAAGGGCCTGACGCCCGACGCGGTGCGCGCGGGTTACGCCAGTGGCACGGCGCTGAAGCAACTGGTGCGGCCCGAGGACATTGCCGCAATGGCGGTCTTCCTCGCCTCGCCCGGCGCCCGGATGATTTCGGGCCAGGCCCTGGCCGTCGACGGCTTCACCATCAATCCCGACCCGTGAAAGGGCCATGCAGATGCAGTTCGGACTGACCGAAGAACAGCGGATGATCATCGACACCACGCGGGCCTTTGTCGAAACCGAACTTTACCCGCACGAGGCGGCGGTCGAGCGCAGCGGCAACCTGCCCCTGGACCTGATCCGCGAGATTCAGAAAAAGGCCGTGGCGGCCGGCCTTTATGCGGCGAACATGCCAGAGGATGTGGGCGGTGCCGGCCTCGATACCCTGTCATGGCTGTTGTACGAACGCGAGCTTGGGCGGGCGAACTATGCCCTGCACTGGACCTGCGTGGCGCGCCCGTCCAACATCCTGCTGGCGGGCACGCCCGACCAGCGCGAGCGCTACCTGATGCCCTGCATCAGGGGCGAGACCTGGGATTGCCTGGCGATGACCGAACCGGGTGCCGGGTCGGACCTGCGCGGCATGAAGGCATCCGCGCGGGCCGACGGCAGCGACTGGGTGCTGAACGGCACCAAGCATTTCATCAGCCACGCCGACCTTGCAGGCTTCACCATCGCCTTCATGGCGACCGGCGAAGAGGAAACGCCGCGCGGGCCGAAGAAACGGATCACCGCCTTCTTCGTGGACAAGGGCACCCCCGGCTTCACCGTCCGCGACGGCTACCGCAACGTCAGCCACCGGGGGTACACCAACGCGATCCTCGACTTCGACGACTGCCGGGTTCCTGCCGCGAATGTCCTGGGCGCGCCGCACAAGGGCTTCGAGGTGGCCAACACCTGGCTGGGGGCCACCCGCCTGCAGGTCGCCGCGACCTGCCTCGGCCGTGCCGACCGCGCCCTTGGCCACGCCGTGGCCTATGCCGCCGACCGCCGCCAGTTCGGAAGCCAGATCGGCAAGTTCCAGGGCGTGTCCTTCAAGCTGGCCGACATGGCGATGGAACTGAAGGCGGCCGAGTTGCTGACCTGGGAAGCCGGGTGGAAATTCGAGCAGGGCAGCGTCACCGAGGCCGACATGGCGATGGCCAAGCTGAAGGCGTCGGAAGTGCTGGCCATGGTCGCCGACGAGGCGATCCAGATCCACGGCGGCATGGGCCTGATGGACGAGTTGCCGCTGGAACGCATCTGGCGCGACGCGCGGGTGGAACGGATCTGGGAAGGCACCAGCGAAATCCAGCGCCACATCATCAGCCGCGAATTGTTGCGCGCGGTCGGCGGATGACGCGCCCGGCACCGCTGCCGCAGCGGAGGCCGGCCCTTCGCCGGTCGGCCTTGAACCGATGGCGGACTCGACCGGCTCAACCCCCGGGATACTTGGGAACAGATGAAACGAAATGTTAACGATGAGCTTGCAATCTGATGTCACGGTACAGGCGGGGACGCCGATGCCCGTAACGGGTGAAGATTCTCTCCCTCCTTGGCTGGGGGGAGAGCGTCCTTTTTGCCCCTTCATCTGTTTCCAAGTATCCTCGGGGGGTCCAGGGGGCAGACAGCCCCCCGCCTCCGTGCCGCTGGTGCGGCGATGACGGACCTCTCGCGCCTTCTGCGCCCCCGCCACATCGCCGTCCTGGGCGCAGGCTGGGCGCGCAACGTGATCGAGCAGACGGCGAAGATGGGCTTTGCCGGACAGGTCTGGCCGGTACACCCGACGAAGCCCGAGATCGGCGGCCTGCGCGCCTATGCCAGCCTGGCCGACCTGCCCGAGGCCCCCGATGCCACCTTCATCGGTGTGAACCGGCATGCGACGGTCGATGTCGTGGCGGACCTGGCGGCGATGGGGGCGGGCGGCGCGATCTGCTTTGCCAGCGGCTGGACCGAGGCGGGCGAACCCGAACTGCAAGCGCGGCTGGTGGCGGCGGCGGGCGACATGCCGATCCTCGGGCCGAACTGCTATGGCGTGATCAACTATCTCGACGGCGCACTTCTGTGGCCCGACCAGCATGGCGGCGTGCGGGTCGATCGGGGGGTTGCGCTGTTGTCGCAATCCTCGAACATCGTGATCAACCTGACGATGCAGCGCCGGGCCCTGCCGGTGGCCTATGTCGCCTGTCTGGGCAATGCGGCGGTCGTCGGGCTGGCCGACCTGGCCGGGGCGCTGCTGGACGATCCACGTGTGACGGCACTTGGCATGTATGTCGAGGGGTTCGACGATGCGGCGGCTCTTGCCGCCTTGGCCGAGGGGGCGCATGCCGCAGGCAAGGGGATCGTCGCGATCAAGGCGGGCAAGACGGACCTGTCGCGCACGGCGGCGCAGTCGCACACTGCCAGTCTGGCCGGGGGCGGGGCAGGCAACAGCGCCTTCCTGCGGCAGGCGGGCATTGCCGAGGTGACCACGCCCGCCGAACTGGTCGAGACGCTGAAGGTCCTGCATGTCCACGGCCCGGGGCTGGGGCGGCGGCTGTGCAGCCTGTCCTGTTCGGGGGGCGAGGCGGGACTGGTGGCCGACCTGGCCGGTCCCCTGGGGATCGACTTTCCCCCGCCGTCAGCGGCGCAGAGGGATCGCCTGGGCGAGATTCTCGGCCCCATCGTGGCCGTGGCCAACCCGCTCGACTACCACACCTTCATCTGGGGCGACGGGCCGCGCACCACGGATGTCTTCACCGCCATGCTGGCGGGATATGACGCCGGGCTGTTCATCATCGATCCGCCACGCGCCGACCGCTGCGATCCGTCGGGCTATCAGCCCGCGCTCGATGCGATCGTGGCGGCGGCGCAGGCGACGGGGGTGCCCGCGTTCCCGGTGGCCTCGCTGTCCGAGAACTTTGACGAGGGGATGGCCGGGCGGCTGATGGACCAGGGCATTGTCACGCTGATGGGGCTGGAGACGGCCCTTGTCGCGCTGCGTGCGGCGCAGACCGGGGCGGGGGTTCCGGGGTGGCGGCCCGTGCCGGTGGTGGCGGCGGGCGACGAGCGGCTGTTGTCCGAGGCCGAGGGCAAGGCGCGCGTGGCGCGGATGGGCGTCGCGGTGCCGCGCGGGGTGGCCGCGCCGACCCTTGCGGCGCTGGCAGAGCGCATCGGGCCGTTGGGCCGTCCGTTTGCGCTGAAGGGTCTGGGGTTTGCCCACAAGACCGAGGCGGGGGCGGTCCGGCTGGGGCTGGCCACGCTGGACGGTCAGGCCGAGATGGCGGGGGCCACGGGGTATCTGGCGGAAGAGACGGTGACGGGGGCGGTGGCCGAGATGCTGGTGGGCCTCGCGCGCGACCCGGTGCTGGGGGTGACGGTGACGCTGGGGTTCGGCGGCGTGACGGCGGAAGTGCTGGCCGACACGGTCACGCTGGTGGCCCCGGCGACCGCGCCCGAGATCGCGGCAGCCTTGCGCAGGTTGCGGCTGTGGCCGCTTCTGGACGGGTATCGCGGGCGGGCGCGGGCGGATGTGGCGGCGCTGGTCGCGGCGGTGATGGCCCTGCAGGCGGGGATGATCGCCGACGCGCGCGTGACCGAGATCGAGATCAACCCGCTGATGCTGCGGTCGTCGGGTGCCGTGGCGGTGGATGTGCTGATGAGGGAGCAGGCATGACGATGCAGATGCTGACAACAGGGCCGATCCGCACCCGGCGCGAGGGCGCGGTGCTGGAGGTGACTCTGGACCGGCCCAAGGCCAACGCCATCGACCTGGCCACCAGCCGGATCATGGGGCAGACGTTCCGGGCGTTCCGCGACGACGAGACCCTGCGCGTGGCGATCCTGCGGGCCGAGGGGGACAAGTTCTTCTGCCCCGGCTGGGATCTGAAAGGGGCGGCATCGGGGGATGCAGTGGACGGCGACTATGGCGTGGGCGGGTTCGGGGGGTTGCAGGAACTGCCCAACCTGAACAAGCCGGTCATCGCGGCGGTGAACGGCATTTGCTGCGGGGGCGGGCTGGAACTGGCGCTGTCCTGCGACCTGATCCTGGCCTCGGACAACGCCACCTTCGCGCTGCCCGAGATCCGGGCGGGGACGGTGGCCGATGCGGCATCGATCAAGCTGCCGAAGCGGATCCCCTATCATGTCGCGATGGATCTGTTGCTGACCGGGCGCTGGTTCGATGCCGCCGAGGCGCTGCGGTGGGGGATAGTGAAGGAGATCACGACGCGGGACGATCTTTTGCCGAAGGCCTGGGACCTGGCGCGGCTGCTGGAGTCCGGGCCGCCGCTGGTCTATGCGGCGATCAAGGAAGTGGTGCGCGAGGCCGAGGCGCTGCGGTTCCAGGACGCGCTGAACCGCATCACCAAACGGCAGATGCCGACGGTGGACCGGCTGTATTCCAGCGAGGACCAGCTTGAGGGTGCGCGGGCGTTTGCGGAAAAGCGTGATCCGGTGTGGAAGGGGCGGTGAACCCCGTGTCGCACAGTGCGACAAGGTCACGCCTAAGCAATTACAATGGGTTACGAGGGCGAGATTCACCTGTTGTTAACGCGGGCGGGTCGGCAGAAGGTCGCGTTCCTCTGGACCCATCCTCCGAACCGGTCGCCCCCGCGCCGGGCGGGGGCCCGAGCAAAGCGGCCAAAGGATCGGGGTGCCGGCCCGGCCCCGGGCGCCCCGGCCC
>JBQTJI010000113.1:0-11366 GCA_052387255.1 Gemmobacter sp. | reverse complement strand
CCGGGACGCCGAACCTCAGGGCACATTGATCGGGGTCCCGGCCTTCGCCGGGACGACCGGTCCGGGGGATGAACGCGGCATGCACCGGCGACCGTCGCGAAACCATCATCGCGCTGTCATCGCGATTTGACCCAGGCACGCAATGCAGTTCCGATCCCCTTGACCGGAGCCCGTCCCATGCGCCCCTTCGCCCTGCTGATCCCCGCCCTGCTGTCCGCCCCAGCCCTGGCACAGGAGGCGACCTTCCCGGCCACGCTGGCGGGCCATGCGTTCCTGCCCGCGATGACGCTGATCGCGCCGCCCGCCGATGCCCCCGCCGATGCCGCCGTGTCGGGCAAGTTCACCGGGCCTGCGCGGAACGAGGTTGCCGGGTCGGTGCCGGGCGATACGGGTGCCCTGCACGGCAAGCGGCCGACGGGCCTGTCGCTGCCGTTCCAGGGGCAGCCGGTGCAGGGGCTGTCGGGCTATGCGATGACGCGCGCCGCCGATGGCACGATCTGGACGCTGACCGACAACGGATTCGGTGCCAAGGCCAACAGCCCCGACGCCCTGCTGATGTTCCACCGCATCGCACCGGATTTCGAGACGGGCGCGGTAACAGTGGCCGAAACCGTGTACCTGCGCGACCCCGACCGCAAGGTGCCCTTCCGCATCGCCTATGAGGGCAGCGAGGGCCGCTATCTGACCGGGGCGGACTTCGACCCCGAATCGATCCAGGTGATCGGCGACCGCGTGTTCCTCGGCGAGGAGTTCGGGCCCTACATCGTCGAGGCCACGTTGGCGGGCCATGTCGTGGCGGTGCATCCGGTGATGCTGGACGGCGTGGCGCTGAAGGGCGTCGATGCGCCCGGCATGTCGGGCACGTCGATGGCGGGCAAGGACTGGCGCGTCACGCGGTCGGGCGGGTTCGAGGGGATGGCGCTGCAGCCCGGCACGGGCCTGCTGTGGGGCATGCTGGAAAAGCCGATCCTGGGCGAGGACGGCCAGGCCGAGGGCAATTTCCTGCGGGTGATGGCCTTTGACCCGGCCAAGGGCGAATGGACCGGCCAGGCGTTCAAGTTCCCGCTGGCCGAGGGGGCGACGGCCATCGGCGACTTCAATTTCATCGACGAGACCCGCGCCCTGGTGATCGAGCGCGACAATGGCGAAGGGCTGCCGGCGCTGAAGTGCGCGGGCGATCCGATGCCCGACTGCTTTCCCCTGCCCGCGCTGATCAAGCGGATCGTGCTGATCGATACTGCCACGCTGGACGCCGAGGGGTTCGTGCGACGGATCGGGCATGTCGATCTGATGGCGATTGCCGACCCGGACGGGCGCGCGCGGCTGGAAACCGCCGGGGGCACGACGGGGCAGTTCAGCCTGCCCTTCTTTACCATCGAGGATGTGATGGTGGCGGACGAGGGGCACATCCTGGTGGGGGTGGACAACAACCTGCCCTATTCCAGCGGCAGGGCACTGGACAAGGCTGCCGACAACGAGGTGGTGCTGTTGTCGGTGCCGGAGCTGCTGTCGGCGAAGTAGGGGCTTGGGGGCGATCCCGGTACCGCAGTGTAACCGACAAGCGACGTCCGGCGTACCATCCGGCAACCCGTCCCGCTGACACGAGGTTCGCCATGCGCCTGTCCCGCCGTTCGCTGATGGCCCTTGCAATGACGACGCTGGTCGCGGCCCCCGCCGCGACCCTGATCAGCCTGCGCCGGTCCCACGCCGAAGCCGTCGCCCCGGTCTTTGCCGAAGGCGGTGTCGCAATCCGGGGGGTCGATCCGGTGGCCTACTTCACCGACGGCCGCGTGCGGCGGGGCGATGCGGCGATCCATGCCGACTGGATGGGCGCGCAGTGGCTGTTCGCGACCGAGGAGCACCGCGCGATGTTCGCCGCCGATCCGCAGGCGTTCGCGCCGCAGTTTGGCGGCTACTGTTCCTGGGCGGTGGCCCAGGGGTACACCGCCTCCGTCGATCCCGAGGCCTGGCGCATCGTGGAGGGCAAGCTGTACCTCAACTACTCCCGCAGCATCCAGCGCAAGTGGGAGCGCGACGTTCCCGGCAACATCGCCCGAGCCAACGGCAACTGGCCGGGGTTGAAGGGTTAGTCGGCCCAGATCAGCCGGTCCCGGTAGGTCTTGGCAACAGCGCGTTGCCCGTCAAGGCCTGCCGGGTGCCAGCCAGTCGCCGGGGCGGGGCCGGGGAACAGCGGCCCTGCCGCCGCGTCCATCGCATGCCCGCGCAGAAAGGCGATCTCGCGCGCTGCGGCGGTCAGCGCCAGCCGCACCAGACGCAGGTCCGACGGACCTGCGGCCAGCCGGTCCAGATCATCCGGGCGCAGGGGGATCATTCGGTCTGGGACGACCGCGCCCACAGGTTGATGTCTTCTTCCTCGGTGATGCGGTCGATCTGCGCCAGTTCGTCGGGCGTGAAGTCAAGGTTGCCGACCGCCCCGGCACAGTCGATCACCTGTTCGGGCCGCGACGCGCCGATCAGGGCGGTGGTGATGCCCTGGCCCCGCAACACCCAGGCCAGCGCCATCTGCGGCAGGGTCTGGCCGCGCGCCTGCGCCATGTCGTTCAGGGCGCGCACCGAGGCGATGGCGCGGTCGGTGATCATCGCGGGCAGCAGCGACTTGCCTTGCGTGGCGCGGCTGCCCTCGGGGATGCCGTTCAGGTACTTGCCCGTCAGGATGCCCTGGGCCAGCGGGGTAAAGGCAATCGACCCCGCGCCAAGGCCGTGCAGGATGTCCTTCAGCCCGTCGTGTTCGACCCAGCGGTTGAGCAGGTTGTAGCTGGGCTGGTGGATCGTGAGGGGCGTGCCGAGGTCGTTCAGGATCGCCGCCGCCGCGCGCGTGCGGTCCGAGTTGTAGCTGGAGATGCCGACATACTGCGCCCGGCCCGACCGCACGATGTGGTCCAGCGCCCCCATGGTTTCCTCAAGCGGGGTGTCGGGGTCGAAGCGGTGGGAATAGAAGATGTCCACATAATCAAGGCCCATGCGTTTCAGCGACTGGTCGCAGGACGCGATCAGCGACTTGCGGCTGCCCCACTCGCCATAGGGGCCATCCCACATCAGGTAGCCCGCCTTGGACGAGATGATCAGGTGGTCGCGCAGGCCCGACAGGTCGGTCCGCAGCAGGTCGCCGAACGCCTCTTCGGCGCTGCCGGGGGGCGGGCCGTAGTTGTTGGCCAGGTCGAAATGGGTGATGCCCTGGTCGATGGCGGCGCGGACGATGGCGCGTTTCGTGTCGTGCGGCGTGTCGTGGCCGAAGTTGTGCCACAGGCCCAGGCTGATCGCGGGCAGCATCAGGCCTGACCGGCCGCACCGGCGATAGACCATGCGGTCGTGGCGATCTGCTGCTGGGGTCCAGGTCAGGACAGGGGCTTTCGCGGGGCGTTCGGGCATTGGGGAACCTTCAGACAGGGATGTTGTCGATCAGCCGCACCCCGTCCAGCCATGCGGCTGCCAAAAGGCGGGCGGGGGCGCCGACGACGGGGGTCATGGTGGCGGGGTCGGCAAGGGACAGATAGTCGATGCGGTCGAAGCC
Organism: Gemmobacter sp.; assembly: GCA_052387255.1. Taxonomy (GTDB): domain Bacteria; phylum Pseudomonadota; class Alphaproteobacteria; order Rhodobacterales; family Rhodobacteraceae; genus JBBQXK01. The sequence goes on along the minus strand of JBQTJI010000113.1, from coordinate 7,834 downwards.
TGCGGTCAGCAGGGCGGTGCGGGCGATGGCAAGTGCGGACTCGGCAGGCTGGCCGTCGCGGATCGCCTGGGCCGCGCCCTGCATCGCGCGGTGCAGGGCCGGGGCGACGGACCGGGCAGGGGGAGTGAGGCGTGCATTGCGCGACGACAGGGCCAGGCCGTCGGCATCGCGCAGGGTTTCGCAGCCGTGGATCGTGACGGGCAGGTTCAGATCTGCGGCAAGGCGGCGCACGACAGCCAGTTGCTGCCAGTCCTTCTGCCCGAAAAAGGCGTGATCGGCCTGGGTCATGCCGAACAGCTTGGCTACCACGGTGGCCACGCCGTCGAAATGGCCGGGGCGGTGGGTGCCTTCCAGCGGATCCGACAGGCCCGCGACGGTGACGCGGGTGGCAAAGCCGTCGGGATAGACTTCATCGGGCGGGGGCGCGAAGATCGCATCGACACCGACGGTGGCAAGCAGGCCTGCATCGGTGTCTTCGGTGCGGGGGTACTTCGCCAGATCGGCGGGGTTGTCGAACTGCCGGGGGTTGACGAAGATCGTCACGATCACGCGACCACAGGCGGCGCGGGCGGCGCGGACCAGGCTGAGGTGCCCTTCGTGCAGCGCGCCCATGGTGGGGACGACGCCGACCACCTGGCCCGCCGCCTTCCACCCCGCGACGACGCCGCGCAGGTCGGTCACCCGCCGCAGGACGGGCGTCATGGGGCAGGGCCTTTCGGGGCCTCGTCGGCAAAGCTGTGCTCGGGGCCGGGGAAAGCCCGCGCCCGCACCTCGGCGGCATAGGCGGCGATGGCGTCGGATGCGGTCTGGCCCAGGGTGGCATAGCGCTTGACGAACTTGGGCCGGAACTCGGTGAACAGGCCCAGCATGTCGTCGACGACCAGCACCTGCCCGTCGCAGTCGACGCCCGCGCCGATGCCGATGGTGGGGATGGGGATGTCCTTGGTGATCCGGGCGGCCAGCGTGGCAGGCACCTTCTCCAGCACGACCGAGAACGCACCGGCATCGGAAACGGCGCGGGCATCGGCCACCACTGCCTCGGCCTCGGCGCCCCGCCCGATCACGCGGTAGCCGCCGAAGACGTTCACCGACTGTGGCGTCAGGCCGACATGCGCCATCACCGGCACGCCGCGCGCGGTCAGAAAGGCGATGGTGTCGGCCATCGTGCGCCCGCCTTCCAGCTTGACCGCCGGGGCACCCGTCTCGGCCATGATGCGGATGGCGTTGCGCAGCGCCTGTTCGGGGCTTTCCTCGTAACTGCCGAAGGGCATGTCGATCACCGCCATGGCGCGCGTCAACCCGCGCGTCACCGCGCGGCCATGCAGGCACATCATGTCCATCGTCACACCCACGGTCGAGGGTAGGCCGTGCAGCACCATGCCCAGGCTGTCGCCCACAAGGGCCACGTCGCAATGGGCATCGACCAGACGGGCGACGGGGGTGGTATAGGCGGTCAGCACAACCAGCGGTGCCTGCCCCTTGCGGGCGCGGATGTCGGGGGGCAGGACAGGACGGACGGGGGCGGTCGCGCTCATGCTGGCCTCGGGTCTTCAGGGTCTTCGGGCCTTGGGTATACCGGCCACCGAAAGGCCGCACCAGTGCGAAAACCGATGGTTGACCGGACGCCCGGCCTGATCGCCTATGGTCGCACCGTCCACGAGGAGCGAACCGATGACCCTTGCCCTGCGCGTCCACGCCGATGCCGCCGCACCCGAAACCAGCCGTCCCGACCCGGCAAAGGTGCTGCGCGGCGATCCGGTACACGCCACCTGGAACATCGAGGATGCGGGCGGGCTGTATGCGGGGCTGTGGCAATCGACGCCGGGGGCCTGGCGGGTCGACTGGACGGAATGGGAATACTTCCACATCCTCGAGGGGCACTCGATGCTGACCGGCGATGACGGATCGGTGCATGACCTGCGGGCCGGGGATGCGCTGATCGTGCGACCGGGCTTCGGCGGCGTGTGGGAGACGGTGGAGACCACGCTGAAGGAATACGTGATCCGCACCTGACCCTGACCATCGCATCGGAGGTGCTGTGCCTCGCGTTGACGAGGCACCCGGCCACGCCGCCGCCCAATTCTCTTCGAAGAAAATTGCAAAATTTTTCCAAAAATTTTGTGGTGCTGCGGCTCAGCCGATGCGACCCCGCACGCCGCCGGTCTGGCCACGGTCCAAGAGCAGGTGGTCCAGCAGCACGCAGGCAATCATCGCCTCGCCCACCGGCACGGCGCGGATGCCGACGCAGGGGGCGTGGCGGCCCTTGGTGACAAAGCTGGCTACATTGCCGATCACGATGTTGGTTCTGCGCCGGGTAGGACTCCAGTCGATCGGCCCGACCGGCAGCACAAAAACCCACGCCGGAAAAAAGTTGCCGGCGTGGGTCTGGAAAGGACGCTCCAGGTGCCGCGCAAGGGTTATCAGCCGGTCAGCAGGTCGTAGATCCGCATGACCGCCGCGATGCTTCCCTCGTTCTTGTCCGATCCGACCATGCCAGTCGCGCAGGAATACACCAGGCCGGCCTTGGCCGTGAACGGCTTGCCGTCCTGAATGGACGCGGTCTCGCCTTCCAGAATATGGCAGATCATGTCGTTCTTCATCGCCTCCTCCGGAAATGCCGAGCCCGGGGCCATGACAAAGTCGTTCACCACCGCTTTCGTGTAGCCGCCGAAATTCACCGGCCACTCGCCAAGCTCGACCTGCCGGATGCCCGGCATGATTTCCTTGCCGACATCCGGGCCGTACATTTCTGCTGCGGCCGATGTTGGCAGCGCAACGAGCGGCGCGGCAGCGGCCATTGTCAACCCGAGTGTCATTGCAGATCTGCGATTCACATCATCCATAACATCCTCCCGTGACAGCGATGCGCGAAGGCGCACGCGCCGAATATTTTACTCCTGCTATGCAGGATTCGGAAGAACAATCCGAGAGGCGCAGATTTGTGCAGCCAGTCCTCGCGGCTTCGCGCGCGGCAGGTTCTGGCCACCGCTGGGCTCATCGGTGCCGGGGACCAGTGGGTCAGACCTGAACGAGCGGCGCAGCAAGTCGGTTCAGCCGATGCGGCCCCGCACACCGCCGGTCTGGCCCCGGTCCAGGAGAAGGTGGTCCAGCAGCACGCAGGCCATCATCGCCTCGCCCACCGGCACGGCGCGGATGCCGACGCAGGGGTCGTGGCGGCCCTTGGTCACGATCTCGCGGTCTTCGCCGGTCACGGTGACCGTCTGGCGCGGGGTCAGGATCGACGACGTCGGCTTCACGGCAAAGCGCACCACCACGTCCTGCCCCGTCGAGATGCCGCCCAGGATGCCGCCCGCGTGGTTCGACTGGTACAGCGGCCCGTCCGGCCCCATACGAATCTCGTCGGCGTTGTCCACCCCGGTCAGGGCGGCGGCGGCCATGCCGGCCCCGATCTCGACCCCTTTCACCGCGTTGATCGACATCATCGCGGCGGCAAGGTCGGCATCGAGCTTGCCGTAGATCGGCGCGCCGAGGCCCGCTGGGACGCCTGCCGCCACCACCTCGATCACCGCGCCGACGGAATTGCCGGACTTGCGCAGCGCGTCCAGATCCTCGGCCCAGAGGGCGGCAGTTGCGGCGTCGGGGGTCCAGAACGGGTTGCGCCCGATCTCGGCGGCGTCAAGGCGGCTGCGGTCGATGGCCCGCGCGCCCATCTGCACCATGTAGCCGGTGATCGTGACCGCAGGGGCCAGCGCCGCCAGTGCCACCCGCGCCACGCCCCCCGCCGCCACCCGCGCCGCCGTCTCGCGGGCGCTGGAACGGCCGCCGCCGCGCGGGTCGCGCAGGCCGTATTTCTGATGATAGGTGATGTCGGCATGGCCGGGCCGGAAGCTCAAGGCGATGTCGCCGTAGTCCTTGGATCGCTGGTCGGTGTTCTCGATCATCAGCTGGATCGGCGTGCCGGTGGTGCGCCCCTCAAACGTGCCCGACAGGATGCGCACAAGGTCATCCTCGCGCCGCTGCGTGGTGAACCTGTTCTGGCCGGGCTTGCGCCGGTCGAGCCAGGGTTGCAGGTCGCCCTCGGTCAGCGCCAGGCCGGGCGGGCAGCCATCGACGGTACAACCGAGCGCCGGTCCATGGCTTTCGCCCCAGGTGGTGACGCGGAAGAGGTGGCCGAAGGTATTGAGGCTCATGGTGCGGGGCTCCTGTGGGCGTGACCTTTATGGCAAAGGGTGCGCCCGGTCCACCGGCCGGAGCCTGCCGCGCGGGGATACTTGGGGCAAAGTCGAATGGTCACGGGCCGAGATAGGCGGCAAGGGCGGGGGGCGGGGTGTCGAGGAGCGGGCCGGTGGCAGCGGGGGCATGGGCGATGCCGTTGGCCACCAGCACGGTCAGGGGCGCGAACCGGCGGGCATCGGCGGGGTCGTGGGTGACAAGCAGGGTCAGGGCGTTGGTCTGGGCAGCGACCTCGGCCAGCAGCGCCAGCATCTCGGCCTTGAGCGCGGGGCCGAGGGCCGCGAAGGGTTCGTCGAGCAGCAGGACGGGCCGCGCGCGCAGCAGCGCTCGGGCCAGCGCCACGCGGCCTTGCTGGCCACCCGACAGTGTGGCGGGGCGGCGGTCGCCCATACCGGACAGGCCGGTGCGCGCCAGCACGTCATCGATGCGCGCGGCGTCGCCGGGGGCCATCGCCAAGCCGGGGTTGATCCCGAGCGCAAGGTTGCGCGCGACGGTCAGGTGGGGGAACAGGTTCTGGTCCTGGAACAGGATCGACACGGGCCGCTCGCCGGGGGGGGTGTCGGTGATGTCCTGCCCTTGCCAGCGGATGCGGCCGGCGGAGGGGGACAGGAACCCCGCGATGGCCGAGAGCAGCATCGACTTGCCGCCGCCCGAGGGGCCGAGGATGGCGATGCGGTCACCGGGGTTGGCCCGCCAGTCGGCGGTCAGGCGGAAGGTGCCTTGCGTCAGGGTCAGGCGGTCAAGGTGCAGCATGGCGGCCCGCGCGGTCAAAGGCCCAGAACAGGGCGAGGCTGAGGCTGACCAGCAGCAGTGCGGCTGCGGCGGCATCGTCCATCCGGTAGGCCCCCATCAGGCGGTGGATGGCAAGGGGCAGGGTGGCGCTGTTGTCGGCGGCGAACAGGGCGATGACGCCAAGGTCGCCCATGGCCAGCGCCGCCGACAGACCTGCGGCAAAGCCGAGCGGGCGGGCAAGGCGGGGCAGGACAATCCAGCGCAGGCGGGCGACGGGGCTCAGGGCCAGCGATTGCGTCAGGCGGTGCCAGTCCCGGTGCAGCGCCGTGGCCTCGGGTGCCAGGATGCGGAAGGCGAAGGGCAGCGCCAGCAGGGCGTTGACCGCAACCGTGACGGGCAGGGCGAGCGTGGCGGGAGGGATGACGGGGCGCAGGGCAAGGAACAGTCCGGTGCCGAGGACCAGCGACGAGACGGCCAGCGGCAGGGTGGCGGCGATGGCCGGCAGGCGGCCACCCCTGGCATGGGCAAGCGCCAGGGTCAGCGCAAGGGTGACGGTCAGCGCCGTCGCGGGCAGGGCCACGGCGAGCGACCGGGCGGCGGCCTGCCAGACCGGCGGCGGCAGGGCGGCAAGGCCGGGCAGCCCGCGCAGGGCGATGGCCGCCAGCGGCATCACGATGAACGCCAGACACAGGGCGATGGCAGAGGCATCGGCGATGCGGTGCCACCCCCCCGGCGCGGGCGGCCCGCCGCTGCGGTCGAGGCCCGCCCCGAACGCCTGGGGCAGGGTCAGGCGCGATGCGATCAGGAACGCCGTCGCGCAGAGGGCGCATTGCAGCAGGGCCAGGCGGGCAGCGGCGGGCAGGTCGAACTGGAACCGCAGTGCCTGGTAGATGGCAAGCTCGACCGTGGTCGCCCCCGGCCCGCCGCCCAGCGTCAGGGCCACGGCAAAGCTGGACAGGCAGACGGTGAAGATCACCAGCGCGACGCCCGGCAGGACGGCGCGCAGCATCGGCAGTTCGAGGTGTCGCAGCGTCTCGCCCGGGCCGAACCCGAGCGAGGCGGCGAGGCGGAACCGTTCGGCCGGGATTGCCTGCCAGCCGGACAGGATCATGCGGACCGCAAGGGGCATGTTCAGGAACACATGCGCCAGCACGACACCATGCAGGCCGTAGATTGCAATGGCGGGCAGGCCGAGCGCCTCCAGCGCCGCTTTGACCCATCCCGCCCGCCCGAACACTGCCAGAAGGCCCAGCACCGCCACGATCACCGGCAGCAGGAACGGCGCGCCAAGCAGCGCGATGACCACCCCGCGCCCCCGAAAGCGGCGGCGCGCCAGGGCGCGGGCGACGGGGACGGCAAGGGCGACCGATGCGGCGGCGGACAGCGTGGCCTGAAGCACCGTGAACCGCAGCGCCGCGCCGTCGGGCGCGGTGCCGACCGCGCCCGGTTGCGCCAGAAGCACCGCAACCGGCCCCAGCACCAGCGCCAGAAGCGCCAGCGACAGGGCGGTCGCGGTCAGCGGGACAGCGCGGCGCGCCAACGGTCGGTCGCCGGAAGCCGCAGAGCCTCGGCCTCTGCCGGGGACAGGAGCAGGGACGTGCCGGGCCGGATCAGCGTGTCGAATCCGGGGGGCAGGCCTGCGGCAGGGGTGCGGGCGGGGTACATCCAGTTTGTCGTGGGAATCGCGGACTGGAACGCCTCGGACCCCATGAAGGCCAGGAACCGGTCGGCCAGGTCGGGCACGTCGGTGGCAGCCAGCATGCCCGCAACCTCGATCTGCAGGTAATGCCCTTCGGTGAACAGGGCGGCGGCCTTGGTGGCGTCGCCCTCGGCGATCAGGTGATAGGCGGGCGAGGTGGTGTAGGACAGGACCATGTCCGCCTCGCCTTCCAGGAACAGGCCATAGGCCTCGGACCAGCCAGGGGTGACCGTGACGATGTTGTCGGCGAGATCGGCCCAGAGTTGCGGGGCGCGGTCGCCATACGCCGCCTCGACCCACAGGAGCAGGCCAAGGCCGGGCGTGGACGAGCGCGGGTCCTGGATCACGATGCTGACATCCGAGGCGGCAAGGTCGGCCAGGCTGGCGGGCGGGGTGGCCAGGCGTGTGCTGTCGTGGACGAAGGCGAACCACCCCCAGTCGTAGGGCAGGAACAGGGGGTCGTCCCAGGCTGTCGGCAGGTCCCAGGTGCCGGTCTGGCCGTGCGGGGCGAACAGGCCGGTGGCGGCGGCCTGTGCCGTCAGGCTGGTGTCAAGGCCGAGGACGACATCCGCCTCGGTCGCCGTGCCTTCAAGCTGGACGCGGGCCAGCAGCGCCGCCCCGTCGCCCGCCCCGACGAACACGAGGTCGCAGGCACATATCGCCTCGAAGGCCTTTTCGACGACAGGGCCGGGGCCCCATTCCGAAACGAAACTGTCATAGGTCAGCACGGTCAGCACGGGTGTTTCCGCGCTTGCCACGGTGGCAAGCAGCACGAAACCCGCAGCAAGGGAGGTCTTCATGGGCATCTCCAAATGCGACGGGCGGAGTCGGGATGGAGGTCGTCCATGCACCTTCCCTCCGCCGGTACGAGCCGGTTCAGGTTCGACGGGTTCGCGGCCTCTGCCGCATCTCAGCCCGTTTCCGGGCACCCCGAGGTGGGGGAGACCCTAGCGCATCGGTCGGAGGGCGCAAGGGGGGCAAGCGGGGCCTCCCGCCGTTCCGTCGCGCGCAGGGGCTGTCGCCCCTGCGTTGCTTGTCACTGTTGGGCCGGCCGCCCTGCGGGCGAAGGAAGAGGGGGGCGCTGCCCATATGCGCTAACTTAAATGTTGGCAGGGGAGGCTTTGCGTGATTCAACATTGGGATGAAGCATGAGATTTCTTCCGATGATGGGTGGTCCGGGGTTCTTTCGCGGATCGGTACTGCCGATGC
>JBQTJI010000112.1:0-36043 GCA_052387255.1 Gemmobacter sp. | reverse complement strand
TCCCGGCCTTCGCCGGGACGACCGGGTCGGATGGCGCGGGGGTGAATCACATCGGTCGCGGCCTGCCTAGAACGCGGGGGCGCGCACGCCGTCGCGCAGGGATCGCCCGCCGTCGACGGTCAGCACCTGCCCGGTCATGAACCCCGCCGCGTCCGAGGCCAGGAACTGCACCGTCTCGGCCACGTCGGCGGGCGCTGCGATGCGGTTCAGGGGGGTGCCCTCCAGAATTGCCGCGCGATAGGCCGGGTTCTCCTTGATCTGGGTCTGCAGGCTGGCGCTCATCACGCTGGCAAAGGCCACGGCGTTCACCCGGATGCCCCTGGGGGCCAGCGCCAGCGCCAGTGACCGGGTCATCTGGTCGACCGCCGCCGAACTGATCGAATAGCCCAGAAGCTCGGGCTGGGTGACGCTGGCGGCGGTCGAGGACAGGTTGATGATGCTGCCGATGGGGCCGGTCTCTTCGGCCTTGTCCGCCGCCGCGATCATCCGCTTGGCCGTCATCTGCGACAGCCGCAGGCTGGACAGCAGGTTGTATTGCAGCATCAGTTCGACCTGGTCCTGCCCGGCCTCCAAGGGATCGGACACGGCGAACAGGCGGCTGGCGTTGACCAGCACATCGACCCGGTCAAAGGCGTCGTAGGTCGCCGACAGCAGGTTCGCGATGGTCAGCTTTTCGCGCAGGTCGCCGCCGAAATAGCGCAGCGGCCCCTCGGCCTTGGCCGCTTCGCCGCATTCATTCTCCAGCCGCGCCTCGTCGATGTCGGCGCACATCACGTTCGCGCCCTTGTCCAGGAAGTGCCGGGCGATGGCCAGGCCGATGCCGGCGGCGGCTCCGGTCACGATCGCGGTCTTGCCCTGAATGGAAAGCGACATGGCAGGGCTCCTCAGCGTCGGTTCGGGGGAAAGGGGCGGCTGGCGCGGGTCAGGCGGAAAGCGGGCGTACCGGGCAGGTCCTGAACTTCGCGGAACAACGGCGACAGCACGCGATCATAGGGCAGATGGCGGTTGGCGACCAGCCACAGCGTGCCGTCGGGCACCAGCATGCGGGCGGCAGCGGTCAGGAAGGCCGCGCCGATGGCAGGGTCGGCAACGCGCCCGGCATGGAACGGCGGATTGCAGACGATCCAGTGCGCGGGTCTGGCGGGGCGAAAGGCGGTGGCATCGGCCCAATGGAACGACGCGCGCGGATCGGTGATGTTCACCCTGGCACAGTCAAGCGCGGCATGGTCGGCCTCGACCAGGTCCAGCGACAGGGCATCGCTGCGGGTCAGGGCCGCGCGTGACAGAAACCCCCAGCCGGCCCCCAGATCGATGCCCCGCCCCTTCATCTGCGCGGGCAGGGCGGCGGCCAGCAGCGCCGACCCCGGATCGGGGCGGTCTGCCGAAAAGACGCCGGGCGCGGTGACAAAACCGCCGTCGATCCGCCGGGGTGCCCCGGTCCAGTCGGCAGGCAGCGGTGCGGCGGGAAAGGTGAACAGCTTGCCATGCGCCTTGGACAGCGCGTCGGTCACGCCCGGCAGCAGCCTGCGCAGGTCGCGGTGCAGCCCCTCGACACCGTCGGTCTTCTGGCCGTCCACCACCACAAGGCCACCCTCGCCCACCCGGTCGCAGGCGGCAGCGACCATGGCCCGCGCCGCATCCCGCGCACGCGGCAGGCAGACCAGCGCCATGGCGAAACGGTCGTCAGGCACTGTCGCGCCCACCGTCACTCCACGCGCCAGCAGGGCGTCGAAATCGGGCCGGAACCCCTGCACTGCCACGATACGCGTGACCGGCAGCGCCGACAGGTCATCCCCTGCCGTCGGCCCCAGCACCAGGATGCGCCCGGATGCGGGCAGAACGACGGTGCCGGTTTCCAGCGCCAGGGACAGACGGGTTGCGCGCATGGGCGGGCCGTGGATTGCGGGCCCTATTCCTTTTCCATGGTGCATTGCAGCGGATGCTGGTGGCGGCGCGCAAAGTCCATCACCTGCGCCACCTTGGTTTCCGCGACCTCGAAGGAGAACACGGCCACCACCGCCAGCCCCTTCTTGTGCACCGTCAGCATGATCTCGAACGCCTGCGCGTGGGTCAGGCCGAAGAACCGTTCCAGCACATGGACGACGAATTCCATCGGCGTGTAGTCGTCGTTCAGCAGCAGGACCTTGTACAGCGGCGGCCGTTCCGTCCGCGTGCGCGTCTTGGTGATGGTCGCGGCATCGCCATCCGGTCCACGGGGCGTGTCGGCCATCATGAAGGGGGACAGGGTCACGGGCGGGATGCTCCGGGCAGGCAGGGGATTCGCGGGCGGGTGTGTGACGCGCAATATAGTCGATTTTCGGCGGGCGGGAAGGGGGGTGTCCGCAGGGGTGGTGCCTGTCGGGAGCCGTCCCCGCGAAAGCGGGCAGCGGGTCGGCCCGGGCGTGGTCGCAGGGGCGTGTCCACATGTGCGACAGGGAGTGGCTCAAAGGAAATCAAGGGGTTGGGTGGGGGTGATTCAGGGGTTGTTAGGGAATGGGACATCGACGTGATCGCTCCGGGCTCCACCTTCGATCAGGCTGCGGCACCTGCCGGTTCCGGATACATGCGGACATCCGCCGCAACGCGTCCGCCTGTCTTGCGATCGGGGGGCGAAGCCGTTGGACTGCTTTCTTCAAACTGCACTATGAATTCGATGTCGGCTCGCCTGCGGGCCAGTCGTTGCATGCACGAACATCGAGGAGCGCGCCGGTGACCGAGCTAAGCTGCATCGGATTGGGGCTGATGGGGTCGGCGCTTGCGCGGGCGATGCTGGCAGCCGGGTACGGGGTCTCGGTATGGAACCGCTCGCCCGGAAAGGCCCCGGCGCTGGTGGCTTCGGGGGCACGGGAGGCCCCGACCTTTGCCGAAGCGCTGGCTGCCAGTCCGGTCGTGCTGATCTGCATCGACAACTATGTGTCGGCCCGCGCGCTGCTGGAGGCGGAGGGTCTGGCCGATCATCTGGTGGGGCGAACCATCGTCAACCTGACCACCGGAACCCCGCGCGAGGCCGAAGAGCTGTCGCTCTGGGTCGCGGCGCAGGGCGCGCGGTATCTTGATGGCGCGATCCTCTGCGGACCAGATGAAATCGGCACCGAAACCGGTGAGATTCTCGTATCGGGTGATGCGCGTGCATGGCAGGTCGCAGCGCCGCTTCTGACCGGCCTGGCCGGCAAGGTGCGCAGCGTGGGTCAGGGGGTCGGCGATGCGGCGGCACTCGACTTTGCCTGGCTGACGATGTCCTATGTCCAGTTCATCGGCGTCGCGCATGCCGCGAACATCTGCCGGGCGCAGGGCATCGACCTGCAGGCGTTCATCGACCTCTTCCCGGCCGAACCCGAACCAGCCGACGTCGACGCCCATACCCGCAAGCTTGTCCGGATCATCAGGGACGCAGACTACGATCACCCCACCGCGACGTTGCAGGTCTGGGGCGAGGCGCTGGCCCGAATCCAGATGCAGGCGCGGGATGCGGGCATTCCGTCCGACATTCCCGATTTCATCGCCGGCTACTTCCGGCGGGCAATCGGGATGGGACTGGGGCAGCAGGAAGCGATCGCGATCCACAAGACGCTTCTGGTGAACGGGAAACCGGACTGAAAGGCGGGGGCCGCGATGGGCGATGCGGTGACGGCGGCTTTTGGCGTCACCGATGCCGACCTTCTGGGCTCGGGTTGGGAAAGCACGATCCATGCGCTGGGATCAACGCAGATCCTGCGCATTCCCAGACCCGAGGCGGCAAGCGAAGACCGGGTGCGCGCCCGGTCGGCGTTCACGGCAAACCTGCGGCCTCTTCCGTTCGCCGTGCCGCGCGTCCGCGAAATCTCGAGGATTGACGGGCAGTTGTACCTGATCGAGGACCGGATCGCGGGTCAGTCGATGGCGGCTTTGCTGCCAACGCTTTCGGGGGAACGGCGCGCGACCGCACTTCGGGCCTATCTGGCCGCCGCCGAGGCCATGTCCGTTGCAACCGCGCCGGGCGAGACCTTTGGCGATCTTCTTCTGGATCAGCCACGGCGCTGCGACCGCTGGTCGGACTATCCGACGACACGGGTGGGCAAGGCGGCCGAAGACCAGATACTGGCGGCCGCGGTTCCGGGGCTTGCCAGGATTGTCGAGCGCTTCATCGCACGGCCTGAGGCCGTTCCTGATCCGGCCCCCTGCATCGTCCACGGCGACATCTGGCCGCCGAATGTCATGATGAACGATGATCTGCAGGTGACCGGGCTGATCGATTTCAGCTTTACCACCCGGATTGGTGACCATGTGATGGATCTGGCCGGAGCCTGTCAGTTCCTTCTGGCCACCAGGGCGTCGTCACAGGCAGACCATGACCATCTGAAGCAGCTGATCCTGGCCAAGCATGGCGCAGAGGTGATCGACAGGATCGGGCTTTATGCGGTCTGGTTTGCCTTCGACTTTGCCTTCAACCGCGATGACGCGGCGGTCTTTGCCTGGTGCGTGAACCTGATCCGGGGCTTTGCAGCCCGCTGAACTTCCCGCCTGCGGTTGCAAAGTGTCGGGCCTGTCCGGACGCCCGCCATCCGGCAAGACCGCTGTCGGCAGCGCCCCCCCTTGCCCCCCACCCCCACATCGGGCATCTTCTGCCCAAGCCGTGGCGATGGCGTCGCCGCAGGGGGAACTCCCCGCAGCTTGCGGCCCTGACCGCTTCCGTCCTGTACGCCGGGACCTTTCGGGGTCCGTGACGCAGTCAGACCCCCGTGACGAGGTCTGTCATGACACTGAACCGCCCCGAGATGTACCGCCTGCACAACGGCCAGAAGGCCGTGCTGCCTTTCGAGATCGAGGAATACGAGGACCGCCTGGCGGGCCTGCGCGACATCATGGACATGCATGGCCTTGATGCCGTCGTGCTGACGTCCATGCACAATGTCGCCTATTACTCCGGCTTTCTGTACTGCAGCTTTGGCCGTCCCTATGCCTGCGTGGTCACGAAAACCGGTTGCGTCACGGTCAGCGCGGGAATCGACGCGGGGCAGCCCTGGCGGCGGTCGGCGTTCGACAACATCACCTACACCGACTGGACGCGTGACAATTTCTGGCGGGCGGTGGCCTCGGTCACCGGCACCGGCAAGGCGGTGGGCTGCGAGGCCGATCACCTGACGATGGACCGGGCGGAACGGCTGAACACCTTTCTGCAGCCCAAGCGCGGGATGGATATCGCCCCCGCCACGATGCACCAGCGGATGACAAAATCCGTTGCAGAGATTGAACTTATCAGGAACGGGGCGAATGTTGCCGACATCGGCGGGCAGGCGATCCGCGAAGCGATCAAGGTGGGGGCGACGGAACTGGAGGTCGCCATCGCCGGGCGGGATGCGATGGAGCGCGAGATCGCGCGGCGGTTCCCCGATGCCGAATACCGCGACACCTGGGTGTGGTTCCAGTCGGGGATCAACACCGATGGCGCGCACAACCCGGTCACGAACCGCAGGCTGCAGCAGGGCGACATCCTGTCGCTGAACTGCTTTCCGATGATCTCGGGCTACTATACCGCGCTGGAACGGACGCTGTTCCTGGGCGAAGTGGACGAGGCCAGCCGCCGTGTCTGGCAGACCAACGTGGACAGCCACGAATACGGCATGTCGCTGCTGCGCGCGGGGACAAGCTGCGCCGAGATCACCCGAAAGATCAACGGCTTCCTGGCCGAACGGCAGATGCTGCAATACCGCACCTTCGGCTATGGTCACAGCTTCGGCATCCTGTCGCACTACTATGGCCGCGAGGCCGCGCTGGAACTGCGCGAGGATATCGACACGGTGCTGGAACCCGGCATGGTGATCAGCATGGAGCCGATGCTGACCATTCCCGAAGGGATGCCCGGCGCGGGCGGCTACCGCGAGCACGACATCTTTGTCGTGACCGAAGATGCGCCCGAAAACATCACGGGCTTTCCCTACGGCCCCCGGCACAACGTGGTGACCTGAGGCGTCATCAAACGGTGATCGGCCTGTCACGCAGACGTTGCAGGCGGACGGCAAGGGACAGGGCAGACCAGATCAGGAGCCCTGCCCATGACCGTCCGCCTTGCCTGCCTCACCTCGGTGCTGGCGCTGTCGACCGCGCTGCCCGCCGCCGCCGAGATGGTGTTCAACCGCATCGCCACCTTCGCCACCCCCGACAACATGGGCGAAGGCGAGGACCGCGCGCGCGAGACCAGCGCCGAGATCATCGCGGTGTCCGAGGATGGCATGACGCTGGTCTACACCGACAGCCCGCTGGGGGTGATCGGGTTGGTGGACATCACCGACCCGCGTGCGCCCAAGGCCCTGGGCAACGTCGAGATGGGCGGAGAGCCGACGACGGCGCAGATCATCGGCGGCAAGATCTTTACCGGCGTGGACACGTCGGAAAATTTCGTGACGCCGTCGGGCAAGGTCGTGACCATCGACATGGCCACCCGCGCGGTCGAGGCGGAATGCGCCATGGGCGGGCAGCCGGACTCGGTGGCGCGCGCGCCGGACGGGTCGTTCCTGGCCATCGCCATCGAGAACCAGCGCGACGAGGACATCAACGACGCGGCACTCCCACAGGCCCCGGCGGGCTATGTCGTCAAGCTGCCCGTCGTGGGCGGTGTCGCCGACTGCGCGGGAATGGTGAAGATCGACCTGACCGGCCTGGCCACCGTCGTTCCCGAGGACCCCGAACCCGAGTTCGTGGCGGTGAACGCGGCGGGCGAGATCGTCGTCACCCTGCAGGAAAACAACCACATCGTGGTGATCGGGGCCGATGGCACCGTCGCCAGCCACTTCAACGCGGGCGAGGTCGAGGTGTCGGGCATCGACACCAAGCGCGACGGCCGTCTGCACTTCACCGACACCAAGGGGGCCGTGCCGCGCGAACCCGATGGCGTCAAGTGGCTGGACAACGACCACTTCGCCGTAACGAACGAGGGCGACTGGAAAGGCGGCACGCGGACCTGGTCGATCTTTGCCAAGGACGGCACGCTGGTCTGGGATTCGGGCAACACGCTGGAACGCGCCATCGCGGCCATCGGGCATTATCCCGAGGGGCGGTCGCACACCAAGGGCGTGGAACTCGAATCGGTCGAAATCGCCACCTTCGGCGAAACACCGATGGCGTTCGTTGCGTCCGAGCGCGGCTCGGTGATCGCGGTCTACGACCTGACCGATCCGGCCAACCCGGTGCTGAAACAGCTTCTGCCATCGGGCGTCTCGCCGGAAGGCTTGGTGGCGATCCCGTCGCGCAACCTGCTGGCGACGGCCAACGAAGTGGACCTGCGCGAGGATGGACTGGCCCCGGCGCATGTCATGATCTACGAACGTGCCGAAGGCACTGCGCAGTATCCGATGATCACGTCCGAAGGCAGCGATCCGCTGATCGGCTGGGGTGCCCTGTCGGGACTGGCCGCCGACCCGGCCGAGCCGGGCAAGCTCTATGCGGTGTCCGATTCGGTCTACGGGGCCGAGGCCGCGATCTATACCATCGATGCCACCCAGACCCCGGCGCACATCACTGCCAAGCTGGTGGTGACGCGCGGCGGCGATGCGGGCCAGAAGCTGGACATCGAAGGCATCGCGCCCGATGGCAACGGCGGGTTCTGGCTGGCGTCGGAAGGGCGCAGCGACCGGCTGATCCCGCACGCGGTCTACAACGTCAACGACAAGGGCGAGATCAAGAAGGAGATCGCCCTGCCCGAATCGATCCTGCCCCACGAAATCCGCTTCGGCTTCGAAGGCATCACCCTGGCCGGTGACTGGCTGTGGATGGCGGTGCAGCGCGAATGGAAGGATGATCCCAAGGGGATGGTCAAGCTGCTGGCCTACAACACCGCCGAGGAAACCTGGGGGGCCGTGCACTATCCGCTGGATGCCGCCGGTGACGGGGCCTGGACGGGCCTGTCGGAAATCACCCTGCACGGCGACTGGGTGTACATCGTCGAGCGCGACAACCAGATCGCTGCGGCGGCGGCCACCAAGAAGCTGTACCGCGTGCCTGCCGCTGCCATGGTTCCGGCGGAACTGGGTGGCCCCCTGCCGGTCGTGACCAAGGAACTGGTGCGCGACCTGTTGCCCGACCTTGCCGTGCTGAACGGCTATGCGATGGACAAGATCGAGGGCTTTGCCATCGATGCGGGCGGAACGGGCTGGGTCGTCACCGACAATGACGGTGTCGCGGACAGTTCCGGCGAGACGCTGTTCTGGTCCATCGGTCGCGTCGAGTGACCGAGCGACACTTCGGGGAAAGCCCCCGCGCCGGGGGCTTTTTCATGTCGCAGGAACAGGCAGGGGTTGACCCGCTGCTGCGGGCGGGGTCTGGTGCGCTGTCCGCAACTGCAATTCTTCGGGTTTCATCGTGGCTTATCCCCTGCTTCGCCTGTCGGCCCTGATCGCCGTCCTGTTCCTGGCTGCCTGCGGCGCACCCCGCGTCGAGACGCCCGCCGTCGTCCCCGGCTATGAGGGGGTCGAGGACAGCGGCTACTTCATCGCCCCGGTCGAGGCGCGGTTCCTGCGCGCGGCCGAGCCCCGTGCCGAAGTCGACTATTCCGGTGGCGAGGCCCCCGGGACCATCGTCATCGACACCTTTGCGCGGCGGCTGTACCTGGTGCAGGAGGGCAACCGCGCCTGGCGCTATACGGTTGGCATCGGCCGCGAGGGCACCACCCTGACGCGCGGCGGCGTCATCGGGCGCAAGGCCGAGTGGCCATCGTGGCAGCCGACCGCCAACATGATCCGCACATCCCCCGAGTTGTACGCCCAATATGCCGGCGGCGTGCCGGGCGGGCTGGACAATCCGCTTGGAGCGCGGGCGCTGTACCTGTACCGCGGCGGGCGCGACACCTTTTATCGCATCCACGGCACGATCGACGACGCGTCGATCGGTCGGGCGTCGTCGGCCGGTTGCGTCCGGCTGTTCAACCAGGATGCGATCCACCTCTACAACCAGGTCGCGCCCGGCACGCTGGTCAAGGTGCGCAGCCTTGACGAGAGCCTGGCGCTGGAAGGGATGTGGATCAACGACGCCAACGGCAATGCCGTGCCCGACACGCCCGAGAACCGCGCGGCGCTGGAAAAGGCGCTGGCCAAGCGGGCCGAGGAAGAGGCCAGGACGGCAGCGGCGGGTGCGGGCGCGCCGCCCCAGGGCTGACCGGCCGATCCCGCCGCCTTGCCGCCCACCATCGGCGAGCCCCGACGTCGCACGTGAATATGCGACGGCATGGCCGCTCGGCGCAGATGTTCGGTCGGTCCTGCGCACCCGCCCTGGCCATGGGCAACGCCGTGGTGCTGAAGCCCGCCGATGAGGCCTGCCTGGCCCCGATCCTGATTGCGCAGATGGCGCGCAAGGTCGGGTTCCCGGCAGGCGCGATCAATGTCGTGACGGGCCTCGGGCACCGGGCCGGGGACGCGCTGGCGGCACATCCAGGCGTCGATTTCCTGTCCTTCACCGGGTCGCCCGCAGTGGGCGTGCTGATCCAGACGGCTGCGGCACGGAACCACATCGGCTGTACGCCGGAACTGAGCGGCAAGTCGCCGCAGATCGTGTTCGCCGATGCCGATCCTGATGCGGCCGTGCCGGTGCTGGTCAACGCCGTCGTGCAGGACGGCGGGCCGGATGCACCCCTGGTCGCGCGCGGGCAGTTTTCCCCCACCGTCCTGCCGCAGGGGGACTTCGTCGCCCCGGCGCTGTTCGGCCCGGTGGCCGAGGACCACGTCCTGGCCCGCAAAGAGGTGTTCGGTCCGGTGCTCTGCTGCATCCCCTTCGCCGACGAGGCCGACGCCCTGCGCATCGCCAACGGCACCGACAATGGCCTTGTCGCCTCGGTCTGGACGCGCGACGGCGGGCGGCAGATGCGGATGGCCAAGCGGCTGCGCGGGGGCCAGGTGTTCCTGAACTGCTATGGCGCGGGGGGCGGGGTCGAACTGCCCTTCGGCGGCGTGCGCAAGTCGGGGCACGGGCGGGAAAAGGGCCTTGCCGCGCTGTACGAGTTCAGCCAGATCAAGACCATGGTGCAGAACCACGGATAGGGGTGCCATGCGGCTTGCCGGAAAAACCACGCTTGTCACCGGGGCCGCCTCGGGCTTTGGTCGGGCCATCGCACAGCGCTTTGCCGCCGAGGGGGCACGGGTCGCCGTGGTCGACCTGGACGGGCCGGGTGCTGCGGCAGTGGCCGACGGCATCGGCGCGGGCGCGCTGCCCATCGCCTGCGATGTCGCGGACGGCGCGCAGGTGGCGGCGGCGGTCGCACAGGCCATCGCGGCCTTCGGGCGGCTCGACATCGTCGTCAACAACGCCGGGTGGAGCCACCGCAACCAGCCCCTGATGGACGTGGACTTTGCACGTTCCGCCGCGTCTATGCCGTCAATGTCGACTCGATCTTCCACATGACCAAGGCCATCGTCCCGCACTGGCGGCAGGTGGGGGGCGGGGTGATGATCAACGTCGGCTCGACCGCAGGCATCCGCCCCCGGCCGGGCCTGAGCTGGTACAACAGTTCCAAAGGGGCGGTGAACACGATGACCAAGACACTGGCGGTGGAACTTGCCCCCGACCGTATCCGCGTCTGCGGCCTGGCCCCGGTCATGGGGGCGACGGGCCTGCTGGAAACCTTCATGGGCATGCCCGACACGCCGGAAAACCGCGCGAAATTCCTGTCCTCGATCCCGCTCGGGCGGCTGTGCGAGCCTCATGACATGGCCAATGCCGCGCTCTATCTCGCCTCGGACGAGGCCGCCTTCATCACCGGGGCGATCCTCGAGGTCGACGGGGGGCGCACGATCTAGGCGCAAGAGGCGCATATCATGGGCCCCGCAAGGGCCTGAAACAGCCGGGAGATCCAGCGTGCCGGCCCCGGATGCCCGATGGCCGAGGGGAGGAGGTCATGGCCTGTTTCCGTACGCCAAGGGAAGGCGCACCGGAGCGGACCGTCGTGGCCTACAACGCCGGGCCGATCAGGCGCCGCAGGTTCCTGCAGCGCGCGATGGCCCTGGGCGTCACCGCCGGGATGGCCGGGGCGCTGGCCAGCGCCTGGTCGGGCCGCGCCCTGGCGCAATCGACCAGCTCGGTGCCGCAACCGGCGGGGGAATACGAACACATCATCATCGGCAGCGGTTCGGGCGGTGCGGCCTGCGCGCACCAGCTGGCCCGTGCGGGCAACCAGGTGCCGGTGCTGGAGGCAGGGCGCAACGACGACCTCGCAGAGGTGCACGACAGCCGCCTCTGGGCCGCCTCTCTGGGCACCGACGCGACCAAGTGGTTCGGGACGCTGCCCGCCACCCATGCCGACAGCCGCCCCCACATGTGGCCGCGCGGGAACGTGCTGGGCGGCGCCTCGGCGCTGAATGCGATGATCTTCGCGCGGGGCCACACCACCGACGATGACAGCTGGGCCGCGACCGGCGCGCCGGGCCGGGCCTGGGCCGACGTGCTGCCCCATTTCATCGCGATGGAAACCTATGAACCGGGCGGCCCGAACCGGGGCACCGACGGCCCGATCTTCATCAGCCAGCCGAAAGACGGGCTGAAGCACGAGGGTGCGCAGGCCTTCATGGACGCCTGCGCCGCGCTTGGCTACACCGAGACCCGATCATTCAACGACCGCATGGAAGGCCAGGCCTCGGTGGATTTCAACATCAGGGACCAGCGCCGCCAGTCCTCGGCCACCGCCTTCCTGCTGCCTGCGATGGACACAGGCAATGTCACCTTGCTGACCGACGCGCCGGGGCAGAGGCTGGACATGGACGGTTCCCGCTGCACCGGCGTGACCGACCTGCACGGCGGCGCACCCGTGTCGGTGCGGGCGGGGGCCGAGGTGATCCTGCCGGTGGGGCAGGGCCTGCAGGACCATGTGCTGGGCGCAGGCGTCAACCATGAGGCGACGGGCCCGGTCCCGGTCAGCCACTACAACCATTCCGAAGTCTACATGCGGGAACGGTCCGAGGCGTCGAAGCGGTCGCCCGACATGATCGCGCTCTATGTCTCGGTGCCCTTCGCCTCGAGCGGCCACACGCTGGACCGTGCCGACGGCTGCTGCGTGCTGTCGGGCGTGGCGACGCCGTCGTCGCGCGGCTGTGTCAAGCTGGCCACCGCGGACATCGCCGACCCGCCGCTGATCGAGGCGAACTATCTGGCGACGGAAGAGGACTGGAAGACCTACCGCGCCGCGACCGAACTGTGCCGTGCCATCGGCGCGGATAATGCCTGCAAGCCCGCCCTTCCGCAAGCGCGAGACGCTGCCGCAGAAGGAAGGGCAGCTGACCGATGGCGAATCGCGCGCGTTCCTTGGGGCCTCGGTCAACACCTACTTCCACCCGACCTCGACCTGCCAGATCGGCCAGGTGGTGGACCCCGACCTGAAGGTGAAGGGCACCCAGGGGCTGCGCGTCGCCGATGCCTCGGTGATGCCGCACATCACCACCTCGAACACCAACGCGCCGACGATGATGATCGGCTGGCGTGCGGGGTCGATGATCGCCGGGGTGTAGGCGGGGGTCTTGGGGCGCTGCCTGCCGCGCGCTGCGGGGGTGACCGGGCAGGGGGCCAGGCACCCTGCCCGGTCACAGCCCGTCCAGCAGTGTCCCCTCGCGATGCTCCACCAGGATGCGCGGCGCATCCGGTCGGCGCACTGCCGGTGAGGGCGGGCCGGCCAGGTCTGCGGCCATCCGGCACAGATCGTCGATCCCCACCAGCAGAAGCCCTGCCCTGCCAAGGTCGGCGGCCAGGTCGGGGCGGGCGGGGTTGACCGCGCCCCCCTGCGGCGTCACCACCAGATCGACATGCGCACCGGGGGTGGCAATGGTGCGGACTTGCGGCACCACCTTGGCAAAACCGCCGCCGGTCAGCGCCGTGGTGACGATGGACAACCGCGCACCCTGCGCCGCGTCGGGGTGCCCGCCGGGCCCGCCCAGAACCCGCCCGTCCGCGCCCGACACCACGTTCACGTTGAACGCCCGGTCCACCTCGACCGCGCCCAGCAGCATCACCGTCAGCTCGTTCACCACCGCCCCGGGATTGAGCGGGCTGGCATAGTCGATGGCGTTCATCATCCGGT
Organism: Gemmobacter sp.; assembly: GCA_052387255.1. Lineage (GTDB taxonomy): Bacteria > Pseudomonadota > Alphaproteobacteria > Rhodobacterales > Rhodobacteraceae > JBBQXK01. The sequence continues at coordinate 23,016 of JBQTJI010000112.1, read as the reverse complement.
GCGCGGGGTCGGTGACCGAGGACCGCACGGCGGCCAGGTCAAAGCACTGCACGTCCAGGATGCGGTCGAACAGGCCCGCCGCCAGCAGGTCCACATGCGCCCCGGCGATGCCGCCCGACAGGAACGACCCCCGCACCCCCGCCGCCGCCATGGCTGCCCCGACCAGCGGCACGGCGGCCAGCGAAAGCCCCCCGGCCCCGCTTTGCAGCGACAGCCCGTCGCGCATCAGGCCGGCCGCCCGGATCGCCCGGGCCACCATAGTCCCGATGTCCCGCGCCTCGGGCGTATCGGCGGGCACGGTCGACCCCGACTGGATGCCCGCAATGTCGCCGGGGCGGGCAAAGGCGATGACGGCATCGACCTGGTGCGCGGGAATGTCGGTGTGGGGCAGGGGGTCTGCGGTGATGTCGTGCGCCGCCACGACGCTGGCCCGCGCGAACCGGCTATCGACCGCCGGATAGCCCAAGGGGCCACAGGCCAGCGGTCCGCCCCGGCCCGTGGCGCTGCCGTCGGCGCGTGCCAGGGGGGCCGCGATGAAGGCCACGTCGATGCGCAACTGTCCACCCGAGATCGCCCGCGCCCGCCCGCCGTGCGATTGCAGCAGGGCCACGCCCGACAGCGCGCCCTCGGCGATCGCATCGGCGGCCGGCCCCTTCATGTAGTCGGTCACGACCTGCGCCACGGTGCCGTCGCCCAGCGCCGCTGCCAGCGGGGCATGCACCGGAAACAGCGAACTGGGACACAGCGTCAGCCCCTGCAGCCCCCGCCGCCGCGCCTCGGCCAGGACGGCATTCAGCAGGCGGTCGCCGTTGCGGTAGTGGTGGTGGAACGACAGGACCGCCCCGTCGCCGATGCCAAACCTGTCAAAGACCGCCGCCAGCCCCGGCAGCCGCTTGTCGCCCTGTGCCGCTGCCGGGCGGTCCGGCAGCAGGCGCAGCACCGGGGCAGGCTGGCCATGCCAGCACAGCAGGCCCAGGGGAGTGGATACGGGGGGCGTGGACACGGGGGGCGGGGCGGGGTGGGGGTGGTGCCAGGGATGCTGGCTCATGACATGTCCTTGGCACAGGGGGTCGGGGCGGCAGGCTTCACGTGATTCCTAGCCTGCGGGTGCGGCATCGGACAGGGCTTGCCGCCGCACAGGGGATATAGGCCATCCGCATAGCCGACCCTCAGGACGGCACGGCGACCGGACGGTGCAAGCCCCGCCAGGCCGCCGGGCCGGTCTGGTGGATCGACGTGCCGTCGGCGGCGACCGCCACGGTCACCGGCATGTCCCGCACGGTGAACTCGCGGATCGCCTCCATCCCCAGGTCCTCGAACGCCAGCAGGCGCGCGGCGCGGGTCGCGCGCGCCACCAGCACTGCCGCGCCCCCCACCGCCACCAGATAGGTCGCGCCGTGACGGGCGATGGCGGCCACCGCCTCGGGTCCGCGTTCGGCCTTGCCGATCATCGACAGCAGGCCCTGCTCCAGCAGCGGCGCGGTGAAGGGGTCCATCCGGGTCGCCGTGGTCGGCCCGGCAGGCCCCACCACCTCGTCCCCCACCGGATCGACGGGGCCGACGTAATAGACGATCCGCCCCGCCAGTGGCACCGGCAGGGCCTCGCCCCGCGCCAGCATCGCCACCATCCGCCGGTGCGCTGCGTCGCGCGCGGTCAGGATGCGGCCCGACAGCAGGATCGTCTCGCCGGCCCGCCAGCTGCGCATGTCGGCGCGCGTCAGGGTGTCGGCATCGACGCGGCGCAAGGGGCCGGTCGCGGCCCTCTCGACCTGCGGCCAGGCGGACAGGTCGGGCGGGGCCAGATAGGCCGGGCCGGACCCGTCCAGCGTCACCGTCGCGTGGCGGTTCGCCGCGCATTGCGGCACCAGCGCCACCGGCAGGGACGCGGCATGCGTGGCACAGGTGGCCAGTTTCACGTCCAGCACCGTGGTCATCCCGCCCAGGCCCTGCGCCCCGATGCCCAGGCCGTTGATCCGGTCATACAGGCGCAGCCGCAGCGCCTCGGCCTCCGATGCCGGGCCGCGGGCGATCAGGTCGGTCATGTCGATCGGGTCCATCACCGCGCGCTTGGCCAGCAGCATCGCCTTCTCGGCGCTGCCCCCTGCGCCGATCCCCAGCACGCCGGGCGGGCACCAGCCCGCGCCCATCCCCTCGACCGTCGCCACCACCCAGTCCTCGACCGAGGCGGCGGGGTTCAGCGTCGCAAAGCGCGCCTTGTTTTCGGAGCCGCCGCCCTTGGCCGCGATCAGCAGGTCCAGCGTGTTGCCGGGGCACAGGTCGACATGGGTGACGGCGGGGGTGTTGTCGCCGGTGTTGCGGCGGTCGAACACCGCATCAGCCACCATCGACGCGCGCAGCGGATTGCCCGCGTCGCGCCAAGCCAGCCGCACGCCCTCGTTCACCAGGTCGGCCAGGGCGTGCTCACCGTCGATCACCACGCTCTGGCCCAGGCGGGCGAACACCGTGACCATGCCCGTATCCTGGCACATCGGGCGGCGGCCGAGTGCCGCCAGCCGGGAACTTTCCAGGATCTGCCCGATTGCCGCCCGTGCCGCCGGGGCCTGTTCGCGGGCATAGGCCGCGCCCAGATGCGCCAGATAGTCGGGCGTGTGGTAGACCGCGATGTATTGCAGGGCTGCGCGCACCGTCTCGACGATGTCCTCGGGGTTCAGGATGGTGATGCGGGTCATCGCGGCGCGGCTCCGGCGGGGCGGCGGGGGCCGCCCCGCCAGCCTACACTCATTTGCGGAACATGGTGGTCTTGGTGTTGGTGAATTCCTGCAACCCCTTGTGCCCGTTCTCGACCCCCATGCCCGATTGCTTGTGCCCGCCGAAGGGCACGTCGATGCCGTGGACCTGCGCGCGCGTGGCGTCCGGGGCCTGCGCGACAACCTCGCCCGTCGCCGGGTTGACGACCTCGAAGGTCGCGTCGCTGGCCACCAGCGCGCCGTTGATCAGGTGGCAGTAGGTGCCGGTGAAATCGACGCGGGACCCGGTGGCGATGTTCGACTGGACGTTCATGCGTTCTCTCCTGCAGGGGGTCGTCAGATCTGGTTGCGGATGTGCGGCATGCGCGCGTAGAGCGCGACCATGGGCAGGATCAGCAGGCCGAACACCGTCTGCTGCGCGGCACAGTTCAGGCCTATGCCGACCAGGAACGAGGTCAGCACCTGCAGCACGAGGACCCCCAGGATCGTCGCGCCATATCCGCCCGAACCACCCACAAGCGAGGTGCCGCCCACCACCACCGCCGTGCCCGTGGTGAACAGATAGGGGTCGCCCACCCCCACGAACCCGCCGCCCGAGAACCCCAGGAGCAGGCACCGCGTCAGCGCCGCCGTCAGGCCCGACAGGGCGTAGGTCGCCACCCAGACGCGGCGTTCCGAGATGCGCAGCCGCGCGGCGGCGATGCGGTTGCCGCCGACGGCATGGATTGCCCGCCCGCCCCAGGTGCGGTTGATCCACAGGATCGGGGCTGCGGCGATCACGGCCCAGATCGGGATGATCGGCGGCAAGGGCAGGCCAAGTGTGGTGCCGCTGATCGAGGCGATGTTGGCGAATCAGTGCGGTACCTGGCTGAACACCGTGCCCGAACAGCGCGACCCCACGGTGGTGAAGATCTGCGCCGCCCCCACTGCGGCAAAGCCCACGCCCAGGGTCAGGATCAGCGCCCGACCTGATCAGCCCGATCATGCCACGCCCTCCTGTCCGCTGTCCCGGTCAAAGGCCATCGGTCGGGCCTGCCCGAACATCGCCGCCAGCAGGTTCGCCTCGGTGATTTCGCCCGGCCCGAAACCGGCATGGAGCGTGCCCTCGAAGAACACCGCGACCCGGTCGGCGAAGTTGAGGAATTTCTCGATCTCGGTCGACAGATAGACCACCGCCCCGCCGTTCGAGGCAAAGCGGCGCAGGTGGGCGTAGAGGTCCTGCTTGGTGCCGATGTCCACGCCGCGCGCCGGATCGTTCAGCACGATCACCTTGGGCGCGCGGGCAAAGGCACGGGCGATCAGCACCTTCTGCTGGTTGCCCCCCGACAGCGTGGTGATCCGGTCGCCGCGCCGCCCGAGGCGGACCCGCAGCCGCGCCTGTTCCGCCGCAAAGGCGGCTCCCAGGCGCGGGCGGTCGATCACGCCGCCTAGGCCCGCCAGCCGGTCGCGCAGGGCCAGGCCGAAGTTCTCGAGGATCGACAGGTTCGGGAAGATTCCCTCGCGCTTGCGGTCGCCCGGGACATAGGTGATCCCGGCGCGTTCGGCCTCGTCCAGCGTGGCGATGGTGTGGCTGGTCGTCGCATCCTCCCACACCTGGACCCGGCCCGACGGCGCAGGCAAGATCCCTGCCAGCATGGCCACGAAATCCGCCTGCCCCGCCCCATCCAGCCCGGCGATGCCCACGATCTCGCCGGGGTGCACCTTGAAGTCGACCGGCGCGGCCCCCGGCCGCAGGCGCAGGCCGCAGGATTCCAGCGCGGGCTTCTGCGCGGTCGAGATGACATGCTTTTCCCGCCGTCCCGCCTTGCCGTGGCGCGCCTCTGCCGACATCAGGCGCAACAGGTTCTCTTCGGTGATCTCGGCCTTGCCCAGCCGCCCCACCGTGCGCCCGTCGCGCAGGACGGTGGCGCTGTCGGCGATCCGCACCAGTTCGGCGATGCGGTGAGTCACCAGGACGACGCAGGTTCCCGCCGCCCGCAGCGCCAGCATCTCGCGGTGCAGCCGGTTCGTCGCCTCGAGGTCCAGCGCGGCCGAACTTTCGTCGAAGACCAGAACCTTTGGCTGCCGCAGGATGGCGCGGGCAATGACGATCCATTGGGTGACGTTCAGCGGCAGCGCGGCGACCGGCATGTCGGGATCGACATCCACCCCGGCCAGCCGCGCCAGCGTCTCGCGCGTCAGCCTGCGCTTTTCGGCAGTCGAGGTGCGGCGTCGCCAGAACCCGTCGTTGCCTGCAAAGACGTTTTCCCAGGGGCTCAGCGACCCGGCCACCATGATTTCCTGAAAGATCGCGACGATCCCCGCCGCCAGCGCCTGCGCGGGCGATTGCGGCGCGATGCCCAGCACGTCCACCTCGCCTGCGTCGGGACGCAGCACACCCGGGATCACCTTGGCCAGCGTGCTTTTGCCGCTGCCGTTCTCGCCCACGATGGCGTGGATCTCGCCCGCGTCATAGGTCAGCGACGCAGCCGCCAGGGCGCGCGTCTCGCCGAAGGACCTCTCGATGTTCCGCAGGGTGATCGCGGACATGGCCTTGCGCTCCTCATGCCGCGACAGCGTCGCCCCCGGCACCGGGCCGGGGGCGGCAACCGGCAGCCGCCTCAGTTCGAGGCTTTCCATTCCACGGGGTTGGCCGGGCGCAGGACGTATCCGGCGGCGGTCGCGTCGGGGAACCACACGTCGATGCCCGGCTGGATGTAGTCCGTCGAATCGACCGAACAGTCGTCGGGCAGTGCCGCCACATAGTCCCCGGCGGGCACGCGGTAGACGCCGCGCAGGATCGACTGCACCTTCGGCCCCTGGTTCTGCAGCGTGCGGATCACCGCGTTGAAGCCCAGCTCCATCTCGTCGCCCGGCGGCCAGATCTGGAAGGCATGGCTGATCCAGCCCGGATTCTGCCTGAGATAGCACGCCGCCCCCGCCGATCCGGCCAGCGAGATCGGCATCACCGTCCGCCCCGACTGCAGCACCGCCTTCAGCACGCCGGTTTCTTGCGACCCCTGCGCGATGATGCCGTCGATCTGCGCCGGGTTGGTCGCGAGGAACTTCTGCACCTCGGTCTGCGCCACCTGATCGGTCCAGTTGCCCCAGACCTGACCGACCAGAACGGCCTCGGGAAACTCGGCCAGCGCGCGCCGGGCCCCGGTGTCGAAACTTTCCGAAGACGCCGCGCCCGCGATGCCCGAGACCAGCAGGAAGTTGCCCTTGCCGCCGACCTCCTCGATCATGGCGCGGGCGATCTCGTAGCCGCCAAGCGTGTAGTTCGACGAGGCGTTCAGCGCCTTGTCCGACGTCAGATGGCCCGAGTACGAGAACACCACGACGCCCTTTTCATGGGCGTGTTCCACCGCCTTGTTCAGCGCCACGGGGTTCGAGCAGCAGACGATGATCGCATCCGCGCCCTGGTCCACCAGTTGCCGCATCTGCTGGATCTGACGGGCATCGTTCAGGTCGGACTGGGTGACGACGATCCCGTCCACCAGCCCGGCCTCGCGGTAGACGGGCAGCAGTTCCTCGGTCAGCCGCTTCATCCCCTCGGCGCGCCAGGTGTTGCCGGCGTAGGAACTGGCATAGCCGATGGTCCAGGGCGGGGCCGTCCGCAGTGTCCAGTCGCGATAGGCCGGAGGGCCGGCCGGCTGGCCCTCGTCCACGCCCTGGTAAGCCGCCGCCAGATCCGGCGGCAGTTCGTCCAGCCCCTCGGCCAAGGCAGGGCCGGCCAGGGCCAGCGCCGACACGATGCCGAACGCGGCAAGTCCCTTGTTCAACGCAATCCTCCCAACACTTCGGGCCGCCCGGGCGGCATTCCTGTCATGGTCGCGATGGTGGGTTTGCGGCGGGGGCGGCGAAAGACCGTCACGCGGTAGGGGGGCTATAGCAAAGGCGTATACCGTGACCCCTGCGGCGTGCGGTGCGTTCGGGCCCGCCGCCGTTCAGTTTCGTCATGGGCCTCTTGGTCGCAGGCAGGGCCGCCGGCTATGCTGCGGCGGTGACCGACATCGACGACGCGGGGCTGAAGCGCCTGGGCCGCCGCCATACCTTTGCGCTGCTGGCCGGGCTGTGGGCTTTGGCCGTCTGGTTCCTGCTGCAGGAGTTCGGAATCGCCCCGCGTCCCGACACAGTCACGGCTTGCCAGACTGCCGTCGCCCTGGGCAACGGCACGACGGTCAGCATCGGTCACGCCTGCGACGCCGTCACGGTGACATCGCCACCATGACGGGCCCGCCGCCGGTCCCTACGCCCGCACCAGTTTCTCGTAGTCGCCCGCCACGCGCTGTGTCAGCGCGCCCACCTCGAACCGGTAGGGGCCGATCTCGCCCACCGGCGTCACCTCGGCGGCGGTGCCGGTCAGCCAGCACTGCTCGAAACTTTCCAGCTCGTCGGGCATGATGTGGCGTTCGTGCACCTTGATCTGCATGTCGCGCAGCATGCCGATCACCGACTGCCGGGTGATGCCGTTCAGGAAGGCGTCGGCCAGCGGCGTGTGTACCTCGCCGTCCTTGACGAAAAAGATGTTCGCGCCCGTCGCCTCGGCGACATAGCCGCGATAGTCGAACATCATCGCATCGGAACATCCCTTCGCCTCGGCGGCGTGTTTGGACATGGTGCAGATCATGTACAGGCCCGCCGCCTTGGCCGCCGAAGGGATGGTTTCGGGCGAGGGGCGCTTCCACTTGGAAATGTCCAGCTTCGCGCCGCGCGTCTTGGCTTCGCCATAGTAGTTGCCCCAGGACCAGCAGGCCACCGCCAGCCGGATCGGGTTGCGCTTGGACGACACCCCCATGTCTTCGCCCGCACCACGCCAGGCGATGGCGCGGACATAGGCGTCGGTCAGGCCGTTTGCCTGCAGCACCGCCGCTTTCGCCGCATCGATTTCATCGGCGGTGTAGGGCAGCGGCATGTCCAGGAGTTCGCCCGACATGCGCAGGCGTTCGGAGTGTTCGTGCCCCTTGAAGATGCGCCCGTTGTAGCATCGCTCGCCCTCGAAAACGGCACTGGCATAGTGCAGGGCGTGGGTCAGGATATGCACGTTCGCATCGCGCCATTCGACCAGCGCCCCGTCCATCCAGATCTTGCCGTCGCGGTCGTCATAGCCAGCCATCGCTTCCCCCGGTTTTGCACTTGTTGCGCAGAATAGGTCCGATCCGGACATAATGTTGCGCCAAATCCGGTGCGGCGTAGCAGTTGCACCTTGGAAAGTCAACAAGGCTGACATAAAATCCCGCGACGCAGGAGGCGGATCATGGCAGACAGCACGGGCGGCGAAAGTCTTCTGTACCTAACGGACGAACAGTTGCGGAAGGGCATCGAGGCGATGTTCTTTGCCTATCGCGGGTTTACCGCCGACCCCGACCGCATCCTCGAAGGGATGGACTATGGCCGCGCCCATCACCGGGCGATCCACTTCATCCACCGCTCGCCCGGCACCACGGTGAACAACCTCTTGTCCATCCTGGCGGTGACGAAGCAGTCGCTGAACCGGGTGCTGCGGACGCTGGTCGAGGATGGCCTGGTCGAGGCGCGGGTGGGCGTCACCGACAAGCGCGAGCGCAACCTGTACCTGACCGCCAAGGGGGCCGACCTGGAACGCGCCCTGTCCGATGCGCAGCGGGCGCGGATGCGGGCGGCCTACCGCGCGGCCGGGCCGGTCGCGGTGCAGGGGTTCCGGCAGGTGCTCGAGGCCATGATGGACCCCGAGATGCGAAGGGGCTATCACAGCCTCAAGGAGGGCGGATCATGACCCCGGCAGACCCGCAGGCCCATCTTCTGGTCGTCGATGACGACGAACGCATCCGGGGCCTTCTGCAGAAGTTCCTGATGCGGAACGGATTTCTTGTCACCATCGCGCGCAGCGCAGCCCAGGCGCGGCGTTTGCTGGCAGGTCTCGACTTCGATCTTGTGGTGCTGGACGTGATGATGCCGGGCGAGGACGGCATCGCGCTGACCCGCGACCTGCGGCTGCGGATGAACGTGCCCATCCTGCTGCTGACCGCGCGCGCCGAGACCGCCAGCCGGATCGAAGGGTTCGAGGCCGGGGCCGATGACTACCTGGTGAAACCGTTCGAGCCGAAGGAACTGCTCTTGCGCATCAACGCCATCCTGCGCCGGGTGCCGCAGGTCCGCGCCGATCCGGGGCCGCGCGTGCTGCACATGGGTGCGGTGCGCTATGACATCGACCGGGGCGAGTTGTGGCGCGGCTCCGATCCCGTGCGCCTGACCGCGACCGAGGCGCAGCTGATGCGCATCTTTGCCGCCGCGCCCGGCCAGCCGGTGGGCCGCGACCGTCTGGTCGGCGACCTTCGCCCCGACGATGACGGCGAGGGCGACAAGAACAGCGACCGCGCCGTCGATGTGCAGATCACCCGCCTGCGCCGCAAGATCGAAAGCGACCCGCGCCAGCCGCGCTATCTGCAGACGGTGCGGGGGTCGGGCTATATGCTGGCCCCGGACTGAAGGGGCCGGTGCCGGTAAAGGATGACAGGGGGCACGGATGACCACAGCCGTCTACATGCACGACGATTGCCTGGCGCACGTCAACCCGCGCGGCCACCCCGAGCAGGTTGACCGCCTGCTGGCCATCGACTCGGGATTGGAAGGGCTGGACGTGCAGCACCGCGACGCCCCGGTGGCGGCGGATGACGAGGTGCTGCGCTGCCATCCCTGGGCCTATCTCGACGCGATCCGCCGCGCGGTGCCCGAGACCGGGCGCACCCGGCTGGACGGCGAGACGTCGCTGTCGCCGGGGTCGCTGACGGCGGCGCTGCGGGCCGTGGGCGGGGTCTGCGCGGCGGTCGATGCCGTGCTGGTCGGCGAGGTCGCGAATGCCTTCGTCGGCACAAGGCCCCCCGGCCACCATGCCGAGACGCAGACGCCGATGGGGTTCTGCATCTTCGGCAACGTCGCGATCGGGGCGAAGCGGGCGCTGGACCATCACCGTCTGGTGCGGGTGGCGGTCGTGGATTTCGACGTGCACCACGGCAACGGCACGCAGGATCTGCTGTGGAACGAAGCCCGCGCCCTGTTCGTCTCGACCCACCAGCATCCGCTGTATCCCGGCACGGGCGATCCGTCCGAAACCGGCGCGCACGGGCAGGTGATGAACCTGCAGATGCTGGCGGGCGGCGGCGGGGCGGCGATGCGGGCGGCCTATGACGGTCTGGTGTTCCCGCGCCTGATGGACTGGCGGCCCGACCTGATCCTGGTTTCGGCGGGGTTCGACGCGCATGAGGATGATCCCTTGGGCGGCCTTGGCTGGACCACCGATGATTTCGGCTGGCTCACGGGGCGCATCTGCGACGTGGCCGCAGCGGTCTGCGGCGGGCGGGTGGTGTCGGTGCTGGAGGGCGGCTATGATCTGGCGGCCTTGGCGGCATCCGTCGCCGCCCATGTGGGCATGCTGGAGGAACGCGGACGATGACCGACAAGGCCGTTCAGGAGATGACCTTCGAAGAGGCCATGGCGGCCCTCGAAACCGTCGTCGGGCAGCTGGAACGCGGCGAGGTGGCACTGGACCAGTCCATCGCGCTGTACGAACGCGGTGCCCTGCTCAAGGCCCATTGCGCCGAGAAACTGCGCGCCGCCGAGGCACGGGTGGACCTGATCCGCGCCGCCGAAGGGCGCGCCGTCGGCACTGTCCCGGCCGAGGGGCTGTGACCTTTCCCGACCGGCTGGCGGCGGTGCAGGGGGCGGTGCAGGCCCGGCTGGACCTGTCGCTTGCCGGAATGGGGCAGGAACCGGTGGTGCAGGCGATGCGCTATGCCGTCGCGGGCGGCAAGCGCATCCGGGCGTTCCTGGTGGTCGAAGGTGCTTCGATGCTGGGGGTGCCGCCCGCCCGCGCGATGGCCGCCGCCGCCGCCATCGAGGCGATGCACGCCTATTCGCTGGTCCACGACGACCTGCCCTGCATGGACGACGACGACCTGCGGCGCGGCCTGCCAACGGTGCACGTGACATGGGACCAGGCGACGGCGGTGCTGGCGGGCGATGCGCTGCAGACCCTGGCGTTCGACCTGCTGTGCGATCCGGCGCTCGGGTCTGCCGAGGTGCGGCTGGCGCTGGTGCAGGGCATGGCCCATGCGGCGGGGGCGGGGGGCATGGTGCTGGGTCAGGCGCTGGACATCGCCGCCGAAACGGCTGCGGTGCCGCTGACGCTGGACCAGATCGAACGCCTGCAGGCGGGCAAGACCGGGGCGCTGATCGGCTGGGCCGCCACCGCCGGCGCGCATATCGCGGGGGCCGACCCCGGCCCCCTGCGGGTCTATGCCGATGCCCTTGGCCTGGCCTTCCAGATCGCCGACGACATCCTCGATGCCACCGGGACCGAGGCTCTGACCGGCAAGCGCGTGGGCAAGGACGCTGGCGCGGGCAAGGCCACTTTCGTGTCGCACCTGGGCCTCGACGGTGCCCGCACCCGCGCCGCGTCGCTGGTGGCTCAGGCCTGCGCGGCGCTCGACCCCTACGGCGATGCCGCCGGGCCGCTGCAGGACGCCGCGCGGTTCGTCATCGCACGGGACAGCTAGGCCGATGGCCCTTGCCGCGCGCCTGACCGCCGCCCTGACCCGCCGCCTGGCCGACCTGCGCGACCGGCGGCTGGTGGCGGGGGCGTTCCAGGTGCTGCACGGGCCTGCGCGGGTGGCGCTGGCCCCCGGCCAGGCGGGGCTGGTGGTGCTGGTCCGCGATGCGGAGTGGTTCCTGGCCGACTGTCTGGCGCATCACCTTGCCCTGGGCGTCGCCCATGTGGTCGTCGTCGACAACGGCTCGACCGACCGCACCGTCGCGGTTGCGGCGGCGATGGACCGGGTGACGGTCCTGCACAATCCCCTGCCCGCCAGGCGGCACGAAGTGCGGCTGCGGGCCATGGCGGCACAGCGCGTCTATCGCAGCGGCTGGACGATGTTCGCCGACGCCGACGAGATGGCCGAGGTGCCGGGCGGGTTGGCCCCGCTGCTGGCCTATGCGAATGCCGAAGGGTTCACGGCGGTGGTCGGGCAGATGCTGGATCTCTGCGCGCCGGGCGATCCTCAGGCGATGGCGGGCATGACCTGTGCCCAGGCCGTCGCGGCCTGCACCACCTACACGCTGGACGGGCTGACCCGGCATCCCTACCACGACAGGGGCGGCATCGGGTTCCACTGGTTCCTCAAGGACAACACCTGCGCCGATCCCGACCTGCGGCTTCTGTCGGGCGGCCTGCGGCGCGTGGTGTTCGGCGAGACGCCGTTCCTGTCCAAGCACACGCTGGTCCGCAACTTGGCCGACGTGCAGCCGATGACCCATCCGCATTGCGCCGGCGGGGTCGCCGTGGCCGACGTGACGCTGTGCCTGCGTCATTACAAGCTGGCCGGCGACTGGCGCGCCCGCGATGCCGCGTCGGTGGCCGCAGCGACCTGGGACCATGCCGAGGACGCGCGGCGGCTGCAGGCCGCGCAGGGCGGCGGTTTCGTGCTGTCGCCGCCGAACCCCCGGCAGTGGCAGGGAACCGGGGCGCTGCTGGACGAGGGGTTTCTCCATGCCTCGGCCCGCGCCAGGGCGGCGCTGGGCCTGTGAGCGGCGGCGGACTTCTCGTGAATCAGCCCTGTCCGTCTGGCACCAAGGCCCGCCACTGCGCGGCATAGCCCGCAAGGGCCGGGTCCACCCCATGCGCGGGGCCGTCCGGTACGGCCGTCGCATCGCCCGCACCCGCGAACAGCAGCGCCGCCCCGATGGCCGTCCCGGTCTGTGACGCCGACACCAGCACCGGACGGCCCGCCGCCACCGCCAGCATGTCCAGAAACCAGCGGTTCCGCGCAAACGGCCCCTCGACCACGACCGGCCCCCGGCCGCCCGTCATCTTCAGGCAGGTCGCCGTCACCAGCGCCAGATAGTACCCGACCGCCACTTCCTCCGCCGCCGCGTCGGGTGGCCCCGGCAGCCACCGCATCGCCCGGTCGGGATAGGGCCCCGACCCCCCGACGACCGATGGCAACAGCAGGATGCCCCCGTCGCGCACCCGCCGTGCATCGGCTTCGGTCGCGGTTGCCGGTCTGCCGTCCAGCAGCCGGTCGTGTTCGCGCCCGCCCATGAACTTGGCCGAGGGCACCGGCTGGCCAAGCGCGCTGGTGTTCACCATCGCGTCGCGCCGGGGGTCCAGCGCCACCGGCATGCCGCCCACGCTCATCACCACCACCCAGGTGCCGGTGGACACCACCGAGAACGGCCCCGTCCGCGACAGCAGATGCGGCAAGAGCGAGGCATTGCTGTCGTGGATGCCGGTGGCAACGGGGGTGCCGTGCGGCAGCCCGGTCAGGGCCGCGACTTCGGGTGTCACGCTGCCCAGCACCTCGGCGGGGCGGCGGGTCGGGGCGATGCGTCCGTCCAGGCCCAGGCGTTCCACCAGCGACGAAAGCCGCCCCGCATAGGGGTTCCACAGGTCGGAATGGCAGCTGATCGAAGCCACGTCGGTGGCGCGTTCCCCCGTCAGGCGAAACCCCCAGTACTGCGGCCACATCACCACCGTCGCCACCCGGTCGCGCAGGCCGGGGTCCGTGCCGAACTGCCAGTGCAGTTGCGCCCCGACGTTCAGCCCGCCCGGCAGGCGGGGCGATCCGGTCTCGGCAAAGTCCGGGCGGAGGGCATCATAGGCAGCGGCAACTGCATCCGGCCCGTCATGTTCATAGTCCAGCGGCGGCGCGGCCAGGTCGCCGCCCTTGGTCAGCAGCGCCGCCGACGCGCCATGCGTGGTGACCGAAATCGCGTCGATCCCGTGGCGGCGGTGCAGATCGGCCAGGCCCCGGATCAGGAACTGCCACAGCGCCCCGGTGTCGTACTGCGGCCAGGGCGGCCCCGGCAGGACGCGGTTCGGCCGGCCCAGCACCTCCACCTCGCGGCGCGTCGCCAGATCGACCAGCGCGAGCTTGGCATTGGTCTTGCCGATGTCGAAGACGGCGACGCGGGCGGTCATGGCATGTGGAACACCGGCACCAGAGGCACCGCCACCGGCGTGTGATCCGGCGCGACCTCCATGATGTCGGCCATGTGCGCCCACCAGCGCCGCATCACCGGGCTTTGCCCCAGATCGGCCATCCGGTGGTCGTCGGTGCGGGTCAGCATCCCGAACAGCAGCCCGGTCTCGCGGTCAAGGTGGATGGAGTAGTCGCTGATGCCAGCGTCATGCAGCAGGTCCACCAGTTCGGGCCAGATCGCATCGTGGCGGCGTCGGTACTCCTCTTCCATCCCGGGGTTCAGGCGCATCCGGAAGACGTGTTTCTGCATTCGCTACCTTCCTCGTCCGAACAGCCGGGGCAGGCCGATCACCCCGATCAGCAAGAGCCCCAGGAAGATCGACATCACGATCCCCGGCACATTGAGCAGCCCGAACCCGAATGTCACCATCCCCATGATCACGGCCGCGATGACCACGCCCGCGATACTGCCCGACCCGCCCAGGATGCTGACCCCGCCCAGGACCACCATCGTCACCACCTCCAGCTCCATCCCCGTGGCGATCGAGGGGCGGGTGGAGCCGAGGCGCGAGGTCAGGCAGACGGCGGCGATGCCGCTCATCAGGCCCGTCAGCAGGAACAGGGTGAACCGCACGCGCGCCACGCGGATGCCGCTGAACAGGGCGGCGGTCGGGTTGTTGCCGATGGCATAGACGGTGCGCCCGAAACTGGTGCGGTGCAGCAGGACCCAGAACGCCATCGCCGCCACCCCGAACAGCGCCAGTTCGAACGAGAAAACCCACCAGACATAGCCCTGCCCGAACCAGGCGAAACTGTCCGGGTATCCGGTGAACGCCTGATCCCCCAGCACGATGTAGCTGACACCTCGGAACAGGCTCATCGTCCCGATGGTGACGACGATGGACGGCAGGCCGAGGCCCGCCACCAGCCCGCCGTTGACCGCCCCGCAGACCAGGCCCGTGAAAAGGCCGGTCAGCACCAGCACCGGCGTGCCGAACCCCGCCGCCATCATCAGGCCCATGGCGGTCGAGGCCAGGGCGATGATCGACGCGACCGACAGGTCGATCTCGCCCGCGATCACCAGCATCGCCATGGCAAAGGCGATCAGCGCCTTTTCGGTGAAGTTGAAGGTCGCGTCCGACAGGTTCCAGGCGTTCAGGAAATAGGGCGAGGACAGCGCGTTGACCACGAACACCGCCACCGCCACGGCCAGCAGGATCGTCTCCCAGCTGCGCAGCGCGCGCGACAGGGGGGTGGTCAGGCGGTCTGGAACGATGCGCGCGGTCATGCCCGCCCCTCGGCCGATTTCAGGATGATGCGACCCGGGCCGCGCGCGGCGCGCGCGTTGAACACCACGGCCAGAATGATCGCGCTGCCCGAAATGGCGAGTTGCCAGAAGGGCGAGATGCCGACGACTGGCAGAGCGTTCTTGATCACCCCCAGGAACAAAGCACCCAGCACGCAGCCCGCGACCGAGCCCGCCCCCCCGGCAATGGCGATGCCGCCGATGACGCAGGCCGCCACGACGTCCAGTTCGAACCCGCCCGCGACATCGACATAGGCCACCGCATAGCGCGCGATCCACAGGTATCCAGTCAGCCCTGCCAATGCGCCCGACAGAACAAAGGCAATGGCCTGTGTGCGGCCCACGTCCAGCCCGGCATAGACGGCGGCATGGGGGTTGCCGCCGACGGCATGGAAACTGCGCCCCAGTGCCGTGCGGCCCAGCAGCAGCGCCGCCCCCGCGATCACCGCGACCGCGATCCAGCCCATCACCGGCAGGCCCAGCACCACCATGCGCGGCAGCGCCTTGAAGCCCTCGGTCATCTCGTGCGCGTTGATCCACTTGCCGTCGGTGAACAGGAAGATCAGGCCCCGGTAGATCGTCATGGTGCCCAGCGTGACGACGATGGACGGAATGCCCAGCTTCCACACCAGCACCCCGTTGACCGCGCCCAGGGCCGCGCCAAGCGCCACGGCGGCGGCCACGACCACCGGCAGCGGCACGCCCGCGCCGTTCATCAGGGCGGCCACCATGCCGGTGAGGGCGAGGTTCGCCGCGACAGACAGGTCGATGCAGCGGGTCAGGATCACGATCATCTGGCCAAGCGCCAGGATGATCAGGGGCGCCGTGTCGTTGAACACGCCCGCCAGGTTGGACGGTGCCACGAACGCCGGGAACCGCGTGGCGATCAGGGCGATCAGGGCCAGGATGGCAAGGGCCAGCAGGGCCTCGCGCTGTTTCAGCAGGATCATGCGACACCCCCGATCCCGGGTGTAGCGCAGTCCCCTCTCCCCTTGGGGGAGAGGGGTAGGGTGAGGGGGACGAACGCCGCAGGACAGGGCACCGCGTTCACGCCGCCACCTCCAGCCCCGCCGCCGCGCGCACCAGACGCTCGGGCGTCATCGCCGCCCCGGCCACCTCGTCCACGATCCGCCCCTCGCGCATCACGATCACACGGTCCGACATGCCCAGCACCTCGGGGATTTCGGACGACACCATGATCACCGCCAGCCCCTCGGCCGCCAGTTCCGCCATGAAGCCATGGACGGCGGCCTTCGATCCGATGTCGATCCCCTTGGTCGGCTCGTCCAGGATGATCACGCGGGGCTGCGTGGCCAGCCACTTGGCGATCACCACCTTCTGCTGGTTGCCGCCCGACAGAAGACCCACGTCCTGGTCCAGGCTGGCCGCCCGCAACTCCAGCCGCTGCGTGTACTGCCGCGCAAGGGCAAACTCCCGCGCCAGCCGCAGGAAACCGCTGCGCGACGTGCGCGGCAGGCTGGGCAGCGTTACGTTCTGGAAGATCGGCAGGCCCCGGACGGCCCCCTGCCGCCCGCGATCCTCGGGGACATAGACGATGCCCGCCGCGATGGCCTCGGCGGTGGACCGGATCACGCGCACTTGGCCCTCGATCCGCACTGCCCCCTTCGACGGCACCGTGATGCCGAACAGCGCCTGCATCACCTCGGACCGCCCGGCCCCGATCAGCCCGTAGAACCCCAGGATTTCGCCCCGGTGCAGCGTGAACCCGATGTCGGCGAACTCGGTCGGGTGGCTGTAGCCTGCGACCGTCAGCAGGGGCGCGCCGATGTTGTGGGCGCGTTTGGGAAATATCGCGTCGACCGACCGGCCGACCATCATCTGCACCAAAGCGCCCTCGGTCGCATCCGCCATCATGCCGGACCCGACCAGCGCCCCGTCGCGGAACACGGTATAGTGGTCGGCGACGCGGAATACCTCGTCGAACTTGTGGCTGATGAACAGGATCGCCTTGCCGCGCGCCTTGAGCGTCTCGACAAGGTCGTACAGTTCCTGGATTTCCTTGTGGGACAGGGCTGCCGTCGGCTCGTCCATGATCACCACGCGGGCGTCGATGGACAGCGCGCGCGCGATGGCGACCAGATGGCGCGAGGCGATGCCAAGGTCGCGCAGGCGGGCGTCGGGGTTGAGCGTGGCGTGGATCGAGGCGAGCAGGCGCACCGCGCCTTCGCGCATCGCCTTCCAGTCGATCAGGCCCCACCGGTTGCGGGGCGCGTGGCCCAGCCAGATGTTCTCGGCCACCGTCAGTTCGTCGAACAGCACGGTTTCCTGATGGATCGCCGTGACCCCCGCCCGCGCCGCATCCTCGGCGGTGGCAAAGGTGACGGGGCTGCCGTCGATCTCGATCATGCCCTCGTCGGGCTGGTAGATGCCGGTCAGCACCTTGACGATGGTGGACTTGCCTGCCCCGTTCTCACCGATCAGGGCGGTCACCTGGCCTGCATACAGCGACAGGTCCACGCCCTGCAGGGCGCGCACGCCGGGGAATGATTTCGCGATGCCCGACAGCCGCAGCACGGGCCGGGACGGTGTGTCGTCGGTCATCATGGGGGCTTTCGGAGAAAGGTGGGGGCCTGCGACGGCAGGCCCCCGGCAGGATCAGAAGATCGACTTGAACTCGGCGATGTTCGACTTGTCATAGGTGAAGGGGTCCGACATCGCCGCCTCGCCCTTGTCGTCCAGCGTCGCCTCGCCCATGCGGCCCATGGGGATCTTGGCCCCCGCGCCGGTCGCGGCACCCTTCTTGATGTTCACCGCCAGCATGGTCGCGGCATAGCCGAGGTCGATCGGGTTCCAGATGGCAAAGGACACCGTAGCCCCCGATTCGACCGCCCCCGCCATTTCCGACGGCAGGCCCAGGCCGGTCACGTTGATCGCCCCGATCTTGCCCGCATCGGTCACCGCCTGCGACGCGGCCAGAATGCCCACCGTCGTCGGCGCGATGATCGCCTTGAGGTTCGGATAGGTCGCCATCAGGCCCTGCGCTTCGCGGTACGACTTGTCGGCCAGGTCGTCGCCATAGACGGTGGCGACCAGGTTGATGCCGGGATAGTTCGGCAGCACCTTCTTGGCCTCTTCGATCCAGATGTTCTGGTTGGTCGCGGTCGCCGTCGCCGACAGGATCGCCACGTCGCCGCCGTCGGGCATGTTGTCGGCCGCCAGCTTGATGATGGTGTTGCCGATCAGGGCGCTGGACGACGGGTTCAGGTGCATCTGCCGCCCCTCGGGCGACACGCCGCTGTCCCAGGAAATCACCGTGATCCCCCGGTCCATCGCCTTTTTCAGCGCGGGCACCAGTGCGTCGGGGTCGTTCGCCGAGATGGCGATGGCATCGACGCCTTGCGCGATCAGGGCGTTGATCACCTCGATCTGGCCTTCCGCGGTGGTGTCGGTCGGGCCGGTGTAGATGATTTCCACATCGCCCAGTTCCTTGGCCGCCTCTTCCGCGCCCTTGTTGGCGGCCTCGAAGAACCCGATCCCCAGGGCCTTGACCACCAGCGCCACGCGCAGCGTCTCGGCTTGCGCGGCCCCTGCCATCAGACCTGCGGTCAGTGCCGCCGTCGTCAACATCTTCCTCAGTATGCCCATGTTTCCCTCCCTTGAGCGATTGTCGTCACGCCGTGTCCTGTCGTTCGGCGGCCCCCGCGCCTGCAACGCTGGGGGCCACGATCAGCCGTATGTCCGCCGCCTGCAGCATCGCGGCGTCGCGGTCGGTGATGCCGTCGTCGGTGATGACGGTGTGGATGCGGCGCAGCGGGCACAGCAGCAGGCTCGACCGCGCCGCGAACTTGGAACTGTCGGCCAGCACCACCAGCTCGTCCGCCTGGCCGATCAGCTTCTGTTCCGCCTGCACCAGCAGGGGGTCGCCCTCCATCAGGCCCAGCGACCCCAGGCCCCGGCAGCCCATGAACATCTTCGTCGCATAGAAGTGGCTGCTGCCGTCCTGGTCGAAGGGCGACAGGATGATGTTCTGCTCGCGGTAGATGGCCCCGGCCGGCAGCAGCACCGTGTTCTTGGAATGCTTCAGCAGGTGTTCGGCGATGGGAAAGCTGTTGGTGAACACCTGGCACCGCCGGGCAGACAGCGGATGCACCATCTGGAACGTGGTCGTCCCACCGTTGATGATGATCGCCTCGCCGTCGGCGCACAGGTCCACCGCCGCCCGCGCGATGGCGCGCTTTTCGGCCAGGCGGATCGCCTCGTTTACGCTGAAGGGGCGGGCGTTGATGCCGACAAAGACCGCCGGAGAGACGCTTTCGGCCCCGCCGCGCACCCGGCGCAGCTTCTTCTGCACATGCAGCGTGGCGATGTCGCGGCGCACGGTGGCCTCGGACGCACCCGTCAGCGCGACCAGATCGGCCACCGTCGCGACGGGGCGGTCCTGCACTGCCGACAGGATCAATCTGTGCCGTTCGCTTTCGTGCATCGCATCCTCCCTGACACGATTGGTCCCACTGAATTCGATCACTGTCAATCATTTTCGATCACACTCCGCGTTTCTGCGCCGCAGCATGAGCGGACGTGATCGTTTGTGATTGACTTTTGCAGTCACGCTGGCACATTCGCCACAGGACGAGGGAGGACAGCATGCCAGACACCGCCGCCACGGACCGGCTGGAAAACCTGTGGGATGACGCGCGGGCGCAGGGCCTGACCGAGCCGGAAAAGCTGCTCTACCGGTCCAACCTGCTGGGGTCCGACAAGCGAATCACCAACTACGGCGGCGGGAACACCAGTGCCAAGGTGATGGAGGTGGACCCCCTGACCGGGGCACCGGTGCAGGTGCTGTGGGTCAAGGGGTCGGGCGGCGACGTGGGCTCGATCAGGATGGACGGTTTTGCCACGCTGTACATGGACAAGCTGCACGCCCTGCGCGGCATCTATCGCGGCGCGGCGTTCGAGGATGAAATGGTCGGCCTCCTGCCGCACTGCACCTTCAACCTGAACCCCCGCGCGGCCTCCATCGACACGCCGCTGCACGCCTATGTGCCAAGGTTGCACGTCGACCACATGCACCCCGACGCGATCATCGCCATCGCGGCCTCGGCCAATTCGCGGGACCTTACGCAGCGCATCTTCGGTGACAGCATCGGCTGGCTGCCGTGGAAACGGCCGGGCTTCGAACTGGGCCTGTGGCTGTCGGATTTCTGCGCGCAGAACCCCCATGCCAAGGGCGTGGTGCTGGAATCGCATGGCCTGTTCACCTGGGATGACGACGCGCGTGCGTGCTACGACCTGACCCTCTCGACAATCCAGACAGCGATGGACTGGTTTGCGGCTGAAACGGCAGGCAAGGCGGCGTTTGGCGGCCCGGTGCGCGAAGCCCTGCCCGCCGCCGACCGCCGCGCCACAGCCGCCCGCCTGATGCCCGCCATCCGGGGCCTGATCTCGGGCGATCACCACATGGTCGGTCATTTCGACGACCAGCCTGCGGTTCTGGATTTCGTCAATTCGGCCCGGCTGGAACCGCTGGCCGCGCTTGGCACCTCGTGCCCCGACCATTTCCTGCGCACGAAAATCCGTCCGCTTGTGGTGCAGGCCGATGCCGGTGCGGCGACGCTGGCCACCGCCATTGCCGCCTACCGCGACGGCTACGCCGCCTACTACGACCGCTGCAAACGCCCCGACTCGCCGCCCCTGCGCGACCCGAACGCCGTGGTCTACCTGATCCCCGGCGTCGGCATGATCACCTTTGCCAGGGACAAGGCGACGGCGCGGATCAGCGCCGAGTTCTATGTCAACGCGATCAACGTGATGCGCGGGGCCGATGCCGTGTCGGAATACCGGGGCCTGCCGGAACAAGAGGCCTTCGACATCGAATACTGGCTTCTGGAAGAAGCCAAGCTGCAACGGATGCCGAAACCGAAATCCATGGCGGGGCGCGTTGCCTTCATCACCGGCGGTGCGGGCGGCATCGGTTCGGCCACCGCCGACCGCTACCTGCGCGAAGGGGCCTGCGTCATGCTGGCCGACATCGATGCTGCGGCGCTGGACGCCGCCACGCAGAACCTGGGCGCGCGGCATGGGCGTGATGTCGTGCGTTCGGTCGTCATGGACGTGACCGACGAGGCGGCCGTGATCGCCGCCATGGCACAGGTGGCGGTCGAGTTCGGCGGCCTCGACATCCTGGTGTCGAACGCGGGCATCGCGTCCTCCGCCCCCATCGAGGACACCACGCTGGCGCTCTGGAACCGCAACATGGACATCCTGTCGACCGGGTATTTCCTTGTCAGTCGCGAGGCGTTCAAGATGCTCCGCGTGCAATCCATCGGCGGAGCCGTGGTGTTTGTCGCCTCGAAGAACGGCCTCGCCGCCAGCCCGAACGCCGCCGCCTATTGCACCGCCAAGGCCGCCGAGATTCATCTGGCCCGCTGCCTGGCGCTGGAGGGGGCCGAGGCGGGCATCCGGGTGAACGTGGTCAACCCCGATGCCGTGCTGCGCGGATCGAAGATCTGGTCCGGCGACTGGCTGGATCAGCGCGCGGCGACCTATGGCCGCGACAAGGAGGGGCTGGAGGAGATGTACCGCCAGCGCAGCCTCTTGAAACGCGCGGTCCTGCCCGAGGACATCGCCGAGGCCGCGTACTTCCTGGCCTCCGACCTGTCCGCCAAATCGACCGGCAACATCCTGAACGTTGACGCAGGCAACGTGCAATCCTTCACGAGGTGAGGACGATGATCGACATCGGGCTGATCGAGACCGAAAATGCCGTCCGCCTGACGGCCCTTGAGGCGGACTACGAAGCCCTCGGCGACCACCTGTCACGGCGGGGGATCGACATCGAAACCATCACCGCCCGCGTCGCCGGGTTCGGCGTCGCCGTCCCGTCCTGGGGCGTCGGCACCGGGGGCACGCGGTTCGCGCGGTTTCCGGGGCCGGGCGAGCCGCGCCACATCTTCGACAAGCTCGAGGATTGCGGCGTCATCCACCAGTTGACCCGCGCCACCCCCACCGTCAGCCTGCACATCCCCTGGGACAAGGCCCCGCCACAGGACCTTCTGGCCAAGGCGCAGTCCCTGGGCCTCCGCTTCGATGCGATGAACTCGAACACCTTCCAGGACCAGCCGCAGCAGCGCAACAGCTACAAGTTCGGCTCGCTGTCCCACGCCGACGCCGCGACCCGCCGCCAGGCCGTGGACCACAACCTCGACTGCATCGAGATCGGCACGCAGTTGGGATCAAAGGCGCTGACGGTCTGGATCGGCGACGGATCGAATTTTCCGGGGCAGACCGATTTTACGCGGCAGTTCGAGCGCTATCTGGACAGCCTTGCGTCCGTTTACGCGAAACTGCCGGACGACTGGCGGCTGTTCACCGAACACAAGATGTACGAACCGGCGTTCTATTCGACGGTGGTGCAGGACTGGGGCTCGAACTACCTGATCGCCAGCACCCTTGGCCCCAGGGCGATGTGCCTGGTCGACCTTGGCCACCACGCCCCCAACACCAACATCGAACAGATCGTCGCCCGCCTGATCCAGTTCGGCAAGCTGGGCGGCTTCCACTTCAACGATTCGAAATATGGCGACGACGACCTCGACACCGGGTCGATCGACCCCTTCCGGCTGTTCCTGGTGTTCAACGAACTGGTGGGGGCCGAGGGGCGCGAGGGGTTCCACCCCGCCCACATGCTGGACCAGAGCCACAACGTGACCGACCCCATCGAAAGCCTGATGGTGTCGGCAACCGAGGTGCAGCGCGCCTTCGCGCAAGGTTTGCTGGTGGACCGGGTGGCGCTGCGGGGGTATCAGGATACCAACGATCCCCTGATGGCCACGACCACGCTGAAGATGGCCTTCCGCACCGACGTGGAACCGATCCTCGCCATGGCGCGGCTGCGGTCGGGCGGGGCCATCGACCCGGTCGCCACCTACCGCGCGGCAGGCTACCGCGCGGCAGTGGCGGCGGTGCGGCCTGCGGTGACGGCAGGTGGGGGCGGGATCGTCTGAGCTTGCGGATGGTCCAAGGCTTTGTTTCTGCTGGTCTCCAGCGTACCCAATCGCCCCGGCGAAGGCCGGGGCCCCGATGCGCAAATCACAACCCATCG
>JBQTJI010000111.1:0-33347 GCA_052387255.1 Gemmobacter sp. | reverse complement strand
ACGCGCCCTTCGACAAGATCTGCTACATCGGCTGTGGTGTGACCACCGGCATCGGCGCGGTCCTGAACACGGCGAATGTCGAGGCCGGGGCCAAGGCGGTGGTGTTCGGGCTGGGCGGCATCGGGCTGAACGTGCTGCAGGGGCTGCGGATGGCGGGGGCCGACATGATCATCGGCGTCGACATCAACAACGACCGGCGGGCCTGGGGGACGCGCTTCGGGATGACCCATTTCGTCAACCCGAAAGAGATCGAAGGGTCGGTCGTCGCCCACATCGTCGAGATGACCAAGACCCCCTTCGACCGCATCGGCGGGGCCGACTACAGCTTCGACTGCACCGGCAGCGTCAAGGTGATGCGCGACGCCCTCGAATGCACGCACCGCGGCTGGGGCCAGTCGATCATCATCGGGGTCGCTCCGGCGGGGGCGGTGATCGAGACCCGGCCGTTCCAGCTGGTGACGGGCCGGGTGTGGAAGGGCACCGCCTTTGGTGGTGCCAGGGGGCGCACGGATGTGCCCAGGATCGTCGACTGGTACATGGACGGCAAGATCCAGATCGACCCGATGATCACCCACATCCTGAAGCTCGAGGACATCAACAAGGGGTTCGACCTGATGCATGCGGGGGAAAGCATCCGGTCGGTGGTGGTGTTCTGACAGACGGGTTGACGTCGAGCCGAAAAAGGCTCATCTAGCCAGACAGCTAGCCAGATGAGGCCCCCTGATGTGGACCCTGCAGGACGCCAAGAACAAGTTCTCCGCCGTGGTCGATGCGGCCCTTGCCGGGCAGCCGCAGCAGGTGTCGCGCCGGGGCAAGCCGGCCGTCGTGGTGATCTCGGTCGAGGAATTCGCCCGGCTGAATGCCGTCGTGGCGCGGAACCGGGGGTCGTTCGTGGATCATCTCATGGCACGGCCTGTCATCGAGGGTCAGGAGGATTGGCTGGTCCCCGACC
This sequence comes from Gemmobacter sp., assembly GCA_052387255.1. GTDB lineage: Bacteria > Pseudomonadota > Alphaproteobacteria > Rhodobacterales > Rhodobacteraceae > JBBQXK01. The sequence goes on along the minus strand of JBQTJI010000111.1, from coordinate 32,395 downwards.
GAACCCGCACGGCCCTGCGGGACATCGAGTTTTGATCCTCATTCTCGATACCGACATCCTGTCGCTGCTGCGGCGTCCCGACCGGATGCCACGACTGGCGGTCTGGCGGGACGGCATCGACGATACGACGCTGTACACGACGGTGGTGACCATGGGCGAGATCGAACGCGGCATTCACCGCCAGCGGCGGATCGACCCGCCCTTTGCCGAAACCCTGTCTGAATGGACACGCGGGATCCAGCGTGTCTTTGCCGACCGCATCCTGACCTTCGATGCGGCGGCAGCGCGGCTCTGGGGCCGACTGACGGTCGAGCGGCGCTACGAGACTGCCGATCTTCTGATCGCGTCGATTGCCCTGTCGCGCAATGCCACGCTTGTCACCCGGAACACCGCCGACTTCGCCGCAACCGGCGTGCGGCTGTTCAATCCGCTGGCCGGATGACCGTCGCGCTGTGGCGATCCCCGGCGGTTGCAGTACGCCTGCGCTGGCTGATGTGCCTTGTCCCCGTTCTGATCGCCCTGTCTGGTTGCGCGGCAGAGGGTCCGGCGCGCCCGACCGACGATGCGATGGTCACGCTGGCCGGGGACGAGGCGCGCGCGCGTGACCTGGTGGTGGTGATCCCAGGCGCGCTGACCTCGGTGCGGGCCTATGGCGGCTATCCCTTGCCGCAGGGGGCGGCGATGGTGGGGTATCGCTTTCCGGGCATCGACGGGCGGGGGCGCGAGCGGGGCATCCGCATCGCCGAGGCCGGGGCCGAGATTGCGGCCTGGGTGAACGGCGGGCGGTACCGCAGCGTGCGGCTGGTCGGCATGTCGACCGGCGGGCCGATCGCGCTGGAGGCGGCCAGGGCCATCAGGGGGCCGCGCGTCGAGGTGGCGATCCTGTCCACCGCCCTGCCCGCGCCCGCGACGACGCTTTCCACCCTGGTGGCCTTTACCGACCTGGCCGCCGCCGCCGACCGTGCGGGCGGGTTCCGCAGGCGCGACCTGTTCGCCGAGTATCACCGCACGCTGCTGTACGGGCGGGCGCACTACAGCATCCCTGCACTGGCCGCCCACAGCGCCCGCATTGCGAATGCCGTGAAGAACCGCCTGCGCCTGCCCGAGGACGGCTTGACGCGGGCGCATGGCGCGAACCTGCTGGTCTGGACGCTGCGGAACCCCGAGGACCTGGCCCATGCCCGCGTGCTGTTCCAGCACGGCGGACAGGACCCGGTCTATGCGGTTGCCGGGGTGCGGCGGCTGGCGGCGCGGTTGCCGGATGCGAAGGTCATCGTCTATCCGCTGTCGGGACATCTGTTGCTATCGACCGAGAGGTCGGTCTATGCCGATATGGAGGCGGCGTTCAGGGGCTGGGGCGGGGACTAACCACAGGCCACCGGGTAGGCCGTGCTGCCCGCCGCGTTGCTGATGCGCCAGCAGGTTTGTGACCCATCGTCATCGACGCAGGTGGTCCAGGATGTGCCGTCGCCCTGATCCAGCCAGACAGCACAGGTCGGCGCGGCCCATGTCGCCGCCGGAAGGACCAATGCCAGCAGCGCGCCCAATGCCAACAGCCTGATCCGACCAAGGATCGACATGATCCCCATCCTTTCCGAGGATTGCCCCTGCGCCCCGATCATGCGCCTGCGGCCGGGGGACGGGCAAGCGAAACCGGCGGGCCTTCGCATCATTCGACCTCGACTGTGGCCCAGGTCTCAAAACAGACGCCGTTCGCCAGCGCCATGACCCCGATGGTCGCCCGCCCGCCCAGGCCCCGTTCCGGCCCGAACACCTCGACCAAGAGGTCGGACAGGCCCGACGACACCTTGTGCACCTCTTCGAACTCGGGCGTGCAGACGACAAAGTTCAGCGTCCTGACCATGCATTTCACCCGGTCGAGCGATCCCAGGGCCTGCCGGATGCCGCCCAGCACGTTCATCCCGGTCTGGCGCGCGGCGGCATAGCCCTGCGAGATGGTCAGGTCTGCCCCGAGCCGCCCCTTGTGGGTGATCGCGCTGCCCGCCTGCGCCACATGCCCCGACAGGAACAGCAGGCTGCCGACCCTGTGGTAGGGTTTCATCGTGCCATAGCCCGCGCCGTAATATCCGTCGCGGTCGAAATCGGGCAGGTCGAGGCCCATCTGCAGGGCCGTCATCTCGGGCATGGTCATCGGATTCTCCATTTCCGTCCTTTCCAGGCTAGCGCTTTTCCGCCATGAGGTAAGCCCCGAAGGAGCACGCCCATGCCCGAACCCCGCGCCCCCCGACTGGCCGTCCTGATCGACGCCGACAACGTGCCCGCCGGCTATGCCGAGGCGATCTTCGAAGAGATCGCGGCCCTGGGCGAGGCGAGCGTCCGGCGCATCTACGGCGACTGGTCGGCGACGCGGCTGGGGGCCTGGGCGCGCAAGGTGGCCGCATTGGGGCTGGTGGCGGACCAGCAGTTTTCCAACACCAAGGGCAAGAACGCGTCCGACATAGGGCTGGTGATCGCGGCGATGGATTTCCTGCATTCGGGGCTGTTCGACGGGTTCGTGCTGGTGTCGTCGGACAGCGATTTCACAAGGCTGGCGGCGCGGATCCGCGAACAGGGCCTGGATGTGTACGGCATCGGCGAGAAGAAGACGCCCGAGGCCTTTCGCATGGCCTGCAAGCGGTTCATCTATGTCGAGAATCTGGGAACGGGGGAGGAGGCGAAAGAGGTCCCGAAACCCGCCGAAGCGCCCGCCGAGACCGCCAAGCCCGGTGCCAAGGAACCCCCCGCCAAATCCATCCCCCTGATCATCGCCGCGATGCGCGCCATCGACCCGGACGGCGAGTGGTATTCCCTGGGGCAGGTCGGGCAGTTCATCACCCAGGCCAACCCCGACTTCGACACCCGCACTTATGGCGCGCCCAAGCTGTCGGATCTGGTCAAGAAGATCAGCCGGTTCGAGGTGAAGCGGGGCACGGGCAACACGCTGATGATGCGGGATGTGGCCTGACAGGTGCCATGAGGCTGCCACGAATCCATGGTTTTCCTTGATGGAAAGCAGGGGTTTGCGGTGGACCAGTCCGGGGATTTCATTCGTCAGGCATCGGTCGGGGCGACGGGCAACTGCGCGCTGCTGATCGACGGCGAGAATGTGGCATCAAGCCATGCAGCTGCAATCCTTGGCAAGAACCCCGAACACCATGCGGTCCGTCGGGTCTATGGTGATGTGGCAAGACTGAACGGCTGGACGAAGGTGCCCGAACTGCGGGTGATCCATGCACCGGAAGGCCGAAACTCGGCGGACATCTTGCTGACCATCGACGCCATGACGATGGCCGCGACCGGCATCCGGGATTTCGTGATCGTCACGGCGGATGGCGGGCTTGTCCATCTTGTGCGGCGCTTGCGCGAGGCGGGGTGTCGGGTCGTCGTGATGGCGGACGACCGAGCGTCGGCAACCTTGCGCACGGCGAGCCACGCGTTTGTGAATTTGGCATCCCCGTTGTCTGACCCTGAGACGACACCCACCCTGACATCTTCTCCTTCCGCAGAGGCGGATTTGGATCGTGGCGTCGTCGCGTTCGTTGCCGCCTCGAAGAAGGACGGGGTGACCGTGAACGCGATCCACAAGTTTGCCTGCGCTGCCTACCCAAAGAACGTGAACTCTTGCGCCGACGTTCAGAAATGGTTGCATTGGCTTGGTGACCGGCAAAAGGTGTTTCATGTAGACCCGCCGGGTCCGACGGCGCGCGTGAGACTGGCTGTCCACGCGCCTTCCATCCCCACCCCGTGATTGCATTTCCTGCCCCCCCGCCTTATCTCGGGCGCTGACGTAGGGCACAGGGGAACGGCGCGATGAACTGGATCACCAACTACGTCCGCCCCAAGATCAACTCGCTGTTCTCGCGCCGCGAGGTGCCCGAGAACCTGTGGACGAAGTGCCCCGAGTGCGGGACCATGCTGTTCCACCGCGAACTGGCGGACAACCTGTTCGTCTGCACCAGTTGCGACCACCACATGGCGATCACGCCGCGGGCGCGGTTTGCCAACCTGTTCGACGGCGGCATCTTCACCGAGGTCAGGGTGCCCGAGCCCTTGGCCGACCCGCTGCAGTTCCGCGACCAGAAGAAGTACCCCGAGCGGCTCAAGGCGGCACGGGCTGCCAGCGGCGAGAAGGATGCGATGCTGGTGGCCGAGGGCGAGGTCGCGCGCACGCCCATCGTCGCCGTGGCGCAGGATTTCAGCTTCATGGCCGGGTCGATGGGGATGTATGTCGGCAACGCCATCCTGGCCGCCGCCGAGCGGGCGGTGAAGACCAAGCGGCCGATGGTGCTGTTCGCTGCCGCCGGCGGCGCGCGGATGCAGGAGGGGATCCTGTCCCTCATGCAGATGCCGCGCACCACGGTCGCGGTGCAGATGCTGCGCGAGGCGGGGTTGCCCTATGTCGTCGTGCTGACCCATCCGACGACTGGCGGCGTCACCGCCAGCTATGCCATGCTGGGCGATGTGCAGATTGCCGAGCCGAACGCGCTGATCTGTTTCGCCGGGCCGAGGGTGATCGAGCAGACCATCCGCGAAAAGCTGCCCGAGGGGTTCCAGCGGGCCGAGTACCTTCTGGATCACGGCATGCTGGACCGGGTGACGCACCGCCGCTCGATGCGCGACGAACTGGCGACGGTGCTGCGGATGCTGTTGCGCCTGCCGCCCGCGATCAAGGGCGAACTGGCCGCGCCGGTCGAGGCCCCTGCCGTCGTGCCTGCGCCGAACGGGGCCGCCCCGGCGTGACCACGTCGGACGTGATCCTGCAGCGGATGATGACGCTGCACCCCAAGGTCATCGACCTGACGCTGGACCGGATGCACCGCCTGCTGGCCCGTCTTGGCCATCCCGAGCGGTCGCTGCCGCCGGTGATCCATGTCGCGGGCACCAACGGCAAGGGATCGACCCAGGCGATGATCCGGGCGGGGCTGGAGGCCGGGGGGGGCCGCGTCCACGCCTATACCTCGCCGCACCTCGCACGGTTCCACGAACGCATTCGCCTCGCGGGCGACCTGATTGCCGAGGATCACCTGACGGCGCTGCTGGACGAATGCGCGGCGGCGAACGGAGCCGATCCGATCACCTTCTTCGAGATCACCACGGCGGCGGCCTTCCTGGCCTTTGCACGGGTGCCTGCGGACTGGCTGCTGCTTGAGGTGGGGCTGGGCGGGCGGCTGGATGCGACGAACGTGGTGGACCGCCCGCGCCTGTGTGTCATCACGCCCGTCTCGCTGGACCACCAGCAGTACCTGGGCGAGACGGTGGCCGAGATTGCGGGCGAAAAGGCGGGGATCCTCAAGCGCGGGGTTCCTTGCGTGGTGGGTCCCCAGACCGACGCGGGGCTGGCGGTGATCGAGGGTCGGGCGGCGCGGCTGGGGGTGGACCTGATGGTGCGGGGGCAGCAGTGGCACTGCTGGCCGGAACGGGGCCGGATGGTGTTCCAGGACGAGGCGGGATTGCTGGACCTGCCCCTGCCGAACCTGCCAGGTCCGCACCAGATCGACAATGCAGGCGCGGCGCTGATGGCCTTGCGGCATCTGGGCACGGGCGACCCCGAGGCTGCGGTGACCCGCGCCTTCTGGCCCGCCCGGATGCAGCGGCTGCGGCGGGGGCCGCTGGTCGAGGCGGCACCGGGGGTCGAGTTGTGGCTGGACGGCGGGCACAATCCGGCGGGGGGGCAGGCGCTGGCGGCGACGCTGGCGGCGATGCCGCCGCGCCGCACGTTTGCCATCTGCGGGATGCTGAACACCAAGGATATCGCGGGGTACCTGCGCGCCCTTGCGCCCCACTTGGCGGGGCTGGCGGCAGTATCGATCCCGGGCGAGGCGAACACCCTGCCCGCCGGTCACACGGCGGGGGTGGCGCGCGAGGTGGGCATCGCGGCGGTCGAGGCGGCGGGGGTGCTGCCCGCCCTGGCCGACATTGCCGCGCAGGCCCCCGGCGCGCGGGTGCTGATCTGCGGGTCGCTGTATCTGGCGGGGTCCGTGCTGCGCGAGAACGGGTGACGGTCAGCCGCCCCGCGCCGCCAGCCGGTGGAACAGGTGGGTGAAGGTCGCGGCCCCCAGCACTGGAATCGCCAGGTTGACCAGCGGCACCGACAGGGGCACGGCCATCAGAAGCCCTGCCGCGAACACCCGCAGGCCGTGGCGGCGACGCAGGGCGCGGGCCCCGGCCAGGCCGAGGTGACGGGCCGCGGCCATGGTGAAGTATTCGCGCCCCAGAAGGTATCCGTTCGCGGCCCAGAACAGCGGGAACACCAGCGGTCCGGCAAAAGGCACCAGCATCAGCGCGCCCAGGTTCACCCCGATCACCAGCGCCACGAAATTGACGGCGGCGATCACGGTGTCGCCCAGCGGCTGGCGCGCGACCGGGGGCAGGTGGGGATAGTGGCGGTCCTCGACCGCCTGCGCCACGTCTTCCAGGAACAGCCCGCAGAAGGCCGAGGCGACCGGCACCATCAGGAACACGCTGAGCCCGATCATGAACAGCGCCGAGGCCCAGGACAGCAGCGTGTGCAGGCCGGTGACGGGGCCGATCAGGGGGATGTCGATGGCATCGGGCGTGACCGCCTGCAGGATCATCAGGAACCCCGCATAGACCGCCACCAGCAGTGCCACCGACAAGAGCACCCCCCACAGCATCACGCGGCGAAAGCGGGGGTCGCCGATCTGCCCCAGGGCGGACAGGAACGACCCCAGGATCATCGCGTCACGCCGACACCCAGGTGACCGCGCGCGCCGGGTCCGGGCGGGGGCGGTCGGGGGGGACGGGGCCGATGGTGCCGATGTGGACGATGCCCGCGACCCATTCTCGGGCGGCAAGGCCAAGCCCCCGGTCCATGAAGGTGCGGTCATAGGCGGCGGCACCCGTCAGCCAGCACGCCCCCCAGCCCGCCGCATGGGCGGCGTTCACGATGCCGACGCACAGCGCTCCGGTGGACAGGGTCTGTTCCATCACCGGGATCTTCGGACTGTCCTTGGGCGAGGCGACCACCACCACCGCCAGGGACGACCCGTCGAACGGGGCGCGCGCCTTGGCCACCGCTTCGGCGTCGGCCCCGATCCCCAGCGTGGTCACCAGATCGGCCAGCCGTGAAAGCGCCGCGCGTTCCAGCACGATCAGCCGCCAGGGTTCCAGCTTGCCATGGTCGGGCACGCGCAGGGCCGCCGCCAGGATCACGGTCAGGGCGGCGCGGTCGGGCACCGGCGCGGTCAGCGTCTTGGCCGGATGCGACCGGCGGGCAGACAGGAAGGCGAAAGCGTCGGTCATGGGGGTTGCCTCAGTCGGGGTCGGGTCCGGTCGGCAGGGGGGCGGCCAGCGCCCAGGACAGCGAGGCTGCCGTGAGGTCGGTGCGCAGGCTGATCTCGGCCACGGTGTCGTCGCCCTTGACGATGCCCAGGCGCTGGCGGTTCTTGGGGAACTTCTCGGCGTCCGAGGCGGGGACGTACATCCACTCGCCCCGCCGCGCCGGGTTCAGCCGGGCCATGCCGCTGACGATGGGCGACAGGTCCATGTTGGGGCCGTACATGCGCAGCAGCGTTTCCGATTTCAGCCGGATCGTCGCCGCCGGCACGCCCAGGCTTTCCTTGAAGGTCTTGCCCTGCCCGGCGGGCCACAGGAAGATGCGCTGTTCCAGCACTATCGCCCATTGTTCCAGCGTGACGCCGGGGTCGAGGAAATCCATCCCCTTGCCCGCCAGCAGGGCCTGCTGGTTGGGCAGCCGCGCGCGCGGGCCGTCGAGGTTCAGTTTCACCGAGTCCTCGCGCAGGCGCAGCTCGCGCGGGTTCACCTCGGCCAGTTCGGCCATCTTGATCGGGCGCAGAAGGCCAAGCGTGCGGATCGACGGCAGGTTTTCAACCGGGGTGATGTGCCACAGTTCGGGGCCGGCGAGTTTGAGGAAACTGATGCTCACCCGCCCCTCACGACGTCGATCATGCGGGCCACGTGGTCGGGTTTCCCCTCGGGCGTGATGCCGTGGCCAAGGTTGAAGATGTGGGGGCCGCCCGCGAAGGCCCGCACCACGCGGCGGGTCGCGTCATCGAGGGCCGGACCGCCGGTGACCATGTGGTCGGGCGACAGGTTGCCCTGCACGCAGCCGCCCGGCTGGACGTGGGCCGCTGCCCATTCCGGCGTGACCGAATTGTCGATGGCCACGCAATCGGCCCCGGTGGCGGCGGCAAAGCCGATGTATCCGTCACCCGCCTCGCGCGGGAAGGCGATGACGGCCAAGCCGGGGTGGCGGGCCTTCAGGGCCCCGATGATGGCGGCGGCGGGTTTCACGGCGAAATCGGTGAAATCCTGGCCCTTCAGGCTGCCGGCCCAGCTGTCGAACAGTTTCACCACTTCCGCCCCGGCCTGCACCTGCTTTGAAAGGTATTCGACGGTGGCCTCGGTCAGCCGGTCGATCAGGCCGGAAAATGTCGCGCGGTCGGCGGATTTCAAGGCATGGGCGGCGGCCTGGGTTGGCGATCCGCGACCGGCGATCATGTAGGTGGCGACGGTCCAGGGCGACCCGGCAAAGCCGATCAGCGTCGTTTCGCGCGGCAGTTCGCGGGACAGGATGCGGACCGTCTCATAGACCGGGGCCAGCGTTTCGTGAATGTCGCCCGTTGGCCGCAGCGCGGCCAGTTCGGCGGGCGTGGTCAGGGTCGACAGGCGCGGCCCCTCGCCCTCGGCGAACCACAGCTTCGCACCAAGCGCCTGTGCGATCAGCAGGATGTCGGCAAACAGGATGGCCGCGTCAAAGCCATAGCGGCGGATCGGCTGCAGGGTGACTTCGGCGGCAAGATCGGGGGTATAGCACAGCGACAGGAAATCGCCCGCCTTGGCCCGCGTCGCACGGTACTCGGGCAGATAGCGGCCGGCCTGGCGCATCATCCAGATCGGCGGGGTCGGCAGGACCTGTCCGCCCAGGGCACGCAGGATCGTCTTGTCGGTCATCGGTGTCTCCGGCATCTGTCATTCCGTCCCGTCTTGGGCCGCCGTTGTCAAGGCGGCGTGGCGGCTGGGGCAGTTGTCAGGCGCAGATGACACAGTTATGGCTTCGTTCCATGGCCTTGATCCCCCCCACCCCCGCCCAGCCCCTGCGTATCGGCACCCGTGGCTCTCCGCTGGCCCTGTGGCAGGCGCATGAGGTGCGCCGCTGCCTGATGGCCGTGCTGGACGCCCCCGAAGCGGCGTTCGAGATCGTCGTGATCAAGGTGCTGGGTGACCAGGTGCTGGACCGCGCGCTGAAGGATATCGGTGGCAAGGGCCTGTTCACGCGCGAGATCGAAGAGGCGCTGCTGGACGGGGGCATCGACATCGCCGTGCATTCGATGAAGGACATGCCAACGCTGCAGCCACAGGGGCTGTGCCTCGACTGCTATCTGCCGCGCGCGGATGTGCGCGATGCCTTCGTGTCGCCCTTGCACGGCAGCATCGCCGACCTGCCGCAGGGCGCGGTCGTCGGATCGTCCAGCCTGCGCCGCCGCGCGCAGTTGCGCCTGCGGCGGCCCGACCTGCACCTGGTCGAGTTCCGGGGCAACGTGCAGACCCGGATGCGCAAGCTGGACGAAGGGGTGGCGGCGGCGACGTTCCTGGCGATGGCGGGGCTGACGCGGCTGGGAATGGTGCATGTCGCGCGGGGGGCCATCGACCCCGCCGAGATGCTGCCGGCGGTGGCGCAGGGGGCCATCGGGGTCGAGCGGCGGTCGGACGACACCCGCGTGGTCGACCTTCTGGCGCTGATCCATGACCGGGACACGGGGCTGCGGCTGGCCGCCGAACGGGCCTTCCTCGCCACGCTGGACGGGTCCTGCGAGACGCCGATCGCGGGGCTGGCGGTGCTGGAGGGGCCGGAGCTGTGGTTGCGGGGCGAGATTCTGCGCCCCGACGGAACCGAGGCGATCACCGGGCAGATGCGCGGACCGCTGGCAGATGGCGCGGGTCTGGGCGATGCCCTGGCGCGGCAGTTGCTGGCGCAGGCACCGGCGGGGTTCCTGGCGGGTCACTAACAAGACCGACACATTCCCGTGCATTGCCGTCCCGCCGGTGCGCGCAGGCCTTCATCATTCCGACATGGATGTGTTACGTTTCTGTCATGCGGCGGGTCGTCCCCGCCTGGGACGGGACGCATGGCGACGTCGGACATCCCCGAGGGTCTTGGCCCGGAAATCGAGCGCCTGCGCGGTTCCGTCGGTCGGGTCGTGCCCATCGACCTTGGCCGCGCAGGGCGGTTCTGGCTCAAGCAGGTCGAGGTGCTGACACCCCGGATGCGCCTGCAAAAGGGAAATCCGGCCCGCGCGCTGGATGCCGAGCGCGATGCGCTGGTGATGCTGGCTGGGATCGGGATGCCGGTGGCCGAGGTGGTGGTGTCCGGTGACGGATACCTGGTGCTGCCCGACCACGGGCGCACCCTGCACCAGATGCTGCAGGGCGGTGCCGATGTCTCCGAGCTGACGGCAGCCTTTGCGGCGGCGGGGCGTTCGCTGGCGCGGCTGCACCGGGCGGGCTATGCCCACGGCCGCCCTGCGCTGCGCGACATCTGCTGGGACGGACAGCAGGCGCGCCTGATCGACCTTGAGAACTTCGATCCGCGTCGGCGCAGGCCGTGGCGGCGCGCGCTGGACATGGTGATGCTGGCACAGACCTGGTTCACCCGCATGCCCGACGACGAAAGCCTGCTGGACGTGACGATGCAGGCCTATCGGACACATGCCGCGCCGGCGGACTGGGCGGCGCTGCAACGCCTTGCAGCTCGCCTGGGGCGGCTGTCGGGCCCGGTCCGGATGCTCGCAGGTCTGCGCCCCAGGGCGCGCGAGGTTCAGGCGGCAGGGCGCACGCTGGACTACCTGCGCCGCCTTACGGCGCAGCCTGCGGCGGGCTCATCCGGCCGAAGAGGTCCAGATCGCGGATGCTGATCCAGCCCGACGTGATGACGCCCGCGATGACCAGCCACAGCACGATGGTGATCAGCGTGGTGATCCGCGCCTTGCGCGCCACGACAAATCCGTGCGGGGCGGCACGGGGCGTGCCCGGCACCACGTCGCCCGCATCGCCCTGCGTCACCAGGCGCAGCGGCAGCACGATGAAGAACACCAGAAACCAGGTGACCGAAAACAGCACGATGGCCCCGGTGATGCTCATGCCTGCTCCAGTTCCACAAGGCAGCCGTTGAAATCCTTGGGGTGCAGGAACAGCACCGGGTGCCCGTGCGCGCCGATCTTCGGCTCGCCCGACCCCAGCACCCGCGCGCCCGAGGCCAGCAGCCGGTCGCGCGCCGCCAGGATGTCGTCGACCTCATAGCAGATGTGATGGATGCCGCCGGCGGGGTTCTTGTCAAGGAACCCCTGGATCGGCGAGTTCGGCCCCAGGGGATGCAGCAGCTCGATCTTGGTGTTGGGCAGGTCGATGAACACCACGGTCACGCCGTGGTCGGGTTCGTCCTGCGGCGGGCGGACCTGTGCCCCCAGCGTGCCGGCATACTGCGCCGCAGCGGCCGCCAGATCGGGCACGGCGATGGCCACGTGGTTCAATCGTCCGATCATCGCATCCCCCCGCCATCCGACCGCCTGTCCTTAGGGCATCGTGCGCCTTTCAGGCAAGAGGGGCACTGCCGCGTCGCGTCCCTTTACCGCGCGTTAACCCGACCTGCGCTTTGATCCCTGCGACCCTGCCGGAGTCGCCCGATGCCGCAAGACCCCCATTTGCCCGATGCCCGCCCGCCGCCGCTGCTGCAGCCCGCCCCGTCGCCCGAGCGGCCCCTGGCCGGGCTGACCGTGCTGGCGGTCGAGGACAGCCGGTTCGCCTGCGACGCGCTGCGCCTGATGTGCCAGCGTCTGGGCGCGCGCCTGCGCCGGGCCGAGACGCTGGCGGCGGCGGCAGCGCATCTGCGGACCTACCGGCCCGATGCAGTGCTGGTGGACCTGGGCCTGCCCGACGGGCCGGGCACGGGCCTCATCGCGCAGTTGGCCACACTTGGCCCCGCGCGCCCCCTGGTCATCGGGATGAGCGGCGAAGACGGGGCCGAGGGTCTGGCCCTGGCCGCCGGTGCGGCCGGCTATCTGGCCAAGCCGCTGCACGGACTGGCGGCCTTTCGCGATGCGCTGATCGCGCACCTGCCTGACCGGGCCTGGCTGGGCACGTCCCCGGTCCGGCCCGCAGACGCCCTGCCCGCCCCCGATGCACTGGCGCTGCGCGACGATCTGGTGCGTGCCGCAGCCTGTCTGGCCCATGCGGGACCTGGCCCGACGCGCTATGTCGCGGGCTTCGTCGCAGGCCTTGCGCGCGAAACGCGGGACGCCGAGCTTGCCCGCGCCGCACGCGGTCCGGCGGAGGGGCTGGCCCCCTTGCTGCAGGCGCGGCTGGCCAGCCTGCCCGCGTCGGGCCTCTTTCGGCTGTCCTGACGGCGCGCCGCGCCTTGTGCGTCCGGCCCGCTTGCGGCAGGTGGGGCGGCATGGACGGATATGCTTTTCACCTGGCCGGTGCCGACGTGGTGGCGCGGCCTTCGGGCGCGCTCTACTGGCCGGAGGCGGGCCTGCTCTGCGTGGCCGACCTGCACCTCGGGCGGTCGCAGCGCCTGGCGCGCCGGGGCGGCGCGCTGCTGCCCCCCTATGAAACCGAGGCGACCCTGGCGCGGCTGGACGCCGACCTTGCCGCGACCAACCCCGCCACCGTGGTCTGCCTCGGCGACAGCTTCGACGACCTGAGCGCCGAGGCGGAACTGGACGGTGGCCACCGCCTGTGGCTCTGCCGGATGATGGCGGGGCGGGCCTGGGTCTGGATCGCGGGCAACCACGATCCCGGCCCCCTGTCGCTGGGCGGCACCCATCGCGCCCAATGGCGCGCGGGGCCGCTGACCTTCCGCCACATCGCCGCAGGCGATCCGGGCGAGGTGTCGGCGCATTATCACCCGAAATGGCGGATCGCCGGTCGCACCCGGCCCTGTTTTGTGACCGACGGCAGCCGCCTGGTTTTGCCCGCCTACGGCACCTATACCGGCGGCCTCAGCGCCGACGACCCGGGCTTGCGCGGGCTGTTCGGCCGGTCGGCGCTGGCCATCCTGACCGGGGTTCGCGCGCTGGCGGTGCCGCTTCCCCCCGGCACCCCAGGGGAGGCGAAGCCCTCCCTGACCGCGCCGCAGGCGCGCCCGGCCCAACAGTGACAAGCAGGGCAGGGCGACAGCCCTGCCCGCGACGGAACGGCGGGAGGCTCGGGTTGCCCCCGAGGGCGGCCTCAGGCCGTCAACCCCTTGGGTTCCGCCAGTCCATGGGCGCGGCAGCAGGCGGTCAGGGTGTTGGCCAGAAGGCAGGCGATGGTCATCGGCCCCACGCCGCCCGGCACCGGCGTGATCGCCCCCGCGACCGCCGCCGCCGACGCATAGTGCACGTCGCCAACCAGCCGCGTCTTGCCGTCACGCTCGACCCGGTTGATGCCCACGTCGATCACCGTGGCCCCCGGTTTCACCATCTCGCCCGTCACCATCTCGGGCCGCCCCACCGCCGCCACCAGGATGTCGGCCCCCCGGCAGACCGCCGCGAGATCCCTGGTGCGGGAATGCGCGATGGTGACGGTGCAGCTGTCGCCCAGCAGCAGTTGCGCCATCGGCTTGCCGACGATGTTCGACCGCCCGACGACCACCGCCGACATTCCCGCCAGCGATCCGTGATGGTCGCGCAGCATCATCAGGCACCCCAGCGGCGTGCAGGGCACCATCGACTTCTGCCCGGTCCCCAGCAGCCCGACATTCGAGATGTGAAAGCCGTCGACGTCCTTGGCCGGGTCGATGCTGTTGATGATCAGTTCAGAGTTCAGATGAGCAGGCAGCGGCAACTGCACGAGAATGCCGTGGACTTGCGGATCGGCGTTCAGCGATGCCACCAGCGCCAGAAGATCGGCCTCGGAGGTGTCTGCGGGCAGCCGATGTTCGAAACTGGCCATGCCCACCTCGACCGTCGAGGCATGCTTGTTCTTCACATAGACTTGGCTGGCCGGATCCGCGCCCACCAGCACCACGGCGAGGCCCGGCTGCACCCTGTGCTCCTCGCGCAGCCGGGCGACATGGCTCGCCACCTGTTGCCGCACCCGTGCCGCGAAAACCTTGCCGTCGATCACCGTCGCCGTCATCTCACGCTCCCTCATCCCGGCCCAGCCGGTCCTCTTCGCGCGCGATCGACCAGTCGATCAGCTTGCGCCACAGCTTCTCGATCTTGTCGGGGGGCAGGCCGTGCACCGCCGCATGCCGCCGGACGTTGGCCACCACCTCCTCGACCCGTGTGTCGATCCGGGCGGGCAGGTGTGCCCCGGTCTTGATCTCGGCGGCGCGGTCGATGTAGGCGGTGCGTTCGGCGAAGAGGACCACAAGCGCCTCGTCCAGCCGGTCGATCTCGGCCCTGATTTCGGCCATTGTGGTGCAATCTGCCGGTTGCCGCATCGCCGCCTCCCTGTCAGGCGCGGGGTAAGGCCCCGCGCCCGGCTTGGCAATGCGTCAGAACAGCCCCTCGACATGGCCCTCGGCGTTCAGGCGGATCACCTCGGCCGACGGCACCTTGGGCAGCCCCGGCATTGTCATGATCTCGCCGCAGATGGCCACGACGAACCCCGCCCCCGCCGACAGCCGCACCTCGCGCACGGGAATGGTGAACCCGGTCGGCGCGCCGCGCATGGTGGGGTCGGTGGTGAACGAGTACTGCGTCTTGGCGATGCAGATCGGCAGGTGGCCATAGCCCGCCGCCTCCCAGGCCTTGAGCTGGTCCCTGATCGACTTGTCGGCCTCGACCCCGTCGGCGCGGTAGATGCCCCTGGCGATGGCCTCGATCTTGGCGAACAGGCCCATCTCGTCGGGGTAGAGCGGCTTGAAATCGGCGACGCCCGATTCGGCCAGCGCCACCACCTTGTGCGCCAGGTCCTCGATGCCTTCCGACCCCTTGGCCCAATGCTTGCACAGGATCGCCTCGGCCCCCTGTTCGGCGACATAGTCCTTGACGGCCTGCACCTCGGCGTCGGTGTCGCTGTAGAAGTGGTTGATGGCGACCACGACGGGCCCGCCGAACCCTTTCACATTCGCGATGTGGCGGCCCAGATTGGGGCAGCCTTTCTGCACCGCGCCGACATTTTCCGAACCAAGGTCGGCTTTCGCCACCCCGCCGTTCATCTTCATCGCCCGCACGGTGGCGACGATGACCGCCGCCGACGGGCGCAGGCCCGCCTTGCGGCACTTGATGTCAAAGAACTTCTCGGCCCCCAGGTCGGCCCCGAACCCGGCTTCGGTCACAACATACTCGCCCAGCTTCAGCGCCGTCGTGGTGGCGATGACGCTGTTGCAGCCGTGCGCGATGTTGGCGAAGGGGCCGCCGTGCACGAAGGCCGGGTTGTTCTCCAGCGTCTGCACCAGGTTCGGCTGCATCGCGTCCTTGAGCAGAACGGTCATCGCCCCGTCGGCCTTGAGGTCGCGCGCATAGACCGGGGTCTTGGCACGGGTATAGGCCACGACGATGTCGCCCAGACGCTTTTCCAGATCGGCCAGATCCTTGGACAGGCACAGGATCGCCATGACTTCGGACGCGACGGTGATGTCGAACCCGGTCTGGCGGGGGAACCCGTTGGCCACGCCGCCCAGGTTCACGACGATGTCGCGGAGCGCCCGGTCGTTCATGTCCATCACGCGGCGCCAGACGATGCGGCGGGCGTCGATGTCCAGCGCGTTGCCCCAGTAGATGTGGTTGTCGATCATTGCCGACAGCAGGTTGTGGGCCGATGTGATGGCGTGGAAGTCGCCGGTGAAGTGAAGGTTCATCTCCTCCATCGGCACCACCTGTGACATGCCGCCGCCGGCAGCCCCGCCTTTCATTCCGAAGTTCGGGCCAAGCGAGGCCTCGCGGATGCAGACGACGGCGCGCTTGCCGATGCGGTTCAGGCCGTCGCCGAGGCCGACGGTGGTGGTCGTCTTGCCCTCGCCCGCCGGGGTGGGGTTGATGGCGGTGACCAGGATCAGCTTGCCGTCGGGCCTGCCCTGCAACGAGCGGATGAAGTCCTGCCCGATCTTGGCCTTGTCGTGGCCGTAGGGCAGCAGATGCTCGGACGGGATGCCGAGTTTCGCGCCGATGTCGAGAATGGGTTTCTTCTTGGCCGCGCGGGCAATCTCGATGTCGGTCTGCATGGGGCTCCCCCGGAATGGTCGGTTTGCGACGTGATACCGGGGGAATCGGGCAATCAGAAGCGGGATTGCGACCTGTGGCGCATGAATTTCGCCGCAGACGGCGCGTGCAGGGAATCAGCCCTGCCGTGCCGCGTCCAGATGGGACCAGGCGGGCTGGTCGGGGATGTGCAGGGTGACGGTTTCGCCCACCGTCAGGGTGCCCTCGCGCTCGACCCAGGCGGTGATGCCGCGCCGGTCCTTCGCGGCGGGTTTGAAGGCCTTGCCGAAGCCTATGTGCCGATCCTCGATGGGCCGCGCGGGCAGGGTGCAGGGGCGGTTTTCCATGTCCACGACCAGGGTGCAGCCGCTGGCCGCCTGCAGGCGCGACGACGGCGGCAGGCGGGTGAAGTCGGGGATGCCCGCGACCACCATCGTCGCCCCGACCAGCGCCGGGTCAAGCGATGCAAGCCCCATCCCGGCGGCGATGGCGGCCAGGTCCTCGGCCGACAGGACCGAGAACTGGCGCACGTTGCGGATGGTGGTGCCGCGCGGATACTGGCCCTTGACGCGGCTGCACGCCGGGCGCGTCAGGCCGCCGTGCGCTTCGCCCTCGGGTCCGGCAAAGGTGGCGGTGATCATCTGCACGGGGGTCGAGGGCAGGGCGCTGTCGCGGTCGGTGACAATCCCGAGCCAGGCAATGGTGCCGGCGAAGCGGGTGGGTTTCAGGGCGGACATCTCAGGTCCTCAAGGTCAGGAAGCGGCGGCTGAAGGGGAACAGGGTGCCGCCATCGGGCAAAAGCGGATAGGCCCGGGCCAGGCCTTCGTCATAGGCGGCCAGATAGGCCGCTTCCTCGTCCCAGGTCATCCGGTCGAGGAAGGGGCGCATCGCCGTGGTGCGGGTGAAGGCGCGCACCGGGTGGCCCTCGGCCTCGGGTGGCTGGCGCTGGAGATAGATCGTCTCCCACAGCACGGGCTCGCCGAAGGGCTGCAGCCAGTGGTGGTAGGTTTCCATCGCATGCACGGGGGCCGCACGGAGGGCGAAGCGGCCAGGGAACATGCCCTCCGCGATCTCGCGCAGCAGGGCGTGGGACGGGGCGTCATGTTGCGCGGGCATCTGCACGGCCAGCACGCCGCCGGGGGCAAGGCAGGCTGCCAGGCGGGGGAAAAGGACCTCGTGGTCGCCCAGCCAGTGCAGGACGGCGTTCGAGTAGATCAGGGCGGGGGGCGCATCGGGGGCCCATTCGGCGATGTCGCCCTCGGTCAGCCGGGCATAGGCCCCGCCCGCCCGCGCCCGCGCCAGCATCGCGGGCGAGGCATCGACCCCCTCGACCGCACCAAAGCGGGCGGCAAGGGCCGGACCCACGCCCCCGTCGCCGCAGCCAAGGTCGATCACCGGGCCATCGGGCAGCGGCCCGACCTGAGCCAGAAGGTCCAGCGCGGGACGCAGCCGCAGGTCCCGAAACCGGCCATAGGCTTCGGGGTTCCAGTCGGCCATGGGTCAGACCGGCGCGGGTTCCGCCGGCCCGCGGGGCGCTTTCGGTTTGGTCTTGGGGATGGCCACGACGCTGGACAGGCCCCCGCCGGTGGGCGTGTCGGGGGTGTCGTCGCTGTCGATCTTCTCGCCCGCGATGACGCGGCGGATCTCGTCACCGGTCAGCGTCTCGTACTCCAGCAGGCCCTTGGCAAGACGTTCGAAATCGTCGGCCTTGTCGGTCAGGATGCGGCGGGCGGTCTCGTACCCCTCGTCGATCAGCTTCTTCACCTCGGCCTCGATCGTCTTCTTGGTCTCGGCACTGACCGAGAAGCCGGCGGTGTTGCCCTGATAGCCTTCGTGCGCCTCGGCATAGTCGATGTTGCCGATGGCGTCCGACATGCCCCAGCGCATGACCATCGCGCGGGCCAGCGAACTGGCCTGCATGATGTCGCCGGCGGGGCCGCTGGACACGCCTTCCTCGCCGTACTTGATGATCTCGGCGGCCTTGCCGGCCATGGTCATCGCGATCTTCTGCTTGCCCTCGTCCTTGTGCATGTTCAGCCGGTCCATCTCGGGCAGGCTGACGACCATCCCCAGGGCACCGCCGCGCGGGATGATCGTGGCCTTGTAGACCGGGTCGCACTTCGGCAGGTTCATGCCCACGATGGCGTGGCCGGCCTCGTGATAGGCGGTCTTTTCCTTCTGGTCGGGGGTGATGACCATGGACCGGCGCTCGGCCCCCATCATCACCTTGTCCTTGGCCTGTTCGAAATCGTCCATCGCGACAAAGCGCCGACCGACGCGGGCCGCCGTCAGCGCCGCCTCGTTCACCAGGTTGGCAAGGTCCGCCCCCGAGAATCCGGGACAGCCGCGCGCGATGATGCGCAGATCGACGTCCGGCCCCAGCGGCACCTTGCGGGCGTGGACGGTCAGGATCTTTTCGCGGCCCTTGATGTCGGGGTTCGGCACATGGATCTGGCGGTCGAACCGGCCGGGGCGCAGCAGGGCGGGGTCGAGCACGTCCTTGCGGTTTGTGGCGGCGACGATGATGACGCCTTCGTTCGCCTCGAACCCGTCCATTTCGACCAGAAGCTGGTTCAGCGTCTGCTCGCGCTCGTCATTGCCGCCGCCGATGCCCACGCCACGGGCGCGACCCACGGCGTCGATCTCGTCGATGAAGACGATGCAGGGGGCGTTCTTCTTCGCCTGTTCGAACATGTCGCGCACGCGGGAGGCACCCACGCCCACGAACATTTCCACGAAGTCGGAACCGCTGATGGTGAAGAATGGCACCCCGGCCTCACCCGCGATGGCGCGGGCCAGCAGCGTTTTACCCGTGCCGGGCGGGCCGACCAGCAGCGCGCCCTTTGGGATTTTCCCGCCGAGGCGCGAGAATTTCTGCGGGTTGCGCAGAAACTCCACGATCTCCTCAAGCTCTTCCTTGGCCTCGTCGATGCCTGCCACGTCGTCGAACGTCACGCGGCCATGCTTTTCGGTCAAGAGCTTGGCACGGGACTTGCCGAACCCCATCGCCCCGCCGCGCCCGCCGCCCTGCATCCGGTTCATGAAGAAGATCCAGATGCCGATCAGCACCAGGAACGGCAGCCACAGCGAGATCATCGACAGGATGCCCGACTGTTCCTGCGCGCGCGCCGACACGTTGACGCCCTTGGAGATCAGCGTCTGGGCAATCTCCTCGCCCACCGGCTTGATCGCGACATACTGGGTGCCGTCCTTGCCGCGCACCAGCACCCGCTCGCCGTCCAGTTCGACCGATGTCACCTCGCCCGCGTCGACCCGGCTCATGAAGTCGGAGTACGAGATCGTCCGCGACCCGACGGTCGTCTGCCCGCCCGAGAACAGGTTGAACAGGGCCAGGATCAGGACGAACAGGACAACCCAGAAGGCGATGTTTCGTGCATTCCCCACGAAGAAACTCCCATGCCTGCCGCAGCCCGGAAAAGGGTGCGGCCTTGAGTGCTAAGATAGGCATAATGTGGGGGGGTTCAATCCGATACCAGGAAACGGTGAAAGGGTGTGGCAATGTGCGCTTTCCAGCCGTTCTCGAGGCCCGCGACAGGGGCCGCCAGAAGGGTGTCGCCGTCCCAGACGGCGGGGGTGACCAGCAGCGCCTCGCGCGGGATGCCAAGGGCGCGCCAGCCCTTGACCTGCGGCAGGCCAAGGGGGCCGAGGGCACGGACGGCAAGGTCGGGGGCATGCGGCCCGGTCAAGAGCCAGCGCTTGTCCCAGAGGGCGTCGGTCGGGGCGGACAGGTCGGCCACCGCGCTGTGTTCGCGGGTCAGCAGGAAATGATCCCCTCGACACAGCAGTCGGCATCCGTGCACGGTTGCACCCCGCCCGCCACGCATGGCTTCCAGAAGATTAAACTGCTTGGTCCAGCGCATCGGCGCGGGATTGCCCGACACCCGCGCGACCGCCTTGACCATCATCTGGCGTCGCAACTCGCCAGACAGTCGGCGGAATCCTTCGCCATCAATGCGCAGGGCACCGGCGACCTCGGTAACATGGTCATCAACAGCCCGCTGCAACGCCCATTCCAGCGCCCACTGCGCGCTCGCAAGATGCGAGGCGCTCATTCCGATCCGGTTCGCGTCGATCCCCAATGGGGCCAATGCGGCCATGACCCGGCGCGCCCTTGTCCGCTCGAACCTTGCATCGTCGTTCGTCGGATCATCGACCCAGGAAAGGCCGTGCCGTTGCAGGTAGTCACGCAACTCGTACCGTGTGTGGCGCATCAAGGGGCGCGTCCAGTGGATGCCGTCGCGCCGCCACGAGTGCCGCATGCCCGCCAACCCATCCAGCCCCGCAGCGCGCGAGAGGGCCATCAGGAACGTCTCGGCCTGATCGTCCTGTGTATGGCCAAGCACCACCTGCGTGATGCCTGAGGTGCGCGCCCAAGCAGCGATCCGTTCCATGCGCGCCCGGCGGGCAGCGTCCATCAGGTTTCCGGCGATCTTGCCATGCTCCCACACAAGGGTTGTGTGCGGCACATCCAGCGTGGCGCAAAGTGCGGCCACCCTTGCCGCTTCTTCCGCCGACCCTGCCCGCAGTTGGTGATCGACCGTCACCGCCGAAATGGGTGCCCCCCAATGCCGGTAGGCCCGAACCATCAGATGCAAAAGCGCGACCGAGTCGCCGCCGCCGGATACGGCAACGCCTACATGGCGGTCGGTGTAGGGAAAGGCATAGGCCGCAGACAGCAGGAGAATTGCGTCTTCCCCCCGATCAAGCGGCCACGAATCTGCGTCGTCGCCTACTGGCACCCGAAGGCCCGCATCGCGGCGGCCGCATCCGTTGCGGGCTGCGAGCCGGGGAACCGCGTGCCCACTTCGGCCAGCGTCACACACGCCTCGGGGCCCTGGCCCAGCTGGCCCAGCGACTGGCCCAGCTTGAACAGTGCCTCGGCGGCCTTCGGCCCGTCCGGGGCACCGCTGAACGCCTCGAGATAGGCCCGCGCGGCATTCGCCGTCTCGCCCAGGCCCGCCAGCGCGTCGCCGCGCAGGGTGTGGGCCTCTTGTGTCAGGGGGCCGCCCTGGTAGGTCTGGGCAAAGGCCGCAAAGAGGTCCGCGGCGCTGCGAAAGTCACCCTGACCGAGCACCCCCTTGGCCCGGTCAAAGTCGGCTTGTTCTGACACCGCCAGTTCCGGGCCGCCCGTCGCAGGGGCGGGGGCGGCGGGGGCCGGGGCACCAGCGTCGCCGCCCAGGGGGGGCGTTTCCGGGATCGCGCCGATGTCGCCCCCGGCCAGTTCGGTCAGGCGGAACTCGATGTCGCCGATGCGATTGGTGCCGTCGGTCACCACCCGGTTCAGCCGGTTCTCGATGGTCTCGGCCTTGGCGGTCAGCGACACCAGCGCCGCCTCGATGGTGTCCAGCCGCTGCAGCGCCGGACCCGTTGCCCCCGACCCCTGCGCCGCCCCGGTGGTGGCCAGTTCGCCGCGCAGACCGTCAATCTCGCCGCGCAGGACGCCCAGTTCGGCGCGGATGTCGGCCAGCGTCTGCGCCCGGTCCTGCGCCATGGCGGCCAGGGGCAGGACCAGCAGGACCGCGATCAACCAGCGCAGGCGCATGTCAGACCCCTGCGCCCGCCGACAGCACCGTCACGGCGCGGCGGTTCTTGGCATAGCAGCTTTCGACCGAGCAGACCTCGACGGGGCGTTCCTTGCCGTAGGCGACGGTGCGCAGCCTGCCTGCCGAAACCCCCTGCGAGATCAGGTAATTCTGCGCCGCCGCCGCGCGCCGGGCGCTGAGCGACTGGTTGTACTCGCGGGTGCCCTGTTCATCGGCGTGCCCTTCGACGATGACGGCATAGCTGCGGCCCTGGTTGTTCAGCCATTGCGCCTGGCCGTTCAGCGTGGTCATCGCCTCGGCCGACAGGGTGGACTGGTCCACGGCAAAGAACACGCGGTCGCCCAGGGTCTGCGCGAAATAGGCGGGCGAGTTCGGGTCGCCGGCCGATCCCAGGCCCGAGGTATCGATGCCCCCCGCCCCGCCCGACCCGTCCAGCCCGCCCGATCCGCCCGCGCCGAACCGGTCGGGGTTGTTGCAGGCGGCAAGGGCCAGAGTGGCCATGAACAGCAGGGCCTTGGCGACGGGGGTCATGGGACGTTCCTTTTTCTGCTCGTTGCGCGACAGAGTATCAGTTTTGACGGGGCCTGGGAATCGGGGTTCGTCAGGGCAGAAGCGGTGACCAGGCGGGGTCGGACGCCGGGCCGTCGGTCGGCACCTGCCGCAGGTTCCGCCCCGAGATGTCGACCGAATAGAGCGCGGGCTGCCCGCCCTCGCCCGATGTCTCGCGGGTGAACATCAGGACGCGGCCGTTCGGGGCCCAGGTCGGGCCCTCGTCCAGGAAGCTGGCGGTCAGCAGCCGTTCCTCGGAACCGTCGGTGCGCATCACGCCGATGTGGAAGCGGCCCTGGTACTGCTTGGTGAAGGCGATCAGGTCGCCGCGCGGCGACCACACCGGCGTGCCATAGCGGCCCTGGCCAAAGCTGATGCGCTGCGGCTCACCCCCGCCCGCGCCCATGACGTACAACTGCTGGGTCCCCGAACGGTCGGATTCAAAGACGATCTTGGCTCCGTCCGGCGAAAAGGACGGCGCGGTTTCGATGGAGGGTGCGTTGGTCAGCTGCTGGCGCGCGCCCGATCCGCTGTCCATCGTGTAGATGTCGGAATTGCCGCCCTGTTCCAGGCTGAACACGACGGTGCGGCCATCGGGGGCAAAGCGGGGGGCGAAGGTCATCGTGCCCGGCTGTTCGTCCAGCGCGCGGGCCTTCAGGCTGGCCGTGTCCATGACGTAGATGCGGGGGAAGCCGCTGGCATAGGAATTGAACAGGATGCGGCTGCCGTCGGGCGAAAACCGGGGGGTGATGACGATGGACGAGCTGTCGGTCAGGTACTGAACGTTCGCGCCGTCATAGTCCATGACCGCCAGGCGCTTCTTGCGGTCGTTCTTCGGGCCGCTTTCGGACACGAACACCACGCGGCTGTCGAAGTATCCGCCCTCGCCGGTGATGCGGGAATAGACCGCATCGGCCACCTTGTGCGCCATCCTGCGCCAACTGTCGGTGGTGCCCGCGAACTGCAGCCCGTCGCCGAGTTCGGCACCCGAGAATACGTCATAGACGCGGAACTTGACCACGATGCGGCCACCGCTGGCACTGACCGCCCCGGTGATCAGCGCCTGCGCGTTGATCGCCTTCCAGTCGGGATAGCTGACGGGAGCGTCAAAGCTGTCGACGCGGGCGATGTGGGCGCTGGCGGGGATTTCGCGGAACAGGCCGGTTCCGGCAAGGTCCGCCGCCACCACCCGGGACAGGTTGGCGGCATACTCGCCCGCCGCCCCGTTCTCGGCCACGAAGTCGGGCACGGCGAAGGGCAGGGGTTCGATCACGCCTTCGGTGATGACGATGCGCAGGGGGCCGGGGTCCTGTGCAAGGGCCGGGGCAGGGGCCAGCGACAGGGTGGCGGCGAGCGTCAGGGCAAGGGCCTTGAAGGGGGTCATGCGTGTCCTCTTGCGCTTGTGGGGGATGGGTTGGCAGGGGAATTTCATCGCAGGCGCATCCCCGAGGGGTCGAAGACCATTTCGATGTTCTGCCACTGGTCGAATTTCTCGGGCGGCAGGGGATAGCCGTCCTTGGCGCAGCGCAGGATGCCGCGCCGGGCCGCCTCGAACGCCTGGCGCGCGGCGGCCTCGGACCCGTTCTGCCAGTCGGTCATGCGGATCGACCCTGGCAGGGGCTGGCCAGCTTGGTCCATCGTGACGGCCACGGTCACGATGGTGCCCGCCGCCTCGCTGGACAGCGAGCCCACGTTCCAGCAGGCGCTGACAGCCACGCGGATCGCATCCTTCTCGCCTTGGGTCATGGGCGCACCCGAAGGGGCGGGCGGCGTGGCGGCCGCTTCTTCTGCTGCCGCCGCAGCGGCGGCTTCGGCCACGGCGGCGGCGATGGCATCGGCGTCGCTGTCGTCGGTGGCAGGGGGAGAGGGTTCGGACTCGGGTTCCGGCTCGGCCGCCGCCTCGGGGGTGGCGGCCGTCTCGGTCGCCGCCGCAGCGGGCCGGGCGGGGCGGGGCGGCGGGCGGATCGAGGCGCTGGGGGCCAGGTTCGCCTGTTCCTCGTTCGCCTCGGTGAGCAGCTCCGTCCCCGCCTCTTCCGGCGCGGCGGGTGGCTGTTCGGGTTCCACGACCACCGGTTCCGCGACGGGTTCGGGCGTCACTTCGGGGGCGGCCTCGGGCGCGGTTGCGACTTCGGGCGGGGGGGCTTCGGTCGGCACGGGGGCCACACGCTCGGCGGGACGCGGCTGCGGGCGGGGCGAGGTGAGGGGGGCCAGCACGGTGCGTTCATCGACCGGGGCCGGGGGGGCCGGTTCGGGCGGCAGCGCCGCCTCGGGTTCGGGCAACGGCTCGGGCTGCGGTTCCGGGACCGGTTCGGGTTCCGGCAGAGGCTCGGGTTCCGGCTCCGGCAGGGGTTCCGGCACAGGCTCCGGCACGGGCAAGGGCTCTGGTTCGGGCAACGGTTCAGGTTCGGGCAAGGGTTCCGGCTCGGGCAAGGGTTCGGGTTCCGGAACGGGTTCGGGGACAGGCTGGGGTTCAACGGCGGGCTGCGGCTCCGGTTCCGGTTCGGGCGCAGGTTCGGGTGCGGGCTCGGCCACCGGTTGCGGACTCGCGGCGGCGATCATCGCGTCCAGTTCCGCCGATGACACCAGCGACACCTGCGTCACCGTCATCTCGGGCGCATCGCGCGACACGAACAGGCCGCCCACCAGCACCCACAGGATCGCCGCCCCGTGCCCGATGCCAGAGATGACCTGACCCGCGTTCATGGTTGCCTCAGCCGCCGTCCGCGCCGAAGGTCGGCCCGTCGGTGTCGGTCACCAGACCGATGTTGGTGAACCCCCCCGCGTTCAGCGCGCCCATCAGCTGCGCCACACGCTCATATGGGATCGCCCCGTCGGCGCGCAGGAACACCTTGTCGCTGGTCCGCTCGGCGGCGATGGCGCGCAGGCGGGGGATCAGGTCGGCGTCGACGATCTCGGACGTCTGGATCAAGAGCCGCCCGTCCGAAGTCATGGTGATGGTCAGCGGTTCCTCCTGTTCGGTCGGCAGGGCGCTGGCAGCGGTGCGCGGCAACTCGACCGGCACGCCGACGGTCAGCAGCGGCGCGGCCACCATGAAGATGATCAGAAGCACCAGCATCACGTCGACAAAGGGCGTGACGTTGATCTCGGACATCGCCGCAGGGCGGCCCCGCCGCCGCCCGCGCCGTCCGCCGCCCCCGCCGCGCGCCTGGACCCCCGCCGCCATGTCAGGCCGCGTCCAGCTGGCGCGACAGGATCGTCGCGAATTCGTCGGCAAAGGATTCGTACCCGCCGACGATCCGTTCGCTGTCGGCGTTCAGCTTGTTGTAGAACACCACCGCCGGGATGGCCGCGACCAGGCCGATGCCGGTGGCCAGAAGCGCCTCGGCGATGCCGGGGGCGACGACGGCCAGGTTGGTGTTCTGGCTGATGGCGATCTGCTCGAAGGCATGCTTGATGCCCCAGACCGTGCCGAACAGGCCGATGAAGGGTGCGGTCGATCCGGTGGTGGCCAGGAACGACAGCCCGTTGCCCAGCCGTTCGCTTTCCCGCGCGATGGCCACGTCCATGGCGCGGTCGATGCGCGCCTGCGCGCCCGCGATCAGCCCGCCGTCCTGGCGATGGCTGCGCCGCCATTCCAGCATGCCGCTGGCAAAGATCTTCTGGCTGGCCCCCTTCGGTTCGGACCCGATCTTTTCATACAGCTCGTCCAGCGGCTCGCCCGACCAGAACGCCGCGTCGAACACGCCCGCCTCGCGCTTGGCACGGCGGAACACCAGGTGGCGCTGCACGATGATCGCCCAGGACCAGAAGGACATCAGCAGCAGCAGGACCATCACCACCTTGACGGTGATCGTGGCGCGGGCAAAGAGCGCGAGCATGGAGAAATCCATCTCCTGCGCGGCGGCAAGGGCGTCGGTTTCCATCGATGTGCCAGTCTATTGGGTAAGCTGCTCGGGTTGGGCGGCCGTTTTCCGGCCTTGCATTTGCCCAATCCTTACCGGAATCCCATGCCCTTGCCAACACATCTTGGTCATGCGCGGCAATCCGCTGCCCGCGCCGGTCAGCCGGGCGCCAGCCGCGCGCGGATGTCGGCGGGCAGGCGGGCGGGCGTGCCGCGCGGGGTCAGGCAGACCAGCGTGACCCGTGCCCGGAACAGCACCAGGTCATCGCGGCGGATGGTCTCGTCCAGCTCGATCCGTGCCGCCGTGAGGTTGGCCAACTCTGTGTCGATGTCGAGAATATCATCGAAAACCGCAGGCCGCAGATAGTCCGCCTCGACGCGGCGGACGGCAAAGACGATCCCTGTCTCGGCGCGCAACCGGGTCTGGTCGATGCCCAGACTGCGGACCCATTCGGTCCGCGCTCGCTCGATGAAGCGCAGGTAGTTGGCGTAGTAGACGATGCCCGCAAGGTCGGTGTCCTCGTAGTAGACCCGGACCGAATGCCGGTGCGTCACCTCAGATCAGCGGGATCAGGGGAACGCCCCGGCCACAGGCGGCAAGGACCGTCATCAGCAGGATCAGCAGGATCGGTCGCATGGCCAGTTTCCTCCACCTAGTGCGGGGGCGATCCTAGCGGGTCGTCGGGCCGGTGCAAGCCACTGATGCCCGTGCGGCGGACGGGACGCCAGCGGTCATAGGCCAGGTGGAACACATAGGCATAGGCCGCATAGACCACCGTCAGCGCCACATCCAGCGCGAGCGCGTCCAGCCAGCCGTGGCCGCCGATCACCATGATGACCGGCAGCGTGACCACGACGGTCGATACCTCGTGCAGGACCGCGTGCACCAGACGCAACCGGTGCGGGCGGTCGCTGGCCAGGCGGCCCGTCAGGCGCAGGTCGATCAAATCGAAGGCCGTGTTGAACAGGGGCGACCACAGCATGACCGCGACCGACAGCGCCACGAACAGCGCCAGGCTTTCGCCCGACCCCGCCCCGGTGGCGACCGCGTACAGCGGCACCACCAGGGCAAGGCCGCCGGCCTCGAAGGCGACGGTCTGCAGCAACCGCTCTCGCGAAGAGCGCAAGGTCATGGGAAACCTCAATATTCGGGTGCCCGATGGGGGATGGGCGAAAATGGCGGCGGTCAGATGCGGAACGGTCAAGAACAGCGAAGAAGATATGATTGCAGCAGACCACGCCGGTTGCCGCCGGACAATCCGGGCAACCGTCAGGATAGCGTCAAAACCGCCAGGCGCGGGGGATGGGCGGCACGGGTGGCCATGTCACAACAAGGATCAGCGCTGATACAGCCATGGCCGGTGCAGTTCCCCAACCCCCGATCCGATCATCAGGGGCCGCAGTTCGCGCAGCAGTTTGCGCGTCATCGCCCGCTCGAAATCGGCGTAGTCGAGCGCGGTTTCGACAAAGGCGTCGGGCCCGCGGATCACGTGGCGTTCCAGATAGCGGGCAAGCGACCGCTGGGGCCGGTCGTTGCGGGCCTGGTCATGCGGACGCTCGCCGGTGATGGCCAGCGCGTTGACGGTGATGCCCGTCAGCGCGTCGCGCGGCCCTTCCGGTGCGGGACCGGCGTTGTTCTCGCCGTCCGCCGCGATGTCGATGACGCGGCGGTCGCAGGCCGGGGCGGTGGCGTGCAGGAATCCGCCCTGCGCAAGGGCCGATCCGATCGCGGTGCGCCCGTCGAAGGACGTCTTGCGCGGGTGGCGGGCGATGCGGTCGGCCAGCGACCGCAGGGTGCCCGCGCCGTCGATCAGGGTCCAGTCGGCGACCAGGGCGACATCGCCCGGCCCGCTCCAGACGAAGACCGCAAGTGCGGCTGGGCGGGCCGGGTTGTCCAGCAGAACCTCGGCCACCGGGGCCGACAGCAGCGCGCGGGCCATGCCTGTGGCCTGCAGGTCATACTCGGTTGCGTCGACCGAGGCCGAGACATCCAGTGCCAGCACCAGCGCCAGGCGGCAGCCGGCCCGCGCCGGGGCGGCGGCGAGGATCGCCAGAAGCATGACAGCAAGCCGGATCATCGGGTCCTCGCGCGGCACCGGGGCCTTTGCGCGACAGGGGACGGGTCAGGGGCTGGCGGTGTCAAGCAGCTTCAGCACGTCAGGGCCAATGGCGGCGACGATCCGGGCCACGCCCTCGGCGCTCGGGTGGATGCCGTCGGGTTGCATCAGCGTGGCGAACGTGGCCGGGCTGATGCCGGGGGTCAGAAGGGCGGCAAAGAAGTTGTCGGCCAGCATCGCCCCGTGTTTCGCGGCAAGGTCGGGATAGATCGGGTCGAAATCGCGCTTGTAGTCGGGGCCGAAGTTGCCCAGCGCCTGCATGCCCACCAGCAGGACAGGCAGGCCCTGCGTCCCGGCGGCGGTCAGGATCGCGTCGAGGTTCCGCCGCGCTTCGGCCGGATCGATGCCGCGCAACATGTCGTTGCCGCCCAGCGTCAGGATCATCGCGTCGACCTCGGGCGTCAGCGTCCAGTCGATGCGCGCGGCCCCTCCTGCGGTGGTGTCGCCCGACACGCCGCCGTTGACCACCGTCACATCGACCCCCTGATCGCGCAGCCAGCCTTCCAGTTGGGGCACAAAGCCGTCCTTGGGCGGCAGGCCGTACCCTTGCGTCAGACTGTCGCCGAAGGCCAGCAGGGTCAGCGGCTCGGCCTGGGCTGCCTGCGGCAGGGACAGCGACGTGATCAGGACAAGGTTGCGAACCCGGCACTTTGCGCCATATGCCATCAGGGCCTGCCAGCGGGGGAAAGACGACATGACCGAACCGATCCTTTCGCTGCGGGACGCGCGTCTGACGCTGGCGGGAAACGCAGGCGTTGTCGAGATCCTGCGCGGCATCACGCTGGAGGTGGGCCGGGGTGAGACGCTGGGGCTGGTCGGGCCGTCGGGGTCGGGCAAGTCGTCGCTCCTGATGCTGATGGGCGGGCTCGAGCGCGCCACGGGGGGGCAGGTCCGCGCCCTGGGTCAGGACCTGACGGCGATGGACGAGGATGCCCTGGCGCGGTTCCGTCTGGGCAATATGGGGGTGGTGTTCCAGTCTTTCCACCTGATCCCGACGATGACCGCGCTGGAAAACGTCGCGGTGCCGCTGGAACTGGCCGGGGTGCGGGATGCCTTCGGTCGTGCGCGCGAGGAACTGGCGGCGGTGGGCCTGGGCGCACGGGTGGACCATTACCCCGCGCAACTGTCGGGCGGCGAGCAGCAACGGGTTGCCCTGGCCCGCGCCGTGGTGTCGCGCCCGGCGATCCTGCTGGCCGACGAACCGACGGGCAACCTCGACGGGGCCAACGGGCGGGCGATCATGGACCTGCTGTGGGCCTTGCGCGACCGGCACGGGGCCACGCTGGTGCTGGTCACGCATGCGCCCGAGCTTGCCGCGCAATGCGACCGGGTGGTGAGGCTGGCGGACGGCCGGATCGTGGACGACGGGGTGCAGGCGGTGGGCGAGGCTGCTGAATGACCGGGCGGAGGTCCCCCCTCACCCTAACCCTCTCCCCCAAGGGGAGAGGGGATGGCGTTGCAGGGGGTGGCGGGGTGCGGGCATGACGGCGGACTGGCGGCTGGCCTGGACCCTGGCGCGGCGCGAGCTGCGCGGGGGCGTGCGGGGGTTCCGCATCTTTCTGGCCTGTCTGGCGCTCGGGGTCGCGGCCATCGCCGGGGTGGGCATGGTGCGGTCGGCCATCGAGGCGGGACTGCGTGAAGAGGGTGCGGTTCTGCTGGGCGGTGACGCGCAGATCGAACTGACCTACCGCTTTGCCACGCCTGAAGAGCGGGCCTGGATGGAGGCGCAGGCGACGGCGGTGTCCGAGGTGGCCGATTTCCGCTCGATGGTCGTCGCGGGGACTGCGGGGGCCGAGGAGCGGTCGCTGACCCAGGTCAAGGCGGTCGACGGGGCCTATCCGCTGGTCGGCGCGGTGGTGCTGGACCCGAGGATGCCGCTGGCCGAGGCTTTCGCCCCGCAGGACGGCGTGCCGGGCGCGGTGATGGACCGCGTGCTGGCGGACCGGATGGGTCTGAGCCCCGGGTCGCGGTTCCGCCTGGGGGTGCAGGAGTTCCGACTGGGTGCGGTGCTGCTGCGCGAACCCGACAGCGCGTCGGGCGGGTTCGCGCTCGGTCCCCGCACGATAGTGCTGACCGCCGATCTGGCGCAGTCGGGGCTGCTGGGGCCAGGGACGCTGTTCGAGACGGAATACCGGATGACCCTGCCTGCCGGGGCCGATCTGGACGCCATGGAGACGGCGGCAACGGCGGCGATGCCCGACAGCGGGTTGCGCTGGCAGGACAGCCGCCGGGCGGCACCGGGGGTCGAGCGGTTCGTCGACCGGATGGGGTCGTTCCTGGTGCTGGTGGGTCTGGCAGGGCTCGCGGTCGGCGGCGTCGGCGTGTCGGCGGCGGTGCGGGCGTACCTTGAGGGCAAGGTCCCGGTGATCGCCACGCTGCGCACCCTTGGTGCCGGGAGGCGGGTGGTGTTCCGGGTCTATGTGCTGCAGGTGGGCGTGCTGACGTTGCTGGGCGTGGCCCTGGGGCTGGTGCTGGGCGGCGGCGTGCCGCTGCTGCTGGGGCCGGTCCTGGAGGCCAGCCTGCCGATGCCGCTGGCGATGCGTCTTTATCCCCTGCCGCTGGCCGAGGCCGCGTTCTACGGCATCGTCACCGCGATGCTGTTCACGCTGTGGCCGCTGGCGCGGACCGAAGGGGTGCGGGCCGCCGCGCTGTACCGGGGCGGGGCGGGCAGCACGGGCTGGCCGGGCTGGCGGTACCTCGTGGTGCTGGCCGGGCTGGCCGTGGTGCTGGTGGGGGGCGCGGCGCTGTTCTCGGGCGTGCCGGAACTGGCGCTGTGGTCGGCGGCGGGGATCGTGGCGGCGCTGGCGGTGCTGCTGGTGGCGGCATGGGGGCTGCGTCGGCTGGCGCGCGGGCTGGCGCGGAGTCGGGCAGCGGACGGCCGGCCGGGCCTGCGGCTGGCACTCGCGGCCATCGGCGGACCAAGGGACGAGGCGGTGTCGGTGATCCTGTCGCTGGGCCTTGGCCTGTCGGTGCTGGCGGCAGTGGGGCAGATCGATGCCAACCTGCGCAGCGCCATCGACCGCGACCTGCCGGCGCGCGCGCCGTCGTACTTTTTCCTCGACATCCAGAACGATCAGATCGACGGGTTCCTGGGCCGGGTGAAGGGCGACCGCCAGGTGTCGAAGGTCGAAAGCGCGCCGATGCTGCGGGGGATCATCACACGGATCAACGGAAGGCCCGCGGCCGAGGTGGCGGGCGAGCACTGGGTGCTGCGGGGCGACCGGGGCGTGACCTATGCCGAGGTGCCCGGCAACGCGACGGTGACGGCGGGCACCTGGTGGCCCGAGGGTTATGACGGCCCGCCCCAGGTCAGTTTTGCGGCGGAAGAGGCGGCGGAACTGGGGCTGAACCTGGGTGACCGGATCACCGTCAACATCCTGTCGCGCGACATCGAGGCCGAGGTGACCAGTTTCCGCGTGGTCGATTTCTCGACCGCCGGGATGGGGTTCGTGATGACGATGAACCCGGCGGCGCTGCGCGGCGCGCCCCATACCCATATCGCCACCGTCTATGCCGAGGCGGATGCAGAGGCCGCGATCCTGCGCGATGTGGCGACGGCCTATCCGAACGTCACGGCGATCCGGGTGCGCGATGCCATCGACCGGGTGGCCGAGGCGCTGACCGCCATTGCCACCGCCACGGCCTGGGCGGCGGGGGCGACCTTGCTGACCGGGTTCGTGGTGCTGATCGGCGCGGCGGCTGCGGGCGAACGGGCGCGGGTCTACGAGGCGGCGGTGCTCAAGGTGCTGGGGGCCACGCGGGGCCGCATCCTGGGCAGCTTTGCGTTGCGGGCCGGGATCGCCGGGGCGGCGGCGGGGGGGGTGGCCATCGTCGCGGGCGGGCTGGCGGGCTGGGCGGTGATGACCTTTGTCATGGAGGCCGACTATGCGTTCGAATGGGTGTCGGCGGTGGGGATCGTCGCGGGCGGCATCATGGCCACGCTGCTGGCGGGGCTGGCCTTTGCGCTGAGGCCGCTGGCGGCGCGACCGGCGCAGGTGCTGCGCAGCGCCGAGTAGGGTGGGCAATCTGCCCGCCGCTACGCAACGGTGGGCAGATTGCCCACCCTGCGGCCCCGGCATTCAAGGCGGGGGGAGGCTGGGGCGTAGTTCGTCAGCACGGTGCGCGTCACGTCCCTCGCATCCAGCCTGCCGCGTGCGCTGCAGCGGGCGATCCGAGGAGCGCAGGTCGGACCTC
>JBQTJI010000110.1:0-7115 GCA_052387255.1 Gemmobacter sp. | reverse complement strand
GGGGGGTTTCACACCCCCCGGACCCCCCGTGGGATACTTGGGGACAGAAGAAGGGGCAGGAAGCGCTACCCTTTTGCCCCGTTCGCCAGGTAGACGGCGCAGCCGGTCAGGGCGGCGAAATCGTCCTCGACCACGGCCACGGCGAAGTCGCGGGTCAGCAAGGGGACACGGCGGTCCTCGCGGAAGGCGGTGGTCAGGCCGAAGCGGTCGAAGAACGGGGTCATCGCCCGCGACATGCCGCCGATCAGGTAGATGCCGCCATAGGGCAGGTGGATCAGTGCCTGGTCGGCCAGCATCTGGCCCAGCACATAGGTGTAGAGGCGCGCCGCGTGTTCGGCCAGCGGGTCGCCTGCGGCAAGGGCCGCCAGGACGGCGGCGCTGTCGCGCGCAGGACCGCCGCACGCCTCGGCCACGGCAAAGGCGTGCAGGTTGCCCAGGCCCCGGCCCGACAGCAGTTCCTCGACTCCGGCATGGGGCGGCTCGCGGCGCGAGGCGAGAAGCGTCTCGATGAAGCCCTGCAGGCGCAACCCCTCGGCCCCCCGCACCGGCATGGTGACATGGCCGCATTCGGACGGGGGCACGACGCGGCCCCAGGGCGTGTTGTGGACCGGGGCCGCGTTGACCCCGGTGCCAAGGCCCACGACCAGCATCGTGCCCCGGGCTGCGCGCGGCCCCTCGACCACGGGGCGCAGGTTTGCGTCGGCGATGTGGCCAAGCGCCTGTCCCTGCGCCTGCAGGTCGTTCAGCACTGCCACGGTGCCCGCCCCCGTGGCGCGCATCACGCGGGGGGCGTCGATGATCCAGGCCGCACCGTTCTCGTCGAAGAGGTTGGTCATGGTCACCGCGCCGTCCTGCACCGGCCCCGCGCCCGCGACCGAGGCCCCGGCGACCGAGGCCAGCCCGGCCTCGGCCATATAGCGCGCCAGAACCCCGTCGATACCGGTGAAGGCGCGGTTCGGGAACTTGGCGATGGTGTCCTGCCGCACCACCCCTCCGTCGGCCAGCGCCACGCGGGTGTTGGTTCCGCCGATGTCGGCCACAAGGGCAAGGGTCATGCGGTCGTTCTCCGGTCAGCGGGCCAGTGCCTGCGCCAGGGCGTGATAGGACGCCTTGGGGCGGCGCTGCAAGGTTTCGAAATCGACGTGCACCAGGCCAAAGCGGGCGTCGTAGCCCAGGGTCCATTCGTAGTTGTCCATCAGCGACCAGATGAAATAGCCCTTCACCGGCACCCCTTCCGCGATCACCCCCTGCACGGCCCCCATGTGCCGCGCCAGATAGTCGATGCGGATGTCGTCGGGCACGAGCGCCAGGTCGGCGTTCGCCATGCCGTTCTCGGTGACATAGAGCGGCAGGCCGCGCGCATAGTCGGCGTGGGCCCGGCGCAGGAAGAAGGCCAGACCCTCGGGGTAGATCTCCCATCCGATCTGGGTCTTGGGCAGGGGCCCCGGCACCTCGCGCAAGCTGGGCCAGGGGCCGGGGTCGGGGCCGATCAGCTTGCGGGTGTAGTAGTTCAGGCCCAGCCAGTCGACCGGGACCGATACCGTGGCCATGTCGTCCTGCCAGCCCCGCGGCATGTGGGGTTCCAGGTGGTCCAGCACATCCTGCGGATAGCGGCCGTGGAAGAACCCGCCCAGGAACCAGCGGTTGTAGATGCCGTCGTAAAGGGTCGCGGCAGCGGCGGCTTCGGGGCTTTCGTCGGCGGGCTGGCTGTATTCGAAGTTGCACACCGCGCCCAGATTGGTGATCCCCATGGCCCGCATCGCCTGGATCGCCGTGCCATGCGCCAGCCCGACATGGTGCATGGCACGAGCGGCGGCGCGGATGTCGCGCAGGCCGGGCGCGTGATAGCCCATGAAGTGCGACAGCCAGGCCACGCACCAGGGCTCGTTGATCGGGGCCACGGACCAGACGCGGTCGCCGATCCGGCCCAAGAGCACCTGCGCGTAGTCGGCGAACCACCCGGCGATGTCGCGGTTGCGCCAGCCGCCCGCGTCGGACAGGGGCGAGGGCAGTTCCCAGTGATACAGAGTCAGCGCGGGCTTGATCCCACGCTCCAAGAGGCCATCGACCAGCCGGTCGTAGAAATCGAGACCCGCCGCGTTCGCCGCACCGCGCCCCTCGGGGATGACCCGCGCCCAGGAGGCGGAAAAGCGGTAGACGTCCAGGTTCGCGCCCGCCAGCAGGTCGAGGTCGGGGGCCAGGCGATTCAGATGGTCGCAGGCGCGCGCGCCATTCTCGGCCCGCACGACGTTGCCGGGGGTCGCCGCGAAATCGTCCCACTGGGTGCGCCCCGCGCCGCCCTGGGCGTGCCCTTCGATCTGGTAGCTGGAGGTCGCGGCCCCGAACAGGAAGCCGGGTGGAAAGTCGGCGCGCATGGGCAGCATCAGGGGGCCTTTCGGTCGGGCAATGGTCCGGGGGGGGCGGGGCCGGTCGACTGGCCGATGATCAGCTCGGCCTCGAGCAGGCTTTCGCGGGGGATGGTGGTCGTGCCCGCGATCAGGTCCAGCACCATGGCGGCGGCCTGTCGCCCGGCCTCGCGCACCGAGGATCGCGTGGCGGTGAAGATCGGCACGTCGTCGCCGTTCTTCATGTAGCTCAGGTCGTCGTCGTGGATGATGATCGACACGTCGCGGCCGATTCTCAGCCCCCGGTCCATCGCCGCGCGCCGCACGCCGAGCGCCGAGATGATCGAGGACACGACAAAGGCCGTCGGCGCGTCGGGCAGCGACAGCATGCCCTGTGCTGCGCGAAAGCCGCGCGTCTCGGTCATCTCGTCGGTGAACATGAGTGCAGGGTCGACGGCGATGCCGCGCGCCTCGAGCGCCTCGACATAGCCGGCGCGGCGGCGGATGGCGAAATCCATGTACTCGAGCCCGTTCACCAGGCCGATGCGGCGGTGGCCGAGGTCCAGCAGGAATTCGGTCGCGCGGCGAAAGGCGCGGCGGTTGTTCACGTCGACCCAGGAATAGGGCAGGGTGGCCCCGGTCGAACGGCCATGCGCCACAAAGGGCAGGCCGGTCTCGTTCAGCAGCGGGATGCGCGGATCGTCGAGCCGCATCGAATGCAGGATAACGCCGTCGACCGTGCCGCGCGACTGCAGGTCGCGGTAGGTGCCCTCTTCATCCTCGTCGGCCACGACCGACAGCACGATGTCGTAGCCGGCACGGGCATAGATCTCACCCGCACCGGCGATGAAGTCGGCGAAGATGGGATTGACGATCTCGTGCCGCGTCGCCAGCGGGATGACGTGGCCGACCGCCATCGCGCGCCCGGTGGCCAGACGGATGGCGCGGGTGTTCGGGCGATAGTGGTGGCGCTTGGCGGCGGCCAGCACACGCTCGCGCGTGGCCTCGTTCACCTCGGGGTAGCCGTTCAGCGCGCGGCTGACGGTGGTCGGCGACAAACCCAGCCGCTGCGCCAGTTCCTTGAGGTTCATGGGCGGATAATCGTGTTCAAACCGGTTTCAACCAGCCGTGACTCTAGCGGTATCGGTCGGGGCCGTCAAAGCCAAAGCCCTGCACGCAGCAGGCGAGCGGGCAACTTTGCCAGGCATCGCGTCGGCCATTTCGCACTTGCAGAATAAGGGTCTTGGCAGGTGCAGCAGGGTTCGCGCCGATTGACAGGCGACGGACGATGCGCGAAGGTTGGATGATCCAAAGCGGTTTGATTGCGATTCTGGCGCTTGGACAACAAAGCTGCGTCGAACGGGCGCAAGCATGCGGGAGGAAACGATGAAATCCAGACTTTACGCGGGCGTCGCGGCGCTTGCGCTTGGGGCCGTGACGGCCCAGGCCCAGGACCTGAAGTTCCCGGTCGGCGAAGGCGGCTTCAACTGGCAGAGCTATGCGGACTACGACGCCAAGTTCAACCTCGAAGGCCAGTCGATCACCATGTTCGGCCCCTGGCGCGGCGAGGACCAGGTGCTGGTCGAATCCGTGCTGGCGTATTTCACCGCCGCCTCGGGCGTGACGGTCAACTATTCCTCGTCCGAGAACTATGAACAGCAGATCGTCATCGACACCCAGGCGGGCAGCCCGCCCGACATCGCCGTGCTGCCGCAGCCCGGTCTGATCGCCGACCTGGCCTCGAAGGGCTTCATCCTGCCGCTGGGGGCCGAGACGGAGGCCTGGCTGCGCGAGAACTATGCCGCCGGCGAAAGCTGGGTCGGCCTTGGCACCTACAAGGGCCAGGACGGAACGCCCGCGCTGTACGCCTTTCCCTACAAGATCGATGTGAAGTCGCTGGTCTGGTACAGCCCCGAGAACTTCGAGGATGCGGGCTACGCCGTGCCCGAGACGATGGAAGACCTCAAGGCGCTGACCGATCAGATCGTCGCCGACGGCGGCACGCCGTGGTGCATCGGCCTGGGATCGGGCGGGGCCACCGGCTGGCCCGCGACCGACTGGGTCGAGGACCTGATGCTGCGCACCCAGCCGCCCGAGGTCTATGACCAGTGGACCACCCACGGCATGCCGTTCAACGCCCCCGAGGTGATCGCCGCCATCGACGAATTCGGGGCCTTCGCCAAGAACGACGCCTATGTCGCGGGCGGCATGGCGGCCGTGGCCTCGACCGACTTCCGCGACAGCCCCAAGGGCCTGTTCGCCTCGCCCCCGGCCTGCTACATGCACCGCCAGGCGTCGTTCATCCCGTCGTTCTTCCCCGAGGGAACGGTCGTCGGCGAGGATGCCGACTTCTTCTACTTCCCGGCCTATGCGGGCAAGGACCTGGGCAAGCCGGTGCTGGGCGCAGGGACGCTGGCCTTCATCACCAAGGAAGGCGAGGGCGCGCGCGCCTTCATCGAGTTCCTGAAGACCCCCATCGCGCACGAGGTCTGGATGGCGCAGACCAGCTTCCTGACCCCGCTCAAGACCGCCAAGGTCGAGCTTTACGGCACGGCGGCGGCGCGCAAGATGGGCGAGATCCTGGTCAACTCGACGACCTTCCGCTTCGACGGGTCCGACCTGATGCCGGGCGCGGTCGGTGCGGGCACCTTCTGGACGGCGATGGTCGACTATGTGTCGGGCAAGTCGGCGCAGGACGTGGCCGACACGGTCGAGGCGTCCTGGCCCAAGTGACCTGCCCCTGAGGGCAGGAACGGGACGGCCCGGCACCAGCGCCGGGCCGACCCCAAGAACCCGGCGCAAACCTGCGCACAGTCGTCTTGGGAGGGGCGCGATGAATCCGGCATTGCAGGCGGTTCTGACGGTCGTGATCGGCGTCGGTGGCTGCATCGGCTATTTCTTCCTGTCGAACGTTTTTCTCGACAAGGTTCTTTTCCCGGCGAAAGGGCCGCAGGCGGGGCGCAACATCAACCGCGCCAACGCGATCCGCCCCTGGCTGTTCCTGATGCCCGCCATCGTGGCCCTGGGCCTGTACCTGGCCTATCCGGTGTTCGCGACCGCCTGGCTGTCGCTGACCGCCGAAGGGCCCGGCGGCGCGCGCGAATTCGTGGGCTTTGCCAACTATTCCCAGATGGCGACCGAGGCCAAGTTCTGGGAATCGATGAAGAACAACATGATCTGGCTGATCGTGGTGCCCGCCGCCTCGACCGCCTTCGGTCTCTTGGCCGCACAGCTGACCGACCGCATCGGCTGGGGCAACGTCGCCAAGTCGATGATCTTCATGCCGATGGCGATCTCGTTCGTCGGCGCGTCGGTCATCTGGAAACTGATCTACGACACCCGGCCCGAGGATGCGGCGCAGATCGGCCTCTTGAATGCCATCTGGATGAAGTTCGAGGGCGGGTTCTGGTCGGTCCTGTTCGTCAAGGTGGTCCCCGGCCTGCTGCTGGCGGCACTGGTCGCGGCCTTCCTGTTCAGCGCCTGGCTGGTGCTGCGCCCCATGGTGCAGGGCAAGGCGGGCGGCGCGGGGGAACAGGCCGGGCGCGTCGTCGGCGGGGCGGTCCTGCTGTGGCTGGGCTGGTCGGTGCTGATGTGGTTGATCGGCCTGATCACCAACGACCTGCCCTACGGCACGCCGCAGACCTGGCTGACGATCCCGTTCTGGAACAACTTCTTCCTGATGGCGGTGCTGGTCTGGATCCAGACCGGCTTTGCCATGGTGATCCTGTCCGCCGCCCTGCGCGGCGTGCCCGAAGACACGATCGAGGCCGCCATCATCGACGGCGCGAACCCGTTCCAGATCTTCTTCATGATCAAGGTACCGCAGATCATGGGCACCATCGTGGTGGTCTGGACCACGATCACGATCACCGTGCTCAAGGTCTTCGACATCGTGCTGGCCATGACCAACGGGCAGTTCGAGACGCAGGTGCTGGCCAACTACATGTACGACAAGCTGTTCCGGGCCAACGACTGGGGCGTGGGATCGGCCAGTGCCATGATCATCATGCTGCTGGTGACGCCGATCCTGGTCTGGAACGTCTACAGCGCGCGCAAGGAAATGCGCTGAGGCGCGCGGGGGGAAACGGACATGGAAAACCTCGCCGGACAGAAATCCTCGCTGACCTGGGCCGTCCACATCGCCACCGTGGCGCTGGTGCTCTTGTGGGTCATTCCGACCTTCGGCCTGCTGGTGTCGTCGTTCCGCACCGGCGACCAGATCGTCAGTTCCGGCTGGTGGCGGGCGCTGACCACGCAGGAACAGCAGATGTCGCCGATCCGGGTCGAGGGCGACGAGGTGCCAAAGGACGGGGCCTTCGTGATCGAGGGCACCCTGTTCCAGGGCGGCGGCAGCACGCTGTCGGCCTGGGGCACGAACGTCAACCGCCCGACCGAGTTCGCGGCGGGGGCCACCGCAAATCTGGACGACGGCCTCACGCTGACGGTCCGGGATGACGGGTCCTATGTGCTGACCTCGCCCACCACGCTGGAGGGGACACGCCTGCCGCGCGTCTTTGCCACCGCCTCGACCCCGCCCGAGTTCACGGTCGACAGCTACAACAACGTGCTGTTCAGCCCGCTGGCCGGGCAGACGATCTTTCAGGCCTTCCTGAACACCGCGACGGTGGCGATCCCGGCCACCATCATCCCGATCCTGATCGCCGCCTTCGCCGCCTATGCCCTGGCGTGGATGGAGTTCCCGGGCCGCGCCCTGCTGATCGCCGCCGTCGTGGGCCTGCTGGTCGTGCCCTTGCAACTGGCGCTGATCCC
>JBQTJI010000109.1:0-13276 GCA_052387255.1 Gemmobacter sp. | reverse complement strand
TGCCCGTCGCCGGCGGGGGATCCCTGCGCGAGGGGGTGGTCGCCCCCGGTTTTTTTGCTGGCTGCGAGCGATGTTATCCACCACCGCTCATGCCGAAGCGTTGGCCACGGCTACGCCCGGGACCCCGATCGTCGGGGCGGATTGATCGGGGTCCCGGCCTTCGCCGGGACGACCCGTCGGGGGGTGGACCCGGATGAACGCGACAGGCTCAAAGCAGGCAGCGACGGCTCAGCCGGTCGCGACAGACCGCAGGGGACGTCCGGTCAGGTCGGCCAGCCGGGCCGCCTCGTCGTCGGTCAGGTCCACCCCGGCACCCCCGGCCTGCTTTCGGTTCGCGTGGCGGCGGTCGCCGGGCAGGCGGACGCCGTCCTGCGCCAGCATCGCCGACAGCATGGTTTCAAGGCGCGGCACGAACCCCGCTGCCATGGCGGCGGGGTCGATGGCGATGAAGGTCTGGCCCAGGCGCGGCGGGCCGCCAGCATCGTCGCCCAGCGACGACGCGGCGTAGGACCAGTTCGCCCCCGTCAGCCCCGCCGCCAGCACCTCGACCATCAGGGCCAGGGCGCTGCCCTTGTGCCCGCCCGCCGGGGCGATGGAGCCGCGCAGGCCTTCGGCGGCATCGGTGGTCGGGCGGCCTTCGGCATCCAGCGCCCAATGGGCCGGGATCGGGCGGCCTGTCGTGGCGGCAGTGGCCAGGTTGACAAAGGCGGTGGCCGAGGCCGAACTGTCGATCACCAGCGGATCGCCCGCGCGCGGCGCGCCAAAGGCGAAGGGATTGGTGCCGAAGAACGGCACACGCCCGCCCCAGGGCGCCATGGTGGACGAGGCGTTGGTCGTGGTCAGGCTGACCAGCCCCGCCCGCGCCATCCGGTCGGCGAAATAGCCAAGCACGCCACAGGCATAGGCGTTGGCCACACCCAGGATCGCGATCCCCTGCACCCTGGCGGCGGCGATCAGCGCAGGCTCGCCCGCCTCGTAGGCCGGGTGGGCAAAGCCGCCGCGCGCGTCCACGGTGATGACGCCGGGCCTTGGGGTTTCCAGCGCAGGAACGGCATCGCCGACGATCTTGCCGACGCGCAGGTGC
Source organism: Gemmobacter sp. (assembly GCA_052387255.1). GTDB lineage: Bacteria > Pseudomonadota > Alphaproteobacteria > Rhodobacterales > Rhodobacteraceae > JBBQXK01. Next base: position 12,192 of record JBQTJI010000109.1, on the reverse strand, counting down.
CGCCAATACCAGGGCAGATAGCCCAGGCCGATGCCGCGCGTCCCCTCGGCCTCGGCGGCGCGGATCGAGCGGGCGACCGGCGCGGCCTGCAAGGGGCTGGCCCCGGCGCGGGCAAGCGCGTCGTTCGCGATGGCTTCGGCCTCGTCCAGCGTGATGCGCATTGTCCCCCCAGTGTCGCGATTGGCGTGGACAGCTTGCCCGCAGGCGGCGGAATGTCCATGGGGTCAGCCACCCCAAGGGGCACCCATGAAAATCCGCACCATTCGCGCCACGCCCATCCGGGTACCTCTGGAGGCCCCGTACCTGTGGTCCTACGGAGCGCTTGACGCTTTCACCAAGACCGTGGTCGAGGTCGAGACCGACGAGGGCATCACCGGCATCGGCGAGGCCCCGTCGCACGGGGCTGCCGCCATCATCAACGGCTGGGCCGAGCGTCTGATGGGCCTTGACCCGCTGGACATGAACGGGATCGAGCGGCGGGTGATGCCGTCGATGCCCTTCGCCCATTCGGTGACGGACACAGGCCTGCGCGGGGCCTGGGGGGCGGTCGAGATCGCGCTGTGGGACCTGCGGGGCAAACTGTGGGATCAGCCGGTGGCGAACCTGCTGGGCGGCATCCAGCGCCGCGCGATCCCCTTCACCGACTATTTCAGCTATCGCCTGGCCGAGGGGGACAAGGGCGGCGAGCGGTCGATCGCGCAGGTGGTCGATTATTGCCTGGGCCTGCGCGAGGCGCACGGCACGACCTGGTTCGAGGGCAAGGTGTCCGACCCCGACCTGGGGGCCAACATCCGGCTGGTGCAGGCGCTGCGCGCCGCCCTCGGCCCCGACGCCATGCTGCGGATCGACAGCAACCAGGCCTTCAGCCTGCCGTCCTGCATTCATCTCGCCCCGGCTTTCGAAGAGGCCGGGGTCAGGAACTGGGAAGACCCGACCCCCGACTGGACGGCGATGCGGCGGTTGCGGGCGCGCACCACGATCCCGTTCTCGGGCCACAACACCGATATCGCCAAGGCCCTGGCTTGCGGCGTGCCCGATGCCATCGTGTCGGATGTGGCGGGCCTGGGGGGGTTTTCGTCGGCCTTGCGGTTCGTGTCGGGCTGCGCGGCGGCGGGGGTGGATTTCTGGTGCTATTCCGGCGGATCGGGGCTGGAAACGGCAGCCGACCTGCACCTCTGCGCCGCCCATCCCCATATCCGCGAGCCGAACCAGTCGCTGCTGCGCTGGCAGCCCCTTGACGTGATCGCCGAGGGGCCGTTCGTGCCGAAGGGCAACCACCTGGCCCTGCCCGAGGGGCCGGGCCTGGGCGTGACGCTGGACCAGGGACGGCTGGCCTACTGCGCCAGGCTGCTGCAGGACCGGGGCGTGCCGAACAAGTACCATGATCCCGACGCGCCGGGGATGATGCGGCGGATGCCGCTGGTCTAGGCCTGGGCCAACGACAGGGCTTGATCTTGGGTGCTGCGTTCGATGAAGTCGGGGCCGGGATGGAACGCGAAGGGACACGGGGAATGGCCGCCTACATGATCTGCACGATGCGCGTCCACGACCCCGAGACCTATCGCCGCTACACCGCGCTGACCCCGCCCACGCTGGCCCGTCACGGCGGGCGGTTCCTGACGCGCGGCGACGAGGTGACCACCTGCGAGGGCGAGGCCTTCGGCGACCGCATGGTGATCCTCGAATTCCCCGACCGCGCGGCGGCGCTGGCCTGGTACAACGACCCCGACTATCAGGCGGCATCCGTTCACCGACGGGCGGCGTCGAAGGGGCGGATGATCCTGCAGGAAGGGCGGACCGACACGGCTGCCCCCGATCCCAAGGTCTAACCGCCATGCGCCCCGCCTTCGCGCCCTGGCTGGCCACCACGAACGACATCACGGCGGGGTTCCTGTCGGCAGGGCCCGAGGTTGTGAACATGGCCGGCGGCCTGCCCGCGCCCGAAACCTTTCCGGCAGAGGAACTGGCCGACATCGCGGCAGCGACGGTGCGCGACGATCCGGGCGCGGCACTTGCCTACAGCCCGGTCACCGGCCTGCCCGCCCTGCGCGACCTGCTGGCCGCGCGGTTCAGCACCGGGGCCTTGCGCCTGACGCGCGACAACGTGCTGGTGACGACGGCGGGGATGCAGGGGCTGGACCTGATCGGCAAGGCGCTGCTGACGTCGGGACAGGTGATCGCGGCGCAGTGGCCGACCTACCTCGGGGCCATCGACGCCTGGCGTCCGCATGCGCCGACCTACCGGTCCTTCGCGCCCGAGGACAACGCGGTCGATCCCGAGGCGCTGCTGGCTGGGGCGCAGTTCGGTTACATGGTGCCCAACTTCTCGAACCCCACCGGGCGGCTGGTGGGGGCGGGTTTCCGGCAGCGGATGGTCGCGGCGGCACAGGCGACCGGCACCTGGCTGGTCGAGGACGACCCCTATGGTACGCTGCAATACGACGGCGACCGCCTGCCCCGGATGATCGAGCTGGCTGCGGACGGCGGACCTTACCAGGGGCCGGTCGTGTACATGGGGACGCTGTCCAAGGAAATCGTGCCCGGCCTGCGCATCGGCTGGATGATCGCGGCGCCCGCGATGATCCGGGCACTGGCGGCGGCCAAACAGGGCAGCGACATGTGTACCAGCGGGCTGACGCAAGGGATCGCGCTGCGCGCCCTGCAGGCCGGGCTGATGGAGCGGGTGCAGCCCGGCGTGATCGCGCTGTACCGCGCGCGGCGCGATGCCCTGTGCGATGCGATGGAACGGCACCTGTCGCCCTGGTTCGAATGGGAACGGCCCGTCGGCGGCATGTTCGTCTGGGCGGTGGCGCGGGACCCTGCCTTTGACACCGACCGGCTGCTGGCGCTGGCAATGGCGGCGGGGGTGTCGGTCACGCCGAGCAGCGTGTTCGATCCGGCGGGCGTCTATCGCCGGGCGATCCGCATCAACTTTACCCTGAACCCGCCCGACCGCCTGGCCGAGGGCGTGCGGCGGCTGGCCGTTGCAGCGGGACGGATGACCGAGGCTGCGGCCTGAACGTTCTCCACTGCACGGATTCTGTCCGATAATTGATGTTGACATCAGTTTCACCATGCCGTTGATTTTCGACTGCGGCACAGGGACAGGACTTCGCGCGCATGGCGGCTCTGGCGGGGCGGGTGGCGATCGTGACGGGGGCCGGGCGGGGTCTGGGACGGGCGCATGCGCTGGCCCTGGCGGCCGGGGGCGCGGCGGTGGTGGTGAACGACTTGGGCGGCGACCTGCACGGGCACGGGGCCGACCCGACCCCTGCGCAAGGGGTTGCCGAGGAGATTCGGGCGGCGGGCGGGCAGGCGGTGGTCAGCGGGCATGACGTGGCCGACTGGGCACAGGCGGGCGCGCTGGTGCAGGCGGCTCTGGCGGCGTTCGGTCGGCTCGACGTGCTGGTGAACAACGCAGGCATCCTGCGCGACCGGCTGTTCGCCAACATGACCGAGGGCGACTGGGACGCCGTGGTGCGCGTGCACCTGAAGGGGCACGCGGCACCGTCGCATCACGCCATGGCGCATTGGCGGGCGGCGGCGAAGGCAGGCGAGAGGGTGCAGGCCTCGGTCATCCACACCACCTCGGTCGCGGGGTTCATCGGCAACTTCGGGCAGGCGAACTATGCCGCCGCCAAGATGGGCATCGTGGGGTTCGCGCTGACCCTGGCGAACGAGGGGGCAAAGTACGGGGTGCGGTCCAACGCCGTGTCGCCCTCGGCCCGGACGCGGATCGAGGACTCGCTGAAACCGCCGCCGCCGGGCGTCTTCGACGTGTTCGATCCGGCCAATGTCTCGCCCCTGGTGTGCTGGCTGGCAGAGGCCGACTGCCCGGCGACGGGCCAGGTGTTCCACGCCTACGGCGACCGGATCGAGGTGCTGGCGCCCGGCACCGTGGTGGCCGACCTGCGCAACGGCGGGCGCTGGACGCCCGAGCATATCGGCACCGCACTGCAGGGGCGGCTGCCACCCCTGCCGGGCCTGGCCGATTTCGTGCCCGAGGCGCTGGGATGACCGACCTGAACACCCTGGCCGCAAAGGCCATCGGTCTGCTGGGGACAGAGCGCGACTCGGAAGAGTTCCGCACCGGCAGCCACCGCCTGGCGCAGTTCGCCGCCGCCATCGGCGATCCGGTTTCCCTGCACCGCGAGGGCCGCGTCGCCCCGCCGACCTTTGCCCACATCCCGGTAATGCAGTCGATGGTCGAGGTGATGGCCTTCGTGACCGGGGATTTCGCGCTGCATGGCGAGCACGACTATTGGTTCCACGCGCCCATCGTGCCGGGCCTGCGGCTGTTGTCGCGGTCACGCTTGACGGGGGTTCGGACGAACGCGGCGGGGCTTTTGCTCCACATCACCTCGGACACCGCGACCCACACGGGCGAGGCCATCTGCACGCAGGTATCGACCGTGCTGGTCACCGGGCGGGCCGATCCGGTGACGGCGGGCGAAGCCCCCGCGCGCCCCGAGGCGGCGAAGGGACCAGAGGTGCGCGACAGCCTTGCCATCTCGCCCGCCCTGACGCTGGCCTATGCCGAGGCGGCGCGGGACTATTCCGCCTATTGCCTCGACGCTGATGCGGCGGCGGACCTGGGGTTCCCGGCCCCCATCGTGCACGGCATGCTGACGCTGTCGCTGGCGGCGACGGCCATCGTCGCGGACTTCGCGGGCGGTCAGGCGGGGCGGCTGCGGCGGCTGGGCTGCCGGTTCGCGCAGCCCCTGTTCAGCCGGGACGGCGTAGCGCTGCACATCACCCGCGCCATCGACGCCCAGGGCCTTGTCGCCTTTTCGGCGACCGATGGTGCCGGGCGGGCCGTCCTAACGCGCGGCTATGCGGAGATTGCGCCATGACCTCCCCCTCGCGCACCGTCACCGATCCGCGCCCGGCGCACTGGGTTACGCATGGCGACGTGGCACCCGACTGGTCCGCCCTGCCCGACCCCACGATCATCGCCCTGCTGGCGCGCGGCTGCCATGACGACCCCGAGCGCCCGCTGGTCATCGTCGAAGACGGGCTGCGGATGACCCGCCGCGATTTCCTGCGCCGCTGCGAGGTGTTCGCAGGGTACCTGCGCGGCATCGTGACCCCCGGCGACAATGTGGCGGTGATGCTGGACAACCGGCTGGAGTTCATGGTGGCCTTCTTTGCCATCGTCGCCTGCCGGGGCACGCTGGTGTCGGTCGCCCCCACGGCGAAATCGCATGATGCGGGGCACATCCTGAACGATTCGCGCCCCGTGGCGATCATCCACGGACCCGCGCAAAAGCCCGTGGTGGACGAGATTGCACCCGGTCGCGGCATCGCGGTGATCGGGCTGGAGGCTGCGGAACCCGAGGGACTGGCGCACCTGGACGGCCCCCGCCTCGATTTCCGCGAGGCGACGTGTCAGCGCGACGACTGCGTGTCGGTCTACTACACCTCTGGCACCACCGGCGCGCCCAAGGGCTGCATGCTGCATCACGGCTGGTGGCTGCGGGTCATCGACATCGACCTGCGGCTGTTCCGGCGGGGCTGGCAGGACCGGCAGTTGTGCGTGCTGCCGTTCTACTATGCCGATCCCACGATCCAGCTTCTGACCTCGGTGGCCACGCGCGGCACGATGATCGCCATGCGCCGCTTTTCCGTGTCGCGGTTCTGGGAGGTGGTCACGCAGCACGACGCGACCGAGCTTTTGTCCATCGCCTCGATCCCTGCCCTGCTGATGACCGGCGAGCCGGGACCGCAGGACCGCGACCACCGGATGCGGCTGGCCATCCACGCCGGGCTGCCCAAGGACATCCACCGCACGCTGATCGACCGCTACGGGTTCCACTGGCACAACCAGTACGGCAGCACCGAAGGCGGCGTGATGAGCAGGGTGCCCGATGCCCTGGCCGACGACCTGGTGGGCCTGGGGACCATGGGGGTGGAACCGCCGGGCGTGACGGTGCGGGTCGCCGATGACGACGGCAACGAGGTGCCGGTGGGCCAGACGGGCGAGGCGCTGATCGCGGGGGCCGACCTCTACATGGGCTATCTCAACCGCCCCGAGGTGACGGACGAGGCGAACCGGGGCGGCTGGTACCACTCGGGCGACATGGTGCGGCGCGACGAGCGGGGGCTGTTGTACTTCGTGGGGCGGCGGAAAGAGATCATCCGCCGGTCGGGCGAGAACATTTCGGCGTCCGAGGTCGAGGCCGTGCTGGGCGCGCATCCCCTGATCACCGAGGCCGCCGTGGTGCCGGTGCCGGATGCGATGCGGGGCGAAGAGGTGAAGGCCTATTTGCTGGTGGCGGCGGGGGTGACGATGGAAACCCTGCCGCCAGAGGCCGTGCTGGACCATTGCCGCGAACGGCTGGCGGGGTTCAAGGTGCCCCGCTATCTGGAATACCGCACGACGGATTTCCCGCGTCTGGCGTCGATGAAGGTCGACAAGCAGACGCTGAAGTCGCTGAAGCCCGACCTGCGCGACGGGGCCTGGGACCGCGAGGGTCAGGCATGACGTCACCTTGCGACATCCTGGTCGAGAACGGGCTGGTCATCACCGTCGATGACCAGCGGCGGGTCTGGGCGGAAGGGGCAGTCGCGGTGAAGGACGGGATGATCGCGGCCATCGGTCCGACGCGCGAAGTCGCCGCGCACTGGTCCCCTGCCCGGCGCATCGACGCTAGGGGCGGCGTGGTGCATCCGGGCTGGATCGACGGGCACTATCACGCCGGGCTGCACCTGATCCGGGGCGCGCTGCCCGATGATCCCGCAGCACCCTCGGCCAGCCTGCCGGGCAGGCCCGGCCCCTTCGCCCGCTGGCTGAACGCGCTGACCGAGGCGGACGAACGCGCCGCAACGCGTCTGCTGACCTGCGAACTGGCGATGAACGGCTTCACCGGGTTCGTCGAGGCCGCGACCGCGTTCTTTCCCGATGTGGTGGCCGATGCGGCAAGCGAAATCGGTATCCGGTCGTCGGTCGCGGATTGCATGCTGTGGGACCTGTCCGGCGGAGAGCCGATGGCGGTGCAGGTGCCGCGCGCGCCCTGCAATGCGGGGCGGGCCATGGCGGGGCTGGGCGGGCAACTGTGGCGCAACGCGCGGGGCGGCCTGTCGCGCGGGCATGTCGGCATTTACGGCATGGGCAGCGCCTCGGACGATCTGATGGCCGAGGCCAGGCGCGTGGCCGACGCGGCGGGCAGCGTCGTGCACCAGCATCAAAGCTTCATGGCCGAGGATGCGGCGGCGGATGCCGCGCGGTTCGGCAAGCCCGCACTGGTGCATTTCGCGGAACACGGCCTGATCGGCCCGTCCAGCGTGTTCACCCACATGAACGCCCTGACCGAGGCCGAGGCCGAGGCGGTGGTGGCGTCGGGCATGGCGCTGGTCTGGCATCCGGGGAACACGGTCTACTATGGCATCGCGCCGACATCGCGCAGCCGGTTTCCGCAGATGGCGCGGGCGGGCACTTCGGTGGCCTTCGGCACCGACGTGGCCAAGGCCTGGACCTTTGGCGACCTGGGGTCCATCGGCTATCTGCTGGCGCGGGAATGGGGCGACTATGTGCCGCCCGAGACGATCCTGGAGATCCTGACGCGCGGCGGCGCGCGGGCGATGGGGATGGACGGGCGGCTGGGGCAACTGGCCGTGGGCCTGCCCGCCGACATCGTGATCCGACGCGCCGACGCGCCCGAGGCGCAGCCGGGCTTCGACCCCGTGCGCCATCTGGTGCTGGTCGAGCGCGGGCGGGGCGTGGACACGGTGATCTGCGACGGCCGCGTGATCGTGACGGGGGGTCGGCCTGTCGCAGTCGATCTGGACGAGGTCGTCGCCGAGGCCCGCCTTTCGGCGCATCGCGTGGCGCAGGCCGCGGATGTCGTGCCCGCCCCGCGTTGGAAGGCCATCGCATGACCGAAGTCCGCTTTACCGGCGTGACCAAGGCCTATGGCGCGCAGGCCGCGCTGGACAATGTGTCGATGGTCATGCCCGCAGGGCAGTTCACCACGGTCCTCGGCCCCTCGGGGTCGGGCAAGACGACGATGCTGTCGCTGATCGCCGGGATCACCGGGGTCACCTCCGGAAGGATCGAGATCGGGACGCGCGACGTGACCCGTGCCCTGGCCAGCGAACGGAACACGGGGCTGGTGTTCCAGTCCTACGCGCTGTTCCCGCACATGACGATCTTCGACAACGTGGCCTTCCCCCTGCGGCTGCGGAAGGTACCCTCGTCCGAGGTCACCCGCCGCGTCGGGGATGCCCTGCGCCTCGTGCGGCTGGACGGGTTCGGCGCGCGCAAGCCCGACCAGCTGTCGGGCGGCCAGCAGCAGCGCGTGGCCCTGGCCCGCGCCATCGTGTTCAAGCCCGACATCCTGCTCCTGGACGAACCCCTGGCGGCGCTGGACCGCAACCTGCGCGAGGCCGTGCGGATGGAGATCCGCGCCCTGCAGCGTGAGCTTGGCATCACCACGGTGATGGTCACGCATGACCAGGAAGAGGCGATGTCGCTGTCGGACCGGGTGATCCTGCTGTCGAAAGGCCGGGTCGAACAGGTCGGATCGCCCGATTCCCTGTACCACCGCCCCGCGACGCGCTTTGCCGCAGGCTTCCTCGGCACCGCGAACTTCCTCGATGGCCACTGGCAGGCGGGCGCGATCCGCAGCGCCAACGGCGAGGTCTGGGCGGCGGAGGCCGAAGGTCTGGCCGAGGGCACCCCGGTGACGGGCGTGCTGCGCCCCGATGCGCTGCGCTTCGTCGCCAGCGGCGGCATGGCGCATGGCCGGGTCGTCGACGTCGATTTCCTGGGCGAGGTCGTGCGCTACGGCGTGCGCACGCCGGGCGGCCACGTCCTGCGCGTCCATGTCAGCGGCCTGCACGACCGCCACCGCGACGGCGACATCGTGCATCTTTCCTGGGACCCGGGCCGTGTCTGGCTGTTGCCCGACGCCGCCCGCCCGTCCCCCGACCCCGAGGCAGATCGGGCCCCCTCACAACAGCATCTGCCGTTCCAACAGAAAGGATGACGACATGACACTGCCGTTCAGACTGCGCCTTCTCTGCTCTGCCGCCGTCGTGGCCCTTGCCCTGCCTGGGGTGGCGGTTGCGCAGCAGGTGCTGAACATCATGAACTCGGGCGGCGAATACGGCGACTCGGTCGAGGCCTGCGTGAACAAGCCCTTCACCGAGGCGACCGGCATCCAGGTGGTCACCGAAACCCCCGGCGGGTTCGCCAAGATGCAGGCCCAGGCCAAGTCGGGCGTGATCACCAACACCACCAGCGACGGGTCGACCGGCGACATGCTGCGCATGGCGGCCGAGGGCCTGTTGGAGGAAATCGACTGGGCCAAGCTCGACCCCGAACCGATGTTCGACGAGGCCAAGAACACCTACGGTTTCGGGGCCAGCTACTATTCCACCATCATGGCCCATCGCAGCGACGCGGCCCCGGTGACGAACTGGGTCGAGTTCTTCGATACCGAGAAGTTCCCCGGCAAGCGGGCGCTGCCGACCTACCCCGACTTCGTGCTGCCCTTTGCCGCCATGGGCGGCGGGCAGAGCATGGAGGATGCGGCCAAGGGGGTGGACCTGGACCTGGCCTTTGCCACGCTGGAAAAGATCAAGGATGACACGATCTGGTGGGAGTCGGGCGCGCAGCCGGCGCAGCTGCTGAAGGACAACGAGGCGCAGTATGCCATCGCCTGGTCGGGCCGTGTGTTCGGGCATGAAGGGGTGACGGCCAGCTACAACCAGGGGATGCTCGACATCTCGTGGCAGGTGGTCACCAAGGGCATCACCGACGAACAGCGCGACATGCTGTACCAGTGGCTGAAGCTGCAGACCAACGCCGAGGTGCAGAAATGCCTGGTGGGCTATCTGCCCTATCCGGGGCCAAGCCCGGAACTTGCCGCGCTGGTGACGCCCGAACAGGCGGCCCAGTTCCCGACGGCGGAGGCGAACAAGGCCGTGCAGTGGCTGGTACCGGGGCAATGGTGGTTTGACAACGCCGCCGAGGTGGAAAAGCGCTGGACCGAGTTCAAGCTGCTGCAGTGACGGGTCGTGCGATTGGGCGAAAGGTCTGGGGCGATGCGCCCGTCTGACGCGACCGTGCAGACCGGGGCCGGGGCGGCAACGCCCCGCGCCCCGGTGGCGCGGGGCCAGGGGCAATGGGTGTTCCTGCTGGCCCCGGCATTGCTGTTGATTGCCGCCGTCTTCGACTGGCCGCTGTTGCAGACCCTCTACTGGGCGGTTCTGGACGAAGAGACGGGCCGCCTGACGCTGGCCCACCTGCGCGAATTCTGGGAAAGCCAGGCCTACCTGCGCATCATCGGGCGCACCCTGCGCGTGGCACTGACAGTGACGGCGGTCACGATCCTGCTGGGCTATCCGCTGGCCTACTGGGCCAGCAGGCTGACCGACACCAGGCGCTTCGTGGTGCTGGGGCTGGTGGTCACGACCTTCTGGGTGTCGATCCTGGTGCGCACCTATGCCTGGATCGTGGTCCTGGGCAGTTCAGGCCTGATCAACCGCAGCCTGATGGGGCTCGGCCTGACCGACAGGCCGGTGCAGTTCCTGTACAACGAGGTCGGCATCACCATCGGCATGGTCAACGTGCTGTTGCCGTTCCTGGTGCTGCCGCTCTATGCCGCGATGGTCCGGGTCGATCCGCGCCTGTGCCAGGTCGCGCGCACCATGGGGGCGGGCGAGATGCGGGTGTTCTGGCAGGTGTTCTTTCCGCTGACGGTGGGGGCGCTGATGGCCTCGGCGATCCTGGTGTTCATCCTGGCGCTGGGGTTCTACATCACCCCCGCGATCCTGGGCGGCGGCAAGGTGCCGCTCGTCGCCAACATGATGGACCTTCTGATCAACCGCGTCGCCAACTGGAACATGGCGGCGGTGGTGGCGGCGGTCCTCTTGGCGATGACGCTGTCGCTCTATGCGCTGTACCAGCGGTTGAGGGGGGGCGCGGCATGAGGATGTGGTTGCCCCTTTACGGCATGGCGGTGCTGCTGTTCCTGTGCCTGCCGGTGCTGATCGTGGCACCGATGTCGTTCTCGTCGGCGCAGTCGCTGGCCTTTCCGCCGCCGGGGTTCTCGCTGCGCTGGTATGCCGAGGTCTTCTCCAACCCGGTCTGGCTGCAGGCCGGGCGCAATTCTCTGGTGCTGGCGGCGCTGTCCAGCACCACCGCCCTGATCTGCGGCACGACCGCCGCCTATGTGCTGGCGCGGGGGCAGTTTGCCGGGCGGGGGGCGGTCGAGGCCAACATCATCGCCCCCATGATCGTGCCCTCGATCATCACTGCCGTGGCGCTGTACATCTTTTTCGCCCGCGCGGGCATCCTGGGCAGTTTCGGCGGGCTGATCCTGGGCCACACGGTGCTGAGCCTGCCTTACGTCGTGCTGGTCATGCAGTCGGCGATCCGCAGCTTCGACCCCCGGATCGAGCAGGTGGCGGCCACCCTGGGCGCGACCCGCTGGCAGGTGCTGACCAAGATCACCCTGCCGAACGTCCTGCCCTCGGCCCTGGCCGCCTGGATCTTTGCCTTCGTGCTCAGCTTCGACGAGGTGGTGATCACCCTTTTCATCTCGGGCACGCACCTGACGATCCCGAAGCGCATGTTCGCCGAACTGGCGCTGCAGGTGAACCCCACGATCACCGCGATTGCCACGCTGCTGATCGTCTGCAACCTGCTGGCGCTGGCGGCGATGGTGCTGGTCGGGCGGCGGCGGGGTGGTGTGTCGGGGCTGGTGGGGGCATGACGATGCTGGCCGAATGGACCTTTGCCGTCGAGGCCGGGAAGATCGCCGAATTCGCGCGGGCGGTCGGGGGGGGCGCGTCTGATGCCGCGCCACCCACCTTCACCATGGTGGCGGGGGCAGACTGGGTCGAGCGGCTGGTGACCGAGGTGCTGGCGCTGGACCGGGGGCGCACGGTGCATGGCGAACAGGCCTATGACTATGTGTCGCCGATCAAGGCCGGGATGGTGCTGCGTTGCCGCGCCTCGCTGCTGTCGGACGTGACCAAGCCGGGGCGGGCGGGGCCGATGCGGGTGGTGACGGTGGGCATCGAGCACGCGGATGCGGCCAGCGGGGCGGTGCTGGTGCGCGAAACGATGACGACCCTTGAACAGGCGGCAGCCGTTCCGGGCCCCCCCCCCCCAAACACACACCCCCCCCGGGGGGGGGGGGGGCGCCAGGGACCCCCCCGCCCGGGGGCGGGGGGTGTGAGACC
>JBQTJI010000108.1:0-10064 GCA_052387255.1 Gemmobacter sp. | reverse complement strand
AGCCTGACATGAAACGCCTTTCCTTCCTCGACCGCTGGCTGACGCTCTGGATCTTTGCAGCGATGGCGGCAGGCGTTTTGCTGGGCACACTATTCCCGGCGCTGCCCGGCGCACTCAACGCGCTGTCAATCGGCACCACGAACCTCCCGATTGCGATCGGGTTGATCCTGATGATGTATCCGCCGCTGGCAAAGGTGCGCTACGAGGACCTTCCGAAGGTGTTCGAGGACCGGCGCATCCTGGCGCTGTCGCTGGTACAGAACTGGATCATCGGGCCGGTGCTCATGTTCGCACTTGCGGTCATGTTCCTGTCGGACAGCCCGGAATACATGACCGGCCTGATCCTGATCGGGCTGGCCCGCTGCATCGCGATGGTGCTGGTCTGGAACGGCCTTGCCTGCGGCGATCAGCAATACGGCGCTGCACTGGTGGCGTTCAATTCGGTGTTCCAGATCCTGTTCTTCTCGACCTACGCCTGGGTGTTCCTGACGGTTTTGCCGCCGCTGTTCGGGCTGGAGGGTCAGGTGATCGACGTGGGTTTCTGGATGATCACGCAGGCGGTGCTGATCTATCTGGGCATCCCCTTTGCCGCCGGGTATCTGACCCGCCGCATCCTTGTGAGTCGGCATGGCGAAGGCTGGTATCAGACCCGCTTTCTGCCGCGCATCGCCCCGGTCACGCTGGTGGCGCTGCTATTCACCATCATGGCGATGTTCGTGATGAAGGGTGGCGAAGTTTTGCGTCTGCCCGGTGACGCGCTGCGCGTCGCGGTGCCGCTGGCGCTGTATTTCGGGGTCCAGTTCGGTATCGGCTTTGCCTTGGGCCGCCTGATCGGGGCCGATTATCCGCGCACCACGGCGGTGGCCTTCACGGCGGCGGGCAACAATTTCGAGCTGGCGATTGCCGTGGCCATCGCTACCTTCGGTCTGGCCTCGCCGGTGGCCTTTGCGACCGTCATCGGCCCGCTGGTCGAAGTGCCGGTGCTGATCGGGCTGGTGTCGGTGGCGCTGTGGCTGGGGCGGCGGTGGTTTGCGGCCAGTGCACCGGGGAAGGTTTAAGCGATGACCGACGCGCCGACATTCCCCGCCCTTGATGAGACCAACTTTGCCGCCATCGACCCCGCGCGCCTGCTGTCCCCGCCCATCGCAACCCATCCGCCCCGCATCCTGCTGCTCTATGGCTCGCTCCGCCCGCGCAGCTTCAGCCGCCTTTCCGCCGAAGAGGCCGGGCGTATCCTGACCCGGCTCGGGGCCGAGGTGCGGGTCTTCAACCCCTCCGGCCTGCCTCTGCCGGATCAGCCGGGGGCCGACATGGCGAAGGTTGAAGAATTGCGGTCGCTGGTGATCTGGTCCGAGGGGATGGTGTGGTCATCGCCCGAACGGCACGGCGCGATGACCGGCATCATGAAGGCGCAGATCGACTGGATACCCCTGTCGATTGGGGCCGTGCGGCCGACGCAAGGGAAAACGCTGGCCGTGATGCAGGTGTCAGGTGGCTCGCAAAGCTTCAACGCCGTCAATCAGATGCGCATTCTGGGGCGCTGGATGCGGCTGATTACCATTCCGAACCAGTCCTCGATTCCGAAGGCGTTTCAAGAGTTCGACGAGGCGGGCCGGATGCGCCCGTCGCCACTCTACGACCGGATCGTCGATGTGATGGAGGAGTTGATGAAGTTCACGCTGCTGACCCGCGACCGTGCCGACTATCTGGTGGATCGCTATTCAGAACGCCGCGAAACCGCCGAGGCGCTGATGAAGCGGGTCAACCTGTCCGCGGCGACCTGAGGCGATCAGCCCCCGTTTGGTTCATTGCCGCAGGGGGAAGCCAAGGCGTAGCGTAGGCATTTACGGCTGGGAGGCGGGACGATGGCATTTACACGGAGAGCGTTTCTTGCAGGTGCCGCAACCTTGGCCGCGCCTGCTGTGCTTGCGCAATCGAATACTGCGGTCAGATTCGCGCTGACCCCGGTGTTTCTGGACAACGATGCCGCCGTCATCTCCGCCCTTCAGACCGCCCTTGCGGAAGGGATGGGCCGTCCCGTCGATCTGGTCCAGCGCCGCACCTATCAGGAAATCACCGGGGCGCTGCTGGATGGGTCGGTCGATGCGGCCTGGACCTGTGGCTATCCCTTCCTGCAACACCGCAGCGAACTGGTTTTGCTGGGTGTCCCGGTGTGGAACGGGCAGCCGCTGTATCAATCCTACCTGATTGCGTCGTCGGATGACCCGGCGCAGAGCCTTAATGACCTACGCGGCGGAACGCATGCGTTTTCCGATCCCGACAGCAATTCCGGTTTCTTGGTAACCGCGTCTGACCTCGCGCGCGTGGGGCAGACACCCGAAACGTTCTTCACTCGGTCGATCTTCACCTTCGGGCATCGCAACGTGGTGCGTGCGGTCGCCGGGGGCTTGACGCGGTCGGGCAGCGTTGACGGTTATGTGTGGGAGGTGCTGAGCCGGGTCGAGCCGGACCTGACCACGCGCACGCGGATCGTGGCCCGGTCGGAATGGCTGGGATTTCCGCCCTTTGTCGCGCGCGGTGACCGGACCGGCGATCCGGTTGTCGCCGCCTGCCGGTCAGCCCTGCTTGCCCTCGCAGGCACATCTTCGGGGCAGGCAGCCCTGTCGGTGCTGTTTCTGGACGGCGTCGCGCGCACGGAGCCGTCGCTGTTCGACGGGATCGCCGCCCGTATGGCGGCAATAGGGACGGGACCAGGAGAGACGGGGCCATGAGAACGGGGTGGTTCCAGAGCCTTCCCGTCACGCTGCGTGTGCCCATGGTCACCGCCGTGCTGATGATCGCGCTTGGCCTGGTGGCCAGCCAGGGGGTTCTGACCGCCCTGCGCCGGGTGCAGGATTCACGGCTGGTCGAAACCGCACGGCTGCATGTCGAGGGGCTGTCGGTTGCCTTGGGGCCGTTCGCGCTGCGGCAGGACGTGTGGGAGGTGTACGACATCCTAGACCGCGCCCGGGCCGGGTCGAACGGGCAGCGGCTGTTGCAGACCGTCGTGGCGGACGCAGGCGGGAACGTGCTGGCTGCAAGCGACCCGAAGCGCGCCCCTGTCGGCAGCGAAATGACCCGCTACGAGGTGGATGCCGTCGCCCCCGGCGCGGTCACGATGACCGGGGACCCGGTGCTGCGGGTGGTGTCGCCCCTGAAGTATCAGGGCCGGGAGGTCGGGCGCATCGTCACCGAACTGGACGTGACCGATCTTCTGGCCGAGCGGCGCCGCGTGACCCTGTGGCTGTTGTTCGGCAATGCGGCCGCGACGGCCGTGCTGGCCTTTGCGGGCTGGCTCGCGGTGGCGCGCATCCTTCGCCCTGTGGGCACGCTAGTCCGTGCGATGGACGCCACCGAAGGTATGCCGCGCCCGATTGCAGAAGCCGATATCCCGCGCAGCGACCCCGGCTTTGCCCGGCTGATCGCCACCTACAACCGGATGACGACGGCGGTCGAGGCGCGGGCCGAAGCCGAGCGGCGGCTGGCTGCGCGTGAGCGGTTCGTCAGCCTTGGCCGTCTGTCATCCTCGCTGGCGCACGAGATCAACAATCCGCTGGGTGGCTTGCTGAACGCCGCCGACACCATCGTGACCTACGCCGACCGCCCCGAAGTGGTGCGCGAATCCGGCAACCTGATGCTGCGGGGCCTCACGCACCTGCGGGATGTGGCGCGGGCGATCCTTGACCAGAACCGGCTTGACCGGACGGGCCAGCCGCTGCGGGCAGTGGATTTCGAGGATCTGCGGCTGTTGTTCGAGCCGGAGGCGATCAGCCGCGAACAACGCCTCGACTGGCAGATCACGGCAGCTGACGCCACGCTGGCGGCGCTGCCATCGGCACAGGTGCGCCAGGTGACGCTGAACCTGCTGCTCAACGCCTCCGAGGCAGCGGGAACGGGGGGGCGCGTCGGGCTGTCGGTCAGCAACGGTGCGGATGTGCTGTCGATCGTGGTCGATGACACAGGACCGGGCCTTGGCCCGGATCACCTTGCGCGGCTGTTGTCATCGGGGCCGTTGCCACCGGGCGGGGGTGTCGGTCTGCGACTGGCCCATGACATCGTGGTGGGCCTGAACGGCAGGATCAGCCATACCCGCATTGATGGGGCGACCGTGATCCGCGTCGATCTGCCTGCACAGGTGCAGGCATGATTTCGGGGCGCTGCATCGTGCTGGTCGAGGATGACGAAATCATGGGCGCGTCGCTGATGCAGCGGCTGACGCTGGAGGGGGCCGAGGTTCAGTGGCACCGCCAGATCGCCCGCGCCTTGCCCGCGATCCGCACGCCACGCAAGACCATCGACGCGGTGATCTGCGATATCCGGTTGCCCGACGGCACGGGAGAAGAGTTGTATGACACACTCACCCGCTTTGGCACGCCGCCGCCATTCCTGTTCATCACCGGTCAGGGTGGCATTGATCAGGCGGTGCGGCTGATCCGATCAGGTGCTGCCGACTACATCACCAAGCCATTCGACATCAGCCGCTTTCTTGAACGGCTCGCCATCGTCATGCGGTCTGGGGGCGACCTTGCGATGCCCCCTGAAACAGGCATATCCGCCGCCGCCCGCAGGGTGGACCGCCAGACATCCGAGGCGGCAGGTCGCGATGCGCATCTGCTGATCCGGGGTGGTCATGGGCTTGGAAAGGCGCGGCTCGCGCGGCGGGTGCATGACCAGTCAGACCGGCGCGCGGCACCCTTTGTCCTTCTAGATGCCTTGCGTCAGCCAGTTGACGCCTCTGCCATCGACATGGCGGCGCGTGAGGTTGGCGAGGGCACGTTGCTGATCATCGGCATCGGGCGGCTTCCACCCTTGGCGCAGCACAGCTTGATCCAGATGCTGCGCGCTGCCCCGTTCCGGCTGATCGCAACGGCGGGCATGGGAATCGATGACAAGATCGCAGCGGGTGGATTTCGCGCCGATCTGTTCCACCTGCTGCAAAGCCACGAAATCGTCATCCCGCCGCTGGCCGACCGTCCCGAGGACGCGGTCTGGCTGGCGGTGCGTCTGTTTCCGGGCCTGAACGCCCGGCGTGCAGCACCACTGACCGGATTGGCCGCCTCAACCGAGGATGCCATCCGCGCACATGACTGGCCCGGCAATGGGCGCGAGCTGCGCGCCCGCCTGATGCGCGCGGTGGAACAGGCCGAAGGGGCAAAGGTGTTGCCGTCCGATCTGTTCCCCGAACGTGCCGGCCAAGACGCGATCCGCCCGCTTGCAGCCGTCCGCGATGCGGCGGAACGGGCGCAGATCGTGGCGGCGCTGGAGCGCACGCAGGGGCAAGTCACCGAGGCGGCAAAGCTGCTTCAGGTGTCGCGCACGACCTTGTGGGAAAAGATGCAGAAGCTGGGTCTTTAGGCCCGCCTGCCTGTTCGGAAATCCGAACGCCGAAAAATAGGGCATGGAATGAACGGCTTGCCGCGCTGCGGCAACACCGGCGTGGACGTAGCCGCGCCGCTCCCCCGGTCTGTAAGCTGGTTCAAAATCAAAAAGCCAGGGAGGATCCTAGCCATGAAGTGCAACAAGCTGGTTGACGTCGGCAGGCGTCAGTTTCTGCGGGGCGGTGCCATCAGCGCCGTCGGGGCCGCAGCGGCCACGATGCTCGCGCCGAACTCGGCGCAGGCGCAGTCGCTGGCCATGGTCAGCTATCCCGCGAACCGGCTGGCCAACCTTGCGGATCTGAAACCCAACGAGCCGGTGGACGTGGCATATCCCGATGCCGACAGCCCCGGCGTGCTGATTAAGCTGGGCAGCAGGGTCGAGGGCGGTGCCGGGCCGGACGGCGACGTGGTCGCCTATTCGGTGATGTGCCCGCACAAGGGCTGGCTTCTGTCCTACAACGCTGCCGACAAGACGCTGAACTGCCCCGGCCATTTCAGCCGCTTCGACGCCGAGGCGGGGGGCCAGCAGACCTGGGGCCATGCCACGCAGAACCTGCCGCAGTTCACCCTGCGGGTGGACGACAAGGGCGACATCTTCGCCGAGGGCGTGGATGAGCTGATCTACGGCCGCCTGTCGAACGTGCTGGCATAGGGGAGAGAGAACAATGGCTTACAAACGTCAGATCGACCGCCTGCCGATCATCCCCGCCGGGGCAAAGGTGCAGAATGTCACCTGCCACTACTGCATCGTCGGTTGCGGCTACAAGGCCTACACCTGGCCTATGAACACGCAAGGAACCGCCGTATCGAACTGGTCCGGCGAGGACCTGACCGCGCAGCAGCCGCAGGACACGGCCAACTGGTATGCGCCGTCGATGTACAACGTGGTCAAGCAGAATGGCCAGAACGTGCATCTGGTCATCAAGCCCGACCACGAATGCGTGGTGAACTCCGGCCTCGGCTCGGTGCGTGGCGCGCGCATGGCCGAAAACCGGCGCAGCGACGTGACCGGCACCCAGCAGCAGCGGCTGACCGACCCGCTGGTCTGGCGCTATGGCACCTGGCAGCCGACGACCTGGGATGATGCGCTGGATCTGGTGGCCCGCGTCACCGCCCGCGTGATCACCAAGGAGAACGAGGACAACCTGTTCGTGTCGATGTTCGACCATGGCGGCAGTGCAGGCGGGTATGAGAACACGTGGGGCACTGGCAAGCTGTATTTCGAATCGATGAAGGTCAAGAACTGCCGCATCCACAACCGCCCGGCCTATAACTCCGAGGTGCATTCGACCCGCGACATGGGCGTGGACGAGCTGAACTACAGCTACAGCGACTATGAGGTGACGGACACGATCTTCCTGATCGGGGCCAACCCGCTGGAAACCCAGACCAACCTGTTCCTGAACCACATGGTGCCCGGAATGCGCAACGGCGCGCGGGTGCTGGTGGTCGATCCGCGCCGGACGGTCACGGTCAATGCCTGCGAAGAAGTCGCGGGGGCAGAGAACGTGATGCACTTGGCAATCAATTCGGGCACCGACCTTGCGCTGTTCAACGCGCTGTTCACCGAGATCGCCGACAAGGGCTGGGTCGATGCCGATTTCATCGCGGCGTCGAGCTTTCAGGGCGATGTGGCGGTGGCCGAGGATGCGCAGCATCCCTCAGCGCTCGGGTCGTTCGAGGCGGCGCGGGCGGCCTGCAAGCTGTCGCTGGCCGAGGCGGCCGAGATCTGCGGCGTCAGCGCCGAGGACATCGCCAAGGCCGCCGCCTGGATCGCCGAACCCAAGGAAGACGGGTCGCGCCGCAAATGCGTGACGGCCTACGAGAAAGGCATCATCTGGGGCAACGACAACTACCGCACCGTCGGCGCGCTGGTGAACGTAGCCCTCGCCACCGGCAACATCGGGCGGATCGGCGGCGGGGTCTGCCGTCTGGGCGGGCACCAGGAAGGCTACTACCGCCCCGGCGACGGCCATGTCGGCCGCCCGGCCCCTTACGTCGATCAGTTGCTGATCGCGGGGCAGGGCAAGGTCCACCACATCTGGGCCAACGACCACTACAAGACCACGCTCAACGCCAGCGAGTTCAAGCGCATCTACAACAAGCGCACGAACATGGTGAAAGAGGCGATGGACGCCAGCCAAGGCAAGACCCGCGCCGAACAGGTGGATGCCATCGTGGCCGCGATTGACGCGGGCGGGATCTTCTCGGTCAACGTCGACATCATCCACAGCCAGATCGGACAGGCCGCCCACGTGATCCTGCCTGCAGTAGAGGCGGGCGAGATGAACCTGACCTCGATGAACGGCGAACGTCGCCTGCGGCTGACGGAAAAGTACATGGATGGTCCGGGCCAGGCGATGCCCGACTGTCTGATCGCCGCACGTCTGGCCAACCATCTGGAGCGGGTACTGACCGAGGACGGTCGCGCCGACTATGCCGCGCAGTTCGCGGGCTATGACTGGCAGACCGAAGAACACGCCTTCATGGACGGCTACAACAAGGGCAACCCTGAGGTTACCTATGCCCGCCTGCGCGACATGGGCACCAACGGTGTGCAGGAACCGGTGACCGGCTTTGTCGACGGCAAGCTGGTCGGCACTGCGCGGCTCTATGAGAACGGCGAGTTCAACCGGCATGGCCGCGAGGACAAGAAGGCGCTGTTCTGCATGGGCGCCTGGCGCGGCCTTCAGGCGGCGGGCAAGGATGCGCAGAAGGCGGCGCACCGGTTCCTGATCAACAACGGCCGGTCCAACCTCAACTGGCAGAACTGGTTCCTCGATCAGGACAGCGACTTTGCCATGGACCGCTTTCCGCTCCCGTTCCTCCAGATCAACCCCGAGGATGCCGCCGAACTGGGTCTGAAGAACGGCGACCTTGCGGAGGTCCACAACGATGTGGGGGCGACGCAGGCGATGGTCTATATCGAGCCGACCGCGCGCCGGAACGAGACTTTCATGTTGTTCGGAGCACCCGGCGGGACGCAGGGCAACGTGATCAACGCGGGCGTGAACGAACTGATCCTGCCGAACTACAAGCAGACCTGGGCCAACATCCGCAAGATCGCGGATGCAGGCCCGGCCACGGCAAAGCTCAGCTTCAAGTCGTGGGAAGTGGCTCTCTGACGACAGATCAGGGTTGCGCCTGACCGATGTGTCAGGCGCAACCGCTTTGCCCTGGAAAGAACCTGCAATGAAGCTGGCGTACATCCTCGCCTCGGATCCCGGGGTCACCGATCAGGTGCTTGCCGAAGCCGCCGAACAGTTGGCTTCGCGGTCGGTCGCACTCTGCGGGGTGGTGCAGCGCGAGACGCCGGCGGGTGCCGGGCATCGCTGCCACATGGACCTGCGCATCCTTCCTGGGGGCCCGGATCTGCGCATCTCACAGGATCGTGGTGTACTGGCTCGCGGGTGCCGTCTTGATCCGGACGCGCTCGAGACGGCTGTGGCAGAGACGGCGCGTCGCATCGGCAAGGGGACCGAACTTCTGATCGTCAACAAGTTCGGCAAGTTTGAGGCGATGGGGCGGGGGTTCCGTACCGTCATCGCCGCCGCGATAGACCTGGATGTGCCCGTCCTGCTGGGCGTCAATGCCCTGAACCTTGAGGCTTTTGAACAGTTCGCTGGCGGGTTGGCAACAAGGCTGGACTGTCGATCTGCCTCAGTCCTGTCCTGGGCCGAGCGGTTGAATATCGTTCCCCTGACGGACATCGGGCAAAGTGCCCAGTTCAGGGTGCCTGTAGGTGACCTGAGAGCGCTGTCTTCAGATCATTAACTGCTGCAATTCGTCCGGGTCTGAATGTCAGGGCGCGTGGGCCACTACGCGGTTGCATTCAGCGGCGCCCGGCTCAACACACCATACTGCGCGTAATCCAGATAGAGCCCCTGGAACCTCAAAGTCAGCCCCTGTTCGTTGGCCAGCGCTTGCATCCGGTTCATCAGATCGGTCCTTGGTGCGACATGAAACCGCGCTAGCCCGGCGCGCAACAGATAGCGGAACCAGCGCGGTAGGCCGCGTTGGTCTCCGAAATCCACGACATGCAACCTTCCCCCCGGGGCCAGCTGCGCCACTGCCTGCCGCAGCGCGCGGTCCCAGTCGGGTATCATCGACAAGCTGTAAGACAGCACCACGCGGTCGAACCCGTCCTTGCCGAAAAGGTGTTCGCCATCCAAGTCGCAGGCATCCGCCAGTACCAACTGGGCATGATCTCCCAGTCTGGAACGCGCCGTGCGCAACATTTCTTGCGAGATATCGACACCGAAAAGCGCGCAGTCTGGATGGAGTTTTCGGACCCGTGCGAGGTTCCGTCCGGTGCCGCAGGCGATCTCAAGGATGCGTCCGCCCCGCGGCGGCGTGAGTTCCCCAATTAGGCGGTCGCGGCCCAGCAGAAAATGGCGACGCGTAATGTCGTAGATCAGCCGCTGATGGCGATACGTCCTGTCCATCAACTTGGCGTGAGAAGATACTGTTTCAACCATCGGGACGGGCTCCTTACTGCAGCGCAGACCATGGGCGCACAACGCCAAGTGGGCTGCGACACATCATTCTTGCGCAGGCAAGGGCTTTGATGATGTGACCGCCCCCCGACGGCATCGATGTGCCAAGGTGGGTCTGCGAGGATCCACAAAGGAGGACGGTCATGTCGGAGATTACCACGGTCGGGCTCGACCTGGCGAAGAATGTGTT
>JBQTJI010000107.1:0-18323 GCA_052387255.1 Gemmobacter sp. | reverse complement strand
TGGCCGGGCTGATGGCCGAGCATGGCGTCGATCCCGGCCCCTATCTGCACGAGGTGCACGAGATCGACCTGGGCGCGTTGTCCCCCGACCCGGTGCTGGCGCGCCGCATCGCGGCCCTGCCGGGGCGTCGCATCGTCTACACCAACGCCAACCGCGCCTATGCCCTGCGGGTGATCGCGGCGCGCGGGCTGTCGGGCGTGTTCGACGCGGTCTACGGTGTCGAAGAGGCCGCGTTCCACCCCAAGCCTTCGCGCGCCGCCTTCGAGACGGTGCTCGCGCTGGACGGGCTGGACCCGTGCGCGGCGGCGATGTTCGAGGATGACGCCCGCAACCTGGCGGTGCCGCACGCCATGGGCATGGCCTGCGTCCACATCGCGCCCGAACCCGAACCCGTGCCCCATGTCCACCACCACGCCGCCGACCTGACGGCATTCCTGGGCCACCTGGTCGACTGAGCGGGCGATTTGTCGCCTCGACGGCGGGGCAGGGCGGCCCTAGCTAGGCGGCGGAAGGTGGGCCGGACATGCGCGAGAACGTCGATATCCTGGTGTCGGGGGGCGGGGTGGCCGGGCTGGCGGCGGCGGCGGCCTTTGGCGCGGCGGGGTTCCGCGTGATCTGTGTCGAGCCTGCCCCGCCGGTCACTGACGCCGATGCCGAAGGGGCCGACCTGCGCACCACCGCGATCCTGCAGCCCGGTGTCGCGGTGCTGCAGACCGCCGGTGTCTGGCCGCGCCTGGCCCCCCAGGCCGCCGCGCTGCAGGTGATGCGCATCGTCGATGCAGGCGGGGAAGGGGCCGAACCCCGACGCATCCGCGATTTCGACGCCGCCGAGATTTCCGACGCGCCCTTCGGCTGGAACCTGCCCAACTGGCTGCTCCGGCGCGAACTGGTGGCGCGGCTGGCCGAACTCGACACCGTGTCGTTCCGGCCCGGTGTGGGCACCCTGCGGGTGCTGACCCGCGACGCCGAGGCGCTGGTCACCCTGTCGGACGGGGCAAGCCTGTCGGCCCGCCTGGTGGTGGCGGCGGACGGGCGCGCCTCGCCCCTCCGCCAGGCCCTGGGCATCGGCGTGCGGACCTGGCGCTACGGGCAGAAGGCGCTCAGCTTTGCGGTGTCACACCCGGTGCCGCACGGGCAGGTGTCGACCGAGATCCACCGCGCGGGCGGCCCCTTCACGCTGGTGCCGCTGCCCGACCGCGAGGGGCTGCCCTGCTCCGCCGTGGTCTGGATGGAGCGGGGCGCAGAGGCGCAGCACCTGGCCGCGCTGCCGGTGGCGTCGTTCGAGGCCGAGGCCACGGCCCGGTCGGCGCATGTCCTGGGGCCCCTGACCCTGCTGACGAAACCCCAGGTCTGGCCCATCATCGCGCAGGTGGCCGACCGGATGGCGGGCGAGCGGGTGGCCCTGATCGCCGAGGCGGCGCATGTGCTGCCCCCCATCGGCGCGCAGGGGCTGAACATGAGCCTGGCCGACATTGCGACGCTGCAGGATCTGGCGGACAGGGACCGGGCCGGCCTGGGCGGGACGGCGATGCTGGACACCTATCACCGGCGGCGGCACCCCGACGTGCTGTTGCGGGTCACGGGCATCGACCTTCTGAACCGCGCCGCGATGGCGGGGTCCGCCCCCTGGCACAACCTGCGTGGGCTGGCGCTGGACGCGCTTTATGGGGCGGTGCCGGTGCGGCGGGGGCTGATGCGGGCCGGGCTGGGGGTGCGGTAGGAGTGGTGGGTGCGATAGGGGAGGTGCGTGCTTGCACGCACCATAGCGCTACAGCACCGCCTCGGCCGCCCGTTCCAGCCGCGCCACCGTGCCCGGCACGTCGCGCAGCTTGTCCAGCCCGAACAGGCCCAGCCGGAAGGTGCGGAAGGCGGGACCCTCGCCCACCTGCAGGGGCACCCCCGCGGCGATCTGCAGCCCCTCGGCCGCGAACCGCTTGCCGTTCTGGATGTCCGCCTCGTCGGTATAGCTGACCACCACGCCCGGCGCCTGATAGCCCTCGGCGGCGACCGAAGGCACCCCCCGCGCCGCCAGCATCGCCCGCACGGCGCGCCCGAGGTCCCACTGCGCAGCCTTCGCCGCATCCCATCCCATTCCCCGCGTCTCGGCCATCGCGTCGCGGAACCCGCACAGCGCGTCGGTCGGCATCGTCGCGTGATAGGCGTGGCCGCCCCCCTCGTACGCCGCCATGATCGCGCGCCATTTCTTCAGGTCCAGCGCGAAGGAGTTGCTGGCGGTGTCGGCCAGCAGCACCTCGGCCCGGTCGGACAGCATCACCAGCCCAGCACAGGGCGAGGCCGACCACCCTTTCTGCGGCGCGCTGATCAGCACATCGACCCCCGTCGCGCCCATGTCGACCCAGACGCAGCCGCTGGCGATGCAGTCCAGCACCATCAGCGCCCCGACCTCATGCGCCGCCGCCGCCACCTGCGCGATGTAGCCGTCGGGCAGGATGATCCCCGAACTGGTCTCGACATGGGGCGCGAACACCGCCTGGGGTCGTGCCTCGCGGATGCGGGCCAGGACCTCGTCCACCGGCGGGGGCGCATAGGGGGCGCGGGGGTCGTTGCCGGTCTGGCGGGCCATCACCACGGTGGCCTCTTCGGCAAAGGCCCCGGCATCGAAAATCTGGCTCCAGCGAAAGCTGAACCAGCCGTTGCGGACCACCAGCACCCGGCCCCGCCCGAACTGCCGCGCCACCGCCTCCATCGCATAGGTGCCGCCGCCGGGCACCAGTGCCACGGCGGCTGCCCCGTAGACCTCGCGCAGCATCCCCGAGATATCGCGCATCACCCCCTGGAACCGCGCCGACATGTGGTTCAGCGAGCGGTCGGTGAAGACGACCGAGAATTCCTCAAGACCCTCGGGGTCGATGTGGGGGTGCAGGCCGGGCATCGGGAATCCTTTCGGGCAGAGGCGATTCCCGCCAAGGGTACAGGGTTCGGGCCGGGCCGCACACCCTCAGGACGGCCCCCCCCTGTCAGGGCCACGGGATTCGCGCCGGATGACATTGCATCGCCCGCCGGAATCGCTAGAACGCCGCGAACGCCGCAAGGCATCGGGACAGAACAAGGGGGGACGGCCATGCGCGTCTATTACGACCGTGACTGCGACATCAACCTGATCAAGGACAGACGGGTCGCCATCCTGGGCTACGGGTCGCAGGGCCATGCCCATGCGCTCAACCTGCGCGACAGCGGGGCCAAGAACATCGTCGTCGCCCTGCGCCCCGGTTCGGCCAGTGCCAAGAAGTGCGAGGCCGAGGGCCTGAAGGTCATGGACATCGCCGAGGCGGCGGCCTGGTGCGACCTGATCATGTTCACCATGCCGGACGAATTGCAGGCCGCGACCTACAAGGCCCATGTCCACGACAACCTGCGCGAAGGTTCGGCGATTGCCTTTGCCCATGGCCTGAACGTGCACTTTGGCCTGATCGAGCCGAAGAAGGGCGTCGATGTGATCATGATGGCCCCCAAGGGCCCCGGCCACACGGTGCGCGGCGAATTCGTCAAGGGCGGCGGTGTGCCCTGTCTGGTGGCGGTGCACAACGATGCCACGGGTCGTGCGCTGGAGATCGGGCTGTCCTATTGCAGCGCCATCGGCGGGGGCCGTTCGGGCATCATCGAGACGAACTTCCGCCAGGAATGCGAAACCGACCTGTTCGGCGAGCAGGCGGTGCTGTGCGGTGGTCTGGTGGAACTGATCCGCATGGGCTTCGAGACGCTGGTCGAGGCGGGCTATGAGCCCGAGATGGCCTATTTCGAGTGCCTGCACGAAGTGAAGCTGATCGTCGACCTGATCTACGAAGGCGGCATCGCCAACATGAACTACTCGATCTCGAACACCGCCGAATACGGCGAATACGTCAGCGGCCCGCGCATCCTGCCCTATGACGAGACCAAGGCCCGGATGAAGGCGGTCCTGAAGGACATCCAGACCGGCAAGTTCGTGCGCGACTTCATGCAGGAAAACGCGGTCGGCCAGCCGATGTTCAAGGCCACCCGCCGGATCAACGACGAACACCAGATCGAGCAGGTCGGCGAAAAGCTGCGCGCGATGATGCCGTGGATTTCCAAGGGCAAGATGGTGGACAAAGCAAGGAACTGACGTGCATGTGGTCCTTGGTGAGGGGTCGCGCCGAAAGCGCGGCCCCTTCGTATTTCGTATTCCTGTTTACCAACCGGCAACGATGTTGTTGGATACCGTTTAACACAATCTTGCGTAGCTGAGGTTCGCCTTGCCGACACCTGTAAACGCCGCCCGCCAGAACCAGCTCTACTATGGCGACAACCTCGACGTGCTGCGCCGGAAAATTCCGGACGCCTCGGTCGATCTCTGCTACATCGACCCCCCGTTCAACTCCAAGCGCAACTACTTCCAGATCTACAACAACGTGGGGGCAGAGGATCGGGCGCAGGCGCAGGCCTTTGTCGATACCTGGGAATGGGGGGACGAGGCGAAGGCGGGTCTCGACTGGATCACCGACATCGCGCAACTGCAATCGGGCAAGCTGACCGAACAGACGGTTGACCTGATTCGGGGCCTCGAAAAGGTGCTGAAACGCGGCAGCCTGCTCGCCTACCTCATCCACATGACGCTACGGATCGTGGAGATTCACCGGGTGCTGAAGCCGACGGGGAGTTTCTACCTGCACTGCGACCCGACGGCGAGCCACTACCTGAAGCTGGTTTGTGATACGATTTTTGTGTCTGATCAGCGTGGTGGAGATTTCATCAACGAAATAATTTGGTGGTATAAGCGGTGGAGTGGGACGTCAAGTAGCTTTCAAAGGATGCATGATGTAATTTTATTCTATGCGAAAAACAAGCATGACCGTGTCTTCAATGTGCAATACCAAGCATATGCAAAGCCTGAAGCAATTGAAAAGACCATTAGAGGCAAAGTTGATGGAAAGCTTGTCCGACTCAAAGATAAAGATGGTAACTATATAGAACGAAAAAAAGAGAACAAGGGTGTAGCAGCACACGATGTTTTCAAAATTGAAGACGAACCCGAGAACCCAGATGTTTTTGAACTACAGCATATTCAGCCCACCGCGAAGGAGCGTCTGGGTTATCCGACTCAAAAACCTGAGTCTCTTCTTGAGAGAATTATCAAATCCTCCTCCAACGAAGGCGATACCGTCCTCGACGCCTACTGCGGCTGCGGCACCACGGTTGCCGTGGCGCAGCGGCTGAACCGGCGGTGGATCGGGATCGACATCACCTACCAGTCCATCTCGCTGATCCTGAAACGCTTGGCTGACAAGTATCCCGACACATGGCCGCAGGTCGAGGCCAACATCCTGCTTGACGGCGTCCCGCGCGACATCGCCTCGGCCCGCGCGCTGGCCAATCGCAGGGACGACAAGACGCGCAAGGAATTCGAGAAGTGGGCCATCCTGACCTATTCGGCCAACCAGGCACGGATCAACGAAAAGAAAGGGGCTGATGCCGGGATCGACGGCATCGCCTATTTCCTGATCGACAAGGACAAGAACGGCAAGGCGATCTTTCAGGTGAAATCCGGCGGGGCCAACCGCGCGACCCTTGCCACACTGAACAGCGACAGGCTGCGGGAAGGTGCGGACTTCGGGTTTCTGATCACCTTAGACCCGCCGACGAAGGCGATGAAGGACGAGATCGCGGCAGCCGGAAAGTATCGCCACCCCCTTCTCAACCGCGAGGACGACCGCATTCAGGTGATCACCGTCGAAGACATCCTGAACGGTGCCAAGCTGGACCTGCCCATGGCGCGCAGCGACGCGGTCAAGTCCGCAAAGGCGGTGGACGGCATCGGCCAGTCGGACATGGGCTTCTGAAGCCGCTCCCGATCAGGCTGTTCGCACGGCCAACCGGATCGGACCCCACACCGGATCAACGACGAGCACCGGATCGAACAGGTCGGCGAAGGCTTGCGCGCGATGATGCCGTGGATTTCCAGGGGCAGGATGGTGGACCGGGCAAGGAACTGACGCGACGCCGGGGTGAACCCCGACCTACCGCAATCGTTGCAGCGCCGCCTGCACTTCACCCCGCAACGCCAGACGTTCCTCCTCGGACAGGAAGGCCCCCAGTTCCACCTCGCGCGGGCCGCCCTGCAGGGTCAGGTAATTTGGCACCGGGCCTGCGGTGGGGTGCAGGATGATGCGCACCCAATGGGGGTTGGCCTGCCACGCTTGCCTGCGTCCGCGCGGGCCGTGGCGGGTGAGGGTGACAAGGGTAGGGGTCAGGGTCAGGTCTTCGAGGACCTGGCCGTCACGGTAGCTGCGCTTCAGGGCCAGCCAGACGCCGGTGACGGCGATGGCGGCGAAGGGCAGGACGGCCCAGAGCGCGGGGGAGCCGACCACCGACAGCATCGGCAGGGCGATCAGGGCGACTGTCACGGCGATGAACCAGACAAAGCCGGTGCGGGGCAGGGACCGGTGGGGCCAGATGTGCAGGTGCGTCCGAGGGCCGGTGGGGGGAAGCCATTGGTAGGGCATATCGTAGCCGTTGTTAGCCTCGCTTGCCACCGCGCGCCGGGAAACAGCGCTGGCATTCATCCAGACTGAAGCTCGGGCCAATCCTCATGGACAAACATGCCTCGATTTCCTCGCGGGTTCCGCAGAGCTTTGAATAGCGAAAAGTTGGGTTCCGCATAGAGACGCAGCTTGAGCTTGCCCTGTGAATGATGAGGTAGCTGGGGCTGATCGCCCTCCGGGTGTTGACGACCAGCAGGTCTGAATGGTCACCCAACCACAAGCGATAAGCGATTTCCTGTTCTTTGCCTTCAAATAGGACCGCCATTCCGCTCTGCTCCCGAGACGTGTGACGGCCACTATCCGCCCGCTCCTGAAAAACGAAACGGCCCCGGATCGCTCCGGGGCCTTGTCGATCCGACTCGCCGCTCAGTGCGCGTGGCTCTTGTCCCAGTCCTCGCGCTTGGGCAGTTGCTCGAACGTGTGTTCGGGCGGGGGGCAGGGCAGGGTCCATTCCAGGGTGTCGGCGTATTCGTTCCAGTAGTTGTTCTGGGTCACGCGGCGGCCGTACATCAGCGTCCAGAACACGATGCCGATGAAGAACACGAAGGACGCGAAGGACAGGAACGCGCCCATCGACGACACCCAGTTCCAGTAGGCGAACGCCTCGGGATAGTCGATGTAGCGGCGCGGCATCCCCTGGCGACCGAGGAAGTGCTGGGGGAAGAAGGTCAGGTTCGCGCCGATGAACATCGCCCAGAAGTGCAGCTTGCCCGCCCATTCCGGGTACTGCCGCCCGCTCATCTTGCCGATCCAGAAGTAGACCCCGGCAAAGATGCCGAACACCGCCCCCAAGGACATCACATAGTGGAAGTGCGCGACGACATAGTAGGTGTCGTGATAGACGCGGTCGACGGCGGCCTGGGACAGCACGATGCCGGTCACGCCGCCTGCGGTGAACAGGAACAGGAAGCCCAGGGCGAACAGCATCGGCGTCTTGAACTCGATCGACCCGCCCCACATCGTGGCGATCCAGGAGAAGATCTTGATCCCCGTCGGCACCGCGATCACCATCGTGGCCAGCATGAAATAGCTCTGCTGCGTCAGCGACATGCCCACGGTGTACATGTGGTGCGCCCAGACGACGAAGCCCAGCACACCGATGGCGACCATGGCATAGACCATCGGCAGGTAGCCGAAGATCGGCTTTTTCGAGAAGGTGGAGATGACCTGGCTGATGATGCCGAAGGCCGGCAGCACGATGATGTAGACCTCGGGATGGCCGAAGAACCACAGGATGTGCTGGTACAGGATCGGATCGCCCCCGCCCGAGGGATCAAAGAACGTCGTCCCGAAGTTCCGGTCCGTCAACAGCATGGTGATCGCACCCGCCAGCACCGGCAGCGCCAAGAGGATCAGCCAGGCGGTGACGAAGATCGACCAGCCGAACAGCGGCACCTTGTGCATGGTCATGCCGGGCGCGCGCATGTTCAGGAAGGTGGTGATCATGTTGATCGCGCCGAGGATCGAGGACGCGCCCGACAGGTGCACGGCAAAGATCGCAAGGTCCATCGAGAACCCGGTCTCGATGGTCGACAGCGGCGGATACAGCACCCAGCCCACGCCCGACCCCGGCCGCCCGTCGCCGCCCGGCGCGAAGACCGAGGCAATGGCCAGCGAGGTGCCCGCGACGTACAGCCAGTAGGACAGGTTGTTCATGCGCGGGAACGCCATGTCCGGCGCGCCGATCTGCAAGGGCATGAAATAGTTGCCGAAACCCCCGAACAGCGCGGGGATGACCACGAAGAACATCATCAGGATGCCGTGGCCGGTGATCATCACGTTCCACAGGTGCCCGTTCGGGGTGCATTCGGCGGTCGTGGCGGCGGCGGTCAGGCGCGCGCCCTCCATGCACATGTACTGCACGCCGGGGTACATCAGCTCCATCCGCATGTAGACGGTGAAGATGACCGAGATCAGCCCGACAAGCCCCCCGGTGAACAGGTACAGGATGCCGATGTCCTTGTGGTTCGTCGACATGAACCAGCGGACAAAGAAGCTGCGGCTGTCGTGGTGGTCGTGGCCACGGATGGCGGCGTCGGCCATTGGCGTCTCCCCTATGGCATTGCTGTCTTTTGGCCGGGGTGCCGGACCTTAGCCCGCCCCGACCTTGGCCCCGCTTCTAGGCGACGGTCGCGACTTCGTCCATTGCCGAGTTTGCCGCAGGGGGCAGATTTTTCCGCCCGCGCGACCGGCGTTGCAGGGCCGGGCGGCCCCGCTCGGGCCGCCCCTGTTGCCGGTCAGTTCGATGCGGGTGCCGGTTCGGCGGCTGCATCCGCCGGGGGCGGGGCGACCGAGGCCAGATAGGCCGCCACATCCTCGCCGCCCTTGGCCAGCTTGAACGTCATCAGCGTCTTGGCCTTGGGATCGCCCGAGTTGGCCGCCAGCCATTTCTTGGGGTCCTTGACGTATTCGGCCAGCATCGCCTCGTCCCAGACCAGGCCCGCCGCACCGGCAGCCAGGATGCCGTCGCCGTACTTGAACTCGGGGTACGAGGCGACCGGGCGACCGATCACGCCGTACAGGTTCGGCCCGACCTTGTTGCCCTTGACGATCTCGGTCCCGTCGGCCGCCACGATCATGTGACAGGTCTTGCACTTGTTGAACTCTTTCTCGCCCTTGGCCACGTCGCCTGCCGCATGCGCAGGTACCGCGAGGGCCGCCGCGCAGGCGGCGATCATGATGGCTTTCGTCAGCATTGTGTCGTTTTCCTCATCCTCTGCACCGGGCCTGTGAGTCGCCGATGGTCCGTCGATGTAAGCGGCGGCAGGCGCTGATATGCAATAGCGATGATCGTCGTGCGCCCCAGAGCACCTGAACGGTCAGCGGAATTGCGTCGCCCTTCGCCAGTGGTCTAGCTAGGCCGAACCCGCCGGGCGTCCATAGCAGCAGGATCGGGCACATTTCCATCGGCAACTACCGCCAACCAAAGACAGAAATCGACCATGGCCTTGGCAAGGCGGCGCCAACCGGCAAGGGTGCGCCGGGTTCACGGATGCCACGCGCGGCAGCCGCCGGTCATCCGTCGCGGCGGGTCGCCCCGCCCCCCCGCACGAACCGCCGCAACCGGCAATCACCGCTCGGGCGGGGTCCGACCCGGCACCAGCGTCGCGAAATCGATGGCCGGCCGGTCAATCGAGGCCCGCCGGGAAAACTCGAAACGCCACAGGCGTCCAATGGTCATCCCCATGCATTCCGCCCGGCGGCGATGGAACCGGCCGCCTTCCGCGCCAAGGCCGCTCCGACAGGCGCGATAGCGTTCGGCAGCGATCTCGCCCGACATTTCGTCCGTCAGCATCATCACCACCGCGCGATACCCGAACTCTTCGGCGCGGATGCAGGCGTGTCGGCTGGCGTCCAGGGCAGGGTCGAACGCCCTGCACTCGTCAACGACGAAGGCCTGCACTTCCGCCGGAATGGGAATTTCGGGGTCGGGCCAGGAAATCGTGCAGCCTTGCGCGGCGATCGGTGAAGGAAGCAGCGCAACGGCGACCAGGGACAGGAAACAGCGCATGATCACCCCTCCTGAAAAAAGAACGATGCTCAAAGATTAACACGTTCTGCCGCCAGAGTCGGTGCGAAACACGCGGATCAGCGTTTTGCTCGGGCGTCCGGTGCGTCGTCCGTCCCGCAGGACGCGGGGGGCAACGCCGCCTCGAACGTCGCCATCAGCGCCAGGTCGAGGTCGGCCATCGTGACCGGCAACCCCAGATCCACCAGCGACGTCACGCCATGGTCGCGGATGCCGCAGGGCACGATGCCGTCGAAATGGGTCAGGTCGGGTTCGACGTTGACCGAGATCCCGTGGAACGACACCCAGCGGCGCAGCTTGACGCCGATGGCGGCGATCTTGTCCTCGGCCGGGCCGCCGTCCGGCCCGGCCCGGTCGGGCCGTGTGACCCAGACGCCGACGCGGCCCGCGCGCCGCTCGCCCCGCACGTTGAACGCGGCCAGGGTGGCGATGACCCAGGCCTCCAGCGCGCAGACGAAACGGCGCACGTCGCGGCCCCGCTGGTTGAGGTCCAGCATCACATAGGCCACCCGCTGCCCCGGCCCGTGATAGGTGTACTGCCCGCCCCGCCCGGCGGCGAACACGGGAAAGCGGTGCGGGTCGGTCAGGTCGGCCGGATTGGCGCTGGTACCGGCGGTATAGAGGGGGGGGTGTTCCAGCAGCCAGACCGCCTCGGGCGCGGTCCCGGCGGCAATCGCGGCCGCGCGGTCCTCCATCGCCGCCAGGGTCGGGCCATAGGCGGCCAGACCGGGAAGGATCGTCCATTCGACCATGACCAGCCCCTGAAGATTCCGGTTCACCGACACCCCGCCGTCATGTAAGCTGTGCGGAGTCGTATTGGATGACGGAGTGTTGAAATGACTTTCAAAAGATTTGCAACCGCCTGCGTGGCGTTCAGCCTGGTGGCGGTTCCTGCGGAACGGGTGATGGCGGACGGCGACGCGCTGGTGGGCGGGATCGTCGGCGGCATCATCGGCGGCGTGATCGTCAACGAGGCGAACAAGAACCGCGCGCGCAAGAGCAGCAGCGGCAGCACGCGGAAGAAGACCTATACCTCGACCTCGTCGGGCATCTCGTCGGCGCAGCGCGAACAGAACCGCGAGGTGCAGACCGCGCTGAACTATTTCGGCTTTCCGGTCGGCACGCCCGACGGGGCCATCGGGCCCAAGTCGCGCGCCGCGATCGCCGAATACCAGGTGACGATGGGCTTTCCCGGCACCGGCCAGCTGAACGATTTCGAGCGTGACGTGCTGGTGTCGTCCTACTACCGGGCACAGTCGGGCGGGGCGGCGACGGCCACGCTGATGGCGACGAACCCGC
Organism: Gemmobacter sp.; assembly: GCA_052387255.1. Classification (GTDB taxonomy): domain Bacteria; phylum Pseudomonadota; class Alphaproteobacteria; order Rhodobacterales; family Rhodobacteraceae; genus JBBQXK01. Next base: position 6,974 of record JBQTJI010000107.1, on the reverse strand, counting down.
GCGGGGCCAAGGGCGTGCTGATCGCCTGGAAGGACGAACGCCTGGGCATCGGGCTGCCGCAGGGCTCGCTTGCGGGCGGCACGGGCCTTGGCGCGGGCAGTTTCGTTTCCCCCGTGGTGGCCGGGGCCGTCGCCCCCGCGATGCCGACGTTCCAGGCCGCCCCCGTGGTGTCGGCCCTGCCTGCGGCAGCGGCGACCGCGTTGCCGTCGTTCATGGCGCAGGGGGCCGCGTCGGTGTCGCTGGCCTCGATGTGCTCGCAGGTGTCGGTGGTGACCAGCACCAACGGCGGCTACATGACGCAGCTGAACATGACCGACCCCGCGCTGGCCCTGTCGGAACAGTTCTGCCTGGCCCGCGCCTATGCCATCGGCCAGAGCGACGAGATGGTGGCCAAGGTGGCGGGCTTCACGCCGCAGCAGATCGCCGACCAGTGCCTGGGCTTTGCCCCGGTGATGAAGGACCATGTCGCGGCGATCTCGCTGAAACCCAGGGCTGCGGTGATCGACGGGGTGCTGGGCTTTGTCACCACCTCGGGCATGGCCCCGGCGCAGCTGGCGGGCACGGCGAAAATCTGTCTCGGGATCGGCTACAAGGTGGACAACACCGAACTGGCGCTCGGGTCGGCGCTGCTGCTGGGGGTGCTGGGCGAACAGGCCTATGGCGAGCTTGTCGGCCACCATCTCGCGCAGGGCATCGGGGCCACGCCCCGGCCCGACCTGGCGCTTGGCTGGTACGAGGCGGCGCTGGGGGACCCGGCCGAGCCCATCGTGCAGATCTTCGCGCCGCAGATGCCGGACCGCGCGGGCCTGATCCGCATGGCGGCCTATGCCAGGGCGGGCCAGCCGATGCCCGGCGGGTCGATCCCAGGTGCGGTTGTCGCGGTGGCCCCGGCAGTGGTCCAGCCCGCGGTTCCGACGTTCGCGGCCCCCGAAGCGGCCCCCGCCCCCGCCGCGCAGCCCGACGCGGGCGGCGGCTTCGGCTTCAAGATCCCGTTCCTGTCCAACCCCTGACCGGACCGGGCAAAAGCGGCGGGGGGGCAAAGATTGCCCCTTCACATCAAGGATGGGCTTCGCTAGACACCGCGCGTGCCTGTGGCCCATGCGGATGTGGCGGAATTGGTAGACGCGCAGCGTTGAGGTCGCTGTTCCTTAACCGGAGTGAAAGTTCGAGTCTTTTCATCCGCACCACCGGCCCGGAACAGGGGCGCGACCTGACAGGGTCGCGCCCTTTTTCGCTGCACGATGCGGGGCAGGGGGATGTGCTGTTGCCCGCCCGTTGGGCAGATGCTCACATTTTGGCGCAACACGCAGGTCGTTGTTGCATTGCCGCCTTCCCTTCGCATATCACCCCCTGACAAGGGTTCCGCGAGAGGCCCGCAGACGACAGGGAGACGCGTTTGGCCAAGGATCAGCGAACCGAAGGGTTCGTCGTTTTCGACCACGTGCAGAAAAGCTACGACGGTGTGTCGCTGGTCGTCAAAGACCTGAACCTGTCCATCGCCAAGGGCGAGTTCCTGACGATGCTGGGGCCGTCGGGGTCGGGCAAGACCACATGCCTGATGATGCTGGCGGGGTTCGAGACGGCGACCAACGGCGAGATCACGCTGGATGGCCGCCCGATCAACCAGGTTCCGCCGCACAAGCGCGGCATCGGCATGGTGTTCCAGAACTATGCCCTGTTCCCGCACATGACGGTGGGCGAGAACCTGTCGTTTCCGCTGGAAGTGCGCGGCATGTCCAAGTCCGACCGCGAGGCCAAGGTCAAGCGCGCGCTGGACATGGTGCAGATGTACAGCTTCATCAACCGCCGCCCCGCGCAACTGTCGGGCGGCCAGCAGCAGCGCATCGCGCTGGCGCGTGCCCTGGTGTTCGACCCGAAGCTGGTGCTGATGGACGAACCGCTGGGGGCCCTGGACAAGCAGTTGCGCGAGCACATGCAGTTCGAGATCAAGCACCTGCACGAAAGCCTTGGCATCACGGTGGTCTACGTCACGCACGACCAGGGCGAGGCGCTGACCATGTCGGACCGCATCGCCGTGTTCAACGACGGGCGCATCCAGCAGCTGGCTTCGCCGTCGGACCTTTACGAACGCCCCGGCAACAGCTTTGTCGCCCAGTTCATCGGCGAGAACAACAAGCTGCCCGGCACGGTCGAGGAACTTTCGGGCGACAAGGCGCTGGTGCGGCTGGCCACGGGCGAGGTGATCGACGCGACCCCGGTCAACGTGACGGCCAAGGGGCAGGCGACGCTGGTGTCGATCCGCCCCGAGCGGGTGGAGTTCAAGCCCGAGATGATGCCCCAGGGCGCGCACACCATCGGGGCCGAGGTGCTGGAAGTCATCTACATGGGTGATATCCTGCGGGCGCGGCTGCGGGTTGCGGGGTCCGAGGATTTCGTGATGAAGATGCGCAATACCCTGGGTCAGACCAAGCTGGCCGAGGGGCAGAAGATCAACGTGGGCTGGCATCCGCAGGATGCCCGCGCGCTTGACCCGGTGTGATCCGGGGGCCGGAACACCGCCCGGCACGGGGCGGGACGGATGATGTGAAACGTACAAAACGGGAGACGACCGAATGAAGAAACTGCTGATCCTGTCCACGGCGCTGACCATGGTGGGCTTTGCCGCCAAGGCGGAGCTGACCGTGATGTCCTGGGGCGGTGCCTATGGCGCGGCGCAGACCGAGGCGCATGTGAAACCCTTTGCCGCCAAGTCGGGCGTCGCGACCGTGATGGTCGACAGCGACAACCCCGCCCCGGCGGTCAAGGCGATGGTCGAGGCCGGCAACGTCACCGTCGACGTGGCCTCGTTCGAATATGCCGACGCGATCCGTCTGTGCGACGAGGGCGTGCTGGAACCGATCGACCCGGCGATGCTGCCCGCAGGGGCCGACGGCACGCCTGCGGCGGACGACTTTCTGCCCGGTGCGGTGACCGAATGCGGCGTGTCGACCGACATCTGGTCGAACGTGTTCGCCTATGACAGCTCCAAGCTGCCCGAGGGGCCGAAGACCGCCGCAGACTTCTTCGACCTGGCCAAGTTCCCCGGCAAGCGCGGCTTGCGCAAGGGGGCCAAGTCTGTGCTCGAATTCGCACTTCTGGCCGACGGGGTTCCGGCCGCCGAGGTCTATACCGTGCTGAACACGCCCGAGGGCATCGACCGCGCCTTTGCCAAGCTCGACACCATCAAGTCCGAGGTGGTCTGGTGGGAAGCGGGCGCGCAGCCGCCGCAACTGCTGGCCGATGGCGAGGTGACGATGACCACGGCCTACAACGGCCGGATCTTCAACGCCGTGCTGTCCGAGGGCAAGCCGTTCCAGATCGTCTGGGACGGGCAGATCTATGAAAACGAAATGTACGTCGTGCCGAAGGGCGCGCCGAACAAGGACGCGGCGATGGAGTTCATCGCCTTCTCGACCTCGACCGAAGGTCTGCGCGCCCAGGCGCAGCAGATTTCCTACGGCCCCGCGCGCAAATCGGCGATGAAGGAAGAACTGATCTTCAAGGACGGCAAGACGGTGATGGCCCCGCACCTGCCGACCGCGCCCGAGAATCTGGCGAACGCGCTGGAAACCTCGTCCGAGTTCTGGGTCGACCGTGACGCGGAACTGAACGAAAAGTTCAACGCCTGGCTGGCCACGAACTGACCTGGCGACGGGGCGCGGGGAAACCCGCGCCCCCCTTTTGGGGACACGGCCATGGTGGACGCAGCGCAGATGATGGCCCCGCCCGTTGCCCCGGCGTCGCAGGCCCTGCTGACGACCGCCGACGGTCGCCCGCTGAAGGACGCGCTGCAAAGGGCGCAGGCGCGCGCGCGCAGGCGGGCGTTCCTTCTGGTACTGCCGCTTCTGGCCTACATCGTGCTGACGTTCCTGATCCCCATCGGCTACATGCTGATGCGGTCGTTCGAACATGACGGATTTTCGCGCACGGCACCGGGGATGGTGGCCTGGTTCGCCGCGAACCCTGCGGGGACCGAGCCTGACGAGGCCGCCTATGCAGCACTCGTGGGCGACCTGGCACTGATGCAGACCGAAAAGACCACGGGCCAGTCAGGCACGCGGATCAACTATACCGTGCCGGGGTCGATCAGCCTGTTCAAGGCGGGCGCACGCGCCGCCGCCACGATGCAGCCGCCCTTCAAGGAGACGCTGCTGGCGCTCGACCCGGCCTGGGGCAGCCCGCGCCTGTGGGCGGCGATGCGGTCGGCGTCGTCCACCTACACCGCAGAGTTCTACCGCGTGGCCATCGACCAGAAACGGGGCGAGGATGGCACCTGGGCACCGGGCGGCGACAAGGAACGCATCTACATCTACCTGTTCGTGAAGACCTTCGTTCTGTCGGGGGTGATCACCTTCCTCTGCCTGCTGCTGGCCTTCCCCGTGGCGCACCTTCTGGCGACGCTGCCGATGTCGAAGTCATCGCTGCTGATGATCCTGGTGCTGTTGCCGTTCTGGACCTCGCTTCTGGTGCGCACGACGTCGTGGATCGTGCTGTTGCAGCAGCAGGGGGTGGTGAACAACATCCTTGTCTCGCTGGGACTGATCGGCGACGACGGACGGTTGGCGCTGATCAACAACCAGACCGGCACGATCATCGCCATGACGCATGTGCTCTTGCCCTTCATGATCCTGCCGCTCTATTCGGTGATGAAGACGATCCCGCCATCCTATGCCCGCGCGGCGCGCAGCCTGGGGGCCACAAGCTGGACCACCTTCCGCCGGGTCTACCTGCCCCAGACCCTGCCCGGCATCGCCGCCGGATCACTGTTGGTCTTTATCCTGGCGGTCGGCTACTACATCACCCCCGCGCTGGTCGGCGGGGCCTCGGGCCAGCTCATCTCGAACATGATCGACTTCCACATGGACAAGTCGAACTGGTCGCTGGCCGCCGCCCTGGCCGCGATCCTTCTGGTGGCGATCCTGCTCTTGTACTGGCTCTATGACCGGCTGATCGGCATCGACCGGCTGAAATTCGGATAGGGGAAACGCCATGGCCCTGCCCACCTATGCCGACCCCTTGGAACGTGCCTGGCACTGGACCTACAAGGCGATCTGCGTCGCGATCTTTGTCTTCTTGATCGCGCCCATCATCGTCATCATCCCGCTGTCGTTCAACGCCGAGCCTTATTTCACCTTTACCGAGCGGATGCTGACGCTGGACCCCGAGGGGTACAGCTTGCGCTGGTACGACACCATCCTGACCCTGGGCCACCCGACCGACACCGCCGCCCGCGACAGCGGATGGTGGGCCACCGCCTGGGAAAGCGCGACCTGGATCAAGGCCGCGCGCAATTCGCTGTGGATCGGGTTCTGGGCCACGATCCTGGCGACCGGCCTCGGCACACTGGCGGCCCTTGGCCTGTCGCGCCCCGAAATGCCCTACCGGCGGCTGATCACGGCCATGCTGATCTCGCCCATGATCGTGCCGATCATCATCATCGCGGTCGGCATGTCGTTCTTCTTTGCCAAGGCCTGCATCGCGCCCGACAGCATCGGGGGCGCGATCTTCGGCATGTTCCTGTCGAACAAGGGGTGTCTGGCCAACAGCGACCTCGGCGTGATCATGGCGCACGCGACGCTTGGCATCCCCTTCGTCATCATCACCGTGACCGCCACGCTGTCGGGGTTCGACCAGTCGCTGATCCGCGCCTCGGCCAGCCTCGGGGCCAACCCGCGCACGACGTTCTTCAAGGTGATCATGCCCCTGATCCTGCCCGGCGTGATCTCGGGCGCCCTCTTCGCCTTCGTCACCTCATTCGACGAGGTGGTGGCGGTGCGGTTCATCGCCGGCCCCGAACAGCAGACCATCCCGCGCCAGATGTTCAACGGCATCCGCGAGGCGATCAGCCCGGCGATCCTGGCCGTCGCCACGATCCTGGTCATCGTGTCCATCGGCATGCTGGCCACGGTCGAGCTTTTGCGGCGAAGGTCGGAACGCCTGCGCGGCGTGACCCCGCGGTGAGCCACGGCTACGACAGCGGGCGGCTGAACCTGCCCTTCGTGGGCATCTCGACCTTCGGCAAGCGTCCTTACATCGAAGACTGGTCGAGGATCGACGCGGACGTGGCGATCCTGGGGGCACCTTTCGATTTCGGCACGCAGTTCCGGGCGGGCGCGCGGTTCGGCCCCCGCGCGGTGCGCGAGGCGTCGACCCTGTTCAGCTTCGGCCACGCCGGGGCCTATGACCACGAGGATGACGCGACCTATCTGCCGCAGTCGGTGCGCATCGTGGACATCGGCGATGCCGACATCATCCACACCGACACCGCGCGCAGCCATGCCAACATCCGCACGGGCGTGCAGGCGATCCTGGCCGCGCGGGCCTTGCCGGTGGTGATCGGCGGCGACCATTCGGTCAACATCCCGGTGATCGAGGCCTTCGCGGGGCAGGGGCCGATCCACATCCTGCAGATCGACGCGCATCTCGATTTCGTCGACGAACGGCACGGCGTGCGCGTCGGCCACGGCAGCCCGATGCGGCGGGCGGCGGAAAAGCCGTGGGTCACAGGCCTGACGCAGGTCGGCATCCGCAATGTTTCATCCACGGCGCGCGAGGGGTATCAGGCGGCCCGCGCCATGGGGGCCGACATCCTGTCGGTGCGGCAGGCACGCGCCCTGGGACCGCAGGGCGTGATCGACCGCATCCCCGCAGGTGCGCGGGTCTATGTGACGATCGACATCGACGGCTTCTGCCCGTCCATCGCCCCCGGCACCGGCACCCCCAGCCATGGCGGGTTCCTGTACTACGAGGTGTTGGAAATGCTGCAGGCCGTGGCGCGGGCGCATGACGTGGCGGGCATCGACCTGGTCGAGGTCGCACCCGACTATGACCATACCCAATCGACCGCGATCCTGGCGGCACAAGTGCTGCTCAACGTCCTGGGGTTCATCTTCCACGCCAGGGGCGCAAGCTAGGGCCCGTTGCGTTCATCCGGGTTCACCCCCCGGACCGGTCGTCCCGGCGAAGGCCGGGAC
>JBQTJI010000106.1:0-7375 GCA_052387255.1 Gemmobacter sp. | reverse complement strand
TCGGCCTCGACCCGCGCGCGGATCGTCGCGGCTTCGGCCTCGCCCTTGGCGCGCTCGGCCTCGGCGGCGATCTTGACCGCGTCGGCCTCGGCCCGCGCACGGGCGATGACCGCCAGCGCCTGATCCTCGGCCGCCTCGCGCTCGACCCGCGCGCGGACGCGCACGGACGTGGCCTGCTTTTCGGCCTCCTTCTCGGCGTCGAGGATCTCGATGGTCTTTTCGCGCTCGGCAATCGCGGTCAGCCGCGCGGTGTTGGTGGCCTCTTCCGCCGTGATCGCCTCGGCCCGCGCCAGCGAGGCCTTGGCCTCGGCCCGGCTCTGCGCCTCGGACTGCAACGCCACGCTGGCCTTCGATTCCTGCTGCGCGATCTGCAGCGTCAGGTCCTGTTCGATCTGGGCCTTGCGCACACCCCTTTCGCGCTCGATGCGGGCGACCTCGCGCATGCGCTCGGTCTCTTCCGCGATGCGGGCCTGTTCGCGCGCCGACGTGGCCTCCAGTTCCGATACCGCGATCTTCTGCGACTGGGTCGCCTCGGATTCGACGCGCTCGACCTCCAGCTTCTGGATGCGGTTGGCCTGCTGGGTGCGGGCGATCTCCAGCGCCGCCGATTCCTCGATCACCACGCGTTGTTTCTTCTGTTCCGACACGATGGCGGCGCGGGCGCGCATGCCGGTCACGTCGAAGGTGTTGTTCTCGTCCAGCTTGCTGATCGGCGTCTCGTCCAGCTTGGTCAGTGCCACGCTTTCCAGTTCCAGGCCGTTGGGGCTCAGGTCATTGTTCAGCGTCTGCTGCACCTTCTGCACGAAACTGGCGCGCGACTGGTGCAACTCGATCAGGTCCATCCCGGCGGTGATCGCGCGCATGGTGTCCTGCACCTTGCCCTCCAGAAGGCTGCGGATCGCGCCCAGGTCGTTGGTGTTCTGGCCCAGCGACTGTGCCGCCCGCGCGATGGCGTCGGTGTCGGGGGCGACCCGGATGAAGAACTGCGCCGAGGCATCCACCCGCCGGCTGTCCTTGGTGATGAGGCCGTCGCCGCCATCGACGGTGATCGTCATCGTCTTCATGTTGACGCGCAACAGGTCATGCAGGCCCGGAATGGCGATGATGCCGCCGCCCATCACCACGCGCAGCCCGCCCGCCCCGGTGCGCACCAGCGCCATTTCCTGGGTCGAGCGGCGGTAGAGCCGCACCATGATGAAGCCCAGCACGAACAGGGCCAGAAGAACGACGGCACCGGGCACAAGGATGGCAAGGTAATTCATGGGGATATCCTTTCGATGAAATGGGGGGTCAGGCGTCGGTCAGGGTCACGATGCGGGGCTTGCGGTCGCGGGTCTTGACGATCAGCACGGCAGCGCCCGCCGGAACGCTGTCGCCGTCGCGCAGCGGCTCGGCCATCAGGCTGTGCGTCGTGCCATAGCTGTCGCGCCAGCGCACCTGCGCCGGTTCGCCCCGGCGCGCAGTGCCGATCACCACCTCGCCGCGCCGCCCGTGAAAGGTCTGGCCCGAGATGGCATGCGAGTCGAACTGCGGAAACACCCGCCCCGCCAGCGCCGCCAGCCGCCCGCCGAACCACAGCCCCGGCACCAGCACGACAAGCACTGCCACCCATCCCGGCAGCATCGCCCCCGTGATCCCCTCGACCGTCAGCTGCAGGGCATAGCCCAGCGCCGACACCCCCGCCGCCAGTCCGGTCAGCGTCACCAGAAGGGGGCCGTGGCCCAGGCCCAACAGCCGCAGCACCCGCCCCAGGACCGAAGGCTTCGCCGCCACCGGCACCGGCCCTTGCGCCGGTGTCACATCTAGCAGCGCCATCTCGTCGGGTGTCAGCACCGTGCCCTCAAAGGCCGCCACGTCCACCGGCATGTCCACATCGACCGGGGGCGCATCGACCTCGACGGCACTCGACGCCCCCATCAGCAGCAACAGGATTTCGGCCACCAGCAACACGACGATGAACCCGGCCAGGATCGAAAACGGCCGCAGCCCGTCGGAAAGCAGAAAATCCATCGCCCCGTCCCAAGAATGACTTCGGTCCAATATGACCAGCCTGCGCGACCAGACAATAGACCCTACCGTGAATTTTGCGATGGCCGTCCTGCCCCGCCCGCACGGCGCTTGCGCCTTGCCAATCCACCCTGCCCCGGCCAGATTGCCGCCATGGCCCCCGCACCCGCCCGCATCGGCGAAATCTCGCACTGGCACGCGGCCCTTGGCGGCCCGCCGCCGCGCCGCCCGGCCCTGGGGGGCGAAACCCGTGCCGATGTCTGCATCATCGGCGCAGGCTATACCGGCCTCTGGGCCGCCTGGTACCTCAAGGACCGCAACCCCGACCTGGACATCGTGATCTGCGAACGCGAATTCGCGGGCTTCGGGGCTTCGGGGCGCAACGGCGGCTGGCTGACCGGCGGCTTTGCCTGGAACCACGAACGCTATGTGGCGAACGGCTCCGCCGACCAGGTGCGCGCCATGGTCAAGGCGATGGAGGGCACGGTCGATGCCGTCATCGCCGTGGCCGAGGCCGAGGGCTTCGCCACCGGCATCCGGCGGACCGAAGAGATGGTCGTCGCCTGCAACGCAGCACAGCTGGTCCGCCTGACGGCCGAGGCGGAACGCCGCCGCCACTGGGGTGAAACCCGCATCCGCATGATCGACGGCCCCGCCGCCCTGGCCCGCGTCAACGTGCCGGGCACGCTGGGCTGCATGGTCGTGCCCAACGTCGCCCGGATCCAGCCCGCAGCGCTGGTCCGGGGCCTCGCCCAGGCGGTCGAGCGGCGGGGTGTCCGCATCGCCGAAGGCACCGCCGTCCTCGGCATCGCCCCTGGCCGGGTCGAAACCGACCGGGGCACCGTGTCGGCCCCCGTCATCCTGCGCGCGACCGAAGGCTTCACGGCGGGTATTGCCGGGCACAGGCGCGACTGGCTGCCGCTGAACTCGGCCCAGGTCGTGACCGCCCCCCTGTCCGCCGACATCTGGCGGCAGATCGGCTGGGACGGGTACGAGATCCTGGAAGACTTCGCCAATTCCTATGCCTATTGCCAGCGCACCGACGACGGGCGCATCACGCTGGGCAGTCGCGGCGTACCTTACCGCTATGGCAGTGCCACCGACAGGGACGGCGCGCCCGACCCCGAAACCGTCCGCCGCCTGATCGAGCAGCTGCACCGGCTGTTCCCCGCCGTGGCCGGGGCGGGCATCGACCACGCCTGGTGCGGCGTGCTGGGCGTGCCGCGCGACTGGTGCGCATCGGTGGGCTTCGACCCCGCGACCGGCATCGGCTGGGCCGGCGGCTATGTCGGCGTGGGGGTGTCCACCTCGAACCTCGCGGGCCGCACGCTGGCGGACCTCGCGACCGGGGCCGACACGGCGCTGGTGCGCCTTCCTTGGGTCAACCACCGGGTGCGCCGCTGGGAACCCGAACCCCTGCGCTGGCTGGGGGTGCACGGCATGCACGCCCTTCTGGCCGCCGCCGACCGGGCCGAGGCGCGCGGCGGCGACCCGTCGCGGCTGGCCGCCATCGGCAACTGGCTGATGGGGCGCTGAGGCGCGCATGGCACCCTGCCCGCCATGGCCCGACCCCGCCTCCATAAGCCGTAAATAACTTGTTTCCCGGGTCCGGTTTCCACGTGGAAACCGCCCTTTCGGCACCGCCGCGCAACGTTCCGGCCAGAGCCGCCGCGATGCCTGACGCCCTGCTGATCGCCCACGGCGCGCCGTCGGACCCCGCCCCGCAAGAGGCCGCCATGGCCGCCCTTGCGGGCACCGTGGCCGCCCGACTGCCCTTCGGCTGGCGCGTCCGTGGCACCACGCTGGCCGCCCCCGGCGCGGTCGAGGCGGCCCTTGCGGCACTCGACCGTCCGCTGGTCTTTCCCTTCTTCATGGCCGAAGGGTACTTCACCCGCACGCTGCTGCCCCGCCGCCTGCGCGCTGCCGAGGCTGCGGCCCTGACGCAACTGCCCTGCTTCGGGCAATCCCCGCAGTTGCCCGCGCTGGTCGCCCGCGCGGCGCTTGACGCCTGCGCGTCGGCCCGGCTGGCCCCGCAGGCGACGACGCTGCTTTTGGCCGCCCACGGCAGCCAGGTGTCGCGCGCCAGCGCCGATGCCACCCGCGCCATGGCCGCCACCGTGGCACGTACCGCCCCCTTCGCCCGCATCGTGACCGCCTTTGTCGAGGAACACCCCCTGATCCGCAGCGCCGCCATCGGCCTTCATCCCGCAATCTGCCTGCCGCTCTTCGCCCTGCGCGCGGGCCATGTCGCCGAAGACGTGCCGCAGGCCCTGGGCCGCGCCGGGTTCCGGGGCCACCTGCTGCCCGCCATCGGCGAACACCCGCAGGTCCCGGCGCTGATCGCGGCGGCGCTGCAACAGGCGGTGCCTGCCACGAAATAGCCCCTGTCCTGCCATGGACTTGGGCCCCCGTTTCGGCCAACCTGCGCGCGCAACCGCAAGCAGAGACCCCCATGCCATGGCCGATACCATCACCCCCCTGATCCTGTGCGGCGGATCGGGCACGCGGCTGTGGCCGCTGTCGCGCAAGGGGTTCCCCAAGCAGTTCACCCCCTTGGGCGGCGACGAAAGCCTGTTCGTGCAGGCCGCGCGGCGGCTGTCGGGCCCGGGCTACGCGCCCCCGGTCGTCGTCACCGGCAGCGATTTCCGCTTCATCGTCACCGAACAGCTTGAACAGGCGGGCCTGACCCCCGGCCCCATCCTGATCGAGCCCGCCGCCCGCAACACCGCCCCCGCGATCCTGGCCGGCGTGCTGCACATCGCCGCCACCGACCCGCAGGCGCTGGTGCTGGTCGCCCCGTCCGACCATCTCGTGCCCGACGCGGCGGCCTTCCGCGCCGCCGTCACCGCCGGCATCCAGCCTGCGCGCGCAGGCCGGATCGTGACCTTCGGGATCAGGCCCACGCGCCCCGAAACCGGCTATGGCTGGCTGGAACTGGCCGAGGACCCCGGCGATTTCGCCCCCCGACCGCTCGGCTTGAAGCGGTTCGTCGAAAAACCCGACGCCGCCCGCGCGGCCGACATGCTGGCCTCGGGCCGCCATGTCTGGAACGCGGGCATCTTCCTGTTCACGGCCGCCACCTTTGTCGCGGCGGTGCAGGCCCACGCGCCCGACCTGCTGGCCCCCGTCCGCGCCGCCGTCGACGGGGCCACGCCGGACCTGTCCTTCCTGCGCCTGGACCCCGGCCCCTGGGCCGCCACCCCCGACATCAGCGTCGACTACGCGGTGATGGAGCGCACGCCCGACCTGTCGGTCGTCCCCTTCACCGCAGGCTGGTCCGACCTCGGCGACTGGGATGCCGTCTGGCGCGAGACCGGCGGGGCTTCGCACGGTCCCGTCACCGCCATCGACTGCAAGGGCACGCTCCTGCGGTCCGAATCCGACGGGCTGGAACTGGTCGCCATCGGCCTGACCGACATGGTCGCCGTCGCCATGCCCGATGCCGTGCTGATCGCCCCCCGCGCCCGCGCGCAAGAGGTGAAACAGGCCGTGGCCCTGCTCAAGGCGCGGGGCGCGAAACAGGCCGAAACCTTCCCCCGCGACCACCGCCCCTGGGGCTGGTTCGAGACGCTGGCCCTGGGCGACCGCTTCCAGGTCAAGCGCATCGTCGTCCATCCCGGTGCCGCGCTGAGCTTGCAAAGCCACATGCACCGCGCCGAACACTGGGTCGTGGTGCAGGGCACCGCGCGGGTGACGGTGGACGCCGAGGTGCGGCTGGTCAGCGAAAACCAGTCGGTCTACATCCCGCTGGGTGCAAAGCACCGCATGGAAAACCCCGGCCGCGTCGAACTGGTGCTGATCGAGGTGCAGACCGGCACCTATCTGGGCGAGGACGACATCACCCGCTACGAGGATGTCTATGCGCGGGGGCAAGGCGCCAAGGGGTAGCGCCCGCTGATCGGGCAGGACCGGGGGGTTACACACCCCCCGGACCCCCCGTGGGATATTTGTGCAAAGACGAAAGGGGATAGGGGGCGCTGGCCGCAGCTTTCAACCCTGGCGGGTGGGGCCGCGCGTGAAGTTTTTTTGACCATCCGGTTTGTCACATGATTGTCATAAACCGGTGACACTTGCTAGGGTCGTGCCCAAGCTGCCACCGCCCCGCTCCGCCGGGGACTTCAAACAGGGCAGCGTCGGACGAACGTTCAACCAAGGGGGATCCCGATGACGATGAAATTTGCGCTGGCCGCGACGGCCAGCCTGCTGACACTGGTGGCAGCAGGAGGGGCGTTCGCACAGTCGGACGAACTGGTCGCCGCCGCCAAGGCCGAGGGCATGCTGACCACCATCGCCCTGCCGCACAGCTGGTGCGGCTATGGCGACGTGATCGCGGGCTTCAAGGCGAAGTACCCCGAGATCACCGTCAACGAACTGAACCCCGATGCGGGTTCGGCCGACGAGATCGAGGCGATCAAGGCCAACAAGGACAACAAGGGCCCGCAGGCACCCGATGTTGTGGACGTGGGTCTGTCCTTCGGACCTTCGGGAATGGCGGAGGGCCTCTATCAGCCCTACAAGGTCGCGACCTGGGACACGATCCCCGCCGATGCCAAGGATGCCGACGGCAACTGGTACGGCGACTACTACGGTGTCATGTCCTTCGCCGTGAACACCGACCTGGTGCCGAACCCGCCCACCTCGTTCGCCGACCTGTTGAAGCCGGAATACGCGGGCCAGGTGGCGCTGGCGGGCGATCCGCGCGCGTCGAACCAGGCAATCCTGGGCGTGATGGCGGCAGGCATCGCGCGGGGTGCTGCACCCGGTGCCGACGCGGCGGCTGCGGGGCTTGAGTTCTTCAAGGAACTGAACGCCGCCGGAAACTTCGTGCCCGTCATCGGCAAGGCCGGCACGCTGGCGCAGGGCACCACCCCGATCATCATCCAGTGGGACTACAACGCGCTGTCGACCCGCGATTCGCTGGCCGGAAACCCGCCCGTCGCGGTCATCGTGCCGTCCGACGCGGTGCTGGCCGGCGTCTACGTCCAGGCGATCAGCGCCTATGCGCCCCAGCCGAACGCGGCGAAACTGTGGATGGAATACCTCTACAGCGACGAGGGGCAGCTTGGCTGGCTCAAGGGCTACTGCCACCCGATCCGCTTCAACGACCTCGCCGCGCGCGGCGTGATCCCGCAGGAAATGATGGACGCCCTGCCCCCGGCCGAAGGCTATGCCAAGGCCGTGTTCCCCAGCCTCGACGCCGTGAACGGCAATGCCGAGGCGGTCAAGGCCGGATGGGATTCGGTCGTCGGCGCGAACGTCGTCGAGTGATCTGACCCACGGCGATGGGCCGGGCGGCCAGCCCCCGCCCCCCCCCCCCCCCGCGCCCCGGTAACCCCCCCGCGGAAGCCCACCGGCCACGCGCCCCCCC
>JBQTJI010000105.1:0-11938 GCA_052387255.1 Gemmobacter sp. | reverse complement strand
GGGGGGGGGGGGGGGGGGGGCGCGCCCCCACCACGCCGCGCACCCCCAGAACCGCCGGAGCCGCGCATGAGCAGCTATTCCATCACCGAACCCACCGCCCGGTCGAAACTCATCGCCGGAACGCTGGTCGCGCTCTACACCTTCATCACGCTCTTGCCACTCCTCTGGATCATCTCGACCAGCTTCAAGACCGGCCCGGATTCCATCAGCTATCCCCCGAAAATCCTCTTTGCCCCCTCCATCGAGGGATACGTCAACCTCTTCACCGACCGCACCCGCGCCACGCCCGAACAACTGGCCACCATGGCCCCCCCCGCCAACTTCGCCGAGGAAATCGTGCGGCGGAGGAACGAGGTGATCACCGGCCCCTCGCGCTTCGGTGAACGCTTCCTCAACTCGATCATCATCGGCTTCGGCTCGACCTTCCTGTCCATCGTGCTGGGCACGCTCGCCGCCTATGCGTTCAGCCGCTTCCGCGTGCCGCTCAAGGACGACCTTCTGTTCTTCATCCTCTCCACCCGGATGATGCCCCCCATCGCCGTCGCCATCCCGATCTTCCTGATGTTCCGCCAGCTTGGGCTCAGCGACACCCACCTCGGCATGATCCTTCTGTACACCGGCGTGAACATCAGCCTCGCCGTCTGGCTGCTCAAGGGCTTAATCGACGAGATCCCCCGCGAATACGAAGAGGCGGCGCTGATCGACGGCTACACCCGCTTCCAGGCGTTCCGGAAGGTCGTCCTCCCCCAGGCCGCCACCGGCATCGCCAGTACCGCGATCTTCTGCCTGATCTTCGCTTGGAACGAATACGCCTTCGCCGTCCTCCTCACCTCGGGCAACGCCCAGACCGCCCCGCCCTTCATCCCCACGATCATCGGCGTCGGCGGCCAGGACTGGCCCGCCGTCGCCGCCGGGGCCACGCTGTTCCTCCTGCCGGTCATGGTGTTCACGATCCTGCTGCGCAAGCACCTGCTGCGCGGGATCACCTTCGGGGCGGTGCGGAAATGATGTGCATGAGATGTGCATGGACTGTGCATGGAAAGCAGACAACGCCATGAAGACATTCCTCACCGACCTCGCCCGCCTCCGCCGTGGCCCCTGGGAAATGGTTGCCTCGATCCTGATCGGCACCGGCGTCGTCATGCTGATGCAGCCCTTCGCGATGTGGGCCTACACCTGGTCCTTCCTCGTCACCCTTGTCGGCACCGTGATGTTCATCATCACCAGCCACTTCCCGGAGTAGGCCCGTGGCCGAGATCGTGATCCGCAACCTGCGGAAAGAATTCGGAAGTTTCACGGCGGTGAAGGAATCGACCTTCACCATCGGGCATGGCGAGTTCTTCATGCTGCTGGGGCCTTCCGGCTGCGGCAAGACCACCACGCTCCGCATGATCGCCGGGCTGGAACTGCCGACGTCCGGCCAGATCCTGATCGACGGCGAGGACGTCTCGCAGAGGCCCGCCTCGCAGCGCGACATCGCCATGGTGTTCCAGATGTTCGCCCTCTACCCGCACCTGAACGTGCGGCGGAACATCTCCTATCCCCTTGTTTCACAAGGTGTTCCCCGCGTGCAGATACAGGCCAAGGTGGCCGAGGTCGCCCGCATCCTCGGCATCGAAAGCATCCTCGACAAACCCGTAGGCGGCCTGTCCGGTGGCGACCGCCAGCGGGTCGCGCTCGGCCGGGCCATCGTGCGCAACCCCAAGGCCTTCATGATGGACGAACCCCTCGGCGCGCTGGATGCCGAGTTCCGCGAACACATGTCCGAGGAACTGCGCGCCCTGCATGACCGGATGGGCGCCACGACCGTCTACGTCACCCATGACCAACT
This sequence comes from Gemmobacter sp., assembly GCA_052387255.1. Classification (GTDB taxonomy): domain Bacteria; phylum Pseudomonadota; class Alphaproteobacteria; order Rhodobacterales; family Rhodobacteraceae; genus JBBQXK01. The sequence goes on along the minus strand of JBQTJI010000105.1, from coordinate 10,107 downwards.
CGAGGCGATGCAGATGGGTGACAAGATTGTGGTGATGAATCATGGGGTTGTCGAACAGTTCGGCACGCCGCAGGAAATCTACGACCACCCCGCGACCCAGTTCGTGGCGGCGTTCATCGGCTCGCCTGCGATGAATTTCCTGACCTTCGAGGGCAGCTTTGCCCCCGGCGACAGCCACATCACCCTGGGCGGCCAGTCCTTTGCCACCCCCGCACTGCGCGAGGGGGCCTCGGGCCGCAAACTGGTTCTGGGGGTCCGCCCCGAGCATGTTTCGCTCTCCGATTCAGCAGCTTACAAGGGGCGGGTCGAAGCTGCCGAATATCTGGGCACGACCCAGATCATCACCCTCTCGACCGCCCACGGCACCGTCAAGGCCCGCGTCCCGGCCACGCAGGCTGCCCGGCCCGGCGACGTGACCGGCCTCGACTTCACCGCCTCGACCCTGTCGCTGTTCGACCAGGGCAGCGGCCGCGCCTATCGGACCGCAGCCAACGAAGGGGTCCACCATGGCTGAGGTCGCGCTGACGGGTCTTTCGAAATCCTTCAAGTCTGCCAAAGCCTTGCAAGGTGTTACGCTGACCATCCCCGATGGTGCCTTCGTGGTCCTGCTGGGCCCCACGGGGGCCGGCAAGACCACCACCCTGCGCCTGATCGCCGGGCTGGAACGCCCCGACGCGGGCGACATCCGCATCGACGGGGCCTCGGTCCTGGCGGAAACGCCGGCACAGCGCGACGTGGCGATGGTGTTCCAGCAGTACTCGCTCTACCCCCACCTGACCGTCCGCGACAACCTGGCCTTTCCCCTGCGGTCCCCGATCATCGCCATGGCCGAGAGAGAAATCACGAAACAAGTCAATGAAGTGGCCGAGGTTCTTCGGATCTCGCATAAACTCGACAGCAAGGCCACCCAGCTGTCCGGTGGCGAAATGCAGCGCGTCTCGATCGGTCGCGCCCTGGTCCGCAATCCCCGCATCTATCTGATGGACGAACCGCTCAGCAGCCTGGACGCCAAACTGCGCGCCGACCTGCGGGTCGAACTCAAGCGCATCCATGCCGATCTCGGGGCGACGTTCCTGTACGTGACCCACGACCAGATCGAGGCGATGACGATGGCCACCCACGTCGGCGTGCTGGATCAGGGTCGGCTTGTACAATACGGAACTCCAAGGGAAATCTACGAAAGTCCTGTCTCGGCCTATGTGGCCAGTCGCCTCGGCCAGCCGCGCATCAACCTGTTGCCCGCCGATGCTTTCGGCCCGGCCCCGCCGCGCGCCGTGCGCATCGGCCTGCGCCCCGAGCACATCGAACAGGGCCAGGGCCAGTCGGCCACGGTGCGCCGCGTGGAACACCTGGGCGACCAGACCCGCCTGCACCTGGCCCTGGGGCCGCACCAGATCATCACCCTGGCGGACGCCCATACCCGCCTGTCACCCGGCGATACCCTGGCCATCCGGCCCCACCAACCGCTCTGGTTCGACCAGGACGGCAACCGCATCTGAGGATCTGACCCCATGAAACAGTTCATGAATTCCCGCGAATCTCTCGTCACCGAGGCGCTCGACGGGCTGTTGCGGACCCACCCCCAGCTCGCCCGGCTGGACGGCTATCCCCACATCAAGGTGGTCGTCCGCACCGACTGGACACGGGCCAGGGTGGCACTGGTTTCGGGCGGCGGATCTGGCCACGAACCCAGCCATGCGGGCTTTGTCGGGCAGGGCATGCTGGCGGCGGCGGTCTGCGGCGAGGTCTTTGCCTCGCCGTCGGTCGATGCCGTGCTGGCGGGCATCCTGGCCGTCACCGGCCGCGCGGGGTGCCTCCTGATCGTCAAGAACTACACCGGCGACCGGCTGAACTTCGGCCTGGCCGCCGAACGCGCGCGGGCCTTCGGCCTCAAAGTCGCCATGGTGATCGTCGATGACGACATCGCCCTGCCCGACCTGCCGCAGGCGCGCGGGGTGGCGGGAACCCTGTTCGTCCACAAGATCGCCGGTGCCCTGGCGGAAGCAGGGGCCGACCTGGAAGTCGTTGCCGAGGCTGCACAAAAGGTCATCGACGGGGCGGTGTCCATCGGCATGAGCCTGGACACCTGCACGGTTCCGGGATCGCCCAAGGAAGACCGCATCGGCGACGGGCGGGCGGAACTGGGGCTTGGCATCCATGGCGAGGCGGGGGTCAGCCAAGTCGATTTCACCGGGGCGCGGGCGGCCATGGCGATGGTGGCGGGGCGGCTTCTGCCGACGCTGGGGGCGGGCGACCATGTGGCGCTGCTGAACAACCTCGGCTCCACCACGCCGCTGGAGATGAGCGTTCTGGCCGAGGAACTGGCGCGGTCGCCCCTTGGCGCGCGGGTGAAGTGGATGATCGGCCCGGCGGCCCTGATGACCTCGCTCGACATGCACGGCTTCTCGGTGTCGCTGCTGCCCGCCGATGCCGCCCGGCTGGAGGCTCTGGCCGCCCCCGTGTCCCCCCACGCCTGGCCCGGACTGGCCCAGGTGGGCGCAGTGGCGGTGCGCCCGCTGCCCGATGGGCTGTCGCCGATCCAGCCCGTCCCCTCGCCCCACCCGGTGCGCCGGGCGCTGTTAGAATCCTGCTGCAACGCCTTGATCTTCTGCGAGAAAGACCTGAATGCGCTGGATGCGAAATCGGGCGACGGCGACACCGGCAGCACGCTGGCCACCGCCGCGCGGGCGCTGGCGGCGGCGCTGGACCGGCTGCCCCTGGCCGATCCGACGCAGCTGTACCGCGCCATCGGCACGGAACTCAGCCAGACCATGGGCGGGTCCTCGGGCGTGCTGCTGGCGATCTTCTTTGCGGCGGCGGGCGATGCGGCGGCGGGGGGCCGCGACTGGATCGGGGCGCTGTCGGCGGGCCTCGACCGGGTGATGCAGGTGGGCGGTGCCGCCCCCGGCCACCGCACCATGATCGACGCGCTGGCCCCGGCCCTGGCCGCGCTGCCGCAGGGCGTCGCGGCGGCGGCGGCGGCGGCCCGCAAGGGCGCGGACGGCACGGCGGCCATGACCCGCGCAAAGGCGGGGCGCGCGAGCTACCTGTCCGCCGACAAGCTGGCGGGCTTCAACGATCCGGGTGCCGAGGGCGTCGCCCGGCTGTTCGAACATCTGGCGGGGTAGCGTCAGGGCAGCGCCAGCGTGACCCAGGCCGCATTCCGGCGCGACGAGCGCACGCAGGCATCGACAAAGGCCACGCCCTGCAACCCCTCGGCAAGGCCGGGGAAAGTCACCTCGGGGGGCAGGGCGGTTCCGTCGCGCCGGGCGGTGACGGCGCGGGCGACCTCGGCATAGAGGTTGGCAAAGGCTTCGAGGTAGCCCTCGGGATGGCCCGGCGGCACCCGGCTGACGCGCCCCGCCTCGGGTCCCGCCCCGGCCCCCGACCGCGTGATGCGGTACCGGGGCGCGCCGATGGGGGTGACCCACAGATAGTTCGGGTCCTCCTGCGCCCATTCGATCCCCGCCTTCGTGCCGTAGACCCGCAGCCGCAGCCCGTTCTCGCATCCCGCCGCGACCTGGCTGCACCACAGCATGCCGCGCGCACCCCCCTGAAATCGCAGCAGGACGTGGCCGTTGTCGTCCACCCGGCGCCCCGCGACAAAGCTCTGCAGGTCGGCCGACAGCGCCTCCACCTCCAGCCCGGTCACGAAGGACGCCAGGTTGAACGCATGCGTGCCGATGTCGCCGGTCGATCCGCCCGCCCCGGTGCGCGCGGGGTCGGTGCGCCAGTCGGCCTGCTTGTGGCCGGTGCCCTCCAGGGGCGAGGCCAGCCAGTCCTGCGCATATTCGACCTGCACCACCCGGATCTCGCCCAGATCGCCCGCCGCCACCATCGCCCGCGCCTGCCGAACCATCGGCGTGCCGGTGTAGTTGTGGGTCAGCGCGAAGATCACGCCCGACGCCTGTGCCGCCTTGGCCAGTCGCCTGGCTTCGGGCAGGGTGGCGGTCAGGGGCTTGTCGCAGATCACATGGATGCCGCGCCGCAGGAACTGCAGGGCCACGGGGGCGTGCAGGTGGTTCGGAGTGACGATGGCCACCGCCTCGATCCCCTCCTTGCGCCGGGCCTCGCGCGACGCCATCTCGGCGAAATCGGCATAGACGCGGGCCGGGTCCAGCCCCAGGTCCGCCCCCGAAGCCCTTGATTTCTCTGCATCTGCAGAAAAGCACCCGGCGACCAGTTCGTACTGGTCGTCCATCCGCGCTGCCAGCCGGTGCACCGCCCCGATGAAGGCGTCGCGCCCGCCCCCCACCATGCCCAGACGGATGCGGGGGGCCCTTGTATCGCGTGTTCCGGTGATGGCCATGGGTATCACTCCAGTCCCAGCATGCGGCGGTTGGCGGCGCGGTCGGTGCCCGCCCCGGCGAAATCGTCAAAGGCCTTCTCGGTCACCCGGATCAGGTGCGCGTCCACGAATGCCGCCCCTTCGCGCGCGCCGTCCTCGGGGTGCTTCAGGCAGCATTCCCACTCGACCACCGCCCAGCCGTCGAACCCGTAGGCCGTGAGTTTCGAGAAGATCGCGCCGAAATCGACCTGCCCGTCGCCGGGGCTGCGGAACCGGCCCGCGCGGTTCACCCAAGACTGGAACCCGCCGTACACGCCCTGCCGCCCCGTCGGGTTCAGTTCGGCGTCCTTGACGTGGAACATCCCGATCCGGTCGTGGTAGATGTCGATATGGTCCAGATAATCAAGGTGTTGCAGCACATAGTGGCTGGGGTCGTACAGCATCCGGGCGCGGGCGTGGCCGCCCACGCGGTCCAGGAACATCTCATAGCTTGCCCCGTCGTGCAGGTCCTCGCCGGGGTGAATCTCATAGCAGACATCGACCCCCATCTCCTCGGCATGGTCCAGGATCGGGGTCCAGCGGCGGGCAAGCTCGCCAAACGCCTCTTCCACCAGCCCCGCCGGGCGCTGCGGCCAGGGATACAGGTACGGCCAGGCAAGCGCGCCCGAAAACGTCGCATGCGCGGTCAGGCCCAGGTTGCGGCTGGCGGTCAGCGCCTTTTTCACCTGGTCCACCGCCCATTCCGCCCGTGCCGCCGGGTTGCCGCGCACGGCGGGGGCGGCAAAGCCGTCGAACGCCGCGTCATAGGCCGGATGCACCGCCACAAGCTGCCCCTGCAGGTGGGTGGACAACTCGGTGATGACGATGCCGCTGTCGGCGGCGATGCCCTTCACCTCGTCGCAATAGCCTTTCGATGAGGCCGCCCGGTCCAGGTCGAACAGGCGCGCGTCCCAGCTTGGCACCTGCACGCCGACATAGCCGCAACCGGCGGCCCAGGCCGTGATCGTGCCCCAGTCGTTGAACGGGGCCGTGTCGCCCGCAAACTGCGCCAGGAACAGGGCCGGCCCCTTGATCGTCCGCATGGCAAGCCTCTCCCCCGGTCTGCTGCTGCGGCAATACTGCGCAAGCGGGATGGGGGGCGTCAAGCCGCTGCCCATGCCCGGAAATCGCGCAAATCCGAACAAGAACCTTGACAAAAAGCGCATCGACCGCCAGACCCGAGGCCAGGCGGTCAGGGGGCGCGGCATGCCGGAACCGGTCGATCTGTTCATCATCGGGGGGGGCATCAACGGCTGCGGCATCGCCCGCGATGCGGTCGGGCGCGGCCTGTCGGTGACACTGGCCGAGCAGAGCGATCTTGCCCAGGCCACCTCGGGGGCCTCGACCAAGCTGTTCCACGGCGGCCTGCGGTATCTGGAGTATTTCGAGTTCGGGCTGGTGCGCAAGGCGCTGGAGGAACGCGAAACCCTGCTGGTGGCGATGCCCCACATCAGCTGGCCCATGCGCTTCGTGCTGCCCTACCACCCCGACATGCGGTTTGAAGGCGACACGCCCACGGGCCGCCTTCTGTCGCGTGTCATGCCGTGGATGCGCGGCCGCCGCCCGGCCTGGCTGATCCGGCTGGGCCTGTTCCTGTACGACACGCTGGGGGGGCGAAAGATCCTGCCCGCGACGCGCACGGTGGACCTGACGACCGATCCGGCGGGCCGCGCGCTGAACCCGAAATTCCGCAAGGCCTATGAATATTCCGACGCCTGGGTCGAGGATTCGCGTCTCGTGGCCCTGAACGCGCGGGACGCGGTGCAGCGCGGCGGGCAGGTGCTGACCCGCACGCGCGTGGTCTCGGCCCGGCGCGACGGCGCGCTGTGGCATGTGGTGACCGACACGGGCGGCGTCCAGGCCGAACACCGCGCCCGCGCGCTGGTCAACGCGGGCGGCCCCTGGGTCGAGGATGTGATCCGCAACGTCGCGCGCATCAATTCGTCCGAAGGCGTGCGGCTGGTGCGCGGCAGCCATATCGTCACCCGCAGGCTGTATGACCACGACCGCTGCTATTTCTTCCAGGGGACCGACGGGCGGATCATCTTTGCGATCCCCTACGAACAGGACTTCACCCTGATCGGCACCACCGACCAGGACCACAAGGGCGAGCCCGGCAGCCCGGTCTGCACCGATGCCGAACGCGACTATCTCTGCACCTTCGCCTCGCAGTATTTCGCGCGCGCCGTGACGCCGGCGGATGTGGTCTGGACCTATTCGGGCGTGCGGCCCCTGTACAACGACGGGGCCAAGTCGGCCACGGCGGCGACGCGCGACTATGTGCTGTCGCTGGACACGAACGGGCCACCCCTGCTGAACGTCTTCGGCGGCAAGATCACCACCTACCGCCGTCTGGCCGAAAGCGCTTTGGCGAAACTCGCCCCCCATTTCCCGCAGGCCAAGGGCGAATGGACGGCCCGCGTGCCCCTGCCCGGCGGCGATTTTCCGCATGACGGTGTGGCGCGGCTGACCGCCGAGATTTCGGCGCGCTATCCGTTCCTCACGCCCTACTGGGCCGGCCGCCTGATCCGCGCCTACGGGTCCGAGGCGGCGCAGGTGCTGGGCGAGGCGCGGGCGGCGGCCGACCTTGGCCGCGACTTCGGCGCAACCCTGACCGAGGCCGAGGTGCGCTGGCTGATGTCGCGCGAGTTCGCGCAGCGGGCCGATGACGTGGTCTGGCGGCGCACCAAGCTGGGCCTGCGCCTGACGGCGGACCAGATCGCGGCGCTGGACCGCTTCATGCAGGACGCTGGCGCGGTCAAGGCGGCGGAGTGATCCTTGCCAAAGGGTTAACGTCCGGCTGAATATTTAGATATAACAAAGGCTTGAATGTCGTAACACGCGTGTTAGGAACCCCCCTCATGCCCCCCCACATCCTTGCCATCGACCAGGGCACCACCTCGTCCCGCGCGATCGTCTTCGACCGGGGCCTGCGCGTGGTCGCGACCGCGCAGGAGGAATTCCCGCAAGCCTACCCCGCCTCGGGCTGGGTCGAGCATGACCCGTCCGACCTGTGGTCGACCGTGGCCGGCACCGCCCGCGCGGTGATCGAGAAGGCGGGCCTGACCGCCACCGACATCGCCGCCATCGGCATCACCAACCAGCGGGAAACCACGCTGGTCTGGGACCGGACGACCGGCCAGCCGATCCACAACGCCATCGTCTGGCAGGACCGCCGCACCGCCGACACCTGCGCCCGGCTCAAGGCGGACGGGCTGGAGCCCCTGATCACAAGCAGGACCGGCCTGCTGCTCGACCCCTATTTCAGCGGCACCAAGGTGGCGTGGATGCTGGACCATGTGCCGGGATCGCGCGAACGGGCCGCGCGCGGAGAACTCCTGTTCGGCACCGTCGACACCTGGCTGATCTGGAAGCTGACCGGCGGCCGTGTCCATGCCACCGACGCCACCAACGCCGCCCGCACCCTGCTGTACAACATCGCAAATGGTGAATGGGACGCCGACATCTGCGCCGCCCTGGACGTGCCGATGGCGATGCTGCCAGAGGTGCGCGACTGCGCCGCCGATTTCGGGGTGACGCGGGCCGACCTGTTCGGGCGCGAGATCGCGATCCTGGGCGTCGCGGGCGACCAGCAGGCGGCGACGGTGGGGCAGGCCTGTTTCAGCCCCGGCATGATGAAATCGACCTACGGCACCGGCTGTTTCGCGCTGCTGAACACGGGGCCGCAGATGGTGGCCTCGACGAACCGCCTCTTGACCACCATCGCCTACCAATTGGACGGCAAGCCCACCTATGCGCTGGAAGGGTCGATCTTCATCGCGGGCGCGGTCGTGCAATGGCTGCGCGACGGATTGAAGATGATCCGCGCGGCCCCCGAAACCCAACCCCTCGCCGAGGCGGCGGATCCGGGGCAGGACGTGGTGCTGGTGCCCGCCTTCACCGGCCTTGGCGCGCCGCACTGGCGGCCCGACTGCCGGGGCGCGATCTATGGGCTGACGCGCAACTCGGGTCCGGCCGAGATCGCACGGGCGGCGCTGGAAAGCGTGGGCTTCCAGACGCGCGACCTGCTGCAGGCGATGCGCGCCGACTGGGGCGGGGCGGGCGAGGGGGTGCTGCGGGTGGACGGCGGGATGACCGCCAGCGACTGGACCATGCAGTTCCTGGCCGACATCATCGACGCCCCCGTGGACCGCCCCGTGGTGACCGAGACGACGGCGCTGGGTGCGGCCTATCTGGCGGCGATGCAGGCCGGTCTGGCCGGGTCGCCCGAGGACTTCGCGGCAGCCTGGGCGCTCGACCGGCGGTTCCGGCCCGCCATGGACCAAGGTGTGCGCAAGACGAAGGTCGACCGCTGGTCGCGGGCGGTTGCCGCGACGATGACGGTCTGACCCGCCGCGCGACCAATGACCGAGGTCAATCTTCGGTCTGCGGCGTCTCGTCATGGTGGCCCGACCACACGTCGCGCAGGGCGCGGGCCAGGATCAGCAGCGTCATCGCGCCACAGATGGCGAAGGTCAGGGCAAACAGGGTGGTTTCAGCCATTCTGAACCCTTCCTCACGGCATCTTTTCAGAAAAGCACCGAAATGCGGCACAAAAATGTCCCGATCCGCCTGCATTTCCGCCGTTGTGCGACGGCACCGGATCGGGACTTGGCCCGGCTGCCGGGGCGCGCTAGGCAAGGCACCGACGCACCTACCAGCGGGGATGGCGATGCTGCATGCCTATCGCGTGACCGGCCAGAAGATCGAACCCCTGTCGCCCGGCACGCCGTTCGCCCAGGCCTGCTGGATCGACCTGTTCCGCCCCGATCTGTCCGAGGTGGCGGCGGTGCAGCCCTTGGGGATCGAGGTGCCGACGCTGGAGGACATGGAAGAGATCGAAATCTCGAACCGGTTGTACCGCGAGGATGGCATCGACTACATGACCGTGGTGCTGCCGGGCCGCAACGACGCGGACGAGGCGATCAGCGCCCCCGTCAGCTTTATCCTGACGCCGGGGCGCATGTTCACCGTGCGCCACCACCGCCTGCGCCCGTTCGAGACCTATCCCCTGCGCGCCGACAAGGTGGGCCCCGGCTGCGGTGACCCGGACCGCCTGTTCCTGAGCCTGGTCGAAGAGATCATCGGGCGGCTGGCCGACCATCTGGAAGGCGTCGGCAAGGCGCTGGATGTCGTGGCGCACGAAGTCTATGCCGAAGGCGACACCGCCACCGGGGCAGCCCTGCAATCGGCCCTGCGCCGCACCGGGCGCGAGGGCGAGGCGATCAGCCGGGTCCGCCTGGCCCTGCTGACGATGGAGCGGATGCTGAGCTACTTCGGCCAGACCCTGCACGAGGCCTATCGCGGCGAGGCGCTGATCCCGCTGGTCAAGGGGTTCACCCGCGACCTGCAGGCGCTGGAGGTGCATGCGGATTTCCTGTCGACGCGGGTCGGGCTGGCAACCGACGCCACGCTGGGGATGATCAACCTCAGCCAGAACCAGACGATCAAGATCGTCTCGGTGGTGGCGGCGGTGTTCCTGCCGCCGACGCTGATCGCATCCGCCTATGGCATGAACTTCAACGCCATGCCGGAACTGCAGTGGCGGTGGGGCTATCCGATGGCGGTCGGCATGATGGTGGCCTCGGCAGTGGGGACGTTCGTGTTCTTCCGCTGGAAGAAGTGGCTGTAGGCGGGGTAGCAACAGATGTGGTTCCCCTCCGCGTCAACCTGCCCGGTCGTGCCCGCGGAGGGCGGGGCGACCCGTGGGGGGGGATTCCCCCCAATGAAATCGGGCTGGTGGGGCCGGCAGCCGGGCAGGGGGGTTCGGGGGAGGAATT
>JBQTJI010000104.1:0-17552 GCA_052387255.1 Gemmobacter sp. | reverse complement strand
ACCCCCCCCCCCCCCACCCCCGCCCCAGATATTTTGCGGCACCCCCTCAACTTCCCTTTATGCTGATGTCCCCCTTTTCGCCGGGGGGCCGGGGGCCCGCCCCCCGCTCCCGCCCGTTCCATCGGCGCTGACCCCATGATCCCCGACCCCGCCCTCCGCCCCGACCGCCTGCCCGAGGATTCCGACCGCGCGCTCCGCCCCCAGGCCCTGGCCGACTTCATCGGCCAGCAAGAGGCGCGGGCCAACCTTGCCGTGTTCATCGAAAGTGCCCGCCTGCGGGGCGAGGCGATGGACCACACCCTGTTCCATGGCCCGCCCGGCCTGGGCAAGACCACGCTGGCGCAGATCATGGCGCGCGAACTGGGCGTCGGTTTCCGCCAGACCTCGGGGCCGGTGCTGGCCAAACCCGGCGACCTGGCGGCGATCCTGACCAACCTCGAACCCCGCGACGTGCTGTTCATCGACGAGATTCACCGGCTGTCCCCGGTGGTCGAAGAGGTGCTGTATCCCGCGCTGGAAGACTTCGCGCTCGACCTTGTCATCGGCGAAGGCCCCGCCGCGCGCACCGTGCGCATCGACCTGCAACCCTTCACGCTGGTCGGCGCGACCACGCGCCTCGGCCTTCTGACCACGCCCTTGCGCGACCGCTTCGGCATCCCCACGCGGCTGGAGTTCTACACCACCGACGAGCTTGACCTCATCGTCACCCGTGGCGCGCGCCTGTTGAACATTCCCGCCGCCCCCGACGGCACGCGCGAGATTGCCCGGCGCGCGCGCGGCACGCCCCGCATCGCGGGTCGGCTTCTGCGCCGCGTGGTCGATTTCGCGCTGGTGCAGGGCGACGGCACCCTGACCCGCGCCATCGCCGACGTGGCCCTCACGCGGATGGGGGTGGATGACCTGGGCCTTGACGGGGCTGACCGGCGGTACCTCACGCTCTTGGCGCAGCACTATGGCGGCGGGCCGGTGGGGGTGGAAACCATCTCGGCGGCGCTGTCCGAACCCCGCGACGCCATCGAAGAGGTGATCGAACCCTACCTGCTGCAACAGGGCCTGTTGCAGCGCACGCCGCGCGGGCGGATGCTGGCCCCCCGCGCCTGGCGGCACCTGGGGATCGAGGCCCCGCGCCCCCCCGGCCAGTCGGACCTCTTCGAATGACCGCCGCCCAGAACGCCGCCCTGCCCGACCTGATCGCCGCCCTCGGCCCCGCGCATGTGCTGACCGGCCCCGACATGGCCGCCTACACCCATGACTGGACCGGCAAGTACACGTCCCGGCCCTCGGCCGTCGTCCGCCCCGGCACCACGGCCGAGGTCGCCGCCGTGATGCGCGTCGCGCGGTCGCACGGCCTGTCCGTCATTCCCGCCGGGGGCCGCACCGGGCTGGTCGGCGGGCTGATGACCCACGGCGGCCTGATGGTCTCGCTCGACCGGATGAACCGCATCCGCGCGCTGCGGCCCGCCTCGCGGATCGTCATTGCCGAGGCGGGGGTGATCCTGTCCACCCTGCACGACGCTGCGGCGGCACAGGGCCTGTACTTCCCGCTCTGGTTCGGCGCGCGCGGGTCGGCCACACTGGGGGGTGTCCTGTCCACCAACGCGGGCGGATCGAACGTGGTGCGCTACGGGTCCACCCGCGCGCTCTGCCTGGGGGTCGAGGCGGTGCTGGCCGATGGCCGCGTGCTGAACCTGATGTCGGAACTGCACAAGGACAATTCGGGCTACGCGCTCAAGGACCTGTTCATCGGGGCCGAGGGGACGTTGGGCCTCCTGACCGCCGCCGTGATGAAACTGGTGCCCGCGCCGCGCGGCCATACCACCGCCATGGTCGCCCTGCGCAGCCTGGACGACGCCCTGAGCCTGCTGAACCGCCTGCAAGAGGCGACCGGCGGCGCGGTCGCGGCCTTTGAATACATGCCCGCGTCCTACATGCGCCGCCTGGCCGCCGCCCGCCCCGACATCCGCCTGCCCTTCGCCCGCATCCATGACGTGGCCATCCTGGTCGAGATCGCGACCACCATCCCCGATCTGGCCACCCCCCGCGACGACGGCAGCCTGCCCCTGACCGACACGCTGGAAACCGTGCTGGCGGCGATGCTGGATCAGGGGGCCGTGACCGACGCCGAGATCGCCCGCTCGGACGCGCAGCGCAGCGCCATGTGGCAGCGCCGCGAACTGGCCGCCGAAGTCACCTTCGCGCGCAAGCCCACCATCGACACCGACGTGTCCCTGCCCTTGGACCGCGTGGGCGATTTCCTGAGGGGCATGGAGGCCGCCCTGCCCGTCCTCGACCCCGGTGCCGACAGCCTGGCCATCGCGCACCTGGGCGACGGCAACGTGCACTACACCGTCTTTCCCAGCCGCGACGACCCGGTGCTGGCCGAGGCCGTGGTGACGCGGGTGGAAGACGAGGTGCAGCGCCTGGGCGGCAGCTTTTCCGCCGAACACGGGGTCGGGCTGTCCAAGAAGGGCTCAATGGCCCGCCGCAAGGACCCGGTCGCGCTGGAGGTGATGCGTGCCGTCAAGCACGCACTCGACCCCGAGGGCCGGATGAACCCCGGCAAGGTGTTGCCAGACAGCTGACGCCCACCCCGCCCCCGATTCGCGCGGCAGGGCCAACGGCCCGGCATGCGCCGCCACGTCTCCACAAAGAGAAGACGTCGAGAAGACGCAAGGAAGACGCGCCGCAAGGCCACGCGACGGCAGTTTAACCCAGCGCCCGCAGCCGCTTGGCGGCCGCCTTTCACCCCGCGTCGCGTTCGGCGATCCAGGCGTGGTCGGGATGGTTCGCGAACCGCCACTTGCGCAGGGGGCCCGCCATCACGTTCAGATAGTACAATTCGTACCCATAGGGCGCACCGCAGGGATGGTGCCCCTTCGGCACGAGCGTGACGTCGTGGTCGGCGACCGTCATCGTCTCATCGAGCGAGCCGTCCTCGGTCCAGACCCGCTGAAAGGCAAAGCCCTGGGCGGGGTACAGCCGGTGATAATAGGTCTCTTCCAGGTAGGTCATCCGGGGAAAGTCGTCCTCGTCGTGCCGGTGCGGCGGATAGCTTGACCAGTTGCCCGTCGGCGTGAACACCTCGGTCACCAGCAGGCGGCCCGCGACGTCGCGGTCCTCCATGGCGATGTTGTTGATGTGGCGCGTGTTCGTCCCCCGCCCGCGCGGCGTCAGGGCAATGCCGCCGGGGCCGATCAGGCGGGCAGGGTAGGTTCCTTCGGACGGCGCGGTGCAGACCGCCAGCGTCACCGCCGTGGTCGCCCGCGCCGACCAGGCGCTACCGTCCGGCACATACAGGCAGTGCGGCGCGGTTTTCTGGAACACGTCCAGCCGGTCGCCGCACAGGCCGAAGTCCTGGCCCCCGGCGGCCAGATGCGCATGCCCCTCGACCAGCACCAGGATCGCCTCGCGCCCCGCCAGCGCACCCTCGGCGCGGTCGCCGGGCGACAGTCGGTACAACTGAAACCCGACATGCCCCCAACCGGCATTCTCGGGCGTGATGTCATGGACCAGTCCGGTGGTGCCCGTGGGCTTGCGCAGCAGGTTCGGCATCCAGGGCTCCTTGTTCCGGCGGCAGGACCGGGGGGTTTCACACCCCCCGGACCCCCCGTGGGATATTTGGGAACAGATGAAGGGGAAAGGCCAGTCCGGGGATCAGGACCGGGGATCAGGCGCGTTCCGTCAGCTTGCCCTCATAGCGCAGGCGGGCCGCCGTCACCTCGGCCCGCGTCGACACCTCGGGCACAGCGACGTCCCACCAGGTGCCGCCGTGCGGGGTCGAGGGGTAGGGATCGGTGTCGATGACGATGACGTAGGGGCCTTTCGCGGCCTGACGGCCCTTCAGCGCCGCCTCCAGTTCCGCGACCGACCCCACCTTGACCGCCCGCGCCCCCATGCTGGCGGCATGGGCGGCAAAGTCGATCCGGGGCATTTCCGCGATGTTCGCATGGGCGTAGAGGTTGTTGAATTCGGCCCCGCCGGTCGCCATCTGCAGCCGGTTGATGCAGCCGAAGCCCCGGTTGTCGGTGATCACCACGGTGAACGAAATCCCCAGCATCGCCGCCGTCGCCATCTCGGCGTTCAGCATCATGTAGCTGCCGTCGCCCACCATGCAGATCACGTCGCGGTCGGGCTGGGCCATCTTGATGGCCATCGCGCCCGCAATCTCGTAGCCCATGCAAGAGAAGCCGTACTCCATGTGGTAGGACATCGGGCGACCGGCCTTCCACAGCTTGTGCAGTTCGCCCGGCATGGTGCCTGCCGCGCACATCACCACCGTGTCGGGGCCTGCGGCGCGCTGCACCGCACCAATGACCTGCTGGTCGGTGGCCAGGGCATTGCCGGTGGGGGGGGCCGTCAGGGGATCGACGTTGCCGAACCATTCCGCTTTCAGGGCCGGGTTGGGGGCCGCAAAGTTCCGATCCCCAAGCGCCGCCGACAGCGCCCCAAGCGCCACGCGGGCATCGGCGCACAGCGGTTCAGCCCCGTGCTTCATCGCGTCATAGGCGGCGACATTGATGCTGACCAGCCTGCGGGCGGGGTTGGCGAACAGCGCCCAGGACCCGGTGGTGAAATCCTGGAACCGCGTGCCGACGCCGATCACCACATCCGCGCCTGCGCAGACCGCATTGGCGCTGCTCGCCCCGGTCACGCCGACCGGGCCGAGGTTCAGCGGATGATCCCAGGGCAGGGCCGACTTGCCCGCCTGCGTCTCGACCACCGGAATGCCGTGGCGGCTGGCAAAGGCCTCCAACGCGCCCGTCGCATCCGAGAAATGCACGCCGCCGCCCGCCACCATGACCGGGGCCTTGGCCTGCGCCAGCAGCGCGGCCACCGCCGCCACCTCTACCGGGTCGGGTTGCGGACGGCGCTGGTGCCAGACCTTCGGCGCAAAGAACGCCTCGGGCCAGTCGTAGCCTTCGGCCTGCACGTCCTGGCAGAAGGACAACGTGACGGGGCCGCAGTCCGCCGGGTCGGTCATCACCCGCAGCGCGCGCGGCAGGGCCGTCAGCAGCTGCTCGGGCCGCGTGATGCGGTCGAAGTACCGGCTGACGGGGCGGAAGCAGTCGTTCGCGCTGACCGTGCCGTCGGTGAAGTCCTCGACCTGCTGCAGCACCGGATCGGGGCCGCGCCCGGCGAACACGTCGCCCGGCACGAACAGCACCGGCAGGCGGTTGACATGGGCCAAGCCAGCCGCCGTGACCATGTTCAAGGCACCCGGACCGATGGAACTGGTCACTGCCATGGCGCGCCTGCGGCCAAGCTGTTTCGAATACGCAATCGCCGCATGGGCCATGGATTGCTCGTTCTGGCCCCGGTAGGTCGTCATCACCTCGCGGTGCGCATGCAGCGCCTCGCCGATGCCCGCCACGTTGCCGTGGCCGAAGATCGCCCAGACGCCCGCGATGAACGGCACTCCGTCCTCGGTCATCTGCACGGACAGCCATCGCACCATCGCCTGTGCCGCCGTCAACCGGATCGTGGTCATGCCGTCCTCCTTGCCGCCGCGCGGGCGGTGTCCCAGATGCCGCAGAGCCTGTCAAAGGTGGTGGCCATCTGCGCCACGGCCTGTGCCCCGGTGGTGTCTCCGGCGAACCAGGCCCGTGCCGGTTCGGCAAAGATCGTCCGGCCCACGGCAAAGCCGCGCACCAGGTCATGGCGGGCGGCCAGGGCGAAACTGTCGGCCAGGGCCGCTTCGTCGGACCCCAGGCCCAGCACCACGATGCCCCGGCAGTGCGGGTCATGGGCCGTGACCGCGGCGCAGGCTTTGGCCCAGGCTGCATCGGTGGCAAAGGGTTCCAGCTTCCACCAGTCGGGATAGACCCCCAGCCGATAGAACCGCTCGATGATCGCAGGCGTGGTGTCGTCGTCCACCCTGCCCACCTTGGACGGGATGACTTCCAGCAGCATCTCCAGGCGGTTGCGGCGGCAGGCGTGGAACAGGCGCAGGATCGTCGCCTCCTGGTCCTGCCACATCGCGGCATCGTCATCCGGGTGGCAGAAGCACAGCACCTTGACCACATGGTCCAGCGGCCATTCCGACAGGCCGCCGAAATCCGGCCCGATCTCGGGTTCCAGCGTCAGGGGGCGCGAGGATGGCCATTCGACGGGCCGCCCGATCCACAGGCCCTGCCCGGCCGCCCCGTACAGCGTATCGCGCCCCAGACGGCCATCGCACAAGAGGCCATAGCCGGGACGGCCTGCGGCCACCTGCATCGTGGCCTCAAGGCACAGGTCCTTGAACTGCCCGATCTTTTCTGTCGTGGCCCCCGGCAGGGTTTCCAGTTGCGCGCGGTGGTCAAAGGCGAAGACGCGCATCGTCGTCCAGTCGTGGTGCCGGTTTGTGGCCCAGTGCACCTGTTCCAGCACGGCATCCTTGCGCAAGGCCGGCGTCACCACCCCGCGCGCCAGGAAGAACTGCAACTCGTCCCAGCTGGGATAGGCCGGGGTGCAGCCATGGCGGCTGACCGCGAAAGCGCCGCAGGCATTGGCGTATTTCAGGGCGACCGGCCAGGGTTCGCCATCCAGCCAGCCCTTCAAGAGCCCCGACATGAACCCGTCGCCCGCGCCCAGCACGTTGAACACCTCGATCGGGAAGCCGGGGCCGGACTGTCCTTCGTCCAGCGTGTCGGGCACCGGACCGGTGAAGGCCACCGCGCCCATCGGCCCGCGCTTGCACACCAGCGTGGCCCCCGACACCGCCCGCACGGCGCGCAGCGCCGCGATGGTGTCGGTGCTGCCGCCCGCGATGTGGAATTCCTCTTCGGTGCCGACGATCAGGTCGAACAGATGCAGGTGCGCCTGCAGTTTCGCCGTCACGGCGGCGCTTTCGATGAACCGGCTTTCGCCATCCCCATGCCCCGCCAGCCCCCACAGGTTCGGGCGATAGTCGATGTCCAGCGCGGTCTGCGCCCCGCCCTCCCGCGCCAGGCGCAGCGCCTTCAGCACCGCGGCCTCGGTGCGGGGGTGCGACAGGTGCGTGCCCGTCGCCACCACGGCCCGCGCTTCGGCGATGAACCCCGGATCAACATCCTCCTCGCACAGCGCCATGTCGGCACAATTCTCGCGGTAGAAGATCAGCGGGAACTGGTGCTGGTCGCGGATGCCCAGCAGCACCAGCGCGGTCAGCCGCTCGGGGTCGGTCTTCACCCCCCGCACGTCCACCCCCTCGCGCGCCAGTTCCTCGCGGATGAAGCGGCCCATGTGTTCGTCGCCGACCCGCGTCAGCAGCGCCGATTTCAGCCCCAGCCGCGCCGTGCCCGCCGCCATGTTGGTGGGCGACCCGCCGATGTATTTCTGGAACGATCCCATGTCCTCGAGCCGCCCGCCGACCTGCGCACCATACAGGTCCACCGACGACCGCCCGATGGTGATCAGGTCCAGCGTTCTGGCCATCACAGCACCTCGGACACTTTCACGACGCGCCCCTCGGCCACCGATGTCAGCGCGCAGTCCGCCAGGGCCAGCGCCATCAACCCGTCCTGCCCGGTGGTCGGCGTCGCCGTCCCGTCGCGCACCGATGCGACAAAGGCCGCGATCTCGTTGGCATAGGCCGCCGTATAGCGCGACATGAAGAAGTTGAGCAGCGGCGGCGCATGGAAGCCCGCCTTGTCCGCCGTCTCGATGTTCGCCTCGGCCTGGTTCCGGGCCGACACCATCCCCAGGGACCCCAGCACCTCGATCCGCTGGTCATAGCCATAGGCGGCCCGGCGCGAATTGGTGATGACGCACTGCCGCCCCGACGCGGTGCGCAGGATCACGTTCACGCTGTCGTAGTCACCCAACTCGCCGATGGTCTTGTCGACCAGCACCGAGGCGCTTGCCTGCACGGTGTCCACCTCTTCCCCCAAGAGCCACCGCGCCATGTCGAAATCATGGATCGTCATGTCGCGGAAGATGCCGCCCGACCGGGTGATGTAGTCATAGGGCGGCGGCCCCGGATCGCGCGAGGTGATGGTGACCATCTCGACGGTGCCGATGCGCCCGGCGTCGATGGCGGCCTTCACCGCCATGAAATCGGGGTCGAAGCGGCGGTTGAAGCCGACCATCAGCACGCCCTTGGCCTTTGCCACCGTCTTGATGCAGTCCTGCACGCGGACCAGCGACAGATCGACCGGCTTTTCGCAGAAAACCGCCTTGCCCGCGCGGACGAAGCGTTCGATCAGGTCGGCATGGGTGTCGGTCGGCGTGCAGATGACGACGGCATCGATATCCTTTGCCGCCTCGATGGCCTCGATGGTGCGGATGTCGCAGCCGTGCTGCGCCCGAATCGCCTCGGCAGCCGCCGCCATAGGGTCGGCGATGGCCACCAGCGTGGCCCCCGGCACGGTCGCGATGGCATTGGCATGGACCCGGCCGATGCGCCCCGCGCCCAGCACTCCGAACCTGACTGTCATCTTCGTCCTCTCAGGGGATTGGCGGCCCGCCCAGACCCTGGGCAACAACGCCGCATTTGCGGGCGGACAGTGCGTCAGAAGCGGGGATTGCGTCAACGGGGGCCGTGGCGGTTTCCCTCAGCCCTGATGGTTCTTCGGATCGGGACCTGACGAGAATCCATCAGGTCCTGCACCGGCCCTGCCGTGCGATATGCCATTGTTATCAGGATCAAGAACAGCCACCGGGCAGACCGACCTGTCACGCACCCTGCAACAATGACGAAAAACTTTCAGGACACGGGGGCAAGTTTCTTGCTGGCCCCAAGGCCCCTAACGCGCCGCGACCCAATCCTCCGGAACGGCCCCCGGCGACACGATGATCCGCGTCCCCGCGGCGACCGGATACCACGCTCCTTCGGTGCCGTCCGGCCAGATCACCCGCACCTCGGCCCGGTCCGCCGTGTCCAGCCCGAAATGCCGCCAGCCCAGTTGCCCGCCCGCATGTCCGCCGCCGACGGTGATCTCGCGCCGCTGCACGGCGTCGCCGGTCCGCACCTCGACCCAGGCCCCGATGGCGTCGCGGTTCGCCCCCGGCTGCGCCAGCATCAGCGCGAACGACGCCCCCGCAGGCCCGTCGTTCTGCCACAGCTCGACCCCGTCCCACCGGTTCACCGCGACCATGTCAAGCCGGCCGTCCAGGTTGAAATCGGCCAGCGCCCCGCCGCGCCCGGTGCGCGTGGACGCCACCCCCGCCTGCACCGAAGCCTCGATAAACGTCCCGTCGCCGCGTTGCAGCAAGAGGTTGTTCGGGTCGGCGGCGGCAAAGTCGGGCATTTTCGCCACGTTGCCCTTGACCACATAGAGGTCGGCCAGCCCATCGTTGTTCACATCGTCGAACTGCGCGTGCCAGGCGGTCGAGGGGCGCAGGTCGTCGCCGGTGTGGGGGCGGTGCGCCGTGGCCCCGCGCGCAAAGGCCACATCGACGAAATCGGCCTTGGGCGCGCCATCCTGCGGTTTCAGCACCTGCAGCTTGTTGTCGGCCATCGAGGTCAGGAAATAGTCTGGATAGCCGTCGTTCGTCACGTCATGGCTGGCGATGCCCATGCCCCAGATGCGCAGGCGTTTCCACCCCTCGGCCTCGCCGTACAGGGCGGGCGGCTGGCCGGGGTCGATGCGCCACATCTGTTCCTGCCCGCCCTTGTAGTATTCGCGGTCGTTCGACACCCGCAGGGCGGGCGTGCCCGACCGGTTCCAGTCGGTGAACAGCATCGACAGGGCGCAATGGCTGGGGGTCAGGTCGACGGGCGGGGCAAAGCCACCCGTGCCGGGCCGGTGCAGCCAGTTCGGCGTGCAGGACCCCCAGGGAAACGCCTCTTCCTTGCGGTCGATGTAGTTGCCGATGGCGATGGTGGGCCAGGTCTGTCCCCGTTCCCAGGTTGCGGCCATCGCCGCCGACCAGGCATCGCCGCCGTCGAACCCCCAATCCTCGTTCGCGCGGGTGAACGTGCAGTCGCCGCGGCCGCGCATCACCACGTTCTCGCCCCACCGCAGCAAAACGATGTCGCGCACCCCGTCCGAATCGACATCCAGCGGATAGACCCCCAGCACCGCGTCCAGTTCCGCGCCGCTCGTCACCCGCTCGAACACCAGTGGTCCGCCCGACACCGACCGGTTCACAAAGGTCGCCGCAGGGGCCGACCCGCCCGCGATCACCATGTCCTCGAACCCGTCGCCGTTGCAGTCGGTGACGGCCACGCCGCCGCCGACCATGTATTCGACCTCACCCGCAAAGCTGTGCGTCACCCCCGCGGCGACGGACACCTCGGTGAACACGGGGACCAGCGGATCGGCGGCCCCGTCCTCTGCCAGGGCAGGTGCGGCCAGCAGCGCCCAGATGACAAGGCTGCGCATCGTTCAGGCCCTCAACTGCAACCGCAACGTCGCTTCGGCCACACAGGCCCCCTGCTCCTGCCCCCGCTCGATCGCCGCGCGATAGTGGATGCCCCCGTACAGCCGCGACATCCCCGCCTCGCGCGCCGCCGTCCAGAAATCGGGATAGTCGCGCGCCGGCAGCCCTTCGTCGACATGCGTGGTGTCGGTGAACGCGAACCCCTCGCCGAACAGATGCGTCAGAACGGCGGCGGCGGCGGCGGACTGTACCGAATGGCCGCTGGGGTACTCGGGGAAGGGCGGCGTGATCAGCACCGGCTCCCAGGT
Source organism: Gemmobacter sp. (assembly GCA_052387255.1). GTDB lineage: Bacteria > Pseudomonadota > Alphaproteobacteria > Rhodobacterales > Rhodobacteraceae > JBBQXK01. Next base: position 6,960 of record JBQTJI010000104.1, on the reverse strand, counting down.
CTTGTCGATCACCCGGCGGATATAGGTCACGGGGCGCAAGAGGTCATAGGCATACTTGTCGCGCCAGCAGACGATGAAGGCATCGGCCATGGTGATGCCCAGCAGGGCCAGCACCTCGGCCCGCCGGTCGGCGGGGGCGGCCTGCCCTTCCAGCACCTGCATGGCGATGGAAATCCAGTGGCCGGGCGGCGTCGGCGACAGCATCGGGTCGTCCGACCAGAACCGTGCGATCAGGCGCTGCTCGGGGGTCAGGGTCTTGACCGTCTCGTACACCTCCAGCGCCTCGGCATGAAAGGCCGAACCAGGCTCCTCGCTGTAGTCGGGCGGCGGCGGCAGGCCGCAGGCGCTGCCGTCGGCCAGCGCGAAGGGCCGGTTCCGGCCCCAGTCGGGCAGCAGGGGCGTCTGCTGCAGCCGCACCAGTGTTGTCGGCACCCAGTCCGATGCCGCCTCGGCCACGCGCCAGGTCTCGGGGAAGCCCATGTTGGTGATCACCGCGCCGCCATCCGTCGCGGCCCAGGCCCCCACATGGCCGGCCACCGCCTGCCCATGCGCCGCACTGGCCGCCGCCACCTCGGGCGTCAGCGCCCCGTTCACCCGCGACCCCAGACGGTCGATCATGGTTGCCACCGCGCGCTGGCCGGTCGGCCCGGTGTTGGCAAAACACTCCTTCACGCAGACCGACAATGCGGCATGCAGCACCGCCGCATCGTCCAGCCGCGCGGGCCGCGCGGGCAGGTCGGCCAGCCCCGTCACTTGCCCGGCCAGCGACCGCGCGCCCGCCGGGCGCACCGCCTCCCAGGCAATCGTGCCGATGATGGCAAAGGCGCGGCTGGCCATCGGCGGGCTGGCGGTGGGCGTATGGCGCACCAGTTCCAGAACCAGGCGGTACCAGTCATGGATCACCCGCGCCCCGTCGGGCGCTTCGGCGGCCCGCAGCGCGCCCGAAGGCAACAGCACCAGACCGGCGGCAAGTCCGCTGATCACCTGTCTGCGCGTCGCCATCCTGCCGCCCTCCTGCCGTCGTCGCGAGGCACCTAACCACACTGCCCCACGCCCGCGCAAGCCGACGGCGAATCCTCGCAAATCCGGCCCGCAATCCTCGCCGCGCCCGAATTCAGGCGACATGGCGGAAATGTGATCAACTTTCGGGCATCTGCGCGCTGTCTGGGCCATGCCGCCGCAGACCCGCACCGCGCGCAGTTGCCGCGCCGCAGCGACGCCACTTTTCTGGGCAGCGCAACGGGTCGTCGGCCTGTGGGCGAAGGTGTGCGGCGGCGGCCGACCTGGAAAATCCCGCCACCGCCGCACGGGGTGCAACCGAAGTTGCCATCGGGGACTTAACGCTGCCTTGCAGGAATGCAAACCCCGCTGGCCCAATCGAGGGTGAGAGATGAACGGACTGAGGGGACTTCTGGCAGGTGCGGGGATCGGCCTTGCGCTGACCGGCGCCGCCATGGCGCAGGAAACCATCAAGGTGGGGGTGCTGCATTCGCTGTCGGGCACGATGGCAATCTCCGAGACGACGCTGAAGGACACTGTCCTGATGATGATCGCCGAGCAGAACGCCAAAGGCGGGCTTTTGGGCAAGCAGCTTGAGGCGGTGGTGGTCGACCCGGCCAGCGACTGGCCGCTCTTCGCCGAAAAGGCGCGCGAACTGCTGACCGTGTCGGACGTGGACGTGATGTTCGGCTGCTGGACCAGCGTGAGCCGCAAATCGGTGCTGCCGGTGATCGAGGAACTGAACGGCCTGCTGTTCTATCCGGTGCAGTACGAAGGCGAGGAATCGTCGAAGAACGTGTTCTACACCGGTGCCGCCCCGAACCAGCAGGCGATCCCCGCGACCGACTATTTCCTGGATGAACTGGGCGTCGAGAAGTTCGCGCTTCTGGGAACCGACTATGTCTATCCGCGCACCACGAACAACATCCTCGAATCCTATCTGGTGTCCAAGGGCATCGCGAAAGAGGACATCTTCGTCAACTACACCCCCTTCGGCCATTCCGACTGGTCCAAGATCGTGGCCGACGTCGTGGCCCTGGGTGCCGACGGCAAGAAGGTGGGCGTGATCTCGACCATCAACGGCGACGCCAACATCGGCTTCTACAAGGAACTGGCGGCGGCGGGCATCTCGGCCGATGACATCCCCGTCGTGGCCTTCTCGGTGGGTGAGGAGGAGTTGTCGGGCCTCGACACCTCGAACCTCGTCGGGCACCTGGCAGCATGGAACTACTTCCAGTCGGCGGATGTGCCGGTCAACGCCGAATTCATCGCCAAGTGGAAAGCCTTCGCCGGTGAAAACCGCGTGACGAACGATCCGATGGAGGCCACCGTGATCGGCTTCAACATGTGGGTGCAGGCGGTCGAAAAGGCCGGGACCACCGACGTCGATGCCGTGCGCACCGCAATGTACGGCCTCGAGGTGCCGAACCTGACCGGCGGCGTGGCCAAGATGCTGCCGAACCACCATCTGACCAAGCCGGTGCTGATCGGCGAGATCCGGGCCGACGGCCAGTTCGACATCGTGTCGCAGACCGAACCCGTGCCGGGCGATGCCTGGACCGATTTCCTGCCCGAATCGGCGGTGCTCGACGCGGACTGGGCCAGCCTCGGCTGCGGCATGTACAACACCGAGACCAAGACCTGCGTGCAGATCAAGTCGAACTACTGACGCCTATCCGGGGGCACCTGCCGGGTGCCCCCGCTCTCTTCACAAGGTCGATCAATGCGCAGCCTCCTACTGATCCTTGCCGCCGCGCTGACGCTGGCCTTCGCCGCCCCCGCCCGCGCCGACCTGGCGGCGGCCCTGGCCAAGAACGCAGACCAGATCGCCTCGCCCTCGCGCCAGACCATCGGCCCCGTCATCGCGGCTCTGGTCGCCACCGGCGACCCCGCCACCGCCCGCCTGCTGACCGCCTGGGAGGCACGCCAGCTTGGCCGCCGCAAGGCCGACGGCGCATTCTTCATCCTGGAAGAGGCACCCGAGGGCTGGGCCCTCACCGACCCCCTGACCGGCACCGCCGCAGGCACCGCTCCCACCTCCGACATCACGCAGCTCCGCCCGAATGCGGGCGTGCGCGGCCTGATCTCGGCGGCGCTGGTGCAGTTCCAGCTGTCCGATCCCGACCCCGCCACCCGCGCCGCCGCCCTGGCCTCGATGGCCCGTGACCCCGACGCCTCGCAGCTTGACCCCCTCCGCGCCGCGCTGGCCGACGACGACCCCGCCCTTGCCGCGCAGAAGGCCCGCCTCGAACGACTGCTGACCATGCGCTTCGACCCCGACAGCGCGGCCCGTGTCGCCGCCATCGACGGCTTCGGCGCGGACCTCGGGCTCGACCTGCGCGCCGGCCTGAACCCGCTGCTCACCACCACCCGCGTCGCCGCGAACGCTCCCCCCGCCGGGGCCAACATCGCCGCCGAACTGCGCCCCGGCGCAGGGCTGTCCGTGGACGAGGCCTTTGCCATCCTCGTGGCCCAGGGCGACGCCCCCGCCCCCCTGACCCTGCCCGAACAGCGCGAGGCGCTGACCGCCAACATCGCGGACGGCAGCGTCGGCGGCATCGCCGTGACCGACCTCGGCACGCAAGAGGCCCGCAACCGCGCCTATACCGCGCTGGAACAGGCGGGTGCCGTGCCCGTCGCGGCCACCCCCGACGAAGTCGCGGCCACCATCGAGGGGTTCCGCTACTTCGACGTCTACACCGAACCCGACGCGCAGGTCACCGCCGCCGCCGCCCGCGCGCTGGACCGCATCTCGCTGACGCTGGGCGCGATGCAGGCGGCCGACTTGGCCATCGACGCGATCTCGCTCGCCTCGATCTACTTCCTCGCCGCCGTGGGCCTCGCCATCACCTTCGGCGTGATGCGCGTGATCAACATGGCGCATGGCGAATTCATCATGATGGGGGCCTACACCGGCTACGTCGTGCAACTGGTCATCCCGAACCAGACCGCATCGATCCTGATTGCCCTGCCGTTGGCCTTCGCCGTCACCTTTGCCGCCGGGGTGGCGATGGAACGGCTGGTCATCCGCCACCTGTACAAGCGGCCACTGGAAACCCTGCTCGCCACCTTCGGCACCTCGATCGCGCTGCAGCAGATCGCCAAGAACATCTTCGGCACGCAGGCCCGCCCCCTGACCGCGCCCGGCTGGCTCGACGGGGCCCTCACCTTCAACGACGTGGTCTCGGTCAGCTACATCCGCATCGCGATCTTCGTCCTCGCGCTCGTGTTCCTCTGCGTGATCCTGTTCATCATGAAGCGCACCAGGCTGGGGCTGGAAGTGCGGGCCGTGCAGCAGAACCCGTCGATGGCGGCGTCGATGGGCATCAACCCCGACCGGATCAACATGCTGACCTTCGGCCTCGGCTCCGGTATCGCCGGATTGGCGGGCGTGGCCATCGGCCTTTTCGCCAAGGTCACGTCCGAACTCGGCAACGACTACATCGTGCAGTCGTTCATGACCGTGGTCGTGGGCGGCGTCGGCAACATCTGGGGCACGCTGGCGGGAGCGGCGATGATCGGCACCCTGCAGAAGGGGATTGAGTACCTCAACCCCTCGAACACGCTGGCCGCCCAGACCTACATGATCCTGTTCATCATCCTGTTCATCCAGTTCCGCCCCCGAGGCATCATCGCCCTCAAGGGCCGCGCGGCAGGAGACTAGGCCCGATGATCTTTCCCCCTTCATCTGTTCCCAAATATCCCACGGGGGGTCCGGGGGGTGTGAACCCCCCCGGTCCTGCCCAGGGGCCCTTGCCCAACCGTGCAAAAGCGCGGCCCAGACGCACGCCACGCCCGAAACCGGGCGCTGCCCGCGCCGCTGCGCCCCCTCTCCCCTCGGGGGAGAGGGTCGGGGTGAGGGGGGATCGGCCCGCGAAACCTGTGCAAGGGCAACTGCCGACCGCTGCGGTCCCTGCCGGAAAGGCCTGGCGATGACCCGATCCTTCCTTGCCCGCAACCCCTCGGTCCTGGTCTTCCTCGCCTGCCTCGCGGGCTTCACCCTCATGGTCACTGTGCTGGCCGAAGGCTTCGGCATCGGCCTCGTCTCCACCTCCTTCGTCAAGGTCCTGGGGAAAACGCTGTGCCTCTGCCTGGTCGCCATCGCGATGGACCTGATCTGGGGCTATGCGGGCGTGCTCTCGCTCGGCCACATGGCGTTCTTCGCGCTCGGCGGCTACCTCGTTGGCATGTGGCTGATGTACGCCCGCACCGAGGGGATTGTCATCGCCTCGCTGGCCGGACAGGCCCTGCCCCCCACGCCCGAAGAGATTCGCACCGGCATCGGCACCCAGATCTTCGGCGTCGTCGGCGGGTCCGAGATTCCGCCCGTCTGGATGTTCGCCCACTGGCTGACCGCCCAACTGGCCCTGGTGATCCTCGTGCCGGGGCTCCTGGCCGCGATCTTCGGCTGGCTCGCCTTCCGCAGCCGCGTCACCGGCGTCTACCTGTCGATCCTGACCCAGGCGATGACGCTGGCGCTTGCCCTGTACCTGTTCCAGAATGACAGCGGCCTCAGGGGCAACAACGGCCTGTCGGGGCTGCAGAACATTCCCGGCCTTGATGCCGTGCCCCAGGCCACCCTGTCGCTGTGGTTCTTCTGGGCCTCGGCCCTGGCCCTTGCCGCAGGCTACCTTCTCGCCTCGGCCATCGTCAGCGGAAAATTCGGCTCGGTCGTCCGCGCCATCCGCGACGACGAGGCGCGGGTGCGGTTCCTCGGCTACTCGGTCGAAGGGTACAAGCTGTTCCTCTTCACCCTGACCGCCGTGATCGCCGCCCTTGCGGGGGCGCTCTACTACCCCCAGGCCGGCATCATCAACCCCGCCGAACTGGCCCCCATCGCATCGATCTACCTTGCCGTGTGGGTCGCCATCGGCGGCAGGGGCCGCCTTTACGGCGCGGTCATCGGCGCGGCCTTCGTGTCGCTCCTGTCCTCGTGGTTCACCGGCGGGCGCGCCCCGTCCATCGACCTCGGGTTCTACACGATCAACTGGGTCGACTGGTGGTCGGTGGCGCTCGGCCTTGCCTTCGTCGCCGTCACGCTCTTCGCGCCCAAGGGCATCGGCGGTCTCTTCGACCTCTACGCAGGCAGGAAACCCCCCGACCGCCACGGTGCCGACCTCGGCCCCGACAAGGGCTCGCTGCAGGAGAAGGAGGCCGTGCAATGACCGCGCTCTTGGAGGTCAACGCGATCTCCGTCACCTTCGACGGCTTTCGCGCCATCAACAACCTGTCCTTCGCCATCAGCGACCATGAACTGCGCGCGATCATCGGGCCGAACGGTGCCGGCAAGACCACCTTCATGGACATCGTCACCGGCAAGACCCGGCCCGACACCGGCAGCGTCATCTGGGGCGAGCGGTCGCTGAACCTGCTCAAGCTGTCCGAGGCGCAGATCGCGCGCGCCGGCGTCGGCCGCAAGTTCCAGCGCCCCACGGTGTTCGAGGATCAGACGGTGGCCGAGAACCTGATGCTGGCGCTCAAGGCCGCGCGGTCGCCCTTCGCCGTGCTGGTCTGGCGGGCCACCGCCAAGGACCACACCCGCGTGGCCGAACTGGCCGCCCAGGTGGGCCTGGCCGACGCCCTGCAGCGCAAGTCGGGCGAACTGTCCCACGGGCAGAAACAATGGCTCGAAATCGGCATGCTGCTGGCCCAGGAACCCCGCCTGCTGCTGGTCGACGAACCCGCCGCCGGGATGACCCTGGCCGAGCGGGAACAAACCACCGCCCTGCTGGTCGACCTCGCCCGCACCCGCGCCGTCGTGGTGGTCGAGCACGACATGGAATTCGTCCGCCGCCTCGACTGCAAGGTGACGGTCCTGCACGAAGGCTCGGTGCTGGCCGAAGGCACGCTGGACCAGGTGCAGGGCGACGAGCGGGTGATCGAGGTGTACCTTGGAAGATAGTCGCGTGGTGGGGCGCACGCAGCCCCCCCAACACCTCAGGAACGTCAAACACTACAAAA
>JBQTJI010000103.1:0-9261 GCA_052387255.1 Gemmobacter sp. | reverse complement strand
CCCGGCCCCCCCCAACCCACTAGCCCTCACGCGGTGGGGGCCCGGGCGCCCCGGGCACGGGCGGGCACCCGTCTCTTTGGCCCGCCCCCTGGGGGGCCCGGGCCGCTGGCGGGGGCGACCGGTCTTGGGATGAACCTCAAGGAACGCGGCAGGCTCCAGCGTCGGCGGAAGGTGTTCCGGGGAATGCCCGGGCCATGTTGCGCCACGGGCCAGGACGCACGGCACGGCGCTGGCGGACAGGCGAAGGCCCCGGTTACGACCGGGGCCCGTTGTCGATGTTAAAACTGGTGCCTTGCGCGAATCAGGCGGCCTTGCGGGTACGCGCGGGCTTTTCGACCGGCTTCACCTCGGGCCGGTTCAGCCGGATGATCCACTGGCTGCCGAACCGCTCGAAACTGGCATGGTCGCCGAGGCGCTTCAGCGCGCCTTCCACGGCGCGGCGCACCGGGCCGCCCAGGGCGAACGCCTTCCAGTTGAAATCGTCACCCGCGATCACGCCGCAGGGTTTGACCTTCTGCAGGCACAGCGCGATGTCCTGCGAGACATAGGGCTCGTTGTGGTTGCCGTCGACATAGACCCAGTCGAGCGAATGGTCGGCAAAGCGCAAAAGCGCCTCGTCCGAGGTGGCGCGGTGCAGTTCGACCCGGGGATCGGGGGCAAAGGTGGCCTGCACCTCGGCGAACTTGTCGTCCATGGTGAATTCGTTCTTGAGCCGCCCGAAGCAGGTGTTCCGGAACTCGGGCATGAACTGCCAGGGGTCGATCAGGTGCAGCTTGTCGGGCTTGCAGACGGCCAGGATGCGGTGCGAAAACTCGCCCTCCCACACGCCGATCTCGGCCACCGTCCCGCCCTTGGGCATGACGTCCAGCAGCGCTTCGCGCTGCTGTTCCCGGTTGCGCTTTTCTTCGATCGCCATTCTCTGCCCCTCTTGACTGCTGCGGCGGATTATTCACTGCCAGACGACAATCAAGGGTAAACGGGGCAGAATTTTGGCGGATTCAGGAATTAGTAACGATAGTGGTCGCTCTTGAACGGCCCCTCGACCGCCACGCCGATGTAGTCGGCCTGGTCGCGGCGCAGTTCGGTCAGCTTGACCCCGATTTTCTTGAGGTGCAGGCGTGCCACCTTTTCGTCCAGCGCCTTGGGCAGGATGTAGACGCCGGGGGCATAGTCGGCCCCCTTGGTCCACAGTTCCATCTGCGCCAGCACCTGGTTGGTGAAGCTGGCCGACATCACGAAGGACGGATGGCCCGTGGCGTTGCCAAGGTTCAGCAGGCGGCCCTCGGACAGCAGGATGATGCGGTTGCCCGAGGGCATCTCGATCATGTCGACCTGGTCCTTGATGTTGGTCCATTTGTGGTTCTTCAACGCGGCCACCTGGATCTCGTTGTCGAAGTGGCCGATGTTGCCGACGATGGCCATGTCCTTCATCGCGCGGATGTGGTCGATGAGTATGACGTCCTTGTTGCCGGTGGTGGTGATGAAGATGTCGGCGGTGGCGACCTCATCCTCCAGCAGCGTCACTTCGTAGCCGTCCATCGCGGCCTGCAGCGCGCAGATCGGATCGACCTCGGTCACCTTCACGCGGGCACCGGCCCCGCGCAGGGATGCGGCCGAGCCCTTGCCCACGTCGCCATAGCCGCAGACGACGGCGACCTTGCCGGCCATCATCGTGTCGGTGGCGCGGCGGATGCCGTCGACCAGCGATTCCTTGCAGCCGTACTTGTTGTCGAACTTCGACTTGGTCACGCTGTCGTTCACGTTGATCGCGGGGAAGGGCAGCAGGCCCTTCTTGTGCAGTTCGTACAGGCGGTGGACGCCGGTGGTGGTTTCCTCGGACACGCCCCGGATATCGGCGCGTTGTTTCGTGAACCAGCCGGGCGAGGCCTTGAGCCGCTTCTTGATCTGGTTGAACAGGCAGACCTCTTCATCCGAGGTCGGCACCGCGATCAGGTCGGTCTCGCCCGCCTCGACCCGTGCGCCCAGAAGGATGTACAGCGTGGCGTCGCCGCCGTCGTCCAGGATCATGTTGCAGGTGCCGCCCTGTCCGCCGAACTGGAAGATGCGGTCGGTGTAGTCCCAGTACTCCTCCAGCGTCTCGCCCTTGACGGCAAACACCGGCGTGCCGCTCGCGGCGATGGCGGCGGCGGCATGGTCCTGCGTCGAGAAGATGTTGCACGAGGCCCAGCGGACATCGGCCCCCAAGGCGTGCAGCGTCTCGATCAGCACCCCGGTCTGGATCGTCATGTGCAGCGATCCGGCGATCCTGGCACCCTTCAGGGGTTTGGCCGTTCCATATTCTTCGCGGCAGGACATCAGGCCCGGCATCTCGGTTTCGGCGATGGTCAGTTCCTTGCGACCGAACTCGGCCAGGGCGATGTCCTTGACAATGTAGTCCTTCGCCATCTGGCGTGCTCCTTGATCCCTCGGGTTGGCGGGCAGATAGCACGTCGGTTCGACCGCGACAATCAATCGCCAAACAGCGCGACATAGGCGTCGTACCGGAACACGCGGTTCCGCCTGTTACCGGTTATTTCGGACACCAGACCCAGACGAACAAGCCGATCCGTCAGCGAGTTTGACGCCTGCGTCGAAAGCTTGAGCAGGTCAGCTACCTGCGCGACAGAAAAGATCGGTCGCCGATAAAGCCATTCAAGAAGTTTCAGCCCGTTGGCCGCACCGCGCCCCAGTTCGTGGATCAACCGGTCGCGGTGGTCTTCCCGCATGCCGACGATCTTCTTGGCCGTTTCGGTTGCCTCGTCGGCGACGTCACCTACGCCGCGCAGAAAGAACTTCAGCCAGGTTTCCCAGTCTCCTTCCGTTCGTGTCGCCTGCAGCAGGTCGTAGTAGCGGGCGCGATGCCGCTTGAAATAGTGCGACAAGTAGAGGACCGGCTTGGACAGGGTCATCCTCTGACAGAGGCAGAACGTGATCAAGAGCCGCCCCATCCGGCCGTTGCCGTCCAGAAAGGGATGAAGGGTCTCGAAATGGGCATGGGCAAGACCAAGCTGGATCAGCAGGGGCTGCCTGCCATCTTCGTGCAGGAACGTCTCAAGCGCACCCAGCAACCGCGGAAGTTCGTGGGGCGGCGGCGGAACGAAGGCGGCATCGGCCAGAGTGGTTCCTTGCGGCCCGATCCAGTTCTGGCTTCTCCGGAACTCGCCGGGGGTTGCGTGCTGTCCACGCACCCCCTGCATCAGGAGCGTGTGGATTTCGCGGATGAGGCGAAGAGACAGGGGAAGCGATTCAAGCCGCTTGAGGCCATAGTCGAGGGCCGCGACATAATTGAGGATTTCCTCGGTGTCGTCGGGGCGGTGAGGGTCGAACAGTCGTGCTTCCGCTTCCAGTATGTCGTCGAGCGACGCCTGGGTGCCCTCGATCTGCGATGACAGGACGGCCTCCTTGCGGACATACATGAAAACGAAGAGTTCGGAGTTGGGCAGTGCCGCGATCGAGCCATCAAGCCTGCCCATCGCGCGGTCCGCTCGGGAAAGCAGGCTGGACATTTCGTCGTCCATTTCGATGGGTGGTGTAGGAGGCAGGTCATCTGGAATGTATGCAGTGTGTCCGGCTGCCTGTCGCTGCCATGTCCCTGCCTTGCGCAACATGCGGTTTCCCTCGGAGTCTGGTCGTCATGCCATAGTCAAGCTGGTGGAATCATGGGAGTGATTTCCGATCCATAGTCAAGTGCCACTTGATTATGGGCCTGCTACACTGTCCATACTCAGGCAACTCTGAACAAGACGGACCAGCCCTATGAAACAACCCCGCGCCTGGCAGCGCATGCTTTCGGGCCGCAGGCTTGACCTGCTGGACCCCACGCCGCTGGACATCGAGATCGAGGACATCGCCCACGGGCTGGCCTTCGTCGCGCGGTGGAACGGGCAGACGATAGGGGACTGGCCCTATTCGGTGGCGGAACATTCGCTGCTGGTCGAGGACATCTTTGCGCGCACGAACCCCGGCCAGCCCGCGAGGTGGCGGCTGGCGGCGCTGCTGCATGACGCGCCCGAGTATGTGATCGGCGACATGATCAGCCCGGTGAAGGCGGCTGTCGGGCCGGGGTACGGGGCCCTGGACGAGCGGCTGACGGCGGCGGTGCACCTGCGCTTCGGCCTGCCCGCCGTGCTGCCCGCGCCGGTCAAGAAGGCGATCAAGGCCGCCGACAAGGTCTCGGCCTGGATGGAGGCCACGCAGATCGCAGGGTTCACCATGGCCGAAGCGGACAAGTTCTTTGGTCATTGCCCGCGCGACCTGATCCGGGGGCTGGAAATCAGGCTGCGTCCGCCAGCGGTGGTGCGTGCCGACTATGTGGCGCGGCACGCGGCGTTGCTGGCGGGGGTCTGACGATGTCATGGGGTTGCACCTGATCCGCCGGGTGCACGGCGGAGTTTTCAAGAACCCCAGTCCGACTTCTTCGAAGAGTTCGGTCTGACTACGCCGTTTCGCCCGGCACCAGCCGGGTGGGGACCACGGTCACGTCCTGCCCCGCCTCGCCCTTCAGCCGGGCCACCAGCGCCTCGGCCGCGGCCTTGCCGATGGCGGTGGTGGGCACGACGGTGGTGGTCAGGCGGCGCGGCAGGACGGACGCCGCCTCCATGCCGCCCCAGCCGACGATGCCCAGATCCTCGGGCACGCGGATGCCCCTCGAGGCGCACCAGGCCAACCCGCCGATGGCCATTTCGTCGTTGTGGAAATAGACCACGTCCAGCGACGCGCAGCGCGCCAGCAGCGTTTCCAGCCCGTAGAAGCCGGCATAGAACCCCGGACTGTCGTGCAGCACCTCGCGGTCGACCAGGGGATGGCCCGCCCGTGACAGGGCGGTTTCGAACCCCTCAAGCCGGGCCTGTCCCATCACGTCGGACCGCGACAGCGCCCCGATGTAACCGGCGCGCCTGCGCCCCCGGCGGACCAGGAACTGCCCCATCTCGACCCCGCAGTCGTGATGCGAAAATCCGACCGCCATGTCGATGGGGCTGGTCGTCAGGTCCCAGATTTCGACGACGGGCATCCCGGCATTGCGCAAAAGGTCGACCGTGCCGGGGGTATGGCTGCGGCCCGACAGGATCACCCCGGCCGGACGCCAGGCCACGACCTGCCGCACCCAGGCCTCTTCCTGCTGGGCCGAATGATCACTGGACCCGATCATCACCTGATACCCCAGGCGGGACAGCGCGCGGTCGACACCGTCCAGCACATGGCCGAACAGGCCCGAGGTTAGGCGCGGCACGCACATGCCCACCAGCGTGCTGGCCTGATCGGCTCCGAAGGCCGCCGCCAGCCGGTTCGGCACATAGCCCAGCCGCGCCGCTGCCCGCTCGACCCGGTCGCGCGTGTCGTCCGAGAACCCGGACCCGCCACGCAGGACGCGGCTGACCGTCATCTTCGACACCCCCGTCGCGCGGGCGATGTCGGTCAGGTTGGCCTTGGCCTTGCGGTCCATGTTATCGATAACTTTCCGACTTGACAGGCCATGCCGAGGCAGCGCAGGGTGAGACTACGTTACCGGTAAACGTGCCGCAAGAGCATGTCCTGGCCAAGGGGGGAGCCTGCCATGACCGCCGCGACGGACGGCCTGTTCTTCGACCGCGTCGAGAAATCCTTTGGCGGCACGCAGGCCCTGCGGGGGGTGTCGCTGCGCGTGGGCCGGGGCGAGGTCGTGGCACTTCTGGGCGAGAACGGGGCGGGCAAGTCGACGCTGATCAAGGTGCTGGGCGGCATTCACCGGCCCGACGCGGGCGGCGTGTTCATCGATGGCGTCCCCTATGCCCACGAGGCCGGGCGTTCGGGCGGGCAGAAGGTGGCCTTCATCCACCAGGACCTGGGCCTGATCGACTGGATGAGCGTGGCCGAGAACATCGCGCTGGCGCTGGGCTATGCGAAACGGGGCCGCCGCATCGACTGGACGGCGACCGAAACCATGGCCGACCGCGCGCTGGCGCTGGTGGATGCCGGTTTTCCGTCGACCGTGCGGGTGTCCAGCCTGACGCGCACGCAGAAGTCGCTGGTGGCGATTGCGCGCGCGCTGGCGGCGGACTGCGATTTCCTGGTGCTGGACGAACCGACCGCCAGCCTGCCGGCGGACGAGGTGGAACGGCTGTTTTCCGCCCTGCGACCGCTCAAGGCGCGGGGTGTCGGCATGATCTATGTCAGCCACCGCCTGGACGAGATTTTCCGCATTGCCGACCGCGTGGCCGTCTTGCGCGACGGCCAGATGGTGGGCCTGCGTGCCATTGACCACACGACGCCCGAGGAACTGGTCGGCCTGATCGTGGGCCGCAAGGCGCGCGAGATCGCGCGTCCGGCGGTGCTCGATGGCCCGGCCATCCTGCGCGTCCAGGGCCTTGCCACACCGGCGGTCGGGCCGGTCAGTTTCGACATCCGGCGGGGCGAGCTGCTGGGACTGGCCGGTCTGCGCGGCGCGGGGCACGAGGATATCGGGCGCGCGCTGTTCGGGGTGATTCCCCATGCGGGGACCGTGTCGCTGGATGGCAGGGCCCCCGACCTGGCCTCGGCGCAGACCGCGATGCGGTCGGGCATCGGCCTTGTCGCCCGCGACCGGGTGGGTGAAAGCGTGGCCCCCGGCCTGTCCATTCGCGAGAATGCCTATCTGAACCCCGGTGCCACCGGGCGGGGGATGCTGTCGTATCTTGCTCCCCGGCGCGAAGAGGCGATGGCAAAGGCCATCGGCAAGCGGGTGGGGCTGTCGCCCAATGACCCGACCCTGACCATCGAGGCGCTGTCCGGCGGCAACCAGCAGAAGGTGGTGGTGGGCCGCTGGCTGGACTCGGGCCGCCGCCTGATGATCACCGAAGACCCGACGGCGGGCGTCGACGTGGGGGCCAAGGCCGAGATTTATCACCTGCTGTTCCAGGCATTGGCCGGGGGCATGGGCGTGCTGGTCGTGTCCACCGATTTCGAAGAGATCGCCAACATCTGCCACCGCGCCATCGTGTTTTCGCGCGGGCTGCCCGTGGCGGAACTGACCGGGGTGGAACTCTCCACTGAAACCCTGATCCAGGCGGCTTCCGCCGGTGAAGCGGCCTGAGGGGGGAACCATGCCGGGCATCGAATCCAACGCGGTCGAACCCACAAAGGACGAGTTGCGCGGCCTGACTCCGGTACAGCGCGCGGTCAGGCTGGTGCCGACCTACGGGCTGGTCATCCTGATGGTCGGGCTGATCGCCTTTTTCTCGCTGGCGCTGCCCGACACGTTTCCGACGATGCTGAATGTCCGCGCGATCCTGTCGGACAAGGCGATCATCGCCATGCTGTCGCTGGCCGCGATGATCCCGATGGTGGCGGGGCGCATCGACCTGACGGTGGGCTACGGCATCGTGCTGTGGCATATCCTCGCGATCAGCCTGCAGACGATGTACGGGCTGCCTTGGCCCGTTGCCGTGCTGATCGTGCTGAGCTTGGGCGTCGCGGTCGGGTTCCTGAACGGCCTGCTGGTCGAGGTCGCGCGGATCGACAGCTTCATCGCCACGCTGGGCACCGGCACGATCGTCTATGCGCTGGCGCTGTGGCACACGGGCGGGCGGCAGATGGTGGGCGCGCTGCCTCCCGAATTCTATGCGCTGAGCACGACCTTCGTCTTCGGCCTGCCGATCACCGCGTTCTACGTCATGGCCATCACGGTGACGCTGTGGGTCGTGCTGGAATACACGCCGATGGGCCGCTATCTTTATGCCATCGGCGCGAACCAGCGGGCGGCGGAACTGAACGGCATCCCGACGCGGAAGTTCGTGATCGGGGCCTTTGTGACCTCGGGGTTCCTGACGGCGCTGGCGGGTGTGCTGCTGGCGGCCAAGCTGCGCATCGGCCAGGCGTCGGTGGGGCTGGAGTTCCTGCTGCCCGCCCTGGTCGGGGCCTTCCTGGGCTCGACCACGATCAAGCCGGGCCGGGTCAACGTCTGGGGCACCATCGTGGGGGTGATGATCCTGGCCGTCGGCATCTCGGGCATCCAGCAGTTCGGCGGCAGCTTCTGGGTCGAACCTCTGTTCAACGGCACCACGCTGCTGATCGCCATCGGCATCGCCGGTTACGCGCAGCGCAAGAAGGGCACCAAGTCGAAATAACGCAGCTTCCTAGGGAGGAACCACGATGCTGAAACGGACACTCATGAGCACGCTTCTGGCGGGCTCGATCCTTGGCGCGACGGGCCTGTCGGCCTTCGCGCAAGAGGCGTTTGACGGCCCCACCACCGGCCCCAAGGCGGCCGAGGGCAAGACCATCGTGGTGCTGGCCGCCGACATGAAGAACGGCGGCATCCTGGGCGTCACCACCGGCATCGAGGAAGCGGCGGCCAAGATCGGCTGGACGGTCAAGGTGCTGGACGGTGCCGGGTCGGTGCAGAGCCGGTCGGCGGCGGTCGGGCAGGCGCTTGTGCTGAATCCCGACGGCATCGTGATCAACGGCTTTGACGCCGCCGAGCAGCAGGTCGCGCTGGAAGGCGTGACGGCGGCGGGTATTCCGATGGTCTCGTGGCACTCGGGGCCGAAGATCGGCTGCGACGCACCGGGCGGCATCTTTGCCAACGTCTCGACCGACGCGATGGACGTGTCCGTCAAGGCCGCCGAATGGGCGCTGGCCGACGCGGGCGGCAAGCCGGGCGTGGTGATCTTTACCGACAGCACCTACACCATCGCCATCCTGAAGGCCGCCAAGCTGAAAGAGGTCATCGAGGCCGGCGGCGGCACCGTGCTGCAATGGGTGGATACGCCCATTGCGGAAACCTCGACCCGCATGGGACCGCTGACCACCACGTTGTTGCAGCAGCATGGCGCGGCCTGGACGCATTCGCTGGCGATCAACGACCTGTATTTCGACTTCATGGGTCCGGCGCTGGCGGCAGCGGGCGTCGATGGCAAGGCGAACCCGAAGGCCGGATCGGCCGGTGACGGGTCCGAGGCCGCATTCCAGCGCATCCGCAGCGGCCAGTACCAGGCCGTCACGGTGGCCGAACCCCTGAACCTTCAGGGCTGGCAGCTGGTCGACGAGTTGAACCGTGCGGTGCAGGGCGAGGCGTGTTCGGGCTATGTCACGGCACCGGCGCTGGTGACGGAAGAGGGGCTTGCCAAGACCGAGGGCAACGCCTTTGACCCCGACAACGGCTATCGCGCGGCCTATGCGGCGATCTGGGGCAAGTAACCGGAACCCCGTGCCGGCGCGCCCCCCAACGGGGCGGGGGGGCCCCCCCCCCCATACAAGTTTGACCACCCCGGGTGGTGGTTTGGAGATGGGCGTGGGGGGGGGTTT
>JBQTJI010000102.1:0-15584 GCA_052387255.1 Gemmobacter sp. | reverse complement strand
CCGGGGCCTCGTTCCGCCGGGTGCGCCCGGTCCATCCCGGCCCCGGCCTGCGCCGGGGCGACTGGCCCGCGTCGAGCGGTCGGGGCAATGCGTCGATGTTCCATCAGGCCGCCCCCTTGGTGCCACTCATCCCCGCCATCAGCATCCCCAACTCGCGCTCGTCCGCCGCGCCCGGCTCGCGGAAACCCATGATCTGGCCGTCGAACATCACGGCAATGCGGTCGGACAGCGACATGATCTCATCGAGTTCCACCGACACCAGCAGGATCGCCTTGCCCTGGTCGCGCAAGGCGACCACCTGCTTGTGGATGAACTCGATGGCCCCGATGTCCACGCCCCGCGTCGGCTGGCCGATCAAGAGAAGGTCGGGGTCCTGCTCGATCTCGCGCGCGACGACGATCTTCTGCTGGTTGCCGCCCGAGAAATTCTTGGCGGCCAGGGCAGGGATCGGGGGGCGGACATCGAAGGTTTCCATCTTGCGCGCGCAATCGGCGCGCAGGGCCGCGTTGTCCATGAACAGCGCACTTTTCTGGTACTTGGGGTCGCCGTGATAGCCGAAGGCGACGTTTTCCCAGGCCGCGAAGTCCATGATCAGGCCGTAGTGCTGGCGGTCCTCGGGTACATGGGACAGCCCTGCCGCACGACGGCTGCGGCCGTCCGAGCCCGGCCCCGACAGGGGTAGGTCCGCCCCGTTCAGCGCGATCCGCCCCGTCGCCCGCGCCATGCCGCCAAGCGCCGCCAGCAGTTCCGACTGCCCGTTCCCCGCCACCCCCGCGATGCCCAGGATCTCGCCGGCCCTGATCTCGAAGCTGACCCCTTTCAGCCGCTCCACCCCCGCCACGTCGCGGACCCGCAGGTTCTCGACCGCCAGCACCACCTTGCCGGGCGTCGCCGGGCGTTTCTCGACCTCGAGCAGCACCTTGCGGCCGACCATCAGCTCGGCCAGCGCCTCGGGGCTGGTCTGCGCCGTCTGGACGGTGCCGACCATCGTGCCGCGCCGCATAACGCTGACGTTGTCGGTCGCCTCCATGATCTCGCGCAGCTTGTGGGTGATCAGGATGATCGTCTTGCCCTGGTCGCGCAGGCCCCCCAGGATGCGGAACAGATGGTCGGCCTCGGCGGGGGTCAAGACGCCCGTGGGTTCGTCCAGGATCAGGATGTCGGCCTGGCGGTACAGCGCCTTGAGGATCTCGACGCGCTGCTGGTGGCCGACCGACAGATCCTCGATCATGGCATCGGGGTTGACGTCAAGCTCGTACTCCCTGGCCAGCCGCTGCAACGTCGCGCGGGCCTTGGCCAGCGAGGTGTTCAGCAGCGGGCCATCCTCGGCCCCCAGCACGACGTTTTCCAGCACGGTGAAGTTCTGCACCAGCTTGAAATGCTGGAACACCATGCCGATGCCGGCGCGGATCGCGGCCTGGCTGTCGGGGATGGGGGTGGCGGTGCCGTTGATCAGGATGGTTCCGGCATCGGCCTTGTAGAACCCGTACAGGATCGACATCAGCGTCGACTTGCCCGCCCCGTTCTCGCCGATGATGCCGTGGATCGTGCCACGCGGCACCGCGATGTTGATGTCGCGGTTGGCCTGCACCGGGCCGAACGCCTTGGAGATGCCGCGCAGTTCGATGGCGGGGGCGTCGGTCATGCGGACGGTACCTCGTGCGTGGCACAGTGGATGCCGCCGCCGATCTCGCCCAGGGCATCGACGTTCAGGGTGATCACCTCGCGCCCCGGATAGTGGCGGCGCAGGGCGGCGACGGCCAGCGCGTCGGTGCGCCTGTCGCCGAACTGTGCGGCAATGACGGCCCCGTTGCAGACGTAGAAGTTGGCGTAGGAGGCGACGAAATCGACCGACCGGACACGGCGGCGCACCGGTTCGGGGATCACCTCGACCGACAGGCCCGCCGTCCGCACCATGGCCAATGTCTCGGCCGCCGCCAGGTGAAAGGGGTCGTCGGGGTCGGGCCGTTCCGGCATGTTCGCCAGCACCCGCCCCGGTCCGGTCAGCCGCAACAGCGAATCGATGTGGTAATCGGTGATGTCCTCGTTCCGCAGCCCCGGCGACCACAGGATGCGGTCGGCACCATAGGCGTCCAGCAGGGCCGCCCCAATGTTGTCGCGGGTCATCCCCGGATTGCGGTTGTCGTGGACCCAACTGCTGTCATGCGCAATCAGCAGGCCGTGGCCGTCCTGTTCCACCCCCCCCGCCTCGCCCTGCAGGGGCGCCGGCAGCAGGGGCAGGCCCAGCCGGTCGGCCATCGCGGCCGCGATACGGCCATCGTTGCCATGCGCCTGCCGCCCGCCCCAGCCGTTGAACCGGATGCGCCGCACGGCGCGGTTGCCCGTGCCGTCGGTCACCACGATGGGGCCGCTGTCGCGCGCCCAGAGATCGTCCGTCGGCACATCCCACAGCGCCACCCCCGCCGCAAGCCATCTGCGGGCACGGCCGTGGTGTTCGGGGCCGGCCAGCATCACAACCGGCTCGAAATCGGCGATGGCGTTGGCGATGTCGGCGATGGTTTGCTGCACGATGCGCAGAAAGGCGGGGTCGTCATACACGTCCGGGCTGACCGGCCATTGCATGACCGTCATTTCATGCGCCGCCTCTTCGGGCGGCACGCGCAGGCTGGTGGTGGCCCGCAGCGCCGTGCCCTGCGCTGCCAGACCCAGTGCCAGACCGGACATCAGGAACCCTCGCCGCCGCATGCCACACGCGCCTGTTGCGAAAAAGGGCCGCGCCGGTGGTTCGGCGCGGCCCGTGCGTTCATCGACTGACCGTCAGGTTCAGAACGTCGCCGCAGGGCAGGTGTCGTCGCTCATGTAGTCGTGCACCACCAGTTCACCCGACTTGATCTTGGCCGCTGCCGCATCGACCGCCGCCTGCATCTCGGGCGTCACCAGGCCTGCGTTGTTCTCGTCCATCGCATAGCCCACGCCTTCGGCCTTGAGGTCCAGCCGCGTGACGCCCGGCGCAAGGTCCGCACCCGTCTTGAACGCGTTGTAGACGGCCACATCCACCCGCTTCAGCATCGAGGTCAGGACCTTGCCGGGATGCATGCCGTTCTGATTGCTGTCGACGCCGATCGAAAGGATGCCTTCGTCCGCCGCCGTCTGCAGCACGCCGATGCCGGTGCCGCCCGCAGCGGCATAGATCACGTCGGCTCCTTGGGATTTCTGCGCCTTGGCCAGTTCCGCCCCCTTGACTGGGTCGTTCCAGGCGGCGGGGGTGGTGCCGGTCATGTTCAGCACCACCTTGGCGTCCGGCTTGGCCGCGACGACACCCTGCGCATAGCCGCAGCCGAAGCGGCGGATCAGCGGAATGTCCATGCCGCCGATGAAGCCGACGGTGCCCGATTTCGATGCAAGCGCCGCCATCATGCCGACCAGATAGCTGCCCTCGTGTTCGGCAAAGGCGATCTGGCTCACGTTCGGCAGGTCCAGCCAGTCGACATCGATGATCGCGAACTTGGTGTCGGGAAAGTCGGGCGCGACCTTGGACAGCACGTCGCCAAAGGCAAAGCCGGTCATCACCACGGGGTTCGCCCCCGCCTCGGCCAGACGGCGCAGCGCCTGTTCGCGCTGCGCCTCGTCCTGCATTTCCAGTTCCTTGAAGGTGCCGCCGGTTTCGGTGGCCCACTTGGTGGCACCGTTGAAGGCGGCCTCGTTGAAGGACTTGTCGAACTTGCCGCCCAGATCGAAGATGATCGCCGGTTCGGCCGTGGCTGCGCCCGCGAACAGGGCCAGCGTCGCGGCGGCCCCGGCGAGGGTTTTCAGAAGGGTCATTGGTAGCTCCCGGTTGTTTTTGTGTTGCACCGACCGCCTTCGGCCTTGGGTCGCGGGGACCGCAAGGCGGGACGGTTATCGGACCATCTAGTGCGGGTTTGCCCACGCCGGTCAAGCAACAATTCTGCGGGCGGGGGCCGGAATTTGACCCTGAGGTCAGGAATCGGGCAGGGCGCGCGACATCACGATGGCATCGGCGGCGGGGCCATGGGGGCGGGCGAAATAGCCCCGCCTGCGCCCGGCGACGGCGAAGCCTGCCCGCGCATACAGGGCCAGGGCCGGGGCATTGTCGGCGGCAACATCGAGAAAGGCCTGCACCGCCCCGCGCGCCACCGCCAGCGCCAGAAAGCGCGCAAGCAATGCCGTGCCGTGCCCCTGCCGCCGCGCGGCAGGTTCGACCGCCAGGGTCAGCACCTCGGCTTCGCCCGCCACCACGCGGCCCAGAAGAAAGCCCATAGGCTCGGCCAGAACAACCGTGTGCGGGCTGGCGACCAGCCCGGCGAACTCGGCCTCGGACCAGGGCCGCTGGTCGGCGAAGGCGCGGGCGTGCAAGGCGGCCATCGCCTGGGGCGTCACGGCAGGATCACAGGCGGCGGGTCGGCGGGGGGCAGGGCGTCGGCCGCGCGCACATAGAGCGGGGCGGGACGTTGCGTCCATGTCCCGCCCGCCGCCGCGCGCTTGTTCAGGGCGACCTGATCGATGTTGGAGGCGATGACCTCCTCTCGCCCGGTGAACAGGTCTGCCGGATCGTGCGCGGCGTTGAACGGTGCCGCAATCTCGGCGGCGCGGTGACCGATCACGATCAGGTTCGGTTGGCGCAGGTTGTCGCGCACCTCGCCAGGTGTCAGCACGGCGGGCTTGGCAATGGGCAGGCCGTTGACGAAAGTCTGGACATAGGCCTGCCCGCGCGGCGCAGGCAGCGCGACCATGACCCGGCCCGAATAGCCGCGACCCTGATGCGCAAGTTCGAAGGCGGTCACGCCGATTGCCGGGATGCCAAGACCAAGCGCCAGCCCCCGCGCTGCCGAGACGGCGATCCGGATGCCGGTGAAGTTTCCGGGGCCGACACCGACGCCAATCGTCCGCAGATCGCGCCATTGCACGCCGCCCTCGGCCAGCACCTCTTCGCACAGGGGCATCAGCGATTCCGCCTGGCCCTTCTCCATCGGGACATAGCGGTCAACGGCGGGTGATGTCAGCCGGATAGCAACGTGCGCGCCAGAGGTGTCGAAGGCAAGCGACGGCAGATCAGGCCGCAACCGGACGAACCTCGGTCACCTCGGGGATGTAGTGGCGCAAGAGGTTCTCGATGCCCATCTTCAGCGTCAGGGTGCTGGAGGGACAGCCCGCGCAGGCACCCTGCATGTGCAGGTACACCACACCCCGGTCGAACCCGTGGAAGGTGATGTCGCCGCCGTCCTGCGCCACGGCGGGGCGCACGCGGGTGTCCAGCAGTTCCTTGATCTGGCGCACGATGTCGCCATCCTCGCCGGTATGCTCGGCATGTCCGCCCGCGGCCTCGCCCTCCATCACCGGCGCACCCGACTGGAAATGCTCCATGATCGCGCCCAGGATGCCGGGTTTGACATGCGCCCAGTCGGCCCCCTCGGCCTTTGTCACGGTGACGAAGTCGTTGCCGAAGAACACGCCCGTGACCGGCCCCGCCGCGAAGATGCGCTTGGCGAGCGGGCTTTTCCCCGCCGCCTCGGCGGTCGGGAAGTCGGCGGTGCCTGCGTCCAGCACGGTCTGGCCGGGCAGGAACTTCAGCGTGGCGGGGTTGGGCGTGGACTCGGTCTGGATGAACATGGGCGATCTCCGACGATGCCCCGCCGATATGCGCCTGGGGCCGGTCATAGTCAAGGATTGGAACGGTTCTAAGCTTTCCCGGCGGCAAGGAAGGCCGCGACCGACGCCTCGAACGACTGCCCTGCTTCGGTCTCGTACTGCGCCAGGATCGCCTGCACGGCGGCATCGGCGGCCACGCCGGGGCGCAGGAACAGGCAGTTCTTCTGGAACCATTTCTGGCAGTCCCGCGCGGCCAGCACGAACCCTGCCTCGGCCATCATCTGCGCGACGGCATCGGCCAGTTCCTGGTCCTTCCAGACACTGCGCGACTCGACCTCGCAATAGACGATGGCGGTCCGCGCCAGCGTATCCCCCGCACCACGCAGCACGGCGGTGGCGGCCCCCTCGACATCGACCCACAGGCAGGCGCGCGACGCGGGCACATCGCGCAGCACCGTGTCCAGCCGCGCCGCCGGAACCGTGACCGGAACCGTCCGGCTGTCGCGCAGGCCCAGGTCGTGCAGCGATCCCATGCGATTGGCCTCGGGCATCTCCTTGCCCGCGACGACCTCGACGATGTTGAAGGTCACATCCCCGTCCGCGTCCGACACAGCACCCGCACGGTAATCGACCCCGGCGGCGCGGGCCTTGTCGCCAAAGCGCAGCGCGACACGGGGATTGCCCTCGAACGCGATGACGCGTGCCTGCGCGAACCGTTTGCGCACGGTCAGCGAGAACGCCGCCTCGAAGGCCCCGATCTCGACGAACAGGTCGGGCTGGATCGCATCGATCACCGCGTGCAGCGCGCGTTCCAGCAGGGCGGTCACCGCATCGCGGTGGGTCAGCGGCAGGGTGCGCAGGCGGTCATCGTCAAAAAGCCCGTCCAGTCGATTCGCCACGCCCGTATCCCCGCTTGCCACCGCACACCCTTCCCCCTAGCGCAGAAGGCGGCGCAACCGGAAGAGACTGCATGTTCGGACGCCCGCCGTCGTCCGTGTCAGGGGGCATGTGCGTGCCCGCCTGCCCTTGACGGTTCCCAAGGCCGACCCTATACGCCGTCCGTCCGGGATGAGGTCACGATTCCTTCGGACCCGCCGTGTATTGCGTCCGCCTTCTCCGGCGGCATGGGCATGACCGGCGGCACGGTATCGAACAGAAGCGCGCCCGATCTGCGGCGGGCCTGCCTGAACGGGCAGGGACCCGGTGGATGACCGAAAGCTCTCGGGCGGCATCACCTCTGCGGGAAAACCGCAGGCAGAACAGGAGTGGCGCATGAACCTGATTGCGCAGATCGAAGCCGAGCAGATTGCGGCGCTTGGCAAGACCATCCCGGATTTCAAGGCCGGGGATACCGTCCGCGTCGGCTACAAGGTCACCGAAGGCACCCGCAGCCGCGTGCAGGCCTATGAAGGCGTGTGCATCGCCCGCTCGGGCGGCAGCACCATCGCGGCGTCCTTCACCGTGCGCAAGATTTCGTTCGGCGAGGGGGTGGAACGCGTGTTCCCGCTGTATTCGACGAACATCGACAGCATCGAGGTCGTGCGGCGCGGCCGCGTCCGGCGCGCCAAGCTGTATTACCTGCGCGATCGTCGCGGCAAGTCGGCGCGGATCGCCGAAGCCGTGAACTACAAAGAAAAGTCCGAGTGAGCGAGGGCAGAGCAATGAAATCCGGCATTCACCCCGACTATCACACGATCAGCGTCAAGATGACCGACGGCACCGTGTTCGAGACCAAGACCACCTGGGGCAAGGCGGGCGACCAGATGGCGCTGGACATCGATCCGCTGGTGCACCCCGCCTGGACCGGCGGCAACGCCAAGCTGATGGACACCGGCGGCCGCGTATCCAAGTTCAAGAACAAGTACGCCGGTCTGGGGTTCTGATCCCACACGACCGAGCGTGCCGCAACGCGTGACGCCGTCCCCTTGGGGCGGCGTTTTGCTGCGGGCCGGTCGTCAGGCTTGCGGGATGTCGTGAAAGTCGCGGTACCAGTCAACGAACCGCCTGACCCCCTCGCCCACATCGGTGCGGGGCAGCTTGCCCGCAAGACGTTCGAACAGCGACGTGTCGGCCCAGGTCGCGGGCACGTCGCCGGGCTGGATCGGCAGCATGTTCTTGACCGCCGTGCGCCCGGTCGCGGTCTCGACTGCCGCCACGAAATCCATCAGCCCCACGGGCGCGCCGTTGCCGATATTGACCACGCGCCACGGGGCCACGGGGGAGGCACCGGCCCCGTCGCTGATCGGTACATGCCCGATCAGACGGACGATTCCCTCCACCAGATCATCGACATAGGTGAAGTCGCGCCGCATGTTGCCGTGGTTGTAGATGTCGATGGGGTCGCCGTTCAGGATGGCGCGGGTGAACTTGTAATACGCCATGTCGGGGCGGCCCCAGGGGCCGTAGACGGTGAAGAACCGGAACAGCGTGGTCGGCACGCCGTAGAGATGGGCATAGGAATGCGCCATCGCCTCGCCCGCCTTCTTGGTCGCGGCATAGAAGCTCATCGGATGGTCGGCACGGTGATGTTCGGCATAGGGCATTGCGGTGTTGGCCCCATAGGCCGACGAGGTCGAGGCGATCAGCAGGTGCGCGGGCGGATGGGCGCGGGCGGCCTCGAGCACCTCCCAGGTGCCGAGGATGTTCGCGTCGACGTATTCGCGCGGCGCGTCGATCGAATGGCGCACCCCGGCCTGCGCGGCCAGGTGGACCACGGCGTCGGGCCGGTCCTCGGCCATCAGGCCCGCGATCAGGCCCGGCGTCTCGATCCGCCCGGTAACTGCGCGAAAGCCGGGGATCGCGGACAGGATGGCGTTGCGCCGGGTCTTGAGGGTCACGTCGTAGTACGCGGTCATCGCATCGACCCCCGTCACCCGCCAGCCGTCCGCCAGCATCCGCTGCGCCAGGTGAAAGCCGATGAATCCTGCGGTGCCGGTGATCAGCGCGTGCCGTGCCATGCGTCGAATGCCTGTCTTGCTGTGTCGCGGCGGTGATGGCGTGCGTGCCGGGCAGGGTCAACCCCCGAAGGGACCGGCGGGATAGCGCACGTCGGTCAGGCACAATCCGCAGGCGGGTGCGACGGGTCCGCAGGCGCTGCGGTCGCGGGCGGCCAGGGCGGCGGCGACAGCGTCGGGCTGCCACACCGCGCTGCCCACCCGTTCCAGCGTGCCGACGATGGACCGCACCTGGTTGTGCAGAAACGACCGTGCCCGCAGGGTCAGGCGCACCTCGGTGCCGCCGGGTGTGGGTGTTTCGCTCAGGCTGATCTCGTCCAGCGTCTTGACCGGGCTCTGCGCCTGGCACAGGGCCGAGCGGAAGGTGGTGAAGTCGTGGCGTCCGATCAGATTGGCGGCGGCCTGCCGCATGGCTGCGACGTCCAGGCGGTGGCGCACCTGCCAGACCTGGTTGCGCGCCAGCACGGGTGGTGCCGCGCGGCAGTGGATGCGGTACAGGTAGCGCCGTTCGACAGCGGAAAACCGGGCGTGGAAGTCGTCCGGCACTTCAGCGCAGTCGAGCACGGCCACTGGCCAGGGGCGCAGGTGGGCGTTCAGCGCGCCCGCCAGGCGAAAGGGGTCCCAGGTACGGGACAAGTCGGCATGCGCGACCTGACCGCTGGCATGGACGCCGGTATCGGTGCGGCCCGCCCCCTGCACCAGAGGACCGGCGGGGTCGATCCGCGCCAGCGCGCCCTCCAGCGCCGCCTGCACCGACGGCTGGTCCCCCGCCTGGCGCTGCCAGCCGTGGAAGGGGGTTCCGTCATACTCGATCAGGAAGGCATGGCGCGGCATGGCCGTCCGGTTAGCCGAATGCGGGCGGCGTCGCAACGTCCGGCGGCCCGATGGCCCCTTTCACCCCTGTCGGTCGCCCCCTATGGTCGCGCATCCGAATGAAAAGAGGCGTAGCGTGGTTCTGGGACGGCTGGCGGAAGGGGTGGTGCGGGGGGTCGAGGGGGCTGTGGCCCTGACCTCGGGCGCGTTCCTGGAACCCGTGGTGCGGCTGGGGGTGACGGGTCTGTCGCGGGCGGGCAAGACGGTGTTCATCACCAGCCTGGTCGCGAACCTGATGGACCGGGCGCGGATGCCGCAACTGGCCGCCGCCGGGCGGATCGAGGCCGCGTTCCTGCAACCCCAGCCCGACGACACGCTGGCGCGCTTTGACTACGAGGCGCATCTGGCGGCCCTGACCGGCCCGGTGCCGCGCTGGCCCGAAAGCACGCGGACGGTGTCGGAACTGCGGCTGTCGCTGCGGGTGCGGCCCGGCGGTTGGTTCGGCGGCTGGCGGGGCGTGCGGACGGTGCATGTCGACATCATCGACTATCCGGGCGAGTGGCTCTTGGACCTGGGCCTTCTGGACCTGGCCTATGCCGACTGGGCCGAACAGGCGCTGGCGCAGGCGGCCCGGCGGCCCGAAGGTGCGGCGTTCCTGGCGCTGGCGCGGGCCGAGGATGGCGCGCTGCGGCTGGAGGAACCACGCGCCCAGGGGCTGGCGGCGGCCTGGACGGCGTATTTGCGCAGCGCGCGGGCGGCGGGATGGTCGGACTGCACGCCGGGGCGGTTCCTGCTGCCCGGCGATCTGGCGGGGTCGCCGGTGCTGACCTTTGCGCCCCTGCCCGCGCCCGGCAGCACCCCGCGCGGCAGCCTGTGGCGCGAGATGGAGCGGCGCTATGACGCCTATGTCGCCCGCGTGGTGCGGCCGTTCTTCCGCGATCATTTCGCCCGGCTGGACCGGCAGGTGGTGCTGATGGACGTGCTGGGCGCGGTCCACGCCGGGCCTGCCGCGTTCGAGGATCTGCGGCGGACCATGGCGGGCATCCTGGCGGCGTTCCGCCCTGGCGGGAACGGGTTTCTGGCGTCGCTGTTCGGGTCGCGCCGGATCGACCGCATCCTGTTCGCCGCGACCAAGGCCGACCACCTGCACCATACCGAACATGGGCGGCTGACCGCGCTTGCCCAGGCGATGTTGCGCGAGGCGCGCGACCGTGCGGCCTTTGCCGGGGCCGAGGTGACGGCGATGAGCATCGCCGCCCTGCGCGCCACGACCGAAGAGATGCGGCCCCATGCGGGCGCGGACCTGCCGATGGTGCGGGGCACCCTGTCGGACGGGCGGCAGGCGGCGCTGTACCCCGGCGCCCTGCCCGAGGACCCGGCGCGCCTGCTGGTGCCCGCGCGGGACGGGGCGGCCAAGTGGCTGGACGGCGACTATGGCCTGATGACCTTTGCCCCCCCGCGCCTGACCCTGCGGCCGGGCGAGGGGCCGCCGCACATTCGCCTCGACCGCGCGGCAGAGTTCCTGCTGGGCGACCGGCTGGAGTGATGCTTGCGCAAGCGTTGACCGGGCCGGGCATTCGGTCAATGCTTCCGCCCGACGACAGGAGCGACAATCATGCGAACGCCTTATCGTGTTCTGGGCGGATTGCTGGTGCTGGGCGTGCTGGCCTATGGTGCGGTCCGGCTGCGTCCGTTGGTGGCGCTGACATCCGCGCCACTTCTGGATCTGATGGACGCCTGCGCCGAGGCCGCCGCGCTGAAATCGCGCGGCCCGATCACGCGGCACCTGCTGGTGCCGGAGAGCGGCGGCTACTGGGTTGCCCGCGTGAAGACCGACGTCGGCCCGGTCACCCTGTACCTGCAGTACCGCAGCGACACCGGCGCCGTTCACGCCTGCGGGATCCGGGGCGGCGACTGGGCCGAAAAGCCCGTGACCCGCACGCCGGACGTGACCTGGGACGCCGCGCGACCGAAGGTTGCCGAGTGGTTTGGCCGCCGCCTGCAGCAGCCCGGCAACGTGGCGCTGTCCCTCGACGGTTCGTTCTTTGCGGCCTATTGTGCGGGCGATGGCCGCGATGGCATTCTCCTGACGGCCCACCCGAGCGGGGGCGCGCCGGGCAAGAAGACCCCGCCGGGTGTGGCACCGGCCCTGGTCGTCAGTTTTTCGCATGTCACAAACAACCCCGGGTCGCCCTGTCAGGCCGTTGCCCAGAGCGGCTGAGCGGCGCTCGACGTGGCGGCGCGGCGGGCACACCTGTGAAGGCGGGTGCCGCGAAGGTGCCGGAGGTGCCGCATGACCACGACCCCGCGCCCCGTGCTGATCGAGCTTGACGACCCCGCCCCATCGCCCGCCGACGCCCCGCCGGTGCCCGAGGCGCTGGCCGTGGGGGCGATGCCTGCGGTCGCGGCGGTGGCGACGGGCGGGTCGGTGCTGGGGCGGGTGTCGGTCTGGGTGATCGGGGCCTTTGCCGCGTTCGTGGTGTCCGTCACCGTCTGGGACTTCATCGCGAACCTTCTGGCGCGCAACAGCATTCTCGGGGCCGTCGGCATGGCGCTTGCCGTGGCCTCGGTCATCGTGCTGGCGGCGCTGGCCCTGCGCGAGGCGGCGGGGTACGCGCGGCTGGCGCGGCTGGATGCGCTGCGGCTGCGGGCGGTCGCGGCGCGGACCGGCACGCTGGCCGAGGCGCGGTCGGTTTCGGGGGCCATCGTCGCGCTCTATGCCGGGCGCAGCGAAACCGCCTGGGGGCGGCAGCGGCTGGCCGAGCGGCAGGACGACGTGATGGATGCCGACGCCCTTCTGTCGCTGACCGAGGCCGAGGTGCTGGCCGCCCTGGACGCGAGCGCACAGCGCGAGGTCGAGGCGGCGGCGCGGCGCGTGGCGCTGGCCACCGCGCTGGTGCCGCTGGCGCTGGCGGATGTGGCGGTGGCGCTGTGGGCGAACCTGGCGATGGTGCGGCGGGTGGCCGAGATCTATGGCGGCCGGGCGGGCAGCGTGGGCAGCTGGCGGCTGATGCGGCGGGTGTTTTCCTACCTGCTGGCGACCGGCGCGCTGGCCCTGACCGACGACATGATCGGCACCGTGGCCGGCGGCGGCCTGCTGTCGAAACTGTCGCGGCGGTTCGGCGAAGGCGTGGTGAACGGTGCCCTGACCGCCCGCGTGGGGCTGGCCGCCATCGACCTGTGCCGACCCATGCCGTTCGTGGCGCTGGAACGCCCGTCGGTATCGGCGCTCGTGGGCCGTGCCCTGCGGGGGATTGCGGGCGAGGGGGCGGCGTGATGGACCATCTGGCCGAAGACCTGAAGACCATGGTCCGCCGTCCGCTGACGCCCGACCATGTCGCGCGGCTGCGCCGGGCGGGGCGGTCGCGCGACGTGGCGATGGGCGAGATCCTGTTGCGCCCCGGCGATCCGTTGGACCGGTTCCTGTACATCGAGGAGGGCGAGCTTGAGTTGTGGGACCCGGCGAAGCAGGCCCGTGTCGGGGTCAACACGATGGGGCCGGGGCAGTTTGCTGCCGAGATCGGGTTCCTGAACGGCGGGGCGATGCTGAACACCTTGCGCGCCGCGACGGCGGGGCGGCTGACGGTGGTGCCGCGCCAGGCGGTGCTGGACCTGATGGCGGCGGTGCCCGAGATGTCGGACATCATCGTGTCGGTGCTGGCGGCACGGCGCAGGGCGATGCTGGACATGGGCGTCAGCGGGATCACCGTGGTCGGCCCCGCCGGGGACCGGCAGGTGCGCGCCGTCGCGGCCTTTGCCGCGCGCAACCGGATGCCGATCCGGCTGGTCGATCCCACCGACAAGGCGGCGGCGGATCTGGGCGAGGTCTGCCGGTTCAACCCGACCGCGCGGCCGCATGTGATTCTGGGCGAGACCGAGGTGCTGCCCGACATGTCGCCCGCGACGCTGGCCGCGCGTCTGGGGCTGGCTTTCGACCCCGGCACCGCGCGGACCTTCGATGTCTGCATCGTCGGCGGCGGGCCTGCGGGCGTGGCCGCAGGGGTCTATGCCGGGGCCGAGGGGCTGTCGGCGCTGGTCATCGAGGACATGGCGGTCGGTGGCCAGGCGGGCACGTCAAGCCGGATCGAGAACTACATGGGCTTTCCCACCGGCATCTCGGGCGCCGACCTGTGCTGGCGGGGCGAGGTGCAGGCGATGAAGTTCGGCACAAGGTTTGCCATGCCGCACCGGGCGGTTTCCCTGGCCCCCGAGGGGCGCGACTGGTGCATCACGCTGGACAACGGGGCGCGGGTGCTGGCGCGGGCGGTCGTCGTGTCGACGGGGGTCGAGTACCGCCGCCTGCCGCTGCAGGGCCTTGAGGCGCTGGAGGGTGCGGGCATCTACTATGCCGCGACCGAAACCGAGGCGCGCTGGTGCCGCCAGTCCGAGGTGATCGTGATCGGCGGTGGCAACAGCGCGGGCCAGGCCGCGATGTTCCTGTCGCGCAGCGCGGGGCATGTGCATGTGCTGGTGCGGGGCGCGTCGCTGGCGGCGTCGATGTCGTCCTATCTGATCGGGCGGCTGCGGCAGGAGGCGAACGTCTCGATCCACCACCACACCCAGGTGCGGGCGCTGGTCGGCGACGGGCGGCTGGAGGGCGTCGTCATCCATGACGGGCTCGAGGGGCGCGACTGGACGGTGAACGCGCGGGCGATGTTCGTGATGGTGGGGGCGCAGCCGAACACCGGCTGGCTGGACGGTCGGGTGGACACGGACCGGCAGGGCTTCATCCTGACGGGCGGCGACCGGGGCCAGTACGCCACCTCCTGCCCCGGCATCTATGCCGTGGGCGACGTGCGGGCGGGGTCGGTCAAGCGGGTGGCCAGTGCGGTGGGCGAGGGGTCGGTGGTGATCTCCGAGGTCTGGCGGCACCTGACCGGCTAAGGTCCCGGCCTGCGCCGGGGCGACCGGTCGGATGGCGGCGGGGGGCGCAAGCCGTCGCTTGCCGGCCCGGTGTCTGCGCCCTATAAGACCGGGCATGACGCATCCCTTCGCGATCATTGCCCGAATTACCGGCCCGGCGCACTGACGTTTCAGTCGCCGGTTCCAGGCGTGTGACGCCTGCCTTTCCCCCTGCATCCCGCCCCGAGGATCCGCATTCATGTGCGCCGATACGCCCGATCAGACCATGCCTGGCCCGACTGCCCCCGACTACCGCGACACCGTGTTCCTGCCCGAGACCGACTTCCCGATGCGCGGCGGCCTGCCGCAGCGCGAACCCGGCTGGCTGGAGCGGTGGGAGCGGATCGGGGTCTATGACCGTTTGAGGGAGAAGGCCGGTCGCGCGCCGTTCGTGCTGCACGACGGCCCGCCCTATGCCAACGGGCACCTGCACATCGGCCATGCACTGAACAAGACGCTGAAGGACATGGTGGTGCGGTCGCAGCAGATGATGGGCCGCGATGCCCGGTACGTGCCGGGGTGGGACTGCCACGGGTTGCCCATCGAATGGAAGATCGAGGAGCAGTACCGCGCGCGCGGGCTGAACAAGGACGACGTGGACACGGTGACCTTCCGCCAGGAGTGCCGCAGGTTCGCGGAAGGCTGGATCGACGTTCAGAGGTCGGAGTTCAAGCGGCTGGGGGTGACGGGGGCCTGGGACCGGCCCTACCTGACCATGGACACCCACGCCGAGGCGGTGATCGCGGCGGAGTTCATGACGTTCGTGATGAACGGGAGCCTGTATCAGGGGTCAAAGCCGGTGATGTGGTCGCCGGTGGAAAAGACCGCGCTGGCCGAGGCGGAGGTGGAGTACCGGGATCATACGAGCCATCAGGTTTGGGTGCGGTTCCGGGTGGTGGCAGGGGATGCGCTGTTCACCAAGACACCGACCGATGTGGTGATCTGGACAACCACGCCCTGGACCCTGCCGCAGAACCGCGCCATCGCGTTTGGGCCGGGCATTGCCTATGGCCTTTATGAGATCATCGGCCGGCCCGCTGAAAGCACCGCCACCATCGGGCAAAGGGTGGTTCTGGCCGACAAGCTGGCTGATGCCGTGCTGGCGCAATCGAAACTTGCCGGTCCAGATATGGTGCGGCGGCTGTGCGATGTATCACCGGCTGAACTTGCGGCCTTGATCTGCGCCCACCCCTTCCGAAAAATCGAAGGCGGCAACGGCGAGTGGGACTATGACGTCCCCATGCTCCCCGGCGATCACGTCACCGACGATGCGGGCACCGGCTTTGTCCATACCGCGCCCAGCCATGGCGACGACGACTATCAATTGGGCCTCAAGTTCCAATTGCC
>JBQTJI010000101.1:0-14219 GCA_052387255.1 Gemmobacter sp. | reverse complement strand
GCTTAAGACCCCCTTTCGGCTTTTGCTTCTTTCCACTTGTATCGGGGGGGTGGGGGGCGCGCCCCCCGCCCTTGCGCCATCCGCCCGCGCCGACGGTCACTCCAGCCAGGCCGGCTGCAGCACCATGATCGTGGGGCGTCCCGGCAGGCGGTCGAGCGACATCTCGATGTCCGGCTGGTCGAGGCGCACCACCTCGAACTGATCGGCCATGTCGGACAGGAACACCTCCAGCGACGCGCCCGAGAACCAGTGCATCGGGATCACCACCGACGAGCGCAGCCGCCGCACCACCCCGGCCATCGACGCAAGGTCCAGCGTATAGCCGCCGTCCACCGGCACCATCACCACGTCGAGCCGCTCGATGGCCGCGTATTGCGCATCCGAGGGGATCTGGTGCAGGTGGCCGAGGTGCCCGATGCAGAGGCCCGCCACCTCGAAGATGAAGATCGAATTGCCGTCACGACGAACTGTCCCGCTGCCCCGCACGTCGGTCGGCACATTGCGCACCAGCATCTCGCCCAGGTCCAGCCGGTGGTCCTGCGGCCCCCGGCCTTCGTCCCAGCCGCGCAGGACGTGGGGGATGGCCGGGTCGGGCACGGCGGTCCAGTGCGTGCTGTGGGCGTTGTTCATCGTCACCACATCGGGGATCAGCGCGCGGGGGCCGGTGAAGCCGGTGTAGTCGGTCACTGCCGTGAGGCCCCCCGCCGTCTCGATCAGGAAGGCGGAATGGTTGAGGTACCGCAGCCGCACGGTATCGGTGGCCAGCGGTTCGCCGAACGACGCCTGCATCACCGTGGCTGCGTTCTGCGCAAGGGCGATGCAGTGCGACGGGATGCGGTCCTGCGCAAGGCCGGGCGATGTCAGCAGGGCAAGGGCGGCAAGGGCGTGGCGGATCATGGGGCGTCCCTCCTGTGGCAGAGGGACGATAGGACGGTTGGGCCGAGGGGGCATTCACGGTCGCGTGGGCGCAACTTTTGGCAGGTTGGATACGCTTGGCCGAGTGTTTGGGCGGCTCATGTTCACTTCGGTGCACAACGATAGGGGTGCCGTGCTGGAGTGACAAAGGCGGAGATGAGACCGAAACACAGGTGAAGCTAGATCACTTCAGTGATAACTCAACAAACAGCAAGGAGTGCATAGCGCACAGAATGGACGACCTTGTCTGCCATCCGCACCCCAGAGAGAGAGTCGAGTAGCAGCAATCCCAAGGTCTGCGGTATCGCGCGACAAAGGTCACTCGAAATGGTCTAGAGGAAGTGGTATACATAGTGAATCGGTATATCTCGACCTTGAACATCGGGCCGACGAGCAACCAGAACTCAACTAGGGTCACTGACATGATCTGGCCGTTTGGTGACAAGGGAACCCCGAGCAAGAGAAGTGAAGACGGTGCGCTTGCCCTAGTGGATGCGGCGAATCTGTACGCAGCCGGTCGGTATCTCCACGCGATGCATGATGATGTCAAATGGTCCTATAAGGATCAATATATTCGGTTTGAGGACGAGTGCCTATTTTTCGAGTTGATGCACTTTCTTATTTTGTACGATCAAATCATTGTTGATATGAGCAGTGTCGAACGGGAAGAAGCACAGGAAGAGTATGGTGAACTTGGACGAGTGATTGAAACTGTGAACGTCGCCGCTGGCTTTTCACACATTGACGGCCGAGTGATCGCTCCCAAGCGAGAGCTATGGCCGGTCGTAAACGCCGTTTGCAGGATGATCGCCAAGTCGTCTGCAGACAGCGAGTTCGTGCAGTTCAGCGCGAGTATTCGCATCCCTTGGTATTACAGAGATCACGCTCACTTCGATTATCCTGTGTTTCAGGAGGCATTTAAAGAGTATAGTATTGATCTTGGATTGATGCCATTCGCATTGTTCTTGTACAGAGGTATTGTCTATGCAGGTTACGCCAATCAGTACAATAAGCGACGGCATGTCCCCATGGCATATCTTGCTTCAGCTGGTCGTCTTCAAGCTCTGCAGCCAATCATCGACAAGCGCTCGATGGAATTCTTTCGATTCCCGAAGGCCGAATATTCTAACATCGTAGATTTACTCGGCCTTCCGGAGTCCGGGTATGACTTTTCAATATTTTCTTTGGAAGCTCTTCATGTGTCAAGTCTCCAACGAATCATTGAGCAAAGGTCCCCAATGGCGGCCTTAGAACTTGTCTACGAACTGCGCGGTCGTACGCAGGCTCGTCAAGTTCGAGAACGTTGGGCAGAAAAGTTGTGGGGCATGAATGATAGCTGCGCCATTGGAGCGCAGGGTTCAAATTGGATCTCAGGATCGACCATCCACGGAAACGTAAATATGGTGCATGCCTCAGCGAGGAACTGATATGACCGGAAACAAAGCTTCTGAGAATAAAATCGGCGGTGAGCTAAAAATGTCAACCGATAGTGGAAAAGGAAATGAAGCGACTAAAAATGAAGTAGGAAAAGGCATCTCCATGAGCGACCGAAGGCCGGGCAGGCTTTCCTTTCTTGGTGGCAGCGCGTCCGGGACGATCGCCATAATTGCGCTTGCAGTAATACTGGTTGCATATTTTCTAATAAGGTACATTAGCTCTAGCTCTATCCCTGGGCCATAGAATTGCCACACGCACTTTACAGTCTCCTGTCGTACGCTCTAGCTGCTTTGCTGATTGAATGTCAGCAAGTCAGCTACCCCGCATCCGTCCGTCCCCGTCGGTCCCCCCGCAAGTTCGCGTACAGCACGTGGTTGCGCCAGCGCCCGCTGATCTGCAGATAGCTTTGCGCGACGCCCTCGTACTTGAACCCGCAGTCTTCCAGCAGCCCGCGCGAGGCGGCGTTTTCGGGCAGGCAAGCGGCCTCGATGCGGCTGAGGTCAAGCTGGGTGAAAGCGTGGTGCACCAGCGACAGGATCGCCTCGCGCATGTACCCCTGCCGGGCATGGGGCCCGCCGATCCAGTAGCCCAGCGTCCCCGCCTGCGAGGGCCCGCGCCGGATGTTGTCCAGCGTGATCGCCCCCAGCAGAGCCTGATCCTGCCGCCGGATCAGCATCAGGGGCAGTGCCGTGCCCTGCGTCTCGGCCCGCGCGGCCCAGTAGACGCGGTTGGTGAAGGCGCGGCGCGTCAGGTGGTCGGGCGACCAGACGGGCTCCCACGGGGCGAGGAAGCTGGCGCTGTCGGCGCGCAGGGCGGACCAGGCGCGCCAGTCGGCGTGGGCCGGCAGGCGCAGGGTCATCCGTTCGGTCTCGATGCGGACCTTGCGGCGCGCGCCAAAGGGCAGGCCGAACATCAGCCCGCCAGCCCCCCGCGGATGTCGTCCAACCCCGGCGCGCCCTGCACCGGACCATAAAGCGCCAGCGCCGCCGCCCCCTGCGCCAGCCCCGCGCCGTAGGCCCGCGTCGCGGCCACATCGACGGAGTCGATCTTTGCCACCGCCTCGGCCACGTCGGGCACCCGGCCCCAGATCGACAACAGCCGCGCCAGACGTTCGGCACGCGATGACGGGCTTTCGAGGCCCATCAGCAGCCCGGCCTTGAGCTGCGCCCGCGCGCGGGCCACCTCGGCCGGCGAGATGTCGCAGGCCGAGCGCTTCAGTTCGGCCACGGTCAGGTCGGTCAGTTCGCCGATTTCCTCGGCCGAGGTGCCGGCATAGATGGTGACCGACCCGGTATCCTCGTACGCCGCCGACTGGGCGAAGATCGAATAGCAGAGGCCGCGTTCCTCGCGCACCTTCTGGAACAGGCGGCTGGACATGCCGCCGCCCATGGCCATGGCATAGACCTGTGCGGCATAGACGCCCTCGTCGCGATAGCCGGGGGCGGCCAGCGACAGGGCGAAATGGGCCTGCTCCAGGTCCTTGACCTCGCGCCGTTCCGACCCGTCGAAGCGGGCGGGCACAAGCGCCCCGTTGCCGACCCGTTGCAGCCCGGCAAAGATCCCCTCGGCCTGTTCCACGATGGCGTCGTGATCCACCCCGCCCGCCGCCGACAGGATCATCTGGTCGGGGCCGTAGTGTTCGGCGACAAACCGGCGCAGGTCGGCCTCGCCGAACGCCGCGACCCGGTCGGCGGGGCCGAGGATGGTGCGCCCGAAGGGCTGGTCGGGATAGGACGCCTCTTGCAGCCAGTCAAAGATGATGTCGTCGGGCGTGTCCAGCGCCTGGCCGATTTCCTGCAGGATGACATGGCGCTCGGTCTCGATGTCGTCGGCATGGAACACCGGGTTCAGCACGATGTCCGAGATCACGTCCAGCGCGCGGGCCACGTCGTCCGACAGGACGCGGGCGTAGTAGGCGGTCATCTCTTTCGACGTGTAGGCGTTGATGTAGCCGCCCACATCCTCGATCTCTTCGGCGATCTGCAGGGCGCTGCGGCGGCTGGTGCCCTTGAAGGCCATGTGTTCCAGGAAATGCGCAACGCCGTTCTGGTCCGCCCGCTCGTGCCGCCCGCCCGCCGTGACCCACAGGCCGATGCTGGCGGATTGCAGGCCCGGCATGTTCTCGGAGACGATGCGCAGGCCGTTCGGCAGGGTGGTCAGGCGGGCTGTCAATGCGCGATCCTTTCGCGGACAAGGGACATCAGCGTGGGCAGGTCGTTCGGCACGGGTGTGAGGCGTTCGGGGCGGTCGTAGAGGTCGGCCATGCGGGGCGGCAGGGGGGGGCGCAGCCCGGTGGCGGCGTAGACAGCGTCGGGGAACTTGGCCGGGTGCGCGGTGGCGAGGGTGACCACCGGTACGCCGGGATTGCGGCGGGCGTGGGACGCACCCACGCGGACGCCGACAGCACTGTGCGGACACAGCAGGTCGCCCGTTTCGGCCAGCGTGGTGGTGATGGTCTGGGACGTCCGCGCCTCGTCCACACTGCCGCTGTCATAGATTTGCATCAGGGCCGTCATCGCGTTGTGCGACAGGGTGAAGCCGCCATCGGTGGCCAGGTCGGCCATCAGGCCGCGCACCGCCGCCGCGTCGCGGTCATGCGCGAAGTAGAGCGCACGCTCGAAGTTCGACGACACCTCGATGTCCATCGAGGGACTGATCGAGGGGACCACGCCCTTGCGGCGGTAGTCCGAGGATTCCATGCAGCGGTGCAGGATGTCGTTCTGGTTGGTGGCGATCACCAGCCGGTGGATCGGCAGGCCCATCTGGCGCGCGATGTAGCCTGCGAAGATGTCGCCGAAATTGCCGGTGGGCACGGCAAAGCTGACTTTCCGCGCCGGGGCACCCAGGGATATGGCGGCGCTGAAGTAGTAGACCACCTGCGCCAGCACCCGCGCCCAGTTGATGCTGTTGACCCCCGCCAGCCGCACCCCGTCGCGGAAGGCCATGTCGTTGAACATGTCCTTCACGCGCGCCTGGCAATCGTCGAAATCCCCGTCCAGCGCCAAAGCGTGCACATTGGCCCCGACCGGCGTGGTCATCTGGCGCTGCTGCACCTCGCTGACCCGGCCCCTTGGGAACAGGATGAACAGGTCGACGTTGGCCAGCCCCCGGAACGCCTCGACCGCCGCAGCACCGGTGTCGCCGGACGTGGCCCCCACGATGGTGATGCGGTTCCCCGATTTCGCCAGCGCCGCCTGCATCATCTGTCCGATGATCTGCATGGCGAAGTCCTTGAAGGCCAGAGTGGGCCCGTGGAACAGTTCCAGCAGGAAATGGTTCGGCCCAAGTTGCCGCAGCGGCGCGCGGGCGGGGTGGCCAAAGCCGCGATAAGCGGCGGCGATCAGGCGGCGGAATTCATCCTCGGCGAAGGCCCCCCCAAGGTAAGGCCACATGACGCGAAAGGCGATCTCCTCATAGGGCTGGCCCGCCAGACCTGCGATCTGGTCATCCGTCATCTGCGGCACCGAGGCGGGCACGTAGAGCCCCCCGTCGCGCGCCAGTCCCGTCATCATCGCGTCGGTGAAATTCAGGGTCGGGGCCTGCCCCCGGGTCGAAACGTATTGCATGCCTGCCCTCAGAACGCCTTGCGCCTGATACGCCAGAGGGTGAGCGCTGTCATCCCCATCCACACCACGGCCAGCAGGAACCA
Organism: Gemmobacter sp.; assembly: GCA_052387255.1. GTDB lineage: Bacteria > Pseudomonadota > Alphaproteobacteria > Rhodobacterales > Rhodobacteraceae > JBBQXK01. Next base: position 8,218 of record JBQTJI010000101.1, on the reverse strand, counting down.
CTGGACGGCATAGCCGAGGTGGTTGTTCGGGATGCCCGCATCGCCGACCGGCATGGGTTCGATCCCCCCGCCGGTGTCGGAACGGGCCACGATCAGGACCGGCTCGGTGTCCAGGGCCGCCGCCAGCGCGGGGACGTCCCGTGCGAACCAGACGCCGGTGGCGACATCAGGTGTCGGGGTGTAGCTGTCGATCTCGTCGGGCCAATGCAGGTTGCCGGTGACGGCGACACCGGCGGCGGACGCGTGGCCCGCGCCGCGCGCTTCGTCCACCACAAAGCCGCGGTCCACCAGCAACCGCCGCCCCCCGGTCTCGAACACGCCGACCACCCGATAGCCCGCCCCGATCTCGCGGCGGCTGACCAGCACGTCCAGCGCCTCGCCAGTGAAATCGCCGGTCGCCGTGACGGGCAGATAGCCGTCGCTTTCGGGATCGGGGGCTGCGGGCACTGCGACCGGTGCCACCTCCATGCGCAGCGCAATCTCGGCCTGGATGCCCGCTTTCTCGTCCAGCCGCCGCAGTTGCCAGAAGCCAAGCTGCACTAGAAAGAAGGCACCGATCAGCCCAAAGAGCAAAGGCACGATCATCCGCCGGTTCATCACGCCGCCCCCAAAGCAAGACACGGACCGCAGGGGTCCGCGCCGCCAGAGGATCGGACGATGGGAAGGATCACTGCCCCCAGACGTAGACCGCCGCGAACAGGAACAGCCAGACCACGTCGACAAAGTGCCAGTACCAGGCCGCCGCCTCGAACCCGATGTGGCGCTGGGGGGTGAAGTGGCCCTTCAGCACGCGCAGCAGGCAGACGGTCAGAAAGATCGTACCGATGATCACATGGAACCCGTGGAACCCCGTCGCCATGAAGAAGGCCGCGCCATAGATGTTGCCCGCGTACCCGAAGGTCGCATGGCTGTATTCATAGGCCTGGAAGGCGGTGAACAGCACGCCCAGCGTGATGGCCAGGATCAGCCCGTCGCGCATGTCGCGGCGGTTGTTCTCGTGCACCAGGGCATGGTGCGCCCAGGTTGCGGCGGCACCCGAACACAGCAGGATCAGGGTGTTGATCAGGGGCAGGTGCCAGGGATCGAAGGTCTCGATCCCCGCCGGGGGCCAGACGCCGTCAACCAGGGGCGAGGTGCCGTCGGGGCTGATCGGGTACAGCGCGTGCTTGAAGAAGGTCCAGAACCAGGCCGAGAAGAACATGATCTCGGACAGGATGAACATGATGAAGCCATAGCGCAGGCCGATGGCCACCACCGGGGTGTGGTCGCCGACCTGGGATTCGTTCACCACGTCCGACCACCAGGCGAACATCACATAGAGCACGCCCGCCAGCCCGATCAGGAACATCCAAGGCTGGTTGTTCTCGACCTGCGGCGACATCCACAGCACGCCCCCCACCAGCATCACGACGGCGGATACCGCGCCCATGAACGGCCAGATCGAGGGCGGCAGGATGTGGTAGTCGTGGTTCTTGGCGTGGGCCATGTCGGCGGTTCCCTCGTGTGTCAGTTCACCGCGGCCTTGTCGGGCGCGGCAACGGCGGCGGCCTCTTCGGGCAGCGCGGTTTCGTAGAAGGTATAGCTCAGCGTGATTTCCTGTACACCACGACCGTCGGGGTCGTCCATCATCGCGGGATCGATGAAGAAGGTGACCGGCATCTGCACCGTCTCGCCCGGCTGCAGGACCTGTTCGGTAAAGCAGAAGCAGGCGATCTTGCTGAAATGGCCCCCGGCGGCATCGGGCGTCACGTTGAAACTGGCGGTGCCAGCAACCACCCGGTCGGTCGGGTTGTGCGCCTCGTAGAAGGCCAGCCCGGTTTCGCCCAGGCGCAGCGTCATGTCGCGCTGCATCGGACGGAAGGTCCAGGGCATGCCCCCTTCCAGCGAGGCATCGAAGCGGACCTTCATGGTGCGGTCCAGGATGCGGTCCGACCCGGCGGCGGCAACCGAGGTGGTGCCGGCAAAGCCCGTCACCTGGCAGAACCAGCGGTAGAAGGGCACGGCGGCAAACGACAGCGAGGCCATCGTCACCGCCACCCCGACCAGTTGCAGCGCGGTTCTTGATTGTGGCGTCATGGCGTCGCGCCCTCCTTCACGGCAAGCTCGGGACGGACGGCGCGATCATAGGCCTGCATCGGATCGCCGCGCGTCACCTTGACGACCGTCAGCGCAAAGACCAGCCCGACGAACCCCGCCAGCAAGAGGCCCACGCCCAGGTTGCGCCCGAACCGGCGGCGGTGAATCTCGTGTTCGACCTTGATCGCCATGCCCTACCAGCCCCCCCAGCCCGCGCCCTTCAGCGCGGCCTCGACCAGGAACGCCCCGAAATGGGCGAACAGGTACCACAGCGAAAAGCGGAACAGCTTTTTCTCGGTGATGTAGCCGTCGGCCTCGGCCTGCATCTCGTCGCGCTGCCAGATGCGCCAGGCACCCAACAGGAACACCGCGTTCAGGACCAGCGCCACGGCCAGCGTGAACGGCCCGCCGATCCCCGACAGCGCCGACCAGACCGACACCGGCAGCAAGAGCACGGTGTAGGCCAGGATATGCGCGCGGGTTGACTTGCGTCCGTGCGTCACGGTCAGCATGGGCACCCCGGCGGTGTGGTAGTCTTCCTTCATGAACAGGGCCAGCGCCCAGAAATGCGGCGGCGTCCACATGAAGATCAGCGCGAACATCAGGCCTGCCTCGATGCTGACCGACCCGGTGGCGCAGACCCAGCCCAGCATCGGCGGAAAGGCCCCGGCGGCCCCGCCGATGACGATGTTCTGCGGGGTCGAGCGTTTCAGCCAGACCGAATAGACCACGGCGTAGAAAAAGATGATGAAGGCCAGCAGCGCCGCCGCCGCCAGATTGGTGGCCAGCCCCAGCATCACCACCGAAATGCCCGACAGCGCCAGCCCCAGGCCCAAAGCCTCGCCCGGTGCCACGCGGCCCCCCGGCAGCGGGCGGTTGCGGGTGCGTTTCATCACCGCGTCGATGTCGGCATCGACCCACATGTTCAAGGCGCCCGAGGCTCCGGCCCCCAGTGCGATGAACAGGATGGCCGCGATCCCCTCGACCGGGTGCAGGCCCACGGGGGCGACCAGCAGACCGACCAGCGCCGTGAACACCACCAGCGACATGACGCGCGGCTTGAGCAGTGCGACATAGTCGCCAAAGCCTGCCTCGCCCGTCCGGGCTGCGGTCGTGTCAAGGGCGGGGATGTCGGTCATTGCCGTCTCCGGGGGGGGTGCGCGCCGGGGTGGCGCGCAGGGCCTGGCCGCTCAGTCCGCCGCCGCCGTCTGCACCGGCTGCGGCGTGGCCGAGGCGACCTCGGTCGGCAGGGGCACGAAGTCGCCCGCCGCCTTGGCCGCCGCCAGCCAGGCGTCATAGACGGGCTGGCTGACCACCTTGACAGTGATCGGCATGTAGGCGTGCGACTGGCCGCACAACTCGGAACACTGGCCGAAATACACGCCTTCGCGGTCGGCCTTGAACCACAGCTGCGCCAGACGCCCCGGCACCGCGTCCTGCATCACGCCAAAGGCCGGGATCTTCCATGCATGGATGACCGCCGAGGCCGTCACCTGCATCACGACCACCTTGCCGACCGGGATCACCACGGCGGTGTCGGTCGCCAGCAGGAAATCGTCGCGGGTATAGCCCAGCGCCTCGAGCTTCATCACAGCGATGTCGTCCAGAACCTGGGGCGTGCCCATCGGCTGTTCGTCGCCCAGCGAGGCCACGGTGGTCGAGCCGTCAATCAGGAAGGACGAGAAGCCGAAGCCTTCGTCGACATATTCATAGTCCCAGTACCATTGCTGGCCGGTGACCTTGATGGTGACCTCGCCCTTGGGGATCTCCTGCTGTTCGAACAGCACGGGCAGCGAGATCACGCCGATCCCCAGCAGGATCAGCACGGGCACCAGCGTCCAGGCGACCTCGAGCGGGGAATTGTGGGTGAAGGTGGCGGGCTTGGGGTTGCGCTTCTGGCTGTAGCGGTAGGCGACCCAGGCCATCAGACCGGTGACGAACAGCGTGATGACGGTGATGATGATCAAGAGCACCCAGTCCAGCCACTGCTGGTCGACCGCGATCTTGGTCGCGGCGGGCTGGAAGTTCAGCGCGCCGTCGATCGGGCGGCCCACGATGGGCAGGTCCTGCGCCATGGCGCTGCCTGCGGCGACAAGCCCGGTCAGGGCGGCAAGGGCATGGTGTGTCAGACGCATCTCGCGGTTCCCGTTCGTTGGTCGCGGCCCTTGGCTGGCCCGGTGCCGGGCACGTCCGGGGGCGGCACCCCAGAATCCCGTTGTCTCTGGCTTGGGTAAAACCATATTAGCGCCAGCCGGACAAGTGTTCCGGTTGCGGCAATAAGACGCCTGCCCCGTTTTCCAAGGACATGCCCCATGACCGAGGCCCCCTTCCGCCCGTTCGAGACCCACCTGGACGAAACTGCCACCCTGGCGCTGCTGCGCGATGCCACCGCCGGGGCCGACGATGGCGAGCTGTTCCTGGAACGGCGGCGGTCCGAGGGGCTGGTGCTGGACGACGGGCGGATCAAGCAGGCCAGCTACGATGCGTCCGAGGGGTTCGGCCTGCGCGCGGTGCGGGGCGAGGTGGCAGGCTATGCCCACGCGACCGAGATCAGCGAGCGGGCGCTGACGCGGGCGTCCGAGACCGCGCGGCTGGCGGTAGGCGACGGCGGCGGCGTGATGGCCCCGGCCCCCAAGGGCACCAATGCGCGGCTCTACAGCGATGCCGACCCGATGCTGGAGGCCAGTTTTGCCGCCAAGATCGACACCCTGCGCGAGATCGACGCCTGGCTGCGCGCCCAGGACCCGCGCGTGGTGCAGGTCACGGCGAACATCGCGGCCAGCTATCAGGAGGTGGCCATCCTGCGGCCCGAAGGGACTCGTCTGGCGGACGTGAGGCCGATGGCGCGGATCAACATCTCGTGCATCGTGGAAGAGGGCGGTCGGCGCGAATCGGGCAACTCGGGCGGCGGCGGGCGGCACGGGCTGGCGCGGCTGATGGACCCCGCCCACTGGCAGGGCGTCGCGCGCGAGGCGCTGCGCATCGCACTGGTCAACCTGCGCGCCGAGGCGGCCCCGGCGGGGGTGATGGACGTGGTCCTTGGCCCCGGCTGGCCGGGCATCCTGCTGCACGAGGCCATCGGCCATGGACTGGAGGGTGATTTCAACCGCAAACAGACCTCGGCCTTTGCCGGGCTCTTGGGCACGCAGATCGCGGCGCGCGGCGTCACCGTGCTGGATGACGGCACCATCCCCGACCGGCGCGGGTCGCTGTCGGTGGATGACGAGGGCACGCCCTCGGCCCGCAACGTGCTGATCGAGGACGGGGTGCTGGTGGGCTACATGCAGGACCGCCAGAACGCCCGCCTGATGGGCGTGGCCCCGACCGGCAACGGGCGGCGCGAAAGCTTCGCCCATAACCCCATGCCGCGCATGACCAACACCTACATGCTGGCGGGCGGCGACGATCCGGCGGGCATCCTGGGCGACCTCAAGGACGGCATCCATGCCGTGGGCTTCGGCGGGGGCCAGGTGGACATCACCAACGGCAAGTTCGTCTTCAGTTGCACCGAGGCCTACCGCGTGAAGGACGGCCGCATCCTGCACCCGGTCAAGGGCGCCACCCTGATCGGCGACGGGGCAACCGCGCTGAAACACATCCACGCCATCGGCAACGACCTGGCGCTGGACCCCGGCATCGGCAACTGCGGCAAGGCCGGGCAATGGGTGCCGGTGGGCGTGGGGCAGCCCACACTGATGATCGGCGGGCTGACGGTGGGCGGGGCGGCGGCCTGAACGGTCAATGCCGCACGCCCTCTTGTTGCCGGATCCCGTGAACGGGTCTTTGGGCCCGCAGGCGATGCAAGCATTGCAATTTGCGCAGCGCGGCTTGACAGACTCTTTCTCCGGGGCGCAACCTCTGCGAGCGTCCGTGCAGGCTGCGAAAGGACCGATCGCAATGGGTGGCCACGACAACCAAAGCGAGCCTGGAACCGGAACGTATATTCTGGCGTGGATTCTGGCCAGCGTTGCCGCCAATCTTGCGTCATACGCCATTGCGTTCGTAGCCTTCGGCAGCATCCGCACCATGGACGACTTCATGCAGCGGACGATGTTCGTCATGCCTGTCAGCATCGTCGTGGTCGCGGGCGTGATGCTTGGGGTCTATTCGCAGTTCCCGAAGGTCAATGTGTCCAAGGTTGTTCCCTATTTCTGGGGGCTTGGCGCATTGGGTCTGATTGCCAGCCTTGTCAGGACCGGCTCCTCCGGTGTCGAATTCCCCGGCCTCTACTACGTCCTTGCCATTGTCGAATTCGTTCTGACACTCCTTGCCCTGATGTGGGGCTTTCGGCGGCTTGGACGTTTGTAAGGCTTGCCCTCAGGGTTCCAAAGGCAGGACCCGGCGATGGCACTGCGCGTCTCGGGTCATTTCGTTGCACGCATCTTCTGCGTGATTGCTGGGCCATGTGATTGCCGGGCCAGGGCCTTTGGCGTTGCCGGGGTCGTGGCTGCCATCGGCTGTGGGGTGCGGAACGGCGGCGTCGGTGCCCTGTTGCCGCTGCGATCCTGACCGGCGACAGGGCCAGTGAGCCGCGCACCATCGGAAAGGCCGGGCAAGGGGTGCCGATGATCGGCGGGCTGACATGGGGCGGGGCGGCGGCCTGACGGCGGGCCGCCCCCCCCGCCGTTACAACCCCGCCACCGCCGCCGCGACGGTCTTGGCCATGGGCGTCGTGGGCCGACCGATCAGCCGCGACAGGGTGCGGCTGTCGTCGACCAGCGCGCCGTGCGCCGCCTGGGCGTCGGCATCGGCCAGCAGGGCGGCGAACCCCGGTGGCAGGCCGAAGCTTTCCAGGATGCCCGCATAGACCGCCTCGGGCAGCGAATTGTAGGGGATCGCCCGCCCCGTCAGGCGCGACACCTCGGCGGCCATCTCGGCCATCGTGTGCCCGGTGTCACCGGCCAGTTCATAGACCATGCCGTCATGTCCAGGCCCGGCCGCCACGGCCGCCGCCTCGGCATAGTCGGCCCGCGCGGCGGACGCGATGCGCCCCTCGCCCGCCGCCCCGATCATCGCCCCCGCCTGCAGGGCCCCGCCGAGCGAGCCGGTGTAGTTCTCGGTGTACCAGCCGTTGCGCAGGATGGTGAAGGGCAGGCCCGAGGCGCGCAGATGGCTTTCCGTCACCACATGGTCGGCGGCGATCTTCATGGGCGATGCGTCGCCCTTGAGGATCGAGGTGTAGACGACCCGGCCCACACGTGCCGCGCGCGCCGCGTCGATGGCGGCGCGGTGCTGTCCGGCCCGGTCATCGAAGGAACTGGACGAAATCAGCACCAGCACATCGACCCCGGCCAGGGCCTGCGGATCGGCCTGGGTATAGTCGAAGGCGCGGGCCTGCTCATCCGTCACGGCGGCGGGGTTGCGCGCCAGCGCCACCAGGGTGGCCCCAGGCGCGCGCGTCTTCAGGGCGTCGAGCGTCAGGCGGCCGAGGTGGCCGGTGGCTCCGGTGACGGCAATCGTGGTCATGGGTCTGGTCCTTTGCTTCGGGTCCCTCTATCGATGACCGCTGTACTTCCGAAACGGAAGTACCTACATTTCCGTCAGTATACCGCAGGGGCGCACATGGACCTGACCAACGACGCACACGACCTGCTGGACCGGTTCGCACGGGGCGACGTCCTTGCGTCGGACTGCCCCTCGCGCCCCGTGCTGCAACACCTGACCAGCCGCTGGGGCGCGCTGGTGATGATCGTGCTGGCGACCGGCACCTTCCGCTTCAGCGCGCTGCGTCGCCGGATCGGCGGCATCAGCGAGCGGATGCTGGCCCAGACCCTGCAGGCGCTCGAGGCGGACGGGATGGTATTGCGCAGGGCGCATGACGTGGTGCCCCCCATGTGGACTATGCGCTGACCCCCCTCGGGGCCGAGGCGGCGGTGCATGTCGTGGCACTTGCCGCGCTGATCGAGGCGCGGTTGCCGCAGATTCTGGGTGCGAGGGCCGCCTGACGCGGCGGGCCAGGGAGTGTCCGTCCCCGTCCCGTCGCTGCGGCATCAGAGCCTGTCGCGGACATCCCTGGGACCGGTCGTGGGCCCCCAGCCCCGGGCCCCCCCGGGGGGGTGCGGCAGAGAGGGGGCGGGGGGGCCCCCCGGCGGGCCGATGGGGGCCCCGCCGGGACACGCAGCCGCCCCGCGCCCCCACCCCC
>JBQTJI010000100.1:0-14805 GCA_052387255.1 Gemmobacter sp. | reverse complement strand
TGGGGTTGGCCCCACGGCTTTTTTTCGGCTGGCCCCCCCCTACCCCACCCCCCCCGCCGCCGGCGGGGCCCCCGTGCCCCAAAACACACCCCACCTCGGCCCCGGCCTCCCCCGGGGCGACTGTGCCCAGATCCTCAATCCGTCAGCCACGCCTCTTCCTCCAGCAGGGCGGCGAGGCCGGAGCGGAAATCCGGGTGGATCAGCTGCACCCCCAGATCGCGCTTCATCAGGGTGTTCCGCACCCGCTTGGATTCCGCATAGAAACTGCGCGCCATCGGCGACATCTCGGCCGTGTCCCAGGCCTCGACCGGGGGTTCGGGCAGGCCCAGCAGGCGCGCGGCATAGCCGATCACGTCCTCGGGCGGGGCAGGGTCGTCATCGCACAGGTTCCAGACGCCGCCCCCGGCGCGCGGTGCGGTCATCGAGGCCTGCAGCGCTTGTGCTACGTCGTCCACATGGATGCGGCTGAACACCTGCCCCGGCTTGACGATGCGCCGCGCGGTGCCGTCCAGCACCTTTTCGAACGGCCCGCGACCGGGGCCGTAGATGCCCGCCAGCCGGAAGATGTGGACGGGCAGGGGCAGCGCCTGCCACTGCCGCTCGGCCTGCACGCGGGCGATTCCGCGCCGCGTGGTCGGGGCCAGGGGCGTGCCCTCATCCACCCAGTTTCCGCCGTGGTCGCCATAGACGCCGGTGGTCGAGAGGTACCCCACCCACACCGCCGGCGCGGCGGCCATCGCCGCGCCTTCCGCCGCCAGCACCGGGTCGCCGCTGTCGTCCGGCGCGATCGACGACAGCACATGCGTCGCCTGCCCGATGAGCGGACCCAGGGGCGTGCCCGGCCACAGCACCGGCTCGACCCCCTGCACCGCCAGGCCCGCCATGCGGCCGGGCGTGCGCGTCGTGCCGATGATGCGCCAGCCCTCGGCGGCCAGGCGGCGGACCAGTGCGGTCGCGGAATAGCCGTGGCCAAGGGACAGAAGCGTGCCGGTCATGACGCCGGTTATCGGGGGCTGCGCGGCGGGGTGCAAGGTCGGGCTTGATCGGCCCAGCGTTCCGGCGTCAGATGGCCGCATGCACGATCCTGCCGAACTCGACACCGCCTATGCCCTGCGCACGCCCGAGGACAACCGGCGCTACTATGCCGACTGGGCCCTGCGCTATGACGCCGACTTTGCCACGGCCATGGCTTACCGCCAGCCGTCGCTGGTGGCGCAGGCCTTTGTCGCCGCCGGAGGGCAGGGGCCGGTACTGGACGTCGGCGCGGGCACCGGCCTGCTGGGTGTGGCGCTTGCCGCGCAAGGGGTGGGCCCCATCGACGGCATCGACATCTCGCCCGAGATGCTGGCCGTCGCCCGCACCAAGGGCTGCTACCGCCACCTGACGGTGGCCGACCTGACCGCCGACCTGCCGCCCCTGGCCACGCCCTTTGCCGGTGTCGTCAGTTCCGGCACCTTCACCCATGGCCACCTCGGCCCCGAAGTGCTGCTGCCGCTCATCGCCATCGCCGCCCCCGGCGCGGTCTTTGCCCTGTCGATCCACCAGGGCGTCTGGCAGGCGCGCGGGTTCGCCGCGGCGCTGGACACCCTCGCCCCCCGGATCGACGGCCTGACCGCGACCGACGCAGCCATCTATGCCTCGGACGCGGCCGGCGACCACGCCGCCGACCGCTCGATGATCGTCACCTTCCGCGTGCGGCAGGCCTGACGGGTCGCCGAACGACACGTCCCTGTCACGCGCATGGGCCAGAGGGGGGGCTTGCGGGGCCACCCCCCCGGCGTGCTAGATGCGCGATCACCTGACGGATGGACCGATGCTGGACGACGCCCTGCCCCCCCTGACCCCCGACCACCCCGCGCCCGAGGTCTTTGACGATGCCGCCGCCGCCGTGGACCGGCTGGAGGAACTGTACCAGCAGGCCACGACGTTCCTGCTCGACCATTTCGCCGCGCTGCCCGACGACTGCCGCCCCGCCAACCGGGTGCGCGCCTTCTACCCCGAGATCCGGCTGGCCGTGGCCAGTTTCGACAAGACCGACTCGCGCCTGTCCTTCGGCCATGTGACCCATCCCGGCGTCTATGCCACGACCGTGACGCGCCCCGACCTGTTCCGCCAGTACCTGATCCAGCAACTGGGCCTTCTGATCCGCAACCACGGCGTGCCGGTGGTGATCGGGGCCTCGGACACGCCGATCCCGGTGCATTTCGCGGTGGCGGGGCAGGCGGCGGTGACCGTGCCGCAGGAAGGCGCGCTGAACTATTCGCTGCGCGACGTGTTCGACGTGCCGGACCTTGCCACCACCAACGACGACATCGTCAACGGCCAGCGCACGCGCAATCCCGACGGGTCGTTCCCGCTGGCCCCCTTTACCGCGCAGCGGGTGGATTATTCGCTGGCCCGCATGGCGCATTACACCGCGACCGACCCGGTGCATTTCCAGAACTATGTCCTGTTCACCAACTACCAGTTCTATGTCGACGAGTTCGAGGCCTATGCCCGCACGCAACTGGCCGATCCGGCCTCGGGCTATACCGGCTTTGTCACGCCGGGGAACCACGTCATCACGACGCCCGATGCCGCCCTTCCGGCGGCCCAGAAGATGCCGCAGATGCCCGCCTATCACCTGACCCGCGCCGACGGGCAGGGCATCACCCTGGTGAACATCGGGGTCGGCCCGTCGAACGCCAAGACCGCGACCGACCACATCGCCGTGCTGCGCCCCCATGCCTGGCTGATGGTCGGGCACTGCGCGGGGCTGCGCAACGGGCAAAGTCTGGGGGATTTCGTGCTCGCCCATGCCTATCTGCGCGAGGATCACGTGCTGGACGCCGACCTGCCGGTCTGGGTGCCGATCCCGGCCCTGGCCGAGATTCAGATCGCGCTGGAAGACGCGGTCGAAGAGGTGACCAAGCTGGAGGGGTACGAACTGAAGCGCATCATGCGCACCGGCACCGTCGCCACCATCGACAACCGCAACTGGGAACTGCGCGACCAGTCCGGCCCGGTCAAGCGCCTGAGCCAGAGCCGCGCCATCGCGCTGGACATGGAAAGCGCGACCATCGCCGCCAACGGGTTCCGGTTCCGCGTGCCCTACGGCACGCTTCTGTGCGTCAGCGACAAGCCCCTGCATGGCGAACTGAAGCTGCCCGGCATGGCCTCGGACTTCTACCGCACGCAGGTGTCGCGCCACCTGCAGATCGGCATCCGTGCGATGGAACGTCTGCGCGACATGCCGCTGGAACGCATGCACAGCCGCAAGTTGCGCAGCTTTGACGAGACGGCATTCCTCTGACCTTGCGCGAAACTGCGCGCAGGCGAGGCATTTGCTCTTGTACCCATGGCGGAAAACCTGTGTAGCAAGGGAATTCGCCCTTGCCGGGCCAGACATTCCGCGTTTGCGTACAGGAGAGACCGACGATGACGACCAAGCCGATGACCAAGACCCAGCTGGTGGCCGAACTGGCCGAGACGATGGGATCGGACCGCAAGACCGCCAGTGCCGCACTCGACGCCGTGGCGGCCGTGGTGGCCAGGACCGTCGCGGCGGGCGGTGCCGTCAACCTGCCGGGCCTCGGCAAGATCGTCTGCCGCGCCCGGCCCGAGCGTCTGGTCCGCAACCCCGCCACCGGCGAGACGGTGACCAAGGCCGCCGACCGCCAGGTCAAGTTCGCCATCGCGAAGTCGCTGAAAGACAGCGTCAACGCCTGATCCGCGCCAAACTGCCGACAGATGGCCGCCCTGTCCCGGGCGGCCATTTCGCTTCCGGGTGGCGCGTGACAGGAAAAAGGCCGCAATCCGGGGGGGATTGCGGCCAGTCTTCCGGCAGACAGGGACAGGGACAGGGTGTCTGCCGGGAAATCGTTCAGTGGCGGGCGGTCACGCCTGCCGCGATGTCCTGCGCCGCGCGGGCGATGTGATCGGTGGCATGGTCGGCATCCTCGGCCAGCCGGTCGGCCAGCGACAGCGCCACCTCTTCCGCACGCTGCCGCTCGGCCGCCAGCAACCGCTGTGCCTCGGCCATCAGCCGGTCGCGCGAGGCACCGAACACGCGGTGCTCGGCCTGGGTCTGCGGCAGGGCCACGGCCACGGCGGCCCCGGCGACGGCGGCGACCGCGCCCGTCGCCAGCGGATGATCCTCGATCATCCGCCCCACCCTGCCGCGCAAGTCCAGATGCGCCGCGTAGGCCGCCTCGCGCGCTGCGATCACCTTGCTGCGCGCCTCGGCCGACAGTTGCGCCAGACCCCGCCCCATCACGCCCCGCACGTCGTCGGTCAGGCGCACCAGAACCGCCGCGCGATCCTGCGCCGCATCCTCGGCCCGCGCCGCGCGGTCGCGCACCGACCGGTCAAGCGATTTCAGCGTCAGGTTGGCCCGGTCGCGCAAGGCCTCGGCCTCGGCCATCCAGTCGTCGTCTGCGGTGGTCCCGGGCGGGGGCGGGCCACCTTCGTCCTCCCACCGGCTCATCGCCTCGAACGTCGTGCCGGCCAGCGTCGGTGCCGGTTCCTCGGGTCGCGCGCGGCGGCCCAGCAGCAGCCAGGCAAGCCCCGCCGCCGTCAGCGCCAGTGCCGCCGGATTGGCGCGCACCGCGCGGTCGATGGCGCGGGTGTAGGGGCCCGCATTGTCGCGCACCAGCGCGGTGGCGTCCTCGATCAGGCGGTCGACCGAAAAGCGGTTGTGCAGGCGCGACATGCTGTCCGACAGCGCCTGGCGGTCACGCTCGATCTGCGCCTCGATCAGGTCGGGGTCATCGCTGCGAAAGTCATCATGCGGCATCGGGGTTCACCTTCGGCTTCAGGGTTTCGGCATCGCGGCGCAGTCCCGCAAGGGCACGCTGCGGCATCAGGGACTCGCCGCGCAGACGGCGCTGCGCCGCCAGCCCCAGCAGGGCCGCCAGCACCACCAGCACGCCGCCCAGCACAAGCTGCGCCTGCCAGGGGCGCAGGCCCGCATGGACCAGGCCATTCACGCCCGCACCGGCGAAGAGCTGGATCGCCGTCACCAGCAGGACCGCCGCCACCACGATCAGCGCCAAACCTAACGCGGCGGCGCGCAGGCCCTGCCTGATCTCGGCCTGCGCCAGCGCGATCTCGCCCCGCAGGATGCGACCCAGGGCGCCGACCACGTCGGCCAGCAGGTTGGGCGCTTCCGGCACCGGGGGGCGGCGATCCTGCAAGGTCACGACCGGCGTTCGATCTGGCGGACGGACGTGGCGGACGACTGCAGGTACCGCGCCAGGGCAAAGCCCGCCACGGCGGCGGCGGCCGCGAACGCGCCCGGATGACGGCTGGCAAAGCTGCGCAGGTCGGTCACCAGGTCGGCCGCGCTGTGGCCGCGCAGGCTGTCCGCCGCACCGCCGACGCGGTCGGCCACGGCATGCAGCACCCGCTCGGGCACCCCGCCGTCATGCACCCGCTCGGCGGCGTTGCGCAGGCTGTCGGCCAGACGGTCCCCCGCCGTGGCGACCGTGTCCTTCGCGGCGTCGGCGCGGTCGGTCACGGCGTCCCTGACCGCCCCGGCCACACGCCCCGCCCGCGCGCCCGCCTCGGAGGCCAGCGTCTCGCCGGTGTCGCGCGCCAGGTCGGCCACCGACCGGGCCGAAGCCTTGGCCGCTTCGGCGGTGTCGTTCAGGTTCTGCTTCAGCTTGGTCGTATCCATGATGTCAGTCCTTTCGGTGTGTTGTCTGTCTGCGCAGGGCCTCGTGCAGGCTCAGCCCAGGTCGCGGGTGTCGTCGAGCAGCGCCACAAGCTCGTCCTGCATCGTGGTAAGCACGGCACCGTCATCGGGCCGCACCACCCCGCCGATGGCGCGGTCGAAGGCCGACAGGACGTGTTCTTCGCCCGAGCGGATGCTGTCCAGCACGCCCGCATCGATCGTCGTCACCAGGGCACGCACCGACACCACGGCCTTGTTGACCGTGCCCATCAGCGTGCCGTCCAGGTCGCCCCCCGCACCGCGCGACACCAGCATGTCGGCAACCCGTGCGGTGTGATCCGCGTGCAGGGCAACGAAGCGCTCGACCACCGGGCGGAACGCGGGCTCCGCCTCGGCCGCCATCACGCGGAACCCTTCGAGGGCATCGGTGATGCGGTCGTGCAGGTGCTGCAGGCAATCGCGGTCTTCGATCACTTCGGGTGCCGTGTCGGGCAGCGGGTTGATCGGCATGGTCTGGGGATGCATGGGCTTCTCCGTATCGCGCAGGTCGCCGGGCTCGACTGCCCGCTTGCGAAACCAACGCCGCCGCCACGCCAGCGGTTCCCCGAAAACTGCGCGTCCCTCAGGCCGAGGCCAGCCCCGGCGTCACGCCCAGCAGGGTCAGCGCCCGCGCCACATCGTCCGCCGAGAACGGGCGCAGCAGGACCGGCCTTGATCCGGGACGCTCTTCCGCCGCATCGCCGATCAGCAGGACCGGCAAGCCCGTCGCGGGAACGACCTCGGCCCCGGCATGCAGCACGGCAAGGCCGACCTGCCCCTGCGCCAGCAGCCCCAGCGCCTCGGCCAGCGACGTGGCGACGATGACCTCGGCCCGCGGATCGTGGTCGCGCAAGGCCCCCTCCAGATCCAGCGCGACCAGCATCGTCGGCTCGTAGATCACAAAGCGGTTTGTTCCGGTCGTCATGCGCACACCCCTGTCGGTACGCATCACACTTGCCCCGCGCGCGGCAGGCGCGCATTAATCTGCGACATGGGTTTGGGGGGTGCGCATGTCGGTCTCGTGCCAGGGCTGTCCCTTGCGGAAACGTCCGCTGTTCATTCCGATGAACGACGACGAGGTCGGCTTCATGCAGGACCTCAAGGCGCGCGAACTGCACGTCCCGCCCGGCGGCCTGGTGATCGAGGAGGGCGAGACCAGCCCGCACCTCTACACCGTGCTGTCGGGGATGGGCACCCGGTTCAAGACGCTCGAGGATGGCCGCCTGCAGGTGGTGAACTTCCTGATGCCGGGCGATTTCATCGGCTTGCAGGCGGGCTTCATGGGCAAGTCGCGCCATTCAGCGCGGGCGGTGACCGACATGATCCTGTGCGTCTTTCCCCGCGTCCGGCTGTGGGACATGTTCAAGTCCTCGCCCGAACGCGCCTATGACCTGACCTGGATCGCGGCGGTCGAGGAACATTTCCTGGGCGACACCATCGCCACCCTGGGCCAGCGCACCGCCGAGGAACGGCTAGCCTGGGCGCTTCTGCGGTTCTGGCAAAGGCTGGACGCGATCGGCCTGGCGCAGGACGGATCGGTGCCCTTGCCCTACCGCCAGCAGGATATCGCCGATGCCCTGGGCCTGTCGCTGGTCCACACCAACAAGACGGCGGCGCGGCTGCGCCGGGCCGGGGTGGCGATCTGGGGCAACCGGCGGCTGACGGTGCCCGACGTGCGCGCGCTGATGATGGTGGCGGGCGTCGATCCCGAACGGATCGAGCGTCGGCCCCTGATGTAGCCCCCCGTTGCCCCCAGGCCGCCGTCACGCCCGGCGCGGCCAGATGTCCATCGGCGGCAGGGTTTCCTCTTCCGGCTCGTCCTCGGCCGCCGGGGGCAGGGGCTTTTCATCCTCGCCCGACAGGAAGTTCGCGACGGTGCCCATGCCCGGCACATGCTCGGCGATCACGCGGATCGCCACCATCAGCGGCACCGCCACCAGCATCCCCATGAACGACCACAGCCAGGCCCAGAACGCGACCGCCACGAACAGCACCGCCGTGTTCATCTGCGTCTTGCGCGACACCATCAGGGGGGTGATGAACTGCCCCTCGATCCCCGTCAGGATCAGGAACACCGCCACCACCAGCGCGGGCTGCGCGAACCCGTCGAACCACAACAGCGACACCGCGCCCACGATCACCACGCCCAGCACCGCGCCGACAAAGGGGATGAAGTTCAAGACGAACGTCAGCACCGCGAACATCACCGGCACCGGCATGCCCAGCATCCACATCGCGATCCCGACCGCGACCCCCAGGACGGCGTTGATCAACGTGATCGCCCCGAAATAGTCACCGAGGCCAGTCTCGATCCGGCGCAGCACGCGGTAGGCGTCCCGCTTCTGGCGCAGGGTGCCGAAGCTCTGGATGATCTTGAGATAGAACATGTCGCCCGAGGCCAGCAGGAAATACAAAAGGATCGCCGTGAACAGCACCTGCGCCAGGATGGTGGGCGCGGTCAGGAACACCGACACCACGTTCGCCCCGCCCAGGTCGGTCAGCGAAAAATCGGCTTCCTCGGTCGGGGCGGGCGCGGCGGGGCTGTCCGTGGCGGCGTCGGGTGCCGCCCCGTCGCCGGTCTGCATCGCCTCGCCCACGGCGCGGTCCAGCCGCCGGAAACTGTCCATGACGTCGGACAGCTTGTCGCCGACCTGGCGGCTGATCTCGGGAAAGTTCTCGACGATCTGCACGGCGGGACCGCGCAGCGACACCACGATCACGCTCAGCACCAGCAGCATCGACACCACGATGCCCGCCGCCGCCGCCGCGCGCGGGATGCCCAGACGCCGCGCGCGGCGCATCAGGGGCATGAACACCAGGAACAGCACACAGCCGCTGACCACCGGCATCAGGAAATCGCGTGCGATGCTGATCGCGCCGATGGCAGCAATCAGGAAGATGCCGATCACCGCCCAGCGGGGATAGCTTGACGGCCGCGCTGCGGCAGTCGGAACGATGGCGGGCTGTTCGGTCATCGTGCAACCACCGCAGACCCGGCGTGACGCGCCGCCACGGATGCGCGGACCAAGTCGATCATGCCGATGCCCCCCGACGACAGCAGCCCCGCGCCGCTCCGTCACGGGACGGAACGCGCAAGGCCCGCCCCCGGTTCCATGGGGATGCGACAGAAAAAGGGGCCCCGAGGGCCCCTTTTTCCGGTATGCGCTGCCGGGAAACCCCGGTCAGGTGCGCCGCGACCAGTCGTCGACCTGGCGCTCGGCCTCTTCCTTGGCGATGCCGTAAGCCTTCTGGATGCGCCCGACCAGCTGGTCGCGCTTGCCAGCCACCTGATCGACCTCGTCATCGGTCAGCTTGCCCCATTGCTCGCGCACGCTGCCCTTGATCTGTTTCCAGCTGCCTTCGATCTGATCCCAGTTCATGTCGTATCCTTTCCAGTGGTATGCCGTGGGTGGTCGGCGGCCGGCGGCCGCGCCCGTCAGAAAACGTCGACGAGGTAGAGGATGATGATGATCGGGATCGG
Organism: Gemmobacter sp.; assembly: GCA_052387255.1. GTDB lineage: Bacteria > Pseudomonadota > Alphaproteobacteria > Rhodobacterales > Rhodobacteraceae > JBBQXK01. Next base: position 5,632 of record JBQTJI010000100.1, on the reverse strand, counting down.
AATCCCGATCAGCCAGGCGAGTGCACCTTTCATGGCGGCTCCTTTCGCGCGCGGTGGCTGTTCAGACGCTGATCACACGGGGGGCTGGCCGCGCACGGCACGCGCGACCATCGCCACCACGAACAGGACGATGAACACGAAGAACAGGATCTTCGCGATCGACGCCGATGCGCCGGCAATGCCGCCAAAGCCCAATGCGGCAGCGATCAGCGCCACGACCAGAAATGTCAGTGCCCAGCTCAGCATGACGATGTTCCTTTCAATTCAGATGTTTCGTGGGATGCGTCCGGGACGGGCGCGGTCAGGGGTCATCTGCAGCACCAACGCCGAACCGGGCCGTCGGTTCCCTGCCTGCCGACATCCTCGCATGTGGTGACAGGGACACAGCACGCGTCCCGTGTCAGTGACAGGGAACGCCTTGGCCCCGGATTGCGTTATGTTGCCACGTGCCGTGACCTGCTTTCGGGGCGCGGCCCCGTCGCCTCTTGGGACAGCAGATGCAGCCCACGACGATCATCAGCGCGCTTGCGCACGAATGCCGCAAGAGCCTCCTGATGCTCGATGCGCTTGCGGATGCGCGCGCGCAGGCATCGCCGGGCGCACTGCCCGGCCCGCTGACCGGGGTCATCCTGCGGCGGCGGCGCAGCGCGGCGGTGTTTCGCGGCCTCTTGCGGGCAGCGGGCATCGACCGCACGCTGCCGCCCTTGCCCGCGCCGAAATCTGTCGATGTGGACGCCGTGATCGCCGCCGAAGCCCGCTTTCAGGCGCTTCTCGAACGACAGCTGGCCCGACCCGACCTGCCCGACACCCTGCGCACCCTGATCGCCGAACAGCGCGAGGATGTCATCCAGTCGACCCTGATCCTGTCGCGCCTGCGCAGCGCCTGACGGGATCAGCCGGCGTCGCCAGGCGCAGGCACCTGCACCGCCGGATGGCGCGCCTCGGCCTCGTCCAGGGCGCGCAGCGGAAATGTCAGCGCAACCCGGTACTGCCCGTCCGTCGCTTCGGTGGTCAGCGTGCCGCCCAGTTGCATCGCAAAGGCCCGCAGCAGTTGCGACCCCAGCCCCGTCCGCTGGTCGCCCGCCACCGCGTCGCCCCCCCCCGCTTTGCCCCCCGGCCCGGTCGGATTGAGGACCACCAGTTCCACCTGCGCCGCATCCACCTGGCGCAGCGCGACCGAAAGCGCGATGCCGCCCGACGCGCCCGGCGGCGCGTATTTCAGCGCATTGGTCACCGCCTCGGTCAGGAACAGCGCCAGCGGCACGGCCTGGTCGGGCGTCAGGCGAATCGGTTCCAGCGCCAGATCCAGCGCGAACTGCCGCCCCGGCGTCGCCGCCATCCGCACCAGTTGGCGCAGGATGTCGTCCATCAGCTCGTTGGCGCGCACGTCGGTCAGGCCGCTGGTCTGGTACAGGCCCCGGTGCACCGTGGCCAGGCTCATCACCCGGTCGTGCAGCCCCTTCATCAACTCGCGCGCCTCGGGGCTGCGGGCCTGGCGCATCTGCATGTTCATGATCGACGCGATGAGCTGCAGGTTGTTCTTGACCCGGTGGTGCACCTCGCGCAGCAGCACTTCCTTCTGGTGCACCATGTCCTCCAGCGCGGCCTCGTCCTGCAGGATCGTGTCCACCATCACGCCATAGGAATCGGCCAGTTCCACCAGTTCGCGCGGCGCGCCCGCCATCTCGACCTCGGTCACCCGGCGGCTGCCCCGCGCGAAATCCGCGACCGACCGGCGCAGCGACCGGACATGCCGCGCGACCAGCACCTCGCCCGCCAGGATCGCCACCACCAGACTGCCGACCCACATCGCCACCACCAGCGGAATCGCCCCGATCCGGTCCCAGCGCGACGCGCCATCGATGCTGTTCGCCGCCCAGGTGCCCAGCGCAAACAACTCGCCCGGAATCATCGACACGGCGGCATAGGTGCGCAACGATCCGTCCTGCGCCGTCGTGGTAAAGGCCTGCGCCCTGTCGGGCAGCAGCGACAGCAACGCCCGGTCGCGTGGCAACAGCGCCCTGACATCGTCCTGATCGTGGATCGCGGTCAGGATGTCGCCCTCGTCGTCATAGACCACGACAAAGGCGTCGCGATCGTCGTCCTGGCCGCCGCGTGTCATGCGGATCAGCTGGCTGTAGGGCACCGACACCCCGATATAGCCGACCTTCGCCCCGATCTCGTCCCGCACCACATGCGACACGGCCAGCACGGTCAGTCCCGTCAGCGGGCTGCGGGCGGTGGCGTACATGGCAAAATCGTTGCTGGCCATCCGCCTGGCAAAGTTCGGGCTGTCCGCGAAACTCGCAGCCTGGCCGGTCGAGTTGCAGGTCGACATGCCGTCCGCGCGCACAAAGGCCGCAGCGGCATATTCCGGGTTGGCCGCGATGATCCCGGACAGGACGCGCCCGCAGGCGGCATCGTCCATCAGCACGTCGATCGGTTGCAGCGACAGGGCGCGCACCACCCCCTGCGCGCGCATCAGGATGCTGGCCTCGGCGCGCAGCGTCTCCATCACCTCGCCCGCCAGCGCGGCCTCGGACCGCCGCTGCGCCTCGCCCTGCAACTCGCGGGTCTGCAGCACCATCAGCAGCCCGATGGGAATCAGGGCCACGGCCATGTACAGCGCCAGCCGCGCGCTGAGCGAGCGGCTGGCGCGGATCGCGGCGCTCATCATCTGCATGTCGTGTCAGGCGGCGCGCGTGGCCGACCGGCCCATCACCGCCGCCGTGGTGCCGTCCAACACCGGCAGAAAGTCCTCACCGCCCGTCACGCCCAGCATCTCGCACAGCTTTGCCCTGGCGCGGTTCGTGCGACTTTTCACGGTGCCCACCGCCACCCCCATCACCTGTGCCGCCTCTTCGCAGGAATAGCCGTTCGCGCCAACCAGCACCAGAACCTCGCGGTGTTCGGGCGTCAGCTTGTCAAAGGCGCGCTGGAACTCGGCAAAGGCGATCCGGCCGTCATGCGCAGGCCGCTCGAACAGCGAGTTCTCGTGGATCTGGTCGGGGTCCTCGACCTCGCGGCGGGTCTTGCGCTTGCGCGAGAAGAAGACGTTGCGCAGGATCGTGAACATCCACGCGCGCAGGTCGGTGCCGACGGTGAACTTGTCAAAGTTGCTCCAGGCCTTGACGATGGTGTCCTGCACCAGATCGTCCGCATCCGGAATGTTGCGCGTCAGCGACAGGGCGAATGCGCGCAGGGCGGGCACATGCACCATCACCTCGTCGCGCGGATCGTCGGCGCGCCGCGTCATGACGCGTGGTCCTTGTCGCGCAGCGCGGCCAAGAGCTTGTGGAACCGGTCGGGCACATCCTCGTCCAGGGCGGCCTGATAGGTCCGGCGCAGGTTCTCGTCGATGGCGTGCTTGATCTGGCGGCGCTGTTCCGGGGTGGCGCGCGGGTCTTGGGTCTGGGCGTCACGACCGGACTTGTCGCGGGGTGGGGTCATGCTGCGGCACCTGCCTTTACTTTGTCATGGAACCGAACGCGCGGACGGGCGTTCGGTTCCAAAGAAAACTGCGGACGGGAGCACGAAAGAATGACTGACAACAACACCTCCGGCCGCGGACTGGCCGACCGCATCGCCGCGCACCTGCCCTATCTGCGCCGCTATGCCCGCGCCCTGACCGGCAGCCAGCGGTCCGGCGACACCTATGCCGCCGCGACGCTCGAGGCGATCCTGGCCGATGCCACGGTGCTCGACGGGGCCAACATCGGGGCCGCCAGCGACAAGGTCGCCTTGTTCCACGCCTTTCACCTGGTCTGGGCCAGCAGCGGCGCCCCCCTGGGCCGTGCCGACGACCACCTCTCGGCCCGCGCGCAGGAACACATGTCGCGCCTGACGCCAAACTCGCGCGAGGCGCTGCTGCTGCACACCGTCGAAGAGTTCCACGTCGAAGAGGTCGCCACCATCCTTCTGGTCGACGCGTCCGAGGCTGTCGCCCTGATCGAGGCCGCGCGCACCGAGATGCTGCGCGCCATGGCCGGGCGCGTCATGGTGATCGAGGACGAGGCGATCATCGCCATGGACATCTCCGACATCGTCACCCAGGCCGGCCACAGCATCACCGGCATCGCCCGGACCAGGACCGAGGCCGTGGCCATGGCCACCGCCAACCCGCCCGACCTGATCCTGGCCGACATCCAGCTGGCCGACAATTCCTCGGGCATCGATGCGGTCAACGACATCCTGGCGCAGTTCCCCCAGATCCCGGTCATCTTCATCACCGCCTTCCCCGAACGCCTGCTGACCGGCACGCGCCCCGAACCCGCCTTCCTGATCACCAAGCCCTTCTCGGAAGACCAGGTGCAATCGGCGGTCAGCCAGGCGATGTTCTTCGCCTCGACCGAGACGCTGGCGGCCTGAACCGGCCCGCGCAGGGGCTGGTGCGGCGGTGGGAAACTTTGGGTAGGGTGCGTGCTTGCACGCACCGTGCTGTGGTCCAACGCGCGCTTCGCGGATAGGGCTTGACCGCAGGTTCCGCCCCGGCGATATTGTAACTGCCCAGTTACTAATCGGCGGAGCGGACCATGGCCTTCTCAGGCATTCGACAAAGGGCGCGGCCTTGACCGCGCCCCGCCAGGTGGCGCTGGTCACCGGGGCCGCGCGCGGCATCGGGCTGGCCGCAGCCCGGGCGCTTGCACGCGAAGGGTTCGCCGTCGCGCTGAACGGCCTGCCCGGCGACCCGGCACTCGATGCCGCCGTCGCCAGCCTCGGCACCCCCGCCGTCGCCATCCCCTTCGACGTCGCCGACCTGTCGGCCCATGTTGCAGCGCTTGGGGCCGCCGAGGCCGCCCTTGGCCCCCTGACGACGCTGGTCAACAACGCGGGCGTGGGGGTGATGTCGCGCGGCGACCCGCTCGACATCACCGAGGCCAGCTATGACCGCTGCATGGCCGTCAACACCAAGGCCATGTTCTTTCTCATGCAGGCCTTCGCCCGCCGCGTGATCGGGCGCGAAACGCCCCTGTTCCGCAGCATCGTCAACGTCACCTCGTCGAACGCCACCGCCGTCGCCGAACCCCGCGCCGAATATGCCGTGTCCAAGGCCGCCGCCGCCATGGCCTCGCGCGCCTTCGCCGTCCGCCTCGCGCGTGAGGGGATCGCGGTCTACGACGTCCAGCCCGGCCTGATCGAGACCGACCTGACTGCCCCCGTCATCGACAGCTACCGCGCGCGGGCGGAACAGGGCCTGACCCTGATCCCCCGCGTCGGCACCCCCGCCGAGATCGGCACCATCATCGCCACGCTGGCCACCGGCCGGCTGCCCTATACCACCGGACAGGTGATCGCCGCCGACGGCGGCCTCCTGGTTCCCCGCTTCTGAGATGCCCATGAACATCGACCTTCCCGACACCCAGGGCCGCCGCCACGCCTACACCCTGACCGGCACCCCCATCGCCGCTGGACGCCTGCCCCGCGACGCTGCCCGCACGGTCTATTCCGCCGCCCATATCGTGGCCGACCCTTTCACCGCCCATGACCCCACGGGCGCTGCGGCGGTCGACTGGGACCGCACCCTGGCCTTCCGCCACTACCTGGCCGACCTCGGCCTCGGCATCGCCGAGGCGATGGACACCGCACAGCGCGGCATGGGCCTCGACTGGCCGACCGCGCTCGACCTCATCCG
>JBQTJI010000099.1:0-35153 GCA_052387255.1 Gemmobacter sp. | reverse complement strand
GGGTCGTTGGGGGCATATCCCCCCCCCCCCGTCCCCGCGCCCCCCCCCGGGGGCCCGCGGCCACCCCCCCGCAATTCCATTTGACCCCTCGCGGTTTCGTGTTACGAATGTCGCAGTGCGCGAGTTTTTCGCGCGAACTTTTTTTCCAACGCGCGGCCGCAGAGACCGCTTAGTTTCCAGGAGGAAGTCGATATGGCTCTCAAGGGCAAAGGTAAGGGCAAGGGCGAAGAGGAAGACGGCGACGAGGACATGTTCATGCCCTTGGCCGAGGTCTTCAAGAAGCTCAAGCAAGGCCCGCTCAACTTTGGCGTGTACCAGACGGGCGACAAGGAAAAGCCCGTCCTGCTGGCCGCGCACAAGCGCAAGAACGCCGAGATGCTGGGCAAGAAGGCCAAGAAGCAGGCCGGAACCTCGAAGGGGTCCTTCGGGTCGGTGTCGCTTGATTCGGGCATCCTGTCCTTCGAGTGCGCTTCCGAGAAGGTTCCTCGGAGCCTGACCAAGAAGATCCGCCTGATGCTCAAGGCCGAGGGCTACACCAAGTTCAAGGCGCGCGTTGTGCTGCCGGGCGGCGAGGAACTGGGCGAGTTCGACGACGACGATGATGAAGAGGCCGAAGAGGCCATCGACGAAGTGCTGGAAGAGGACGGCGGCTCGGCCCCTCCGAAGCCGGCCGACGATGCCAGCGAAGAGGAGAAGGAAAAGGCCAAGGAGGAGCGCGAGAAGGCAGCGCTCGACAAGATCGAGGCGCGCTGCGTCGAGCTTGAGGCAAAGATTGACGGGATCGAGGACGAGGAAGTTGCGGACGAACTTCGCTCCAAGCTCGACGAGGTTCGGATACTGGCCAAGAACGGCGCAATCGAAGAGGCTGTGCGAGTGCTGAAGGAACTCGACAAGGCCGTCGAGAACGCGGGTAGCGGCGACAATGGCGACAAGGAAGAAGACCTGGCCGCCAAGTGGGAAGAGATGCGCGTCCAGCTGGAGGCGCTGGTCGAGGTGGCCGATCCCAAGATCGGCGGCCAGGCCAAGAAGCTGCTCAAGATGGCCGATGACGTGGTCAAGGGCGGCAACGCCAAGAAGATCAAGGGCGTCCTGACGGTTGTCGAGAAGTTCCTGGAGAACGCGCTGGAGGATGTCGGCGACATCGACGCGGGCGGCGGCGCTGCCGCTGGCGGTGCGGCGGGTGGCGGCACAGGCGGTGGTGCTGGTGGGGCCGCCCCTGGTGGCGGCGCGGCAGGTGGCGGCGCGGCAGGCGGTGGCGCGGCAGGCGGTGGCGCGGCGGCCGGCGGGGCTGCCGGTGGCGCGGGTGGCAACGCCAATTCGGGTGGCAACACGCAGACAGTCGAAGTCAATGTCGATGCCACAGGCGGCAAGGCGAATGCCGGCGGTGGCGGTGGCGGTGGCGGTGGCGGTGGTGCTCCGCCTGCCCCGCCCGCCTGCCCGGCCCCCCAGGGCAACAAGGGTGGCGGCAAGGACAACGACAAAGGCGAGGACGCCGCCAAGTTCCGTCAGCTGGCCCAACCGGCTGCAGATAACGCGCGGGCGCAGTCGCAGCATGCCGAGGGGTCTGCCTCGGAAACGACGCGTACTTATGGCGCGGCACAGCATAGTGCAGCCGAGGCGGAAGCCGAATACACTGCGGCAGTCGCCGAGGTCGGCGAGCAACGCGCCGCGCCGGTGAAGGCGGCGGTCGACAAGGCCAAGGCCGAACTCGAAGAGGTCAAGAACTACGACGAGGTGGCCAAGAACGCGTCCAAGGCCGCCGAGAGTGCGGCCGCGAACGCGCAGGGCGCGGCGCAGGGGGCCAAGGACGACCAGGGCGTCAAGGCAGCCTTTGACCAGATGGATGCGGCCCATGAGGCCGCCAAGCAGGCATTCGATATGGTGGCCAAAGCTCGGGCATCCTACGAGCAAGTCGCCGCCGCTGAAGCGGAGGCCAAGACTGCGCGTGCCAAGGTCAAGGCCGACGCCGAGGCGGAGAAGAACGCGCAGATCCAGGTATCGAATTCCTTGATCACCGTGATGCAGTCGCTGGTCGCCGCTGCCAAGGGGGCCCCGGAGGCCGCGCAGGGGCTGGTTCCCGCCGTGGAGGGCCATGCCACGGCGCAAAGCGCACTTGTCGATGCAGCGGTGCCCGGACGCGGGTCGATCGGCGATGCGCAGCGCACGGCACTCGAGGCCGACAAGGCCAAGGCGACGCAACTGGTGGCCGAGGCCAAGACGGCAGCCGAAGCGGCGGCCAAGAAGCTGGCCGAGGAAGGCGACATCGTCAAGAAGGCCGCCGAGGCGGTCAAGGACGCGGTGAACGCTGTTGTCGAAGGGGCCAAGAAGGGGGCCGAAAAGGTCGGCCAGGTGGCCGAGGACCTGGCCAAGACCGCAGGCGGCTGGGGCAGCAAGCTGATCGAGGCCGCCAAGAAGGCCTGGGAAGACAAGCAAAAGCAGATCGACGACGAGAACAAGAAGTCGCAGGAGCTGTTCGACAAGATCGCCGAAGGCGCCAAGTCGCTGTGGGATTCCGTCAGCAAGGCAGCGTCGGGCTTCATCGACAGTGCGGGCAAGGCGGCGGTCGACACAGCGAAGTCGGCCTATGACACTGCGGCCGACGGGGTGAAGGCGGCTGCCGATGCCGCCGTGGCCGCCGAGAAGGCCATCGAGGAAGAGGCCGCCAAGGCCATCGAGGAAGGCAAGAAGATCGCCGAGGGCCTGAAGGACGGTGCCTCGGCAGTGGTGGACGAGGCCAAGGCCCTGGTGGGTCGCGGCGCGGACATGGCCGAGGGCGCGGCGGAAGAGATCTATGCGGGGGCCAAGGGGGCTGCCGAAAAGGCGGCCGGTTTCCTGGACGATCTTCTGCCCGACTGGGGCGAGATCGGGGCCGAGGCCGAAAGCTTCCTCAACGACCGCAAGAAGGACGCCGAGGACGCCTTCGAGAAGGCCAAGGAGATCGCGACCACGGTGGCCGAAGGGCTGGCCGAAGGAGGCAAGGCGCTGAAGGAAGGCGCGGAAGCCACCTATGACGGGCTGAAGGCGGGCTATGACGCGACGAAGGAGGGTCTGGAAACCACTGCCAAGGCGATCGAAGAGACCGTCACCGAAGTCGGCAATTTCGGCAAGGAGGCGCTCGACAGCGCAAAGTCGGCCTATGACGAGGCCGCCAATGCAGTTGAGGAGGGCTACAACAAGGCGGGCGAGACGCTGGAAGAGATCAAGTCCGGTGCCGAGTCGCTGTTCAACAGCATCAGCCAGGCCGCCGAGGGTGTGATCAACCGTGCCGCCGACGCCGCGACCAAGGCCGCGAAAGAGGCCTATGACGCAGGCAGCAGTGCCGTGGAAAGCGCCGTGGAAACGGCCAAGGGTGCCGGACAGGCGGTCGAGGATGCCGCCAAGCAGGTCATCGAGGATGCCAAGGCCAAGGTCGGCGAAATCAAGGACGAGGTCACGACCAAGGCGTCCGAGTATGCCGACAAGGCATCACGCGCCGTCGGCCTGATGGGCGACGAGGCCGTGAAGCTGTACGAAGAGGCCAAGAGCACCGCCGACAGCGTGGGCGATTTCTTCTCGGGCCTGGCCGACGAGGCGAAGTCCTATGGCGGCAAGCTGTGGGACGAGGCGGTGCAGGCCGCCGAGGAGAAGAAGAAAGAGGCCGAGGACGCGCTCAAGAAGGTCATCGAAGAGGTCGAGGCGACCAAGAAGAAGGTCGAAGAGACTGTCAACGGCGTGGTCGACGGCCTGAAGCAGAAGGTGACCGAGGTCGCCAAGGGGGCCGAAGAGGCCGCAACCAAGGCCAAGGAGGAAGCGGCCAAGGTGCTGGACGGGCTTGACCAGAAGTACGAGGAGGTCAAGCAGGACGTCGGCAAGATGGCCGAAGAGATCGCCAAGCCGGTGGTCGATACCGCCAAGGAGGTCAAGGACGCCATCGAGGAAAAAGCGACCGAGGCCTTCGACAAGGCCAAGGAAGTCGCCGGCGTGGTCGAGGGCCTGGTCGAGGAAGGCAAGAAGTCGGTCGAGAAGATCATCGACACCGTCGAGGACACCGCCGCCAAGACCTTCGAGGATGGCGTCACCGCAGTGAAGGACTTCCTGACCGAGAAGGCCGCCGAAGCCGCCGCCAAGAAGGACGAGGTCGAGAAGGCGCTGCAGGAGGCCTATGACAAGGCCAAGGAAAAGATCGGCCAGATGAAGGACGAGGCCGTCAAGAAGGCGGACGAGTACATCCAGAAGGGCGAAGAAGCCGTCGACCTGATGGGCGAAAAGGCGGTCGAGCTGTACGAAGAGGCCAAGGAGGCGGCGTCCGGCGTCGCCGAGTTCTTTGACGGTCTGGTGGACGAGGCCAAGGAACAGGGCGGCAAGCTCTGGGACGAGGTCTGCACCGAAGCCGAGGCCAAGAAGAAGGCTGCCGAGGAGGCCTGCAGGAAGGTCGTCGAAGAGGTCGAGAAGACCAAGAAGAAGTGCGAGGAAATCGTCGGCGGCCTGATCGACGAGGCCAAGAGGCGGATCGACGACCTTGCGAAAGAGGCCGAAGAGGCTGCGCGGAAAGCCGAGGAAGAGGGTGCCAAGCTTCTGGACGGCGTGAAGGAGAAGTACGACCAGGCCAAAGAGGAAATCGGCAAGATTGCCGAGGAAACCGTCGGCAAGCCGCTCGAAATGTCCGAAGAGGCGCGCAAGCTGCTGGAGGAAAAGGCCAAGGAAATCGTCGAGAAGGCCAAGGAAGTGCCCGGTATCGTAGAAGGTCTGGTCGACGAGGGCAAGAAGGCCGTCGAGAAGATCATCGACACGATCGAGGACACGGCATCCAAGGCCTGGGAAGACGGCACCAAGGCGGCCAAGGACATGCTTGACGAGAAGCTGAAGGACGCCGCCGCCAAGAAGGACGAGGTCGAGAAGGCCCTGCAGGAGGCCTATGACAAGGCCAAAGAAAAGATCGCCGCGATGAAGGACTCGGCGGGCAAGAAGGTGGACGAGTACACCGAGAAGGCCGAGAAGGCCGTCGACCTGATGGGCGAGGAAGCGGTCGCGCTGTACGAAGAGGCCAAGGAGGCCGTCGACAGCGCGGGCGAGTTCTTTGACGGCCTGATCGACGAGGCCAAGGAACAGGGCGGCAAGCTCTGGGACGAGGTCTGCACGACGGCCGAGGAAAAGAAGAAAGCCGCCGAGGATGCGTGCCGGAAGGTGATCGAGGAGGTCGAGAAGACCAAGAAGAAGTGCGAAGAGATCATCGGTGGCCTGATCGACGAGGGCAAGAAGCGGCTGGAGGAAAAGGCCAAGGAAGCCGAGGAACTGGCGACCAAGGCCAAGGAAGCCGTCGAGAAAGCCCTGGAGGACGCCGAGAAGAAGTACGAGGAGTGCAAGGAGTACGCGGGCGAGATCGCCGAACAGGTCGCAGGGCCTATGGTCGATAAGGCGAAGGACCTGAAGAAGGAAGCCGAAGACGCCTATGACGAGGCCAAGAAGAAGATCGACGAGGTGCCTGACATCGTCGATGGCCTGATCGAGGATGGCAAGAAGGCGGTCGAGAACATCGTCGATACCATCGAGGAAGGTGCCGCCAAAGCCTGGGAAGAGGGCGTCGACTTCGTCAAGCGGGCAAACGAAGAGAGGAACCGCCGGATCGACGCCGAGAACGAAGCCATGATGAAGGCGTTCGAAGAGGCAAAGAAGCTGGCCGATGATGCAGCGAAGAAGCTGTACGAAGAAGTCGACAACCTGAAGAAAGAGGCCGTCGAAGCCGCCGACAAGTTCAAGCAGGGCTACGAGAACTTCGAAAACGGCATGAAGAAGAAGTACGAAGAGGCGGTCAAGAAGGCGCAGGAGAAGTACGACGAATTCAAGGGCAAGGCCGGCAAGGCCTTTGAGACCCCGGCCGAAGCGGCGGCGCGCCTGCTTGAGGAAGCCAAGGCCAAAGAGGCCCAGATCGACGCCGACTACAAGGCGGCCTGCGAGAAGCTTGCAGCGGAAATGCGCGACGGCAACGAAACGGGGAAGAAGATCACCCAGGATCTGACCAAACCCAACATCGCGGCCAACGAGGCAGAAAAGGCGATCACACCGTTGCTGGCCGACACGAGGTCCAAGTACGATGTGGCTGTGGCGACCGAGATCGAGGCGCAGCTCAAGGTCGCCACCGATGGCAAAGCTGACGTTGCAGAGCGCGTCAAGAAGGCCAACGAGCATGTCACGGCCCTCAACAAAATCGCGCAGGACCTTGCTGCGGCGAAGGCCGACCCCGACCAGGGTGGCAAGCTGAAAGAGGCGCAGGCCGCCTGCATCAAAGAACTCTCGGCGATGGAGGACCTGTTGAAGGGCGCCGAAAAGATCGAGACCGACTCCAACGCGGCGCTGGCCAAGGCCAAGGAACTGGCCGACAAGGCCAAGGCGGATTGGGAATCCTACAACTCCACGACGCTGGAATCAGCGAACTCCGGCCTGGCGAGAGCCAACGAAGAACTCGCCAAGGCCCAGGACGGCGACAAGGAAGCGCTGGAGATGGTGACGAAAACCGGGCCGGCCAACATTGCGGTGTTCGAGAAGAAAGTGACCGACCATTGCAACGCCAAGAAGGGGTCTGCCTACGCCGACACCCGCGTGGATGTCTCGAAGATCGTCGAGAAGATCAACAAGGTGTCCGCCGAAGGTCAGAAACTGGTCGAGAAGTCCGGCAGCTGACGCCGCGAGCTGGACGGACAAGGGGGCGGGCAACCGCCCCCATTTTTCCATTCAGGCGTTCGACGACGCGTCGGGCTGCAGGATTTGTCGGCCTTGTCTTGACCCTCAACGCTTTGCATCGCAACGGCTGCCTTGATCCAAGGCAATGCAGGCAGGACCGATCTATGGTACTGCACGGCAGTTGGCGATAAGAGCAGGCATGGCGATAACCTTGAAAGACGTGGCCGAGCGGGCGGGGGTGTCGCGGTCAGCCGTGTCGCGCACCTTCACGCCGGGTGCCTCGGTGTCCCCCGGGACCCGCGCCAAGGTCGAACAGGCCGCCGACGCGCTTGGCTATGCGCCCAATGCGCTGGCGTCCAGCCTGACCACCGGGCGGACCAAGCTGATCGGGCTGGTCGTCAACAACTTTCGCAACCCGCTGATCCTGGACGTGTTCGACCTGTTCACGCGGGGTCTGCAGGACCGTGGGCTGCGGCCGCTGCTGGTCAACCTGACCGATGCGACCGACCCGGCGGCCACGGTGCGCATGCTGCGCCAGTATACGGTCGACGGGGTGATCGTCGCGTCGTCGACCCTGCCGTCAAGCTTTGCCGCCGCGTTCCGGGACGCGGGGCTGCCGGTCGTCCATGCCTTTGGTCGGCACGCGACGGCACCCGGCGTGCATGTGGTGGGCATCGACAACGTCGCCTGCGGGCAGATGGCGGTCGAGGCGCTGGTTCGGCGGGGCTACAGGCGCGTGGCCTTTCTGGGCGGTCCGCAGACGGCCACATCGACCCAGGACCGCGCGGCAGGGTTTCTGGCTGCACTCGGCGGCCGTGCCGACATCCGCTCCAGCGTGACCTATGCCAGTGCCTACACTTTCGATGCCGGTCGGCAAGAGATGCAGCGCCTGCTCGACCAGGCCCCGGCAGAGGCCTATTTCTGCGGTGATGACCTGCTGGCCATCGGGGCGCTCAGCGCGATCCGCGAGGCGGGATTGTCGGTGCCCTGCGACATCGGCCTGATCGGCCTGAACGACATGGAAATGGCGCGCTGGCAGAACATCGCGCTGACGACGATCCGCCAGCCGGTGGCCGAGATCATCGCGGCGGCCATCGACCTTGTGACCGACACAATCGCGCACCCTGCCCGTCCTCTGGAGGTGCGTCTATTTCCCTGCCGGTTGATTGAGCGTGGCACCTTGCGGGCACCGTCGTAGAGCCGCGGGTCACGGGCGCGAGTCAAAGCCGTATTCGTGGGCCATGAACCGCAGGATCGCCTCCGGAAACGCGGGATCTTCCTTAGCAACATCAACCCCGAGAAGCCTGAACTTGCGGCTTCCGTCGTCGGTCCTGACCGGCGCGGACTTCTTGATGTGGATCGTGTCACGATCCGACAGATCGTCCCATATCTGCACCAGATGGGTCGTTCTCGGATGGTAGGCCCCCAGAACCAGCGTGCCGTTGTTGGCATTGTCAAAGCTGAGCGTTGCCAAGGGGATGAAGGTTCCCTCTGTGGTGACGCCGATTTCGTAGGTCATGGTCATCGCTTGCCTCTGCTGTTCGTCTTCGACCGCCTGCACCTGCGCCCGCACGGATGTGTCCGCTGCGCTGCAAAGGGCCACCGCGACCGCCGCGATGACCACAAGGGGACCGCGCGGACCGGTCACGGTCCGCCTCCCCTGCCCGCGTTGATTCCGGCTTTCATCTCGTCGCCCATCTTGCGCGAATGGGCCTCTTCGGGCGTGTTTTCGTACACGTCCATGTATCGATCGTAGTTGGAGTTGAAGTAGTCATCTGCCAGCTTCAGCGACTTGGCTTGGTCGTACAGGGGATCGCCCGGTTTGATCTTGCCCGCCTTGAAGTCGTCGGTCAGCTTTTTCTGGTACTTGTGCCCTATCTCGTGGGTCAGGGTGTCCATCATTTCGCCCCAGCCCTTGGCTTCGACCGTGGGGTCGACGTTGAAGGTCATCTCGTCGTCGCCGCCGCTGTAGGCACCATAGCCCCAGTCGGGGTCGGACGTGGGCACCTTCTCGAGCTTGACGCTTTTCAGAGTCCCCATGTTCCAGCCATCAGGGCCGCAGGGGATGCTGCACATGTACTCAAGCGCCTTCTTCTTGTCATCGTCGCTCATCGTGGCCCAGTCGGCCTCGTATTGCTTGACCTTCGGATCGTTCGTGATCCTGTCGACGATTTGCTTGCGGATGGGTGCGTCCAGCTTGTCGAAGGCGGGATCGACGTATTTCGGTTGCGACCAGACGTCCTTGATCGCGGCGGCATCCTCGTCGCTGACAACACCGCTCATCAGCTTCTCGACCAGATAGTTGCGCGCCTCGGTCGGCAACTTGTTGAGATCACCGCTGGCCTTGAGGTCGGCCACCTTCTGGCGGGCCACGTCGTCCTGTTCGAAGCCCCACTTGTCCTCGATATCCTTCATCAGGGCATGGACCTTCTCGAGATCGGCGGCCCGCCTGGCGGCATCGTTCGCCTCGTCCACGGCCTTGAGCAGGTCGGTCTTCGACGTCATCTTGGCCCGGATGTCGCCGACCAGCTTTTTCAGCGCAGGCAGGCTGGGCGATGGCGGCGGCTCAAGCGAGGGCAGCTTGGCTTCGACCGGGGCGATGATCGCTTCGATCTTGGCCAGAAGCTCGGTCTCGATGCGCAGAAGTTCTTGTTCCAGCAGGTCGATCTCGGTGGCGATGCCGGCCAGCTTGTCCATCGCGGTGTCGAAATGCTCGGCCACGGCTTCGGCGGTCGCGGCAACGATGTCGGCCTGCAGGACGGGCGTTCGGGCGATGATCTCGGGATAGGGGGTCAGCGCGAACTTTTCCAGCCGACCCTGCTGGATGTCGCGTTCGGTGTTGAACTCAAGGTGCTTGGCCTCGATCAGGGCCTCGATGTCGGCAAGGGCCGTGGCAACCTCGTCCAGGCGCGCCAGGGCTGCGGTGAAGTCCAGCGCCTTCGCGGCGTCCTCCATGGCAGTCTGGGCGTCGGCCATGCGCTTCAAAGCATCGTCGAGAAAGGCGTTCTGGTCGGTCGACACGCCGCGCTCGATGACCTTGGGCATGAGGTCGGCCAGGCGCTCCAGATACAGCCTGCGGTCGGCAAGCAGTTGCTCGAACCCGCCGAGGTCGGTCGCGGCCTGTTCCAGGCCCGCCGAGGCCGCCTCATAGTCTTCGGCCTCGGCCTCGGCCTGCGGCTGGGTCGCGGCCACCTTGGCCTCGATCTCCTGCAGCTTGTCGGCCAGTTCGGTGGCCCCTTCGGCAGCGGCCTCGGCCAGCCGCGCCTCGATGCCCGACAACAGCGCGTCATAGCCGTCGCGGGCCAGCCGTTTCGTCTCGATCTCGGTCTGCAGGGTCGTTGCCTCGGCCACGGCTGTCGTCGTGGCATCCTGCGCGGCGACGAAGTCGAATGCGGCGGCCAGTTCGTCGATCCGGGCGACCTCGGTGATCAGGGCATCCACACGGCCTTGCAGGGTGGTGAAATCGTTCAGCCTCACCTGGGCGATGCGCGCGTCAAGATCGGCGCGGTGCCCCAGATAGGCGTCGCGGGCGGCGGCCAGAGCGGTGATCTCGGTCTCGACGTTTTCCAGCGTGCCGGTGGCCTGGTCGAGCAGGACCTGCGCCCCGACGTAGTCGCGTTCGGCGGTCCTCGCGTCCATCGCAGGGCCTGCCAGGGCCAGGGCGTCGAGTTCCGACACGACGGCGGCTGCGCGCAGGTCGGTGGCGGCGGCGGCGGCCACGCGGGCGTCAAAGTCGGCGCGCGCGGGGTCGTAGATGCCCTTCGCGGCCAGTTGGCGCTGGTATTCGGCGTAAGGGGCCAGGATCGCGGCTTGCGATGCCTGCAGCGCGGCGGTTGCGGCCTTCCATTGCTCGGCTCCGGACAGGCTGGCCATTTCCTCGATCTGCGTCTGGAAACCGGCGGCCTGCGGTTCGCCCCAGACGACAAGTTCCGAAGTCTGGGACTGCAGCGTGCCCAGATCGCCCGCCTTGCCGTCCCAGATGGCCTTGTTCGCCTCGTACTCGGACCGCAGGCGGGTGACCAGGTCGCGGCCCTGCCGGATCTTGCCGAGGATGCGGTCGAGGTCGGCCTGTTCCTTGGGGTCGATGGTGCCGTCGGCGTTGGCGGCGGTGCGCATCCGCTGCTCTTCGGCCTCGAGGCGGCCCACGTCGGCCTCGGCGGCCTCGATCTTGGCCAGGGTGATTTCCATGAAAAGGTCTCCGTTCTGAAAACTCGTGCGCCGATGTCAGGCGTATTCGGCAAGCAGCGCGTCGATGCCCTTCTCCAGGTCGGCCAGAGCCGAGGCGCGGCTTTCCGGGCCCGAGACGACCTGATCTTCGGCCCCGATTCCTGCGGCCTCGGCCGTCTTGCGCAGAAGGGTGACGATGCCGGCAGCCTTCTTCGGGTCACGCCCGATCTCGGCCTCGAACATGCCGCGCAGGCTGGCGATCTTGCGGCCGATTCCGCTGGCGATCTCGTCGGCGGCATCGATCCTTTCGCACAGCGCGTCGAATTCGGCCTGCACCTCGATGCGCAGCTGTTCCAGCGGGTCGTCGCCCTCGCCCTCGGGCGCTTCGGTGGCCTCGGCTTCGCTGCTGTCCTCGTCGTCGTCTTCTTCGTCGCTTTCGCCCAGTTCGACACCGCCCGGCAACAGGATGCTGATCTTGAACTTGGCCAGCCCCTCGGCCTTGAGCATCTTGCGGATGCGCTTGCCCAGGGCAGCGGGGGCATCGTCGGTGTCGCACTGGAAGGTCAGTTGCCCGCCTTCCTCGAGCGTCAGCGTGCCGAAGGCACCCTTCGGCGTCTCGGCCTTCTTCTTGGCCTTCTTGCCCAGGACCTCGGCGTTCTTGCGCTTGTGGGCGGCCAGCACGACCGGGCTGTCCTTGTCACCCGTCAGGTAGCAGCCGAAGTTCATCGGCCCCTGTTTCAGCTTGGTCACGATGTCCTTGACGGGCGGGAACAGATCGCCGTCGTCATCGTCGTCCTTGCCGTCTGCTTTCTTGCTGATCGCCATGAGAAATTCCTGCGCTGGACCGAAAACCCCGGTCTTGGTGAATCAGTGAATGTGGGCAGGTGCCCGGAAAAACTATCCGAATCGTAGCATGATCGATCCGCCCGGTACAGTCCGGTCAGAGGCGATAGATGCGCCGGGCGTTGTCGTGCAGAAGCGCTGCCTGCGTTTCGGCGTCAAGGTTGGCCACGGCGTCGGCGAAGGCGTGCCAGAGGCTGGGGAAGTCCGAGAACAGCCTGTCCACCGGGAAGTTCGAGGCAAACATCGCGCGGTCGCGGCCGAAGGCGTCGAGCGTTTCCAGGATCAGGGGGCGGATGCCTGCCGGGGTCCAGGTATGGTCGAACATCCCCAGCCCGCTGATCTTGACATGGACCAGGGGCAGGGCGGCCAGTTGGCGCAGCGCCTGCTTCCAGGCCGTCCATCCCGCCAGGGTGCGGTCCGCCCACATGCCGGCATGGTTCAGGATGACGGTCAGGCCGGGGGTCGCCGCGATCAGCCTTGCGGCGGCCTCGGTCTGATGCGGGTACAATTGCAGGTCGAAGGTCAGCCCCCGCGCCGCCAGCGCCTCCAGTCCCTCGGCAAAGCCGGGGTCGGCGAGCAGGTCGCGGCGGGTGTAGGTCAGCGTCGGGTCGGGGTGCAGGTTGACCACCTGCCGGATGCCGCGCAGGGCCTTGCAGGCCTTCATCCGGTCCAGAAGGTCACCCACATCGGGGTGCGTCAGGTCGGCGTTGCCGACGATGCCCAGGGGGATCGGCGCGGCATCGGCCATTGCCTGGACATGCACCACCTCGGCCAGGGGGTCGGTCGGAAAGGCTTCGACATGGACGGCTGCCGCGATCTGGATGTCGCCGCCCTCGGCCAGGTATTCGGGCAGCAGATAGCTGCGCGCGATGGCGGCGTTTGACCCGATGAAGCCGGTCGAAGGGGTTTCGAGGCCCGGATAGAGCCCGGTCGACAGGTCCCACAGATGGATATGCGGGTCGCAGATGCGCATGCTATTGCAGGTTCGCGAACAGGCCGCCGTCGACCAGGATCGCCGCCCCGGTGACATAGGCCGCGCGGTCCGAGGCGAGGAAGCTGACCACCCGCGCCACGTCCTGCGGCGTGCCGAAACGGCCCAGAGGGATGCGCCCGTTCAGGTAGGTGCGCTTGGCGTCGTCCGACCAGTCGTCGCGGTTGATGTCGGTGGCGATGGCCCCCGGCAGCACCGAGTTGCAGCGGATGCCGTGGCGGCCAAGCGCAACGGCCACCGACTGCATCAGCGAATGGACCCCGGCCTTGGTGGGGGTGTAGTGCGTCTGCATGGCCCCCCCGACCAGGGCCGAGATCGACGAGGTGGCGACGATGGCCCCGCCGGACCCTTGCGCCACCATCTGGCGCGCGGCGGCCTGTGTGATCAGCCAGGCCCCGGTCAGGTTCACGTCGGTCACCTGCCGCAACAGCGCCTCGGGCATGTCGAGAAAGGCGTGGAACGGGCAGATGCCGGCGTTCGAGGCCAGGATGTCGAGGCCGCCCAAGGCATCGACCGTCGCCCTGACCAGGGCTGTCGCCGTGCCGGATTGGCCGATGTCGCCTTCGAGGGCGATGGCGCGGCGGCCCAGGGCGTGGATTTCGGCGACAAGGGTGTCGGCGGCGTCGCGGTCGAATGCCGCATCGGCCCCGGCGAAGTAGTTCACCGCGACATCCGCCCCCTCGCGCGCGAAGTCGAGCGCGATGCCCCGCCCGATGCCGCGCGATCCGCCGGTGACCAGGGCACGCTTGCTGTCAAGCAGCATCGTCGGCCCTCGCGCGCGCGGCCTGCAGCGTGGTCTGGCGGATGTGGTCGACATGGTCGGCCATGGCCTGCCCCGCCGCCGGGGCATTGCCATCTGCGATGGCACGGGCGATGGCAATGTGATCGGCTGCCGATTGCACCAGCACCCCCGGCATGGCCGAGGCCTGCCTGCGCAGGTCGATGGCCAGCGAGTAGAGCGAGGTCGAGACGGAGTGCAGAAACGCGTTCCCCCCGGCCTCGGAAATCAGGCTGTGGAACTGGGCATCCAGCACGCGAAAGCCGACCGGATCGGCGGTCAGGTCGGCCCCCATGTCGGCCATCTGGACCAGTCGCGCCCTCTGGTCGGGGGTGGCGTGGCGCGCCGCATCCTCGGTCGTGCCCCGGTCGATCAGGCTGCGGGCGCGGAACAGCTCGTCCAGCGAGTAGTCACGCAGTTGCAGGTAGAAGGACAGCGGTTCCATCAGTCGGCTGGCGGTCAGGTCGGTGACATAGCAGCCGCCGCCCTGGCGGCTTTCGACGATGCCCATCATCGCCAGCCCGCGCAGCGCCTCGCGCACCACGGGGCGCGACACCTGAAGGGCGCGCGCCAGCTCGTTCTCGGAGGGCAGCTTTTCGCCGGCAGCTAGGTTTCCCGATGTGATCAGGGCGCGCAACTGGTCGCCGACACGCTCGGACGAGGTGCGTGCCTGGGCGATGGGGGCGAAAGGCGACGAGGACATGCGCAGACTCCGGGACGTCAAGCGAGGCTTAGCCGAGGGGCTCTGGGTTGTCAACTTGACAACCTGTCTTACAAGATGCAACGCTATCCCCCACCACCGCCGAGTCGGCGACAGGGAGGACGACCGAATGAAAAGACTTGCCCTTGCCGCCACGCTGGCGGCCCTGAGTGCCGTGCCTGCGGTGGCCGAGGATTTCCACGGCTACGACCCGGCAACCTTTGACGGCTTCATGCTGCCACCCGAAAACCTGGCCGCGATGGTGACCGAGGCGATGGCGGCCAACCCGCCGCGCAACGGCGAAAAGTTCGTGATCGGTTTCGCCAACCTGCAGCGCGACATCCCGTTCTGCGCGCTGGTGGAACAGGGCATCCTCGAGAATGCCAAGGCCGCCGGAATCGAGGTGGTAGTGGCCGACAACCGGTTGGACGGGGCGACGGCCCTGGCCAATGCGGAAAGCTTCATCACCCGCAACGTCGATCTGGTGATCGAGTTCCAGACCGACGCGGCCTTTGGCGCGACCATCATGCAGAAGATGGACGCGGCGGACATCCCGGTGATCGCCATCGACATCCCGATGGGCGATGCGGTGTTCTTCGGCGTGAACAACCCGCGCGCCGGCTTCATGGCCGGGTCCTACCTGGCGCAGGCGGCGATTGCGGAATACGGGGCCGACCGCGTGAAGGCCGGGTATTTCATCGAAGGCGAGTTGCCGCAGTCGGGGCCGATCCCGGCGATGCGGACGGGCGGTCAGGTGGCGGGCTTCCTGGGCGTGGTGCCGGATTTCCCCAAGGAACAGGTGTTGACCTTCGACAGCAAGAACACCCTGGACGAGGCCTATGCCCAGACGACGAACCTTTTGGGCCGGGTGCCCGAGGGCGCGCTGGTGATGGGCACGGGCATCAACGACCAGGTCGCCAGCGGCATCCTGCGCGCGGCGCAGACGGCGGGGCGGCCCGATATCGTCGTGGTGGGCCTGGGCGCCGACATGACCGAAACGCTGGTCAAGGAGGCCGACTATGTCGCCGCCGTGGGGTCGTTTCCCGAACGCTACGGCAATTCGCTGATCCCGATGGCGCTGGCGCTGCTGGCGGACAAGGAACTGCCGGACAGCGTGCTGATCAACCATGTGATGGTGACCAAAGAGAACGTCTGCCAGTTCTATCCCGACCTGGCCTGTACGACGGGCGAGGCGATGGCCTATGACTTTCCGCAGACCGCGTTCGAGGCGCATCTTGCGGCGCTGCGCGACGACCCGTCGCTGGCCGACGTGCAGAACCTGATCCCGGCGAACTAGGCCCGAACCACGCCGGGCGGTCGCAACCGCCCGGATCTTCGATGCGGACAGGACTGGCCGATGCCCCCTTCCCCTGACCTTCTGGCCATGACCGGCATCGGCAAGTCGTTCGGCGGCGCTTCCGTTCTGTCCGACGTGGCCTTCCGCCTGGCCCCGGGAGAGATCGTGGCGCTGCTGGGCGCGAACGGCGCGGGGAAATCCACGCTGATGAAAATCCTGACCGGGGTCTATGCGCGTGATGCGGGCGTGATCGCGGTGGAAGGCCTGCCCGCCACCCTGTCCGACCCCCGCGCGGCGGCGGCCCATGGCATCGGGTTCCTGCCGCAGGAGGTGTCGGTCATGCCCGAGATGACCGTGGCCGAAAACATCTGCCTGCCGATCCTTTGCCAGGTGTCGCGCGGCATCGACCGGGCGGCGATGGCGGCGCGGGCCGGGGCGGTGCTGGCCGACCTGGGTTTCGGCCATATCGACCCCGGTCAGCCGGTGGGCCAGCTGGCCGTCGCCGAACAGCGCATCGTCGAGATTGCGCGGGCCCTGGCCGGGGCGGCGCGCATCCTGGTGATGGACGAGCCGACGGCCGCCCTGCCCGAACGCGACGCCGAGCACATCTTTGCCGTGCTGGACCGGCTGCGTGCGCGGGGCACTGCGGTGGTCTACATCAGCCACCACCTGCGCGAGGTCTTCCGCATCGCCGACCGGATCGAGGTTCTGCGCGACGGGCGCAACGCCGGGTCGTTCCTGACCCGCGATACCGACGTGGCATCGGTGCTGGCCGCGATGCTGGGCCGGTCGGCGGGCCAGATGTTCGGGGACCGGACCGCCGTGCCCGAAGGGCCGCCGCTGTTGCGGGTCGAGGGGCTGACCTGGCGCAACCGGCTGCACGACGTGTCGCTGGATATCCGGCGGGGCGAGATCGTCGGCATCTTCGGGCTGGTGGGCTCGGGGGTCGAGCATCTGGGCCGGGTGCTGTACGGGGCGGAAAGCGGCCCGGTCGCGGGCCGCGTCACGCTGGACGGACGTGCCCTGCGCCCCGGCAATCCGGCGGCGGCCAAGGCGGCGGGCCTGGGCCTGGTGACCGCCGAACGCAAGGCCGACGGCATCCTGGGCGAATTGTCGGTGGCGCAGAACCTGGCCGCCGCGTTCTGGCGCGACCATCGCCGCGGCCCCTTCGCCTCGGACAGCGCCGAGCGTGCCCATGCACGGGGCTGGATCGACCGGCTGGGCATCCGCACGCCCTCGCCCGACCAGCCGATCCGCCTGCTGTCCGGGGGCAACCAGCAGAAGGTCTGCGTCGCGCGCTGGCTGCATCCTGCGGTCAAGGTGCTGATCCTGGAGGAACCCACGCGCGGCGTCGATGTGGGGGCGCGGGCCGACATCTATGCGCAACTGGCGGCGATCGCGGCGCAGGGGCTGGCGATTCTGGTGCTGTCATCTGACGCCGAAGAGGTGTCGGGCCTGTCGCACCGTGCCATGGTGATGGACCGGGGCCGCATCCTGCGGCGGTTCGACGGGGGCGCGCAGGCGGCAGACCTGATGGCCGCCACGGCGGCGGCGGCATGACGGCGGGCGCGGCCATTCATCGCAAGGGGGGGCCGATGCGCCGCTTGTCCGGCCCGGCCTCGGGCGTGCTGATCCTGCTGGCGTTCTACATCGTCCTGCTGGTCGTGTTCTCGGTGCTGTCGCCCTACTTCATGACGACGCGGAACATGCTGAACATCAGTTCGAACGCGGCTTTCATCGGGCTGATGGCGGCGGCGGGGACGCCCTTGATCATCGCCGGGGGGCTGGACCTGTCGGTCGCGGCGGTGGCGGGGCTGGCGGGGGTGATGATCGCGCTGCTGGCAGCGGCGGGGTGGCCGATCTGGCTGGCGGCAGGCGCGGCGGTGGCCACGGGCGGCGCGGTCGGGCTGTTGAACGGCGTGCTGGCCAGTTCGCTGCGGCTGAACCCGCTGATCGTGACGCTGGCCACGATGTCGATCATCGGGGGCGTGGCGCTGATCCTGACCGGCGGGCTGACCAAGCCCGTCAGCGACCCGTCCTTCAGCTGGATCGGCGCGGGGCGGCTGTGGGGCGTGCCGGTGCCCGCGATCCTGATGGTGGCGGCCTATGTGCTGCTGGCGCTGGTGCTGCGGACCACGCATTTCGGGCGCTACGTCTATGCCGTGGGCGGCAACCCCGAGGCGGCGCGGCTGATCGGCCTGCCGGTGCGCCGGGTGCACCTGGTGCTCTATGTCATCTCGGGGGTCTCGGGCGCGGTTGCGGGCACCATGCTGGCCGCGATGCTGGGTGCTGCGGCCCCGAGCGCCGCCTCGCCGCACCTCTTGACCGTGATCGCGGCGATCATCCTGGGGGGCACCTCGCTGGCCGGGGGGCGGGGGTCGGTCTGGGGCACGCTGATCGCGGTGATGATCCTCGGCACGCTGAACAACGGGCTGACGCTTCTGGACGTGTCGAGTTTCTGGCAGGACGTCACGCGCGGCGTGGTCCTGCTGCTGGCGGTCGGTGTCGACCAGGTGCGGCTGCGGTGGCAGGCGCGGTGACGATGGACCTGCCCTGCATCCGCCACCTGCGCGCGCTGACCCTGCGGGGCGGCGGCGGCGACTACCATGACCAGCCCACTGGCCACTGGATCGACACGCGCATCGCCACGCCCATGTCGCGCTGGCCCGAGTACCGCGAGACACGGCGGAGTTTCGGCCTGAACATCCTGGGCACGCTTGTCATCGAGCTCGAGGCCGAGGATGGCACCGTGGGCTTCGGCGTGACCACCGGCGGCGACATCGGCGCCTGGATCGCCGAGGCGCATCTGGCCCGGTTCGTCGAGGGGGCCGGGGCCGACAGCATCGCCGACATCTGGGACAGGATGTACAGCGGGACCCTGTTCTATGGCCGCCGGGGGCTGGTGCTGAACGTGATCTCGGGCATCGACCTGGCGCTGTGGGACCTTCTGGGCAAGCTGACGGCGCGCCCGGTCTGGCAGTTGCTGGGCGGCAAGGTGCGGGACGAATTGACCTTCTACGCCACGGGTCCGCGCCCCGACATCGCCCGCGACCTGGGGTTCATCGGTGGCAAGCTGCCGCTGCGCCATGCCCCCGCCGAGGGCGACGACGGCCTGCGCGCCAACATCGACCGGCTGCGCGAGGCGCGCGAGCAGGTCGGGCCGGACTTCTGGCTGATGTACGACTGCTGGATGGCGCTTGACCTGCCCTATGCGCTGCGGCTGGCCGAGGGCTGCGCCGAGCATGGGCTGAAGTGGATCGAAGAGGCGCTGCCGCCAGATGACTACTGGGGTTACCGCGACCTGCGGGCGGCACTGGCGGGCACCACATGGGTGACAACGGGCGAGCATGAGGCCACGCGGTGGGGCTTTCGCCACCTGATCGAGATGGGCTGTGCCGATGTGCTGCAACCCGATGTCGGCTGGTGCGGGGGGCTGAGCGAACTTGTCCGCATCGCCGACATGGCCGAGGCGGCGGGCGTGCGGGTGATCCCGCACGGGTCGTCGGTCTACAGTTATCATTTCGTCGCGACACGGGCGCAGAGCACCTTTGCCGAGTTCCTGATGATGGCCCCCGATGCCGGCTGCATCGTGCCGATGTACGGCGATCTGTTCCGCAATGAACCCCTGCCGCGCGACGGCAGGCTGGCCGTGTCCGACGCCCCCGGTTTCGGGGTCGACCTGAACCGCGCCCTGCCGTTCGCCCGTCCGCACCGGCGCTGAGCACAGCAGCCGCAGCGGGGGTCTTGCCCTAGCGCCCGTGACTGCGCGAGTATCCGCTGCGCGCAGGGCCGGTCCAGCCGTCCAGTGCGCCGGGGGCGGGGGCGAAGATATCCACCTGCAGCGGATGGCAGGCCTGGGCATCGCTGGAATGGCTGGCGCTGCAGTCGCCGCCGGGGCAGGCCGACAGGGCACCGATCAGGTCGATCTCGGCGAAGAACTCGATATGATCGCCCGGGCGGACGGGGCTGGCCTTCATGAAGTACTGGTGCGTATCCTTGGTGAACCCGGTGGCCATGAACACGTTCAGCACGTCATGCACATGCATCTCGGCCTCTTGCACCGCCAGGCCGGTCGCGTCGGACAGGGCGCGCGTCAGGTTGGAGTGGCAGCAGTGGTGATAATCGACGCCGTTCAGCATGTGGTTGGTATAGGGATCGCAGCGCGTGCCGATCACGTCGTGCACCCCGGCCCCATCGGCATCGAAGCCGTACCACCCCAGCGTGTCATGGGTGATCGTGGCCATCGGGCGCA
Organism: Gemmobacter sp.; assembly: GCA_052387255.1. Taxonomy (GTDB): domain Bacteria; phylum Pseudomonadota; class Alphaproteobacteria; order Rhodobacterales; family Rhodobacteraceae; genus JBBQXK01. Next base: position 15,468 of record JBQTJI010000099.1, on the reverse strand, counting down.
ACTGGGGCAGCGTGCTCCACAGCCGGTGGCCGGTGGTGACGTGGGTGGCGTGCAGGGCGCGGGTTTTGCCGCTGAAGAACCGTTCGGTCAGGTCGTGCGCGTTCCACAGGTTCAGATCGCCCACCTGCGGGCCCTCGACACTGGTGATGCGGAAGAAGTGGCCTGCGGCCACGCGGAACGACCGCCCGTCGCGCGGCGGCACGGTGACCGTTTCGACCGGGGTCATGCCGTCGCGCGCATGAATCAGCAGGGCCATGTCCACGGGGGGCAACTGGTCCACGGTATAGGTCAGCACTGGGGGGGCGGCACGGCGGACATCGGCATCGGGGGGGATCGGGGGCATGGCGGCTCCTGCTGGCCTTGCACCGGGCGGCGGGGCCGGAGTGCGGTTGCATCCATGCAGATTAGATGCGGCGCGTCCATCGGGTTCGACCCGGGGGAAGGCGCGTGATGACCGCCACGGGCCGCAGCATCGACCTGAATGCCGACCTGGGCGAAGAGGTCGGCGACGACGTGGCGATGCTGGGGCTGGTCAGTTCGGCCAACATCGCCTGCGGCGGCCATGCGGGCGGCCCCGAGGCGATGTTCGCGGCCCTGTCCACGGCGCGCGACCGGGGCGTGGTGGCGGGGGCGCATCCGGGTTATGCCGACCGCGCGAACTTTGGCCGCGTCGTGGTGCCGATGCCGCCCGAGGCCATCGGTCGTCTGGTGGCGGCGCAGGTCGGTGCGGCCTGCGGCGTGGCGGCGCTGGCGGGCACGCGCATCGCCTATGTCAAGGCGCATGGGGCGCTGTACAACCTGGCGGCCACCGATGCCCCGGTGTCGCGGGCGATCTGCGCGGCGGTGCGGGCGATCGATCCGGGGCTTGCGCTGTTGTGCCTGTCGGGGTCGGTGACGGAACGGGTGGCACGCGACATGGGGATGACCGTGGCGGCAGAGATCTTTGCCGACCGGGCCTATCTGGCGGACGGCACGCTGGTGCCCCGCACCGAGGCCGGCGCTGTGATCCACGACAGGGCGGCGGTCGTCGCGCGCGTGCTGGACATGCTGCGGCAGGGCGCGGTCACGGCCATCGACGGCACGCCCCTGCCGCTGGCGATGGACAGCCTGTGCCTGCATGGCGACACGCCGGGCGCCGTGTCGCTGGCACAGTCCCTGCGGGCGGCGATCCAGGCCGAGGGGTGGCGCGTGGCCCCCTTTGCCGCATGACCGGCCCACGGTTCCTGGATGCGGGCGAGTGCGCGCTGACGGTCGAGTTCGGGGCGGTGATCGACGATGCGCTGGCCGCCCGCGTGCTGGCGCTGGACGCGGCGCTGGCCGCCGATCCGCTGCCGGGGATGGCCGAGACGGTGCCGACCTACCGGTCGCTGATGATCCACTACGATCCGCTGGTGCTGCCCCGCGCCGGGCTGGTCAGCCACATCCGGGCTGCTTTGGCACGGCCAGCGACGGGGGCCGGGACGGGCGCGCTCTGGCACCTGCCCGCCTGCTATGACCCTGCGATGGCCGACGACCTGGGCCATATCGCCGACGCCTGCGCCATGCCCCCCGACCGGGTGACCGCCGCCCATGTAGGGGCGACGTACCGGGTGGTGATGTACGGCTTTGCCCCCGGCTGGGCCTATCTGTCGGGCCTGCCCCGTGCGCTGACCCTGCCGCGCCGCGCCAGCCCGCGCGACCGCATTCCGGCGGGCAGCCTGATCGTTGCGGGGGGGCAGGCCATCGTTGCCGCCCTGCCCATGCCCTCGGGCTGGCACATCCTGGGGCGGACGCCGGTGCGGCTGTTCGATCCCGCCCGCGACCCTGCGTTCCTGGTGGCCCCCGGTGACCGGCTGCGGTTCGATCCGGTCGATGCGGCAACCTTTGCCGCCCTCGATGTGCGGGCGGCGGCGGGCGAGGTTCTGGCGCGGAAGTCGCCATGACCGCGCTGGTGATCCTGCGCGCCGGACCCGCCTGCACCGTGCAGGACGCGGGCCGCGTGGGGTACCTGCGCTATGGCGTGACGCCTGCGGGGCCGATGGACTGGGTCCAGCACCAGACGGCGAACCTGCTGGCCGACAACCCGCCGGGTGCCGAGGCCATCGAGATCGGGCCGGGCGGGCTGTCGGTGACGGCAGAAGGGGCAGCGTTGCGCATCGGCCTGTCGGCGCAAGGGTTCCGCGTGCGGCGTGACGGCAGCGACCTGCCGTCGCGCGCGACGCTGGTTCTGCAACCGGGCGTGCGGCTGGACATCCAGCCCGGATCGTCGGGCCTCTGGGCCTGTCTGGCGGTCGGGGGCGGGCTGGACGCGGCCCCTGTCATGGGCAGCCGTGCCACGCACCTGCGGTCGGGCATCGGCCCGTTCGGCGGTCTGGCCCTGCGGTCTGGGCAGCGACTGCCCGCCTGCAAGCCCGCCGACGATGCCGACGAGCGCGGCCTGTTCGAGCCTACGATGCCCGACCGGGGCCCCATCCGCTATGTCCTCGGGCCGCAGGACGACCATTTCACTCCCGAGGCCGTGGCAACACTCGCCGCCGCGCAATACACGGTCGCCGCCCGCAGTGACCGCATGGCCTACCGGCTGTCCGGTCCCGCCCTGGCGCATTCCAGGGGCCATGACATCGTGTCGGACGGCATCGCGGCGGGGGCGATCCAGGTACCGGGCGACGGGCTGCCGCTGGTGCTGATGGCCGACCGCCAGCCGACAGGCGGGTACCCCAAGATCGCCTGCGTGATCCGCGCCGACCTGCCCCGCCTGGCGCAGTTGCGGCCTGGCCAGTCGCTGCGCCTGGCCCCCGTCACTGTCGAGGCCGCCATCGCAGCCCTGCGCGCCGCCACGCCCGACCCGGCAGACTTGATGGCCCGGACCCGCGTGATCCGCTATGTCCGGGGGTTGGGGCCAGCCGCACGGCCGATCTGACGCGGGGAACGGGAGTGTCCGAGTGACCCCGATGGGGCATCCGACCCGCCGCCGGGGTTCCGGCGGCGGACGCTTCAACGCCCCTGCGAGCAAGCCGGGCGGGCGTCAGCCGATGATCCGCGCGAAGGTGGCCGAGGGGCGCATCACCGCCTCGGTCTTTGCCGGGTCGGTATGATAGTAGCCGCCCAGATCGGCGGGCTTGCCCTGCACGGCGGCCAGTTCCGCCACGATGGTCGCCTCGTTCTCGGCCAGGGCGCGGGCGAGGGGCGCGAAATGGGCGGCAAGTCCTGCGTCGTCGGTCTGCGCCGCAAGGGCCTGCGCCCAGTACAGCGCAAAGTAGAAATGGCTGTCGCGGTTGTCGGTCTGCCCGACGCGGCCGCCGGGTGACTTGTTGTGGTCGAGCACCCCTTGCGTTGCTGCATCGACGGCACGGCCCAGCACGGCGGCCTTGGCGTTGCCCGTGGCCTCGGCCAGGAACTTGAGGCTTTCGCCAAGCGCGCAGAATTCGCCCAGCGAATCCCACCGAAGGTGGTTTTCCTCCATCAGCTGCTGTACATGCTTGGGGGCCGACCCGCCCGCCCCGGTCTCGAACAGCCCGCCGCCCTGCATCAGTTTCACGATGGACAGCATCTTGGCGCTGGTGCCCAGTTCCAGGATCGGGAACAGGTCGGTCAGATAGTCGCGCAGCACGTTGCCCGAGATGGCGATGGAGTTTTCGCCCTTGCGGATCGTCTCCAGCGCCAGCCGCGTCGCTTCGCGTGGGGCGAGGATCTGGAACTTGTCCGTGACACCCGCCGCCGCAAGGATCGGCCTGACGTACCTGATCAGTTCCGCGTCATGGGCGCGGGTTTCGTCCAGCCAGAACACCGCCTGGCACCCCTCGGCCCGCTGCCGCGAGATCGCCAGCTTGACCCAGTCCTCGATGGCCGCCTGCCGGGTGGATGCCGCCCGCCAGATGTCGCCCGCCTTGACCGCGTGCTGGTGCAGCACCTCGCCATTGGCCAGCACCAGGCGCACCGTGCCGTCGCGCGGTATCTCGAACGTCGTCGGGTGCGATCCGTATTCCTCGGCCTTCTGCGCCATCAGGCCGATGTTCTGCACGGTGCCTGCGGTGGACGGGTCCAGCGCGCCGGTTTCCCTGAAGTAGCGCACCGATTCCTCATAGACGGCGGCGTAAGAGCTGTCGGGGATCACGCAGTTCGTGTCGGCGGCCTTGCCGTCCGGCCCGTACCCCTTGCCCCCCGCGCGCAGCAGCGCCGGGATCGAGGCGTCGATGATCACGTCGGACGGCACATGCAGGTTCGAGATGCCCTTGTCCGAGTTGACCATGTACATCGGCGCGCGGTCGGCGATCACCGCGTCGATCTCGGCCCGGATCGCATCGCCGCCGGGCATCTCGGCCACCCGGTCCAGCATCGTGCCGAGGCCCGAGTTCGGGTCCACCCCCGCCGCCTCCAGCGCGGGTCCGTGCCGGTCGAAGACCGGTTTCAGGAACTGCTTCACCGCATGGCCAAAGATGATCGGGTCCGACACCTTCATCATCGTGGCCTTGAGGTGCAGCGAGAACAGCACGCCTTTGGCCTTCGACCCCTCGATCTGGTCGGCCAGAAACGCATCGAGCGCCTGCGCCGACATGAAGGTTGCGTCCACCACCGTGCCCGCCGGGTACTTGACCCCGTCCTTCAGCACCGTGACCGACCCGTCCGCCGCCGCCAGCTCGATCCGCGCCGCGCCGGCCTGCGCGGCACTCAGCGTGGCGGATTTCTCGTTCGACCGGAAATCGCCGGCTGCCATGGTCGAGACGTAGGTCTTGCTGTCAGCCGACCACTTGCCCATCGAATGCGGGTTGGCCTTGGCATAGTTCTTCACCGCTATCGCTGCACGCCGGTCCGAATTGCCCTCGCGCAGCACCGGGTTCACCGCCGACCCCTTGATCGCGTCGAACCGCGCGCGGATCGCCTGTTCCTCGGGTGTCGCGGGGTCTTCGGGATAGCCGGGAATGTCGTAGCCCTGCCCCTGCAGCTCCTTCACCGCCGCTGTCAGCTGCGGCACCGAGGCGCTGATGTTGGGCAGCTTGATCACGTTGGCCGTCGGCGTCTTCACCAGTTCGCCCAGTTCCGCCAGGTCATCGGTTTGCCGCTGTGCCGGGGTCAGCCGTTCGGGGAAGGCTGCGATGATGCGGCCCGCCAGCGAGATGTCGCGCGAGCCGATGGTGATCCCGGCGGGCGCGGCAAAGGCGCGGATGATCGGCAAGAGCGAGGCCGAGGCAATCTGCGGCGCTTCGTCGACCTTGGTATAGATGATGTCGGGCTGGGGCAGATCGGCCATGTCATTCAACCTGTCTTGGGGTGCCCTTGCGTTCTAGCCGACCCGTTCCCGCCTGACCAGCGGGCAGCCTACCCCAAAAGCCGGTTCTCGACCGACCGCAGGTGCGCCCGCATCGCGGCCTGCGCCGCCTCGGGGCCGCGCAGGGCAATCTCTTCGACGATGCGGGCATGTTCGGCAAAGCTCGAATGTTCGGCGGGGGGACGCACGCCGGTGCGCAGGACGCGGCCCCAGGACACCACGCGGCGCAGCGTGTTCAACTGGTCGAACAGCGCCAGCAGGGTGGTCGAGCCGCTGCTTTCGGCGATCTGACGGTGGAACTCGTTGTCCAGCGCCTCGTACTCGCGCCAGGTGGCGGCCTGGCGGGCGCGGTCCACGTTCAGCCGCAGCTTGGCGATGGCCGAGGCCGAGGCATGCAGCGCCGCCTCGCGCGCGATGGCCGGTTCCAGGGCGGCGCGCGCGCGCATCACATCGGCGGGGCTGACCTGGCTGGCCAGCTGGTCGAACGGGCCGGGCGCGGTGGCGGGGTCGTGATCGGTCAGGAAGGTGCCCTTGCCGACATGCCGCCACAGCCGATTCTCACGCTCCAGCGCCTCGAGCGCGCGGCGCAGATCGCCGCGTTTGAGGCCGAGGTCGAGGCACAGCGTCCGCTCCGGCGGCAGCCGTTCGCCCGGCTTGAACGCCCGGTCGGCGATGTAGGCGCGCAATTGCGCCAGGGCGGCGCTGCCCGACACGCCCCCGTCGGTTAGAAGGGGCAGGTCCCCCGGCGCGTGCATGTCGTCCGGCATCGGCGGCAATGATCCGTGGTTGCCGAACCAATCTATATTGATTGGGATTGATTGGCGAGAGCGAATCTGTGATGCAGGCTGCGACAAGCGAAGGAGAGCCCGCCCCATGCCGAACTACGCGATCACCCCGCCACCCGTCGTGACGCTGCCCATCGCTGGGTCCGACGCGGTCTTCCCTGTTCGGCGCGTCTACTGCATCGGGCGCAACTATGCCGCCCACGCCATCGAGATGGGCCACGATCCCGACCGCGAGCCGCCCTTTTTCTTTCAGAAGAACCCCAACAACCTGTATGTCGGTGCCACCTTTCCCTACCCCGCGCAGACTGCCGACGTGCACCACGAGATCGAGATGGTGGTGGCGCTGAAGTCGGGCGGCACCAACATTCCGCTGGGTCAGGCGCTGGATCACGTCTGGGGATATGGCCTTGGCCTCGACATGACGCGGCGCGACCTGCAGGGCAAGGCCAAGGAAATGGGCCGCCCCTGGGAGATTGGCAAGGCGTTCGAGGATTCGGGGCCGGTATCGCCCCTGCGCCCGGTGTCCGAGGTGGGTCATCCTGCGACGGGGCTGGTGCAGCTGAAGGTGAACGGCACGGCGAAACAGACGGGCGACCTCAACCAGATGATCTGGAAGGTGCCCGAGATGATTTCCTATCTGTCGGATTTCTTTGAACTTGCGGCAGGGGATGTGATCATGACAGGCACCCCGTCGGGTGTCGGCGCCATCGTCAGGGGCGATTTGATGGAGGCGCATGTCGAAGGGGTGGGCGATCTGACCGTCACCGTCGTCTGACGGGCGGGATCAGCGCGTCAGTGTCGGCAGCACAATGTCGCGCACCGAGTTCAGGTGTTCGCGCATCTTCTGGGCGGCCATCGCCCCGTCACGGGCACAGATGGCCGCGCAGATGGCGTCGTGCCCGGCAAAGCTGTGGTGGTCGCGCGGCGGCAGCTTGGTGGTGCGGGTCTGCCCCCAGACAGTGGACCGGCGCACGACATTCAGCGTATCGAACAGATACACCAGCAATTTGTTGTGTGTCGCCTTGGCGATGGCGTGGTGCAGGTTGTTGTCCCAGGCCTCATAGCTGCGCCAGTCGGTGGCGGACCGGCAGCGCGCGGCGCAGGCCTGAATCTCTTCGAAATCCGACCGCGTGCCATGGAACGCGGCCAGCCGCGCAAGCTCGGGCTCAATGGCCAGCCGCGCCGCGATCACCTGCGCGGGGCTGGCAAGTTCCCCCAGATAGGCCACGTCGGCCAGGTTCAGCACGGGCCGCGCCCCGATGAAGGTGCCGCGCCCGACGTGCCGCCAGATAAGGCCGTCGCCCTCCAGTTCCGCCAGGGCCTTGCGAAGCTCGCCGCGCGACACGCCGAACTGCTGGCTCAGGTCGCGTTCCGGGGGCAGGCGGTCATTGTGGTTGAACCCGCCTGCCGCCACATAGGCCTTGATCTGTTCGGCCAGCGGTACGGCGGCGGCGGTGTCCATTCCTGACCAATCCCCATATTGGTTACGCCGAAATTCTATGCACCCGGCAAAAATCTGTCTAGCATCCTATGGCAGTGGCTCCGAATCCTGCCCGCAACCCTGTGCGCACTCTGTAATCAATCGCGGAATGGTTGACCAGTTGGGCAATGGCCCCGCCGCCCGCAGGACGATCAAGGAACTCCGAACGATGCGCTTTGCCACGATCCAGACCGCCTCGGGCCCGACCGCTGCCGTGCAGCTGGCACATGGCGCGTTCCTGCCCGTCGCCGCCGCCGCCCGGGCCGCCGGCGTGACCGATCCCGCCCTGCTGGATGGCCGCCTGCAGGCGATCATCGAAGGCGGCGCCGCCGCGCTGGCTGCCATCGCCGCGCTGGTTGCGGGCGACACCACGCTGGCGATTGCCGACGCCACCCTGCTGGCCCCGCTGCCGCGCCCGGAAAAGAACGTCTTCTGCGTGGGCCGCAACTATGCCGAACACATCGCCGAAGGGGCCCGTGCCCAGAACACCACCGTCGCGATCACCGAAGTGCCGGTGTTCTTCACCAAACCCCGCACCGCCGTGATCGGGCCGGACGCCGACATCCCCATCTTCCCCCAGGTCTCGACCCGGATCGACTATGAGGTGGAACTGGCCCTGATCATCGGCACCGCCGGACGCGACATCCCCGCCGCGCGCGCCCATGACCACATCTGGGGCTACACGATCCTGAACGATGTGACCGCCCGCGATGTCCAGCGCCGCCATGGCGGGCAGTATTTCAAGGGCAAGGGGCTGGACGGGTCCTGTCCGATGGGGCCGGTCATCGTGACCCGCGACGAAATCCCGGATCCGCAGGCCTTGGCGCTGCGTTGCCTGGTCAACGGCGAGGTCCGCCAGAACAGCACCACGGCGCAGATGATCTTCGACATCCCCACCCTGATCGCCTCGCTGTCCGCCGGGATCACGCTGGAACCCGGCGACATCCTGGCGACCGGCACGCCATCCGGCGTGGGCTATGCCATGGTGCCGCCTGCCTTTCTGCGAGATGGCGATCGGGTGGTCTGCGAAATCGACGGAATCGGGCGGCTGGCCAATCCGGTCCGCGTGGTCTGAGGCGAACCGGCCGCGAGAGCCGGGCGCGCGAAACTGAACAACTGAACACCTTCGGGAGGATACGACATGCTGAACAGACGTCTCTTCAACACCGTCTTCGCTGGTGCCTTGGCCCTTGGCCTGGCCGCCCCCGTGGCCGCGCAGGAATTGACCAAGGTCACTTTCGTGCAACCCAGCCCGTCCGCCATCAACTCGTTCAACGTCTTCGTGGCCATCGGCGAAGGGTTCTTCGCCGAAGAGGGGCTTGAGGTCACGGTCGAGGCGATCAACGGATCGGGCGCGGTGCTGCAGGCGCTGTCCTCGGGTCAGGCGCAGTTCGGGCGTCCCGGCCCCGGCCCGGTTCTGGCCGCGCGGGGCCGCGATGTGGATGTGGTCTTCATCTACAACTTCGCCGCCAAGTCGAACTTCGGCGTCGTGGTCCCGCAGGACAGCCCGATCCAGGCCCCGGCCGACCTCAAGGGCAAGGTCATCGGCACCGGCACCGCCGACGGCGCGGAAGTGGGCTTTGCCCGCAACGTGATGTCGGGCGCGGGGATGAAGGACGGCACCGACTATACCTTCCTCACCGTCGGCGACGGCGGCCCGGCCACCGCAGCCTTCTCCAGCGGCGAGATCCAGGCCTATTCGGCGTCCACTGCCGATGCGGCGATCCTGAACCAGCGCGGCGTCGCGGTGCGCGAGATCACGCCGGCCGAGTATCAGCGGTTCTTCGGCAACGGGTTCGTGACGATGGGCGACACCATCCGCAACAACCCCGACCTGGTCGAGAAATTCGTGCGTGCCATCCACAAGGGCCATGTCTTTGCCCTTGACGATGCCAACCGCGACAAGGTGCTGGCGCACATGGCCGCCGGCAACCCGCAGGAAAGCGAAGACCCGGCCTTTGCCAGCGCCCTGTTCGATGCGGTGCGTGCAAAGACGATCCCGGTCGACATGTCCAAGGGCCTTGGCTACCAGCCGCCGGAAATCTGGGAAGAGTGGCAGGCCACGCAGATCGCCGGGGGTGAACTGGCAGGACCGCTGCCCGACCTGACCGCCGCCTACACCAACGACTTCGCGCTCAAGGTCAACGGGAGCGCGAACTGATGATGGCTGCCGCAGCCCTGAGCCAGTCGGGCCCCCCGGTGGGGGAGCCTGTCTATCAGCTGACGAACGTGGGCAAGACCTATGCCCGCAACGCGATCAAGGCGCTGGAAGGGGTCAGCCTGACCCTGACACGCGGCAGCTTCTCGGCTGTCATCGGGTCCAGCGGCTGCGGCAAGTCCACACTGCTGAAGATCATGTCGGGCCTGATCCCGCCCTCCACGGGGCGGGTCGTCCTGCAGGGGAAACCCGTCACCGGCACCCGCCGCGACATCGGCATGATGTTCCAGCAGGCCACCCTGTTCCCCTGGCGCACCACGCTGGAAAACATCGTCCTGCCCATCGAGATCCGCGACGGCAAGGCGGCGGCGAAGGCCGCTCAGGTGCAGGCACGCGCGCTGCTTGACCTTGTCGGCCTCAAGGGCTTCGAGAACACCTATCCGGGTGAGTTGTCGGGCGGCATGGCACAGCGCGCCTCGATCTGCCGCATGCTGATCACCGAACCCGCCGTCCTTCTCTTGGACGAACCGTTCAGCGCGCTGGACGAGCTGACCCGCGATTTCATGAACATGGAGTTGCAGCGCATCTGCGCGTCACGCAACGCGACCGCGTTCCTTGTGACCCATTCCATCCCCGAGGCGGTCATCCTGTCCGACGTCGTCTATGTGATGAAACCCCGCCCCGGACGGCTGGCCGAGGTTGTCCCCATCGACCTGCCGCGCCCCCGCACGCTGGACATGATGACGACGCCGAGATTCGGCGCGATTGTCGAACATATCCGGGGTTCGCTGGACAAGGAGGCGTTCAAATGAGCAACCTCGAAAACATCGCCGACACCGGCCCCGATACCGTCTGGACCGAACAGGTCGGCTGGCTGGAACGCGTGCCCCGTGCGGTGCAGATGATCTTCGTCTTTGCCGTCTTCGTGCTGTTCTGGGACCTGATCACGCGCTTCGGGCTGGTCAGCGCGATCATCCTGCCCACCCCCTATGAAACCTTTGTCGACCTGATCTTTGTGGGCAAGAACCTCCTGACCGGCGGCTACATGCTGGCCGCGCTGTGGATCACGCTGAAAGAGGTGTTCTACGGGTTCCTGCTGGCCATGTGCATCGGGTTCACCCTGGGCGTGATCGTCGGCGAAACCGCCTTTGGCGAACGCGCGATCATGCCCTATCTCGTGGCCATCGACACCATGCCCAAGGTCGCCTTCGCGCCCCTGTTCGTGGCCTGGCTGGGGTTCGACATCGACAGCAAGGTCGCCCTTGCCGCCTTCATCGCCACCTTCCCAATCGTCGTCGGCACGGCAGCGGGCTTGCATGCCGCCGACACCAACAGCCGCAACCTGTTCAAGACGATGGGGGCCACCCGCTGGCAGACGCTGGTCAAGATGAAGCTGCCGATGGCCCTGCCGCAGGTGTTCACGGGGCTGAAGATCGCGTCGGTGGGCGTCATGGCCGGGGCGATCACGGGCGAGTTCCTGGGCGGCGGCAAGGGGTTCGGCGAACTGATCCGCACCGCCGCGTCGCAGTTGAACACGCCGCGTGTGTTCTCGCTGATCCTGTACCTGTCGGTCGTCGGCATGTTGCTGTTCACTCTGGTGTCGTTTGCGCAGCGCCGCGTCGTGTTCTGGCAGAAGGACAGGGTGATGGCGGGGGCGGAATAGATGGCCGCCACCCCTGCGGGCGACCTGACCGCCTTTGCCACCCGTGCCTTCTCCACCCTCGGGGTTCCCGAACATGACGCCGTGGCAGTGGCTACCCTGATGGTCGAGGCCGACCTTCTGGGCTATGACACCCACGGCCTGTTCCGCCTGCGCCAGTACGTGAACCGGCTGCGCGACGGCGGCTGCAACGCCACCGCGACACCCCGCGTCATCCGGGAAACCGCCGCCACCGCCCTGGTCGACGGCGACAACGGCCTTGGCCACCTTGCCATGTCGCTGGCCTGCGACCTTGCCATGACCAAGGCCCGCGCCGTCGGCATCGGTTGGGTCGGGGTGCGGGGCGGCAACCACGCCGGACCTGCCGCGCTGTATGTCCGCCCGCAGGCGGCGGCGGGCATGATCGGGATATGTGCCGCCGTGGGCAGCGCCAACCACGTCGCCCCCCATGGCGGCACCGACCTCCTGCTGGGCACCAACCCCATCGCCATCGCCACCCCCGGCGGGGCCGATCCGTTCGTGCTCGACATGGCCACCACAGTCGCTGCCGTCGGCAAGATCAAGACGCTGGCGCAGCGCGGCGAGATGATGCCCGAGGGCTGGATGGTCGGGCACGACGGCAAGCCGCTGACTGATCCCAACCAGCGCGATCAGGGGTTCCTCTTGCCCATCGGCGGCCCTAAGGGATACGGCCTCGCCATGGCCATCGGCCTGATGGCGGGGGTGCTGAACGGTGCCAGTTTCGGCGCGGACGTGGTCGATTTCACCACCGACACCACCAGCCCCACCAACACCGGCCAGTTCGTCGCCGCCATCGACATCGCGGCCTTCGGTGACGTGGACACCTTCACGACCACCGCGACCCGCGTCTTTGCCGAAATGCGCGCCTCGCCCCCCCTGCCCGGCCACGACCCCGTCCGCGTGCCGGGCGACGGGCGCGAGGCGGCGCGCGCGAGGCGCATCGCGGACGGCATCGCCCTGCACCCCGCCCTGCGCGCCGACCTGGACCGCATCGCGAAAGACCTTGCCATCGCGCCCCTCTAGGCCCGACATGACGGCCACCTTGCGAAAGACCCCCGCATGACCGACACCCTCGCCGCCCTTCTGGCCACGGCCAGCCCCGACGCCCCCGCCATCGGTGCCCCCGACCGGCCATGGTTGACCTTTGCGGGTCTTGCCGCCCAGACCCGTGTCACCGCCCAGGCCCTGCATGCCGCAGGTATCGGGCGCGGCGACCGGGTGGCCATCGTGCTGCCGAACGGCCCGGAGATGGCATCGGCCTTCATCACCGTGGCGCAGGGGGCCACCACCGCGCCGCTCAATCCCGCCTACAAGCTGGACGAATTCGACTTCTACCTGTCCGACCTTCGCGCCCGCGCGATCATCCTGCCCGAAGGCTACGACGGCCCGGCGCTCGAAGCCGCGCAGAAGCACAACCTCACCGTCCTGCGCCTGTCCTGCGCCGCCACCGACCCCGCCGGAACCTTCCGCCTGACTGCCGAACGCAGCGGCACCCCCTCCGACACCACCCCCCCTGCCCCCGACGACATCGCCCTGATCCTGCACACCTCGGGCACCACCTCGCGCCCGAAAATCGTGCCGCTGCTGCAATCCAACGTCGCCGCCTCGGCCCGCCACATCGGCACGTCGCTCGCCCTCACCCCGCCGGACCGCTGCCTCAACATGATGCCGCTGTTCCACATCCACGGCCTGATCGCCGCCGTGTCGGCCAGCCTGGCCGCCGGGGCATCCGTCTGGTGCGCGCCCGGTTTCGACGCCATGCGGTTCTTCGGCTGGATGGATGACGCGCGGCCAACCTGGTACACCGCCGTCCCCACCATGCACCAGACCATCCTCCAGCGCGCCGCACGCAACGCCGACACCATCGCCCGCGTGCCGCTGCGCTTCCTGCGGTCGTCCTCGGCCAGCCTGCCCGCGCAGGTGATGCTGGAACTTGCCGCGACCTTCAACGCCCCCGTCATCGAGGCTTACGGCATGACCGAGGCCGCCCACCAGATGGCCTCGAACCCCCTCCCCCCCCGCGCCCAGAAACCGGGGGCCGTAGGCATCGCCGCAGGCCCCTTGGTGCGCGTGGCGCATGAGGTCGAGAACCATCTTCTGGCGGACGGCATCGGCGAGGTCGTCATCAGCGGCCCCAACGTCACGCCCGGCTATGAGGGCAACCCCGACGCCAATCTGAAAAACTTCTTCGTGGCCGACGGCAACCGCTGGTTCCGCACCGGCGACCAGGGCCAGCTTGATGACGAGGGCTATCTGTCCCTCACCGGCCGGCTCAAGGAAATCATCAACCGGGGCGGCGAAAAGATCAGCCCGCTCGAGGTGGACGGCGTCCTGATGGACCACCCCTCGGTGCAGCAGGTCGTCACCTTCGCCGTCCCGCATGGCAAACTGGGCGAGGATGTGGCGGCGGCGGTCGTCCTGCGCGAAGGCCACACCGCCGACGAGGCCGCGATCCGCGCCTTCGCCGCGACCCGGCTTGCCGCGTTCAAGGTGCCGAAGCGCATCGTCATCCTGCGCGAAATTCCAAAAGGGGCCACGGGCAAGCTGCAGCGCATCGGCCTGGCGCAGAAACTGGGGCTGGGCGGGTGATGTCGGTCACCGTGGCGCGCAACTGTGGGGCAAGGTGCCTCCCCTCCCCCTTGTGGGGAGGGGCCGGGGGGCGCGCGGGGGGGGCCCCGGGCCCCCGCCGGGGGGGGGGGGGGGGGGGGGGGGGGCCGCCCCCCACCCGGGGCCCGCCGCAGCCCCCCCCACCCCATCCCTCCCCCACGAGGGGGGAGGGGGGCGCGAATTGCCACGGCCTGCCTCGGTGGTCGGGGCCGGATCATGAAGATCTGCATCTTCGGCGCAGGCGCCATCGGCGGCTACATGGGGGCCAAGCTGGCCGCCGTGGGCGCGGATGTGTCGCTGGTGGCGCGCGGCCCCCATCTGGCCGCGCTGCAATCGAAGGGCCTCACCCTGATCGAGGAGGGCCACGCCACCACCCACAAGGTCCGCGCCACCGACGACGCCCGCACCCTCGGCCCGCAGGACTATGTCATCCTGACGCTGAAAGCCCATTCCGTTCCGCCGGTCGTGGACCGGATCACCCCGCTTCTGGGCCCCGACAGCACCCTTGTCAGCGGCGTCAACGGCGTGCCCTGGTGGTACTTCCACCGTCTGGGCGGCCCGCTGGAGGGCACCCGCCTGGCCACGGTCGATCCCGGCAACGCGCAGTGGGATGGCTTCGGCCCCGGTCGCGTGCTGGGCTGCGTCGTCTATCCGGCGGCAGAGGTCACCGAACCCGGCACCATCACCCATGTCGAGGGCAACCGCTTTTCGCTGGGCGAACCCTCGGGCGAGAAAACCGCCCGCGCCGAGGCGCTGTCGAGGGCGCTGACGGCGGCGGGCCTCAAGGCCCCCGTCCGCCCAAGGCTGCGCGACGAGATCTGGGTCAAGCTGTGGGGCAACCTGTCGTTCAATCCGATCTCGGCGCTGACCCACGCCACGCTCGATGTCCTCTGCACCGACCCCGGCACCCGCGCCGTCGCCCGGTTGATGATGGTCGAGGCCCAAACCATCGCCGAGAAACTCGGCGTCACCTTCCCCATCGACGTGGACCGCCGCATCGACGGCGGTGCCGCCGTGGGCGCGCATCGCACATCAATGCTGCAGGACCTGGCAGCAGGCCGCCCAATGGAGATCGACGCGCTGGTGGCGTCGGTGGCCGAGCTTGGCCGCCTGACCGGAACGCCGACGCCCACCATCGACACGGTGCTGGCCCTGATCCGCCTGCGCGCCCGCGTCGCGGGCCTGGGGTGAGCCTGCTACGCTGCCAGCGACACCTCGATCCGGTCCAGCGCGCTGCCCAGACCGGTGCGCAGGTTCAGCGCGACACCGAACGGATTCTCGTCGCACAGGGCCACCAGCTGATTGGTGGCGAGGAACGCCTTGTACTCGGCGATGACGCCGCGCAGGGCCTGTTCCATCCTGGGGCGATCCTCCGGGGCCGCGCTGGCGTGGTTCATCAGCGCCGTCATCAGCTTGGTCTGGATCGTCCCGCCGCTCAGGCCCGCCATGCCCAATTCGGCGATCCTGTCCGTGTCGGGGTGGCCGATGCCCCGCAGTGCCGATTGCAGCTTG